>JBAQFA010000032.1:0-54746 GCA_049287025.1 Candidatus Magasanikiibacteriota bacterium
GTCCACACCCACCATAGCCTTATTTAATTCTTCTAAATTACGAATATCACCCTCAACATACTCAGCGCCAGCTTGAATCCGGTTTTTTTTATCCTGAGCAGGGTCGAAAGGATTGCCACCAGCATAGTTATCAAACACTACCACTTCATGACCTTCGCTTAATAATTGTATTACGAGGTTGGTACCTATAAAACCCGCCCCGCCTGTAACAAGATAACGACTCATAAAATAATAATTAAATATAAATTCCTTATTCCTTATTCCTTATTCCTTCCAAAAACTTTGAACCAACGGCAATAATATCAAACCCAGCTTGTTGCAACTCTGCATAATTATGTTGCAACATTCTCCTTCCATCCATTATAAGTGGTCTATTAGATAATTGCAATAAAGACTCACCTAATCCCCTAAATTGTGGCCAATCAGTGGCAATAATAACAATGTCAGCTTCTTTTATAGCACTAATCTCATTGTCAAAGTATTTAAATTGTTCTGATACAGGAAAGACTTGTTTAAAAAAGCCCATTCCAGCCGGATCATATACTTGAACGGTTTTTACTTGCTTTTCTTTCAAAAAATTACCAATCTCAATGCTAGCTGAATTACGAATATCATTGGTATCGCGTTTAAAAGCTACACCCAACAAAGCCACAGTTTTATTTGTCCAATCAATTTTAGCTTCTTTTTCTGCTCGACCAAAAAAATTTTCTAATTGCCGTTTATTAGCCAAATAAGTTTCATTCACCAATACCGCATTAGCCCCGGTGGTCTGTAATTGATGAGACAATGATCTGGCATCTTTTATAAAACAACTACCCCCTGCATAGAGACTGTCATACAGCCCCCAAGAGCCAATTCTTGGGTCAGTGGTCAAAATCTTACGTAAATTTTCAAATTGCAAATCAGAAAAAGTTTCACAAGTCCGACCAATCACATCAAAACAAATGGCTAATTTATTAAATAAATAAAAATTGGCTAATAATTTCCCAGCCGCGGCTTCTTTGGGATTGACTTCAACATATTCCACATTGGGAGAATTATAAAAACGTTCATAAACCTGACGCATAATTTTAAAATCTTTTTCTTGCCAAGCACCCACCACGATTCTATCTGGTTTCAATGAGCCAGAAATAGCTTTGCCTTCTACTAGAAATTCTGGATTTGATACTATACCATAGTTCTTTACTCCGGCTTTATCCATTATTTCCTGAGTTCTATTCACCATATCAACTGGAACAGTACTCTTATTAACAATAATAATATATTTTTCTTGACTACCTTGATTGCGCTTTAACAAACTATTAGCCAATTTTTCAGCCGCATCAAAATAATAAGATAAATTACTCTCCCCGGTCTCACCAATTTCTGGCGTAGGTAAACACATAAAAATTGCATCACAATCATCCAAAAAACTTTCTACCAAATTATAATCAAGAGTAAATTTGATTCTCTCTTTATTTCTAATTAGCAAATCACCCAAACCATCCTCAAATAAGCAAGATTGGATTACATCACGATCCCCTGAAGATAATAATCTTATTTTTTCTTCATTAATATCATACACCAAAGTATTGTGCCCACTATCGGCTGAGACAGCCGCACTGCATGCTCCCACAAAACCCGAACCAATATAGAGAATATTCATAGAAAAAAATTAATTTAAAAAATATTTAATAGTTTTTGGTAAACCATTTTCCAAACCAATAGTTGGCTCCCAATCCAAAATTTTCTTGGCCAAACTGATGTCTGGTTTTCTTTGTTTAGGATCATCCTCTGGTAAATTTTCAAAAACAATTTTACTTTTTGAACCCGTCAATTCTAACACTTTCTCCGCCAATTGTAAAATAGTAAATTCGTGCGGATTACCAAGATTAATTGGGCCAGTTATATTATCACCAGTGTCCATCATTTTTACAAAACCAACAACCAAATCATCTACATAACAAAAGCTCCTAGTTTGAGAACCGTCGCCATAAATTGTTATGTCATTATTATTTAAAGCCTGGATAATAAAATTTGACACTACCCGACCATCATCCGGAGCCATATTTGGTCCATAAGTATTAAAAATCCTAACAATTTTTATTTTCAAACCATGGGTCCTATAATAATCAAAACAAAGTGTTTCAGCGCAACGTTTTCCCTCATCATAACAGGCCCGTGGGCCGTCTGGATTTACATTACCGCGATAATCTTCGGTCTGGGGATGAACCAACGGATCGCCATAGACTTCAGAAGTAGAAGCTTGTAAAATTTTAGCATTATGTTTTCTAGCTAAACCCAAAATATTTATTACTCCAATCGTATTAGCTTTAATGGTGCGAATTGCATTTTTTTGATAATGAATTGGTGAGGCCGGACAAGCTAAATTATAGATTTCATCAATTTTTTCATCTATAAATAACGGATTAATTATATCATGTTCAATAAATTTAAAATTTTCATTGGTTTCTAGTTTGGAAATATTTTTCCGATTACTTGTTAAAAAATTATCCACACAAATAACTCTGTTTTCTAAACTTAAAAGTTTTTCACATAAGTGTGAACCCAAAAAACCTGCTCCGCCAGTGATTAAAATAGTTTTCATATAAAATATTGTTTAATCTTAGATAAAATACGTCTTGTAATAAAAAATCTGGGAATTTTAAAATTATTAATAGCCCAGGCTTTTTTTAATTCTTGCCAACCTTTTTTTCGTTGTCTAAAACTCTGGCCACTAAAACCACCTTCCCGCATACAAACAAAAGTCTGCGGTAAATAACTAACTTTTAGACCATTTTTTAAAAATCGCAACATTAATTCATAATCAGCTGCAATTCTAAAATCCAAATTAAACAAACCAAATTTATTATAAATTTCTTTTTTTACAAAAAAAGCTGGGTGAGGCATTATCCAACCACAGTTTAATTTTTCTTCTCTATATTCCCCTGCTTGCCAGAATCTCACTTGTTTTTTAGTTTCTTCTCTATCTACGTAAACAATATCACCATACACAGCCTCTGAACCAGTTTTTTCAAATTCATTCATAACATCATTAAAAATATGTTCATTAAAATAAAAATCATCAGAATTTATAATTCCTACCACCCCACCCGTCGCCATTTTTATCCCTTTATTCATAGCGTCATAAATACCCTTGTCTGGTTCAGAAATTATTTTAGCAATTTTGTCCTTATATTTTTCCACTACCTCTAGAGTATTATCTTTTGAACCACCATCAATTATTATATATTCCAAATCAGAATAATTCTGAGCCATTACACTCTTTATAGTATCCTCTATGGTTTCCGCGCTATTATAGGAAACAGTGATAATTGATAATTTCATATTTATAACTCATTATAAAGTTTAAAATAGCTAAACAAAAATTTTTCTTTTGTATAATTAGCCAAGACATGTTCTCTGGCATTAATTCCCTTATCTATTAAAATTTCTTCATTATTTAATAAATGTAACATATTTTCAGCTAATTGTCTATTATCAATAGATACCAATCTGCCCACTTTTTCGTTAATTAAACCTCTCAAAGCTAAAATATCAAAAGCAATAATTGGTAAACCAGTGGATAACGCTTCTAACACAGTTAGAGGCATAGTCTCAACCAAAGAAGTAAAACATAGTATATCTGACAAAGCTAAATAGTGAGATAATATTTTTTTGTCTTTTATATAACCAATTGATTTAACATTTTCTCCTGCAAGAATAACTCCCCCACCCACACCCAAAAATAAGTAATCTGTTTTATCTAAATTTTTAATTAAACCAATAATATATTTCATTCCTTTATTTTTATCTTTCACATCGCCAATATTAAACAAAACAATTTTTTTGTCTGTTGGTAAATTGTATTTTGTTCGCAAAGCTGTTTTATTATCTGTTGGCTGAAATAAATTAGTATCTACACCGTTAGTAATTGTTCTTACTTCAAACTTATTTAAAAATGATTTTTTAATATTTTGTGTTAACCACTCAGCTGGAGAAATAATTATAGGATTCCAATCTAAACTTAAAATCTTTTTCTTTCTCTGCAAATTATATTTAGCCAAAATTGGCCAATAATTTTTGGGGTAAGAATATTTATTTTTACACTTTCCTTCCAAAGTCTGACAATGTTCACAGCCCATACTATGTGCTGGCAACCATGTTAGCGCCCACTCATCATGAATAGTCCAAATTACTTTAATTTTTTCTTTAGCTAAAAATTTTATTAAATAAGAAAAATTTAAATAATAACCATGTAAATTATGCAAATGCACCAAATCAAATTTCTCTCTTTTTATAAAATTAACTAACTTACGAGTGGAAAAGTAATTCCCCACGCCTTCCAAACCAAAAAAACGAACCAAAAAAACATGAAATAGAGTTTCTAACCAATTTCCAAAATAAAAAACTCTTGACAGATTATTTTTTTTACCCCGACCGTAAGCAAAGTAAAATTGGTACTCATTATTCTCTGAGAAAAATAAATCCTGAGCAACCGTTGCTGCCCCACCCTGGTCAAAAGTAGTGTTAATTATTAATACTTTTTTCATATTTTTCTTTAAAAATTTTTATAATCTCTCCAACTCGATCACCAACTTCGTGTTTATCTTTTATTAATCTCTTATATCCAGCTTCTACTACCTCAATTCTCATATTTTCATTAGCCAGATAAAATCTTACTTTTTCAAGTAATTCTTCTTTGGATTTAAAATAATCAGCCTCTTTTCCTTGTGCAAACAAAGTATTCAAATCATCACTGTATTCACTAAGCACTAAAGATTTTGTAGCTGGTATTTCAAAACAACGACGAGTATAAGTATCATTATTTCTTTTGGACAAAAACACCAAACAAATTTTTGCGCTATTCAAAGCTAAATTATATTCTATATTATCCAGATTATCAATTGGACCAATTTTATTGACAAAATAATTATAATACTTTGATTTTATCCATGAAGAACCACCAAATAATTTTATATTTACCCTATTGTCAAACAAAAATTTTATATATTCATCTCTGCCATCATCTTCAAAGTGCCCTACAAATATTACATCTGATTTGAAACGATTTTCATCAACCTCATCAATGTAAAAATTTCTTTCTTTGACATAGTATGATCGAAGTAGACTAACATTATTGCATCCTAATTTTTTATAGTCAATAATATTTTTTTCTCGATAAGCAAAAATATGATCATAAAGTGGAATAGCCTTTATAAAATTACGCCAAAAATACCAAGGGTATTTTTTGCTAAATGGATCATCATTATTATAAGCAAATACCACCACCCCACTTTCTTTAATTGCTTTGATAGTGTCGGGATATAGATGGGTTCCACGATAAACAAAGACTAAATCTGGCTTAATCTGATTAACAAATTTTAATAAATCATTATTAATCTTGTTAACTACAGGACCAACAGCAAAACGATATTGAAATTTATAGTATAATGATTTAAATATATTATTTGCTAACTTTTTATATTGTAAATCTTTAAAATATTCATGCCAAGAAAATTTATATGTGTCATAACCCAAAAGAAGCAAGGCATTAAAGATTGCTTTTTCATAAATTTCAAAATAAAAATCACCAATAACAATTATTTTCATCTTTTTAAAATATTTAATAAAAACTTACCTGGTTTAGATTTTTTAATAAACAATTTCCACCAACAAAAATTTTTCTTTTGAATATAATAATCCGCTTTTTTATTTTGAAAAATTTTGTCTGGGCAGACCAATGGGAAAACAATTGGGTGTGTAGACATATTAGAAAATTTTCCTCCTTTATGCTTGGTGTGTGTGGAACCAATACCACCAAAACCAATATTACTAATAAGATTTTCTTTTGGCATAACTGACAAATAATCATTCAAAAAACAAGCAAAAGTTAACTGATAATCCCAAGTATTAATTTTGCCGGAGTGAACATCATCAAAAATGGTTTGCCAATAATATTGCGCAGTTTTTTTATCAAAAACTTTTTTAAGCCAATTTTCATTTCGCAGACGAGACCACTCTTTCATATCAAAGTCATACTTTTGCCAAACCCTTCTCCAAGTAGCCCAGCCCCAAATATGAGAAAATTGGGAAAAATAATAACTATCCTTAATTTCAAATTTATTAAATAAAAAATTATCTCCACTTATTACTCCAACTTTGTCATTATCTCTATATTTTTGTAGTAATTCCTCACAAAATGTAAAAAATGAAGGCTCGGGCAGACAATCATCCTCTAAAATAATACCTTCTTCTACATTTTCAAAAAACCAAGTAATGGCACCACTGACCGCCTGGCCACAACCTAAATTTTTTTCTTGAAACAAAGTTTTTATTTCACATTCCCAATCAACTTCTTTTATAATATCGCGTGTCTGCTGACATCTATCTATTTCTCCAGGAATATTTAATCTCGGTCCATCAGCCGCCACAAACAAATATTTTGGCCTTTGTTTTTTTATTTCCTCAAAAACTCTCCTGGTGGTATCAGGGCGATTAAAAATAAGAAATAAGATTGGTGTATCAAAAAACATAATTATAATTAACTAAATCTACTCTTTAATTTTGAATATTTTTTTAATCATTACTGGTAATAAAATCCTCAACGGATAATTATACAGGGTTAATCTTCTAAAAAATAAAATATTAGTTTTCATAAATAACCTTGCCAATAAATTTTTATTATCAAATGTATCTTTGAGTATGATATCAATTTTATTTCTTATGATATTTGTTTTGTCTTTATTATCATTTTTATAGTACAGTGCATTTTCAAGGGCTTCATTTGCCACTTTTATGCAATCATAATTACTATAAATATGTTCACGTCCTAACCTTTTTAAGGCTATTTGCTGGTCTGGATTATCAAAATAATATTGTACGGCGCTAACAATTCCTCTAAGATTATTCACAACATAACCACCTTTATAATTCCCTACCACCTCGCACTGGCTATTATCACCCCATGGTGTACTCAAAGTGATTACTGGTGTTCCGCACAATATTGATTCAGCTAAAACATATCCAAAACTTTCGCCTTGTTCGGCCGTATGCACCATCAATTCAAAAGAAGAATAAGCAATTGACAAAGCTTTATCACCATAAATTTTTGGAATATGTATTATTCTGTTTTTAAATTCTGACTTATTGACTTCTTTTATAATATTAGCTGATGGATTGACCACAACTAAATATAAATTAGAATAAATTTTGGCCAATTTATTAAAAGAATCTACTAACACCAAAGACCATTTTCCAGTAAATGATTGACCAATTCTCCCTATAACCAAAGCATCTTGGGGAATATTATAAGTATCTTTAAATTTTTTAATTTCGGAGTCATTGCTACAACAAAATTTACTACAATCAACTGGATATGGTACTATGGCGGTTTTAAATTTATTACCACCTCTCATATTAAAAAGCCAAAGAGCCCAATTACTCAATTGAAAACTTACATCAATTCTTTTTGCCCAAGGTGAAGGCTTGGAAAAAACATTTTGTTCAATTATTTTTATATGATCATTTTTTAAATAATCAAGTATTCTGTTAATATCCTCTTCTTTTGGACCGTGTGAATGTATATGTATAATATCTGGATTCCACTGTTTAATTTCTATTAAATTTTCTTCTGAAATTGTGTGCCATACTTTTATATAATCTTTTATTTCATCATATCTACAGCCCAAGCCATAAAGTGACAACATTCTAGAGTCATGACCAATTTTTTTATAAGATTCAGCAAAAATCTGAGCGGCTCTCTGAGTACCACCTTTATCCAAGTCATAAATTATGGTTAATATCTTCATTTTTATACTATTTAAATATTAAAATTTTTTATCAAACCACAAAGCCAAAACTAACAAAGCCCAAGTTTTGTAATTATTTTTTGCGGATATTTTTTTACTAGTCTCATATGATATAAAATCAAAGATTTTACTATTTGGATTGTCTAAGTATTGATTTTTTAATTCTTGCATTTGTTTATCTTTAAGCCAATTTTTTACCGGACCACCAAAACCTTGTTTATTTCTTTTTCTAATTGATTCTGTCCAAGCTGATTCATAAGCGCGACGCAAAATATATTTATTACTATTTAAGTTTACTTTTAAACGCGCTGGCAAACTAATACAAAATGAAGCAAAATCAATATCAAGAAACGGGGCTCGTAACTCCAATCCATTAGCCAAAGAAGCGCGATCAGTTTTTACCAAAATATCACCAGGCATATAATCTGTCAAATCGTGTCTAAAAGCATCATTTGTATTATTATACAAATTCCAGCTTGATTGATATTCTGTTTTGTTAATGTTTAAACCAATTTTTATAATTTCTTGATTATCAAAATATGTATTCTGTATTTTATGCGCTTGAAAAATATTTTTATCTTTTAACAAACTCTCTGCTCTCGCTCCAAAAAAAGCTCGATCATTGCGAATTTTGAATTTCGCCATTATTTTCCAAAACAAAAATCTTACATCCGGATTTATAAAATTATTTATTCTTGAATCATAAATATATGTCTTATACCAATCATAACCACCAAAAAGTTCATCACCAGCATCCCCACTTAAGGCTACTTTTACATACTTACCAGCTTCACGAGAAATTAAATAGGTTGGGATATTAGAAGAATCTGCAAATGGTTCATCATATACTTCATTCATTTTTAAAAATGTGGCTGCAATATTATAGTTACTTCTTAGTTCTGTGTGTTCAGTGGAATATTTCTTAGCAATTTCACTAGCAAACGGTAATTCATTGATCAAATCACCAAAACCAAAAGAAAAAGTTTTTAAAGGATTTTTAAACTTGCTCGCCACCGCCACAATTGTACTAGAATCCAACCCCCCACTCAAAAATACACCTACCGGTACATCAGCTACTAATTGTCTACTGACAGCCTGTTCTAACAAAATATGAAATTTTTCAATGGCTTCTTCTTCATTTATTTTTTCATCAACTGGCGGTAAATTCCAATAACGTTTTATTTCGATCTTATTGTTTTGTAAAATCAAAAAATGAGCGGGTGGCAAAACCTTAATATTTTTATAAATAGTTCTGGAAGGATGAACATAGAGATGTTGTAAATAATGCACTACTGACTCATCATCCAATATTGGCTCCACCAAACCAGAAGCAAGAATGGCTTTGATTTCCGAAGCAAAAATAAATTCATTATTTTTACCCCAAGCATAATAAAAAGGCTTTTCTCCAAACCGATCTCTGGCAACAAATAATTTCTTTTCTGATTCATCCCAAATCGCAAAAACAAAAGCCCCCGGTAAATGAGTCATCATATCTTCGCTATATTTTTTATAAAGAGCCAATATTACTTCGGTGTCAGAAGTGGTTTGAAAATTATAATTAACTAATTTATTTTTTATATCTTTATAGCCATAAATTTCACCATTAAACACAATTGCTTGTTTATGATCAAAAGAATACATTGGTTGATCACCTGTAGACAGGTCTATAATGCTTAAACGATTATGTCCCAACAAACAATTATCAAAAATCGCCCGACCATTTCCATCTGGTCCGCGGTGGTTAAGAGTTGAAATCATCTTGTCCAAATTTTCAACACGATCTCTTGAATTTTCACTAACTATTCCTGTTATTCCGCACATAAAAAAATTATTTGTTATTCCAATTCTCTAATCCAATTCTTTGGAATCAAATCTTCAACAGCTTCTGGAGTCATTGAATTCACCCACCTTTTGGGCGCAACAACTTTTTTATCGAAATTTTTATTGAGCCAAGCCGCCCACCAACTAAATGAACTATTAGAAATAATGTTATGTTTACAATGACTCATCAAAATCAATTCTTCCGCTTCATTAAAACCATTACCACTAACAAAAACAACTGTCGCGTCATTAAATTTCAAATTATCTTTTACCCAATCAACACCATCAGAAAATACATAAAAAATAGGACTTACACAGCTTTTCTGGAAAAAATTAATTGATTTTTGATAATATTCAATATTGCACACTTCATGATCCTGGTGTCCAACATAATCACCCCGACGTACATGAATAGAGATTGAGTTAGAACTAATAATTTTGTCGTCCATTTCTTTTAGTTTTCCAATCCAGGTAATTTTAGGTATAAAATCCTTTAAAATAATTTCACTAAAATCTTCAAAATATTTATAACTCTGCCAATATCCATATAAATAATTAATTCCATTTTTTTTAATTTTTAAATTGTCATCAAATTTATACACCAGTTTTTCCTTAATAATAAATGTCCTCCTAAATAATATCTTGTAAATTAAATCCAAAAATACAAACATGCCTGATAAAATACGAGAAACAAATGAAAAAGAATTGATACAAAAAAAATTTAAAAAATATTTTCTTGGCGTATTTTTTGTTTTTATTTTATAGACAGTTTTATCTAAAAATAAAGTTTGTTTATATTTAAAACTCAAAGCTCGAGCAAAAGCATACTCGAACATTTGATTTCCCAACCCCCCACTTAGTTTAACAATTATCATATAAAAACTTAAATTAAATATTTTACTTTTTAAACCAAAAACAGCCACAACCGTAGTCCTGATTATCCGCAATTTCTTTATTAGGATTAATTAATAAATCTCCATCTTCTTTTCTTGTTGGAATTAAAGCAAATTCAACCAAGGTTAAATCTTTAAAATATGAAATAATCTGGTCATAACTATAAATACGATGGGCATTAAAAACGAGTTTTGATTTACCAATTGGCACCACAAACAACAAATCACCACCCACTGACAAAACTCGTTTCAATTCATTAATCGCTTTTATATCACCTGTAGGATCAATTGGATCGCCATAACGACCTAACCCAACATGTTCCACTACATGCATACAAGACAATGATTTAATCTCACCATTTTTAAATGGTAAAGAAAGAATATCAGCCTGACCAGCTGTTAACCCATCTAAATTTATTTTTACTGGTCGATAATCATAAAAATAAACTGGTACAAAGGCCGAAACTATTGTAGAAAAATGAAGTATAGAAGAAATATCAACATGAAATTCTGGTTTATTATTCGCAATAATTCTAGCCGCCCAAGCCGGATGATAAGTATAGTGACGATCAAAACCAGTGTTAGTGGTGTCCTCACCAAGTACTGGATAAAAATCTTTAATGACCGGAACAAAACGATTGTCGGATATTTTTGCAAGCTTTTTAAAAATATTAAAATCTTTTACAAACTTAAATATTTTAAAATATCTTTTCCAACTCCAAACAGTCAAAATGGGGGTAGTAATAATCCTCGGAGTTACTTTATACATTTTTTTAATTTTAATTTTTAATAATATCTTGATATTATTAAAAACACTACGTTTAACTATGCCTGTTTTACCAACCTCTCCTGATAAAAGCTTTATAGGCCTTTTGTCAAAACAAGAAAGCCAATCATTTTTGCTCAAATACTCCCATTCACTGCTTTCAAATAAATTTTTGTATGGCTCCATAATTTGAAGTGCGATGACTGACAAATTGTTCTTTGCTTCTCTTACCCAATATGATTTATGCCCAAATCTATGAAGATAATAAGAATTTGGTAAAACTACCAACTTACCACCCACCGCTAATTGTAAAAATCCAAAACCCCAAGCATCAAGCGATTTGGCAAAAACAGGATATCCGCCAGATCTTTTCCAAATCTCTTTTGTAAATAAATAGTTTCCGCTTGCTCCAGGAGAATTTCCACCTGCTATAAAATCTGCTAACGTAAAAACACCTTCAGGAAATATCCATTTGTGGGAAATATTATTTTTTTCTTTAAAAAAATGAAGTTCCTGAAAAGATGCAATATCAGCTTTCTCGTCCAGAAGAATTTTTTTTAATGATTTAACGCTATTTGCCACTAACAAATTGTCAGAATCTAAACAAAATATGAGATCATTTTTAGAATTTTCTATAGCTGTATTTCTCGCTGAAGCACCACCTTTATTTTTTTCATGTTTAATGATTTTAATAAAATTATAATTTGTCGCTAAATTATTAAGTACTACCTCAGTGTTGTCTGTAGAGCAGTCATTACAAATAACAATTTCATCACCAGTCTCTAAGTTGTTTTGTATAATAGAATTAACCGACTCAAGAATTGTATCAGCACAATTATATGCAGGAATAATGTAACTTATTTTTTTTTCATTATAATTCATAATTTACTCTAAATTTTATAAAATACTAAAAGTCAAAAATCAATTATCTCTAATAATCTTTTTGCACAAATTTCATCTGTCATATTTTCTTCTACCCATTTTCTTGGTGAAAAATTTTTGTTAACCAAACTATTTGATACGATATTTTCGAATTCCTCAATGTCTCGAAAAAAAATCCCAGTCTGTTTGGATAAATATGGTGCAGAAGAACAATAGTAATTATTACCATTATCACAAAAATAAAGACCGGGATTCCAAACTAATGTTGGGGTATTTGTCGCCCAAGCCTCAGCTAAACTGATACCTTGAGATTCATGTTCGACTAAATGTATTAAAAAATTATTCCTAGCCAGAGCGACTTTATATTGATCAATATTATATTTACCATAATATATAACTTCGACTCTATATCCAAATTTTTCAAGAATTTTTATGCACTCCTCAAACATCACTTTTACTGAGCATTTAAAATAAATTAATATATTTTTTTCAATATTTTTTTGCTTATCTATTTTCCAATCATCAAAGTCAACACCTGCAGGCCAGGCTCTAAGTTTTGATGATGAATCAGGAAAAATCTCCGCAAATATTTGCCTTGGCCAAACTGATGGTTGGAGAATCAAATCAATTTCTTTACTTTTTAAGATTTTATCCTTTCTACTTGGAACCATTAAAATATTGGGACCAGTAATAATTTTTTTTACCAAGCCTTTCTTTTTTAATTTAATAACCTGTTTTAGGGCTTGTGTACTTGATAATACCACAACCACTTCAGTAATGTTTGATTTTTTTGTTGGATTATAATTAAATTCTGCTCCAATTTTACTCAACCCCTCTACAAGACTTCTGGTCACTGCGTAATGTCCACCGTATTTTACTTTTAAAACTGATCGGCCTTGAATACTAAAAACAATATTTTGTAAAAATTTCAAAATACTATACACTCTTGAAACAGGTTTAGTAATAATGGTTAACACAAAACTTTAATATTAATATAAAAAATTAATTATTTTATAATATCTTTTTTAACAAAAGAAACGGTCGATCCAAAAAATTTTTCTGGCAAAAATTTGTAAATAATCTGATCAAAGATAATAGACAACTTTAAAAGTTTTAATTTAATAAATTTACAACCAGGAACAAAACTAGAATATGCAACTATAATAGAACGGAACAAATTACAAGGTCTACAATCAATATCAATAAAAGCAGCATTTTTAAACATTTTTTTTAAATCTTCTATAGTAAACATCCAAACATCCCCACCAACCACACCATGTGGACTAACTGAATAGATCTTTCTAAATAGTTCTATATAATTTTTACCATAAATAATATGTTTAATCAAAGCTAAGGGATTTCTTGACTCTAAAGCAAAAGACGCAATAGTTGGTTCGTGTAAAGCTACAAAAATTCCGCCTGGCTTAAGCATTGATTTGATCTTCAAAAGAGCATCCGGTAAATTATAAAAATGATGTAAAAAAGAATTACCAATTATCAAATCATACTGTTTTTTATGTTCAGAATTTAAAAAATCTGCCAGTACATATTCAATTGACAAATCTGGATATTTTTCTGAAAGTATTACTTTAGCATGATTAATTTCTTTTTGACTAATATCAAGTAGGGTAATTTTTTTTGGTTTACTATTTTTCAAAATATGATAAGACAAAAAACCTGATCCAGCACAAATATCCAACACTTCTAAATCACTTAAACTTTCTGGCTTGATATTAAAACATTCTAATTTTTTCCAAATTTCAAAAGTATAGACATCATCAAACCTATCCTCTTCTGTGTCAAAGTTACTGTTATTTGTTATGACTTTTTTAACCAATTCATTATTTAAAATATATTCAGAACTCTCGAATTGTTTAGGAAATCCTGGATTAAGCATATTAATAAATATTATTTCAAAATGATAATAACTATACAAAAAGTAAGGCTTTAACAATTAAATATAAATGACTTCTAAGATTTTTAAATAATAGTATACTAAAAACCATCATAAAATATGAAACCAGAGTAGCCAAAGCTGCTCCAGCGATTCCCATAATCGGAATCAAAAGTAGGTTTAAAAGTATATTAGTAGACATACTCAAAAAATTTACAAAAAATAAAACTTTTGTTCTACCTTCAATAATTAAATACTGAGAGATTATAAAACCCAAAGCGGTTGCTATCCCCGACCACACATATATTTGCAATGATAATATGGCACCTAAATATTCATAACCAAAAAGCAAATTAATTATTGGTTTGGCAAATATAAAAATAAAAAATGAAATAGCAAAAGATAAATAAAAAACTATTGCATACATTTTTTTAAAACGGTTTTCGTAAAAATCCTGATTAACTTTTTTTGCATTCATAATCGCTGGAAAGAGAGAACCAACAATTGCTGAAGGTACAAAGATCCAAGCCTCAGATAATTTGGCAGACACTGCATACAAACCAACTGAATAACTGCCCATCATCTGCTTTATCATAATTTGATCAATCCGAGCATAAATCAAAAGAAAACTGCTGGATAGCATTAACGGCCAAGATTCTTTTAGTAAATTCTTTGCTAACCCCCTATCAAAATGCCAATTAAATATAGAAAAATTATTTTGTCTATATATTATAAGTAAGCCACTAGCAAAAAATATCGCATCAAACACATAAAGTGAAACAAAATAAATCAAATCAAGTTTAAAACAAATAAAAATAATCTTTAATAATGAGGAAATCAAAAAAGACATCATTTGAATAATTACCACTCTTTTCGCCATGACATTAGATTGAAAATATATATCAATCACATTCAAAGCTTGTAAAATAAATGTACTCGCCACAAATAACAACAATAAACTAGTTGTTTTATTTTCATTAAGTAAAAAAATAACAAAAAAACCTACCAAAAAAACTGCCAACAAACTACCGAATATCTGTAATAAAAAAGCTGTCCCCAGTAGTTTATCTTTTTTTTCTGGAGTTTTAATTAATTCACGCGACAATATGTTGTTCATACCTAAATTAGGAATAAAAGAAAAAAGACCAACAAAACTAATAATATAATTTAAAATACCATATTCTTCTG
Organism: Candidatus Magasanikiibacteriota bacterium; assembly: GCA_049287025.1. Lineage (GTDB taxonomy): Bacteria > Patescibacteriota > Patescibacteriia > Magasanikbacterales > UBA922 > UBA11710. The sequence goes on from JBAQFA010000032.1 coordinate 15,235, forward strand.
GGCCAAGATAACGTGCCACATAAGCACTAATAAAAAAAGCTAAAACCAAAATAAAAATTCTACTAAAAAATAACCAACTAGTATTTTTAAAATATCTCTGAAAACCCGAGTGATTCCAGATTTCCAAAAATTTTGTTTTAATTGTCACAAATTTCATCTCCATAGTTTATTTGTAAACCAAGAATTCCAATTTCGTAAATTTATACTTTACAACTTTATGAACTTTATAACTTTCTACTTTCGATTACCAATCCCTCGTCTTTTCAATCGTCTTAATTTTAACTTTTTGGTACAAATTAGTAGCCTTTTCATCCACTTCTGGAGACAACAGACGTAGTAATTCGTGTCCTAAAATCCGGTATTGCTTGCCAATTTTATTAGCCCGAATTAGACCTTTTTTCAAAAGCCGTTTCATAGTACTATTGCTAATTTTTAATAATTTTTCTGCCTCAACCGTGGTATAAACCTCATTTGGGTTAATTCCTGTCATATTCAGTATATTTTGGCTAATTTTAGCTAAAAAATAAAACACCTTAATTATAACATAAGGTGTCATTAGGTGTCAAAAGATGCCAAAAAGTTATCCACACCAGTACCAGAACCTCCCTTTGGTCGGTTCGGTACGGTGCAAGCATTTCGTTAACTTTACAAACTTTATAGCTTTATCAACCAAAGGTTGATCCGTCCTCTGGCGGAAACTTTACAAACTCATTTTATAACTTTCATAAGTCATCCTTATCCCCTCTTCCAACTCAATCTTGTGTTTCCACCCCAAACTATGCATTTTTGTCATATCTTGTAATTTTTGTGGTGTACCATCTGGTTTAGTTGTATCCCAAACTATTTCCCCTGCAAAACCAATAACTTTTTTAACCAATTCTGTCAGTTCTTTAATAGTAATATCTGTTCCTGTGCCTAAGTTGGTGAATATATCTCCGACCTCATTTTGTTCTTTATTTGGATTAAAATTATTCATGAGAAATAGGCAACCATCGGCCATATCATCTACATAAAGAAATTCTCGACGTGGACTACCTGTACCCCAAGCCACCACTTCTTTGACGCCATTAATTTTGGCTTCATGAAATTTTCTAATTAAAGCTGGCAAAACATGGGAATTTTGTAAATCAAAATTATCCCCTACCCCATACAGATTAGTCGGCATCACGGCAATAAAATTTGTACCGTATTGACGATTGTAAGATTGACACATTTTAATTCCAGAAATTTTTGCCAAAGCATAAGGTTCATTAGTTGATTCTAATTTTCCTGACAAGAGATAATCTTCTTTCATTGGTTGCTGACATTCTCGTGGATAAATACAAGAAGAACCAAGAAACAACAATTTCTTTACACCACTTAAATAACTATTGTGAATTATGTTATTTTGAATCTGCAAATTTTCATAAATAAACTGGGCCGGATAAGTATTATTGGCCAAGATACCACCAACTTTGGCCGCTGCCAAAAATACATACTCTGGTTTTTCTATTGCAAAAAAATCAGCTACTGCTTGTTGATTGAGTAAATCTAATTCGGTATGAGTCTTTAAAATTAAATTGTTATAACCTTCGGCTTGTAATTTTCTTACAATTGCGGAGCCAACCAAACCTCTGTGCCCTGCAATATAGATTTTTGAATCTTTTTTCATACTTTATAACTTTATGAACTTTATAACTTTATAAACTTTCGACTTCCGCTTCACACATTATTTTTACCAATTCTTCAAACTTAACTCTTGGTTCCCAACCTAAAACTGTTTTGGCTTTGGTCGCATCACCTTGTAAAAAATCAACTTCAGCGGGACGGAAATAACGTGGATCAATTTCAACTAACACTTTACCTGTTTCAGTGTCAATCCCTTTTTCTTTTAAATCACTCCCCTGCCACTCTATTTCATAACCAAAAAACTTAGCTGAGTGTTCCACAAACTCTCGTACACTATGTGTTTCACCAGTAGCAATAACAAAATCATCTGGTTTATCTTGTTGAAGCATGAGCCACATTGCTTCTACATAATCTTTGGCATAACCCCAATCACGCTTGGCATCCAGATTACCCAGATATAACTTTTCTTGTTTGCCTGATTTTATTTTTGCCAAAGCATTGGTAATTTTTTTAGTTACAAAAGTCCCACCGCGTCTGGGTGATTCGTGATTGAATAAAATGCCATTGCAAATAAACATATCATAGGCCTCGCGATAATTAGTACAAATATCATGAGAAAAAACTTTGGCACAGGCATAAGGACTACGAGGGTGAAACGGCGTAGTTTCTTTTTGGGGTGTTTCCAAAACTTTTCCATACATTTCTGACGAACCAGCTTGATAAAATTTTACTTTCAGATCTTCATCTTTGATGGCATCAAGCAAACGCAATGTTCCTAGTCCGTCGGCATTACAAGTATAGAGGGGTAATTCAAAACTAACTTTGACATGACTTTGCGCGCCGAGATTATATATTTCCTGTGGTTCCACTTTTTCCAAAATCCGATTAAGATTACTACTATCAGTGAGGTCTCCATAATGCAATTTTAGACGTACTCCCTTATCGTGCGGATCTTGATAAATATGTTCAATTCTATCAGTATTAAAACTACTAGAACGACGGATAATACCATGTACTTCATAGCCTTTGTCCAACAAAAACTCGGCTAAATATGATCCGTCTTGACCGGTAATACCAGTAATTAATGCTCTCTTCATATGATCAATAATTTAAAAGATTTAAAAAATTCAAAAGATTGAAAAAATAAACACTTAAACAGCCCAACAAAACAACAAATAGCAGATAACAGATAACAGATAACAGATAACAAGCAGTAACTGACACAATGCTATTTGCTATCTGAATTCTGAAAACTATCACTCTTTCATTCCAATCATCTATTTGTTGAGGTTATACCTAGAATCGTTTGCGTAACTTGCTTTCCCTGGTCATCAAATACAATCCCCTGGTCTAAAGCTTTTTGAATTGTGGCCACTGCTTCAGCTTTTTTACCCATTTCATTATAAATCAAAGCCAAACGCCACCAACTCTCGCCAATCAAAGGATCATTATCAACACTATCCTGAGCCAATTTGATGGCTTCATCTTTTTTTCCTAGTTGTAATTCCAAACCAGACAGCATATATTGAATCTGTTGTCTTTTTGGTGAATTTTTCAATGCCTCAACCAAAACCTGTTCCGCTTGTAAAAAATAAAGTGGATCTTGTTTTAGATTTACCCCCAAAAATGCTAACTGAGCTTGTTGAATATGAGCCCGAATATCTAATGGGTGCAACAAAATATTTTTTTGTATTTCACCGTATGACAAATCAAACAAAGCTTTGGCTTTATCAATTTGTTTATTCTGAATTAATTGGGTTATCGCCTGAGTAGCGGTCCTAACAAAATCATTCCGAATGTCATCTATATGAGGTGAGGGTACACTAGAAGCTAGCTTAAACAATTCTACCGCATCTTGATTTTGATATAACCCTCTAATTGCCAATAGGGTATTTTTATTCGCCCGCGCTGGATTGATATCTGTGGAATAAATAAATAAGGACACAGCACAAACCACGGTTATTATTAAACCAATTGATAAAGAATTATTTTTAATTTTTTCCTTTTTTATCTGTAAATCTGGATTACCTGCCCGCAATGCCTTGTCACGCATGGCAGGCTGGTCCGAATATCCGGATTGTGCATTAACAAATGCCATAAAAAAGAAAAAATAAAGATATGATGTGGGATTTTCAAACACTGTCACCATACTAACAAGATGTGCCACAAAAAAGGCTGAACCAACACTTACCATGTGGGCATCAATTTTTTTTTGTTTAAATTCTTTCCATAAAATAAAAATCGCTACTCCAAACATACTCAAATAAGTGATTATTCCTACTCCACCCTGAACAGCCAGAGTATTCATCACGACATTGTGGGCATTATCAAACCAAGTTTCACCCCAACCACTTTCCAAAAATTCTGGCCGATAAAATTTATTAAAAGCATAAAAATAATTATTTGGTCCCCATCCAAAAATTGGTTTATCTTTCCAAGCATCCAAGGCAATCCCCCAGGCCATATACCGTGGAGTTTTTGGATCTAGTGTAGTATTGACCAAGCGACCAACTGCCGGAATATTTTTTACAAAATCAGTTTGTCTAAAAGCATAAAAAATTCCCATCATAACAATTATCAAAATCATTGCTCCCGCCATTATTTGCTGAATTTTTTTATGTTCTTTCAAAGTTATAATATATGAAAAACAAAGTACACCTACACCAGCCAATAATCCCAAAACCGCCCCTCTCGTCACTCCCCAAAAAATTCCCAGAAAACCAAACAAACCACCAACGACAGCAAAAGTTCGCCAAAAATTATTACCTTTTTCCTTTATCCATAAATAATAACCAATAAACAATAAAAACAAACCATAACCACTAAAATAAATCGGATTACCAAGAGTGGCCGATACTCTGTCTCCACCATTATTCAAAAGCGCTTGTGGATTTACATACTGTTGCCAAAAACCCACGAACATAACCAAAAATCCTGCACCCAAAAATATTCGTAAAAACCATTTCCAATCTACTGCGCTTTTGAAAACTGAAGACAGAACCAGATAATATAAAGCAAAATGGGTAATTGTAAACAAACCTAACATTCTCTCATGATTATCCCAAAAACTCTTATACCAATCTACACCCACAAAGGTTGACAAGAGAAAACTAAAATAAAATAAACCAATAGCCATATTCACGGGTGTAAATCTTGGTTTGTATTCTTGCCAATTTATAGCCAACAATAGAATATAAGCACCAAACATCAAAACTACCAAGGATCTAATTAATAAAATCTTTGGCACAATAAAAGGAAATATATAACTAGACGGAATCACAACTAGTGGCACAAAAAAAGTCGCATAAACCAAAATTTTTATAAAAGTTTCCAGATGTTTCTTTTGCATAACAAAAAAGGCTTACAAGGCCTACAAAGCCAACAAGGCTTACAAGCCTGCCTGCCGGTAGGCAGGACTAATTTATAAAAAATAATATACTGATTATAGCTTTTTTGTATGATTTTGGCAAGACAAAAAAACACACTCCCGTATCCCCCTCTTCTTAGAATAGAGAGGGGTCAAGCCTTGTCCACAAAAGCTTTAGTATAGGGGGGGAGGGTTGGTATAAAAACAAAAAACCCCGAGTTTATCTTGGAATTAAATTTGTTATGAATAATTAGGAATACAACTGGTTATGATTACCAATCACAACAAAAAATGCTTCTTCACCATCGTCTGATAATTTAAAAACCACCCTCAAATCACCACTTATATTTATACTACGATAATTTTTATATTTTCCACTCAAACTATGATTATTCAGCTGTACTTGATAAGGATCTGACAAAAAAATCTTTAGTTTATTTTTAATAATTTCCTGCTGTTTTTTATTCATTTTCTTCAATTGTTTTTCAAATTGTTTGTGAAAATGAATTATCATAAAGAGGTAAAGAAAGAATCCAAATCAGCTTCATTCGTTATGGGTTTAGAAAGATTTCTTTTGGCTTTTATATCTGGTTCTACTTTACCCAATAAATTTTCTAACTCTGGCGTCATTTGAGGTGCTGTGGAAAAAGTTAGAGCTTTATCACGTACGAACTGACGAAGATAAACATTTAAAACAGCACTAAGAGACAAACCAAAATCTTTGGCCAAACTCTGGGCTTTAATCTTGATGTCTCTGTCCACTTTCAAATTTACTACTGTTTTCATAAGTATTGTTATATAAATAATATAACTATAGTATATACAACGGTTATAATTTTGTCAAGTTTGGTAGTGGATAAAAAAATCAACATTCCTTACTCCCCCTCCCTTCGAAAAGGGAGGGCAGGGGCCTGCCCCGCTACAAATAGGACAGACGAAACGATAGTGAGTCTGCCATATTTGTTTGCGGGGTGGGTTATCACCGTGGACAAACCATCTCACACAACCTATCCAACACCCCATTAACATTTTTAAACACCGCCTCATTTTGGATTCTTATTACTCTCATACCTAGTTGTTTCAAAATCCAACTCCTCTCTCTATCATGTACATGTTGTGACTTGTGGATTGTACCATCAAGCTCAATTACTATTTTCAATTCATGACAATAAAAATCAACTATTACAAATCTTTTCCTATTATCAAATTGGAAATACAAAGGATGTTGGCGTAAAAATTTTAAATTATAAAATTGTTTATTTCTAACTTTTTGCCAAAATATTTCTTCTGCTTTAGTCTGTCTTTGTCTAAGATATCGACTAGCTTCTACAGCAGATTGTTTTATTGTTTGTTTATACATGTGAATATTATATCACCCGGGTGATAACCCCCTCAATCCCCCTCTGTGGAGGGGGAAGAACAATAAAAAACACCTCACTCCCCCTCCCTTCAAAAAGGGAGGGCGGGGGTGGGTCATCACGGTGGTTATCACCAAAACCAAAACCCGCCTCTTCGGCGGGTCTGGTTTTATAGATATCTTACAAGTACAAGACTTGTTCAATATTTATAATTAGCTGTTTTCTGTAGCTAAGAACTTAGCAGATGGTAATACTTCGATAAAAGTATCAGGAAGTGTACCAACATACACATCATCATCCCAAGCTAGATCTGTTACTTTGAAAGCAACTTGGTCGCCATCAGCAACATCATCTAAATTGATAGACAAATAATATACTTTTGAAGTTCCAACTTCATAATCAGCTGCGGTTACCATGTCGAATGCCCATTCACCTATATCATCAACAGTGGTAGTTGCTAATTCATCACCTGAAGAATCTAACAAACTAACAATAGATGAAGTAGGTGCGTCGCCAGTAACTTCTACGCCTAAGCCAAGGAAGTTAACTGTACCACCATCAGCAGTTACAGTTATCTTGACCATTTCGTTGTCACCAACGCTCAATAAGCCTTTTTCTGAAGTTTCAGAACCCTTAGCAAAAGCTAAAGTTGGTCTGGCTGCATACATCACATATTCTTCACTAACGACATCTGAAACTGCTTCGTCGTCAAGATCATCACCTTGAGCAGCTTCTGCTGAGAAACTTACCAATTCAAAAGTAGTAGTTGTGCCAGAATCAACACCAGAATCAGTTGATACAATGTTGAAATCAGCAGTAAATTCTACTTGTTTCTTGTCAGTCACAGCAATTTCCAAGTTGTTGAATTGAGCTTCATAGACATCTCCATTTGCAGTAAATTCTGAAACAGTGACACCACCAACAGTCAAAGCAGTAATTGCTTCGGCGTTGGATAATTCAACATTCAAATCAGTGATAGTGTAAGTATCATAGTTAGCATCAAATTGCACTACAAATACTTTCTTGCCCTTAGTTTCACCAAGAACAATGTCACCATCTGGGTTGGAAGAAGACAAGGTTGTCAATAATTCACCAGTCTCTATTGTAATAGTTTGACCAGCTACGGCAGTTTCTGTTGTAGTATCTTCAGTAGTCTCGCCTCTCCATTCAACTGCCAAAGTGGTAGTAATAGTACCATCAGCATCTCCACCAATATTAGCATAAACACTAACAGTTTTTGTCTGTTCAGCATTTAATAATTGACTAACATTGAAATCATTTGATCCGTCTGGTTCTTCAACAGTGTCTGTATCTTCAGAGATATATAGATCTGTAATTTCAGCAAGATCTACAGTACCACCTAAGGTAACAGTATACTGTTTAACCTTTACTGCTTGTGAAATTGGAGCTTTTATAACATAAGAAGCAATCTTATATTTTTCTGCACCAGCAGTAATGTTTTTGTTGGTATACTTAGTATCTTTTGATACTTGGAAATCACCAGCTGATAAAGTCACTTTTTTGCCAGTAGCACTACCAGTAACATCATCAAGGTCATCACCTTCTAAATCTTCAATAACAAAAGAGCTATTGTCAATAGAGGCAGTATAACCATTATGAGCTTGATCAGTAAAGTCAACCTCTACTGTCAATTTTTGAGCACCTTTAACTTCAAATTCTTCATCGCAAGTTAAAGTAGCTGTGTTTGCACCAGCATTAAATGCTACTGCACCCTCATCATCAGTCATATCAACTGGACCACAAACAGTTTTGCCATTCAATTTGACAGTTACACCTTCTAATTCAACATTACCAGTTGTACCATCAATATCACCTGTATCATTGGTAAAGACCAAATCAAATTCAGTGACTACGACAGTTTCGTCAGCAGCATCCAACTCAGCAGCCAAGACGACTACATTGTCAGAGCCTGGAGCATAAGTTTTAGCTTTTGGATTATCATCGTGTTCATCAACATTCAAAGCACCACCAACGATAGTGTGTTCAACATCATCTAAAGTAAAGGTATCACCTTCTACATTCACGCTAAAACCATTTTCTTTGCCAGTAGCATCAATGTCTGTGACTTCGTCCAATTCCAAAGCAATGCTTTCAGTGTTACCACCTTCTACATTGGCTTTTACAACGAAATCATAATCTTCGTCTGCTTCCAAAAGCATATCTTCATCCAAATTGAAAGTAACATAATCACTAACAGAAGCATCTACTGGACCAGCGATCTCTTCATCATCAAAATAAAGAGTATAACCAGTCACTTCTGTTTCATCAGCAGTACCAACTTGTTTGAACATAAGTGAAGCCAATTCCATGTCTTCAGTGTCAACAGTATCTGTACCACCATCATTGTTAAGAGTAAACTCTGCAACAACAACATTTTCTTCACCAACTGTTACATCTTCGTTATCGCCAGTATAATCAAAAGACAATACTGGAGCCATAACATCAGACAAAGTCATCTTGTTACCAGAAACTGGTAAACTGGCTGTCAAATCAGCTTCGGTATCAATAGCTGTTACTTGTAAATAACTGCTATGACCATCAGCGCCATCTTCAGCATCCATATCAGCTACGATATCAATTTTTACTGATTCGCCAGCTGGGACAGTGATTTTTGTGCTTTCAGTTGAGAAAAATACTTCAGCTTCTCCATCAGAATTCAAACTGCGTTTGCTTCCATGGATTACGCCATCTACTTCTACATAAACTTTGTCAAAATCATCTCTATCACCAAGACCTTTTCTCTTGATAGTAAGACCAGTCACATCTACATCTTCATCGCCAGCTGTTGCTAGCAATGTGACATATTTGTAGCCCATGATATTCATTGGAATTTCATTGGAATCAGGAGTGTTAGCGCTCAAAGCAACTTTTAAGTCACCTTTTGCTACTACATCATCATCACCAGGAGTACTTGGCATATCACCAAGTTGAGCTGGTTCTTCTACTAAAGAAGCTGCAGTTACAGTTTCAGTAGCAGTTTCTACATCAGCCAATAAAGCAGCGGTAACAGTATGGACATCGCCTTTGGCAACTCCCAATTCTCCGTCTACTTCATAAGCTTTTCCACCATCAATGCTGTAAACTTTGCTGGTATCAGAAGTCTTAACCAACATACCATCATGAAGACCGGCAGTGGCCAATTCTGTACCATCTACAGCGTAGTTTGGCCAATATACATCAGCTACGTCGCGAACTAGAGAAGCCCAGCCAGCGCCATATAAAGCTGTAGCAACGGCTTCGCTACCAACTTTTGCTTTTGCATTGCCTGGTTCAACTACATATACGCTTGGAGAGATTTCCACCTTTACCAAACGTGAACCTGGACGATAATTTACACCATAAGGTGCTTTTTTTGGAGCTGGATAAGCATCAACGCATGTACCAGCGATTTCTTGGACGCCAGAATAATCAGCGAACCAAGTCTTGTATACTTCACCATTTGGGAAGTACATTCTTTCCATGTCTGCATTCAATAAATATACAGCAGTGTTACCAGGCACTTTAAATAAGTCACCGGCTTCTAAAGCTGGACAATCCACAGCAACGGCTACAGCTGGCAATAAAGCAGCTACACCAACGCTCCAAAGGATAGTCATTGTCACAACAGACAAGGTAAAGAGTTTTTTTGCAACTTTTACCATAAAAAATAACATTCTAACTCATCTTACAGCGCCTTGGATTATTAATAATCCTATGGTCCGCAGAATGAGCGAGTTTGCTCCTCATCTTAAAAAAATGAAGAACAGATTACACCTTAAGCCCTGCCCAAGGCAGGTCGACTTTTCAGCCAGGTGGTTCTCCCACTGGTTAAACCAGAGGGATGGATGCCTTCCCGACTAGGTCGGGATACTGTATGGCATAAGACATAACTCACTCTCCACGTTCCCCCTCTCTTAGTAAGAGAGGGGGTCAGGGGGTGAGTTACACCATAGCCACACACTAAAGGCATTTAATTATTTAAACTATTTTAACTTAAAGAACGATTTATTAACTTAATTATTACAATTAAATCTGTTTTTATCTGTTCAATCTGTTTAATCAGTGTTCTATCTAAACTATCTTAAAAAAAATATTTTGTGATTTAATTAATCTTTGGCACAACTGGCACTACCACACTACTAGAAACTGTCGTACTAACCATCGCTTGATTATTGACTATTATTTGCACAGCGTTATCAGCTACCACAGTATCTGTCACTTGTTTAACAGTTTTTTGCACGTCAGTAATGGTTTTTTGTACATCTTGACTAGCCTGGTTCGCTTCTTTCACTTTTTGAATCGCTTCTAGCAAGTTATCACTCTTAACCAATTCTTTGGCCGTAGCAATATTCTCTATTATACCTTGTCCAGTAGTATTAACTTTTTTTACAGCTTCATCCACTATCTCCTGCACTGTAGTAGTGTTAGTACTATTCAAATCTTGAATCACAGTTGTTTTATTTACAATCTCACTAATAGTGCTAGTGCCAGTATTATTAGTTGTACCACTGGCAGCCAAAGTATTATTGTTATTGAGATTCAAATCTTGAGCAGTGCTACTAACAGTAGACACGATATTTTCCAAATTATTAATTTGGTCAGTCACCAAACTCTTTACAGCCTCGCTATTAGCTGACTCTATTTTGCCTTCTTCTTGTTTTTGAATTATATTTTCTACTACTTCCAAGGCAGTATCTACCACCACTTTTTTAGCTTCATCCACCACCGCGGTCTGGGCTGTATCAACTATTTGCTGTTTAGCTTCTTCCAAATTTTGATTTATTTCTTTGGTCGCTTCACTTACCTTTTTAGTCTGTTCCAAAGCTTCATTTGTTACCATTTTAGTCTCTGTACTCTTTTTAACATCTTCTTTTGCCGAGTCTAATGATTTTTTCAAATATTCCACTCCCACATTTACTCTTTTAGCCGAATCAACTTGTTTTTTTTGTGCCACTTTTTTTACATCCTTAGAAATATCCGTAGCCACATCAATATTATCTTTAGTCAATTTATTAACAGCTACTTTTACCCCATAACTAATATCCCCTGGCAAAGAATTTTGCGTGGCACCCACAGTCGTGATCCAACCACTAGCCGTAATAGCAAAAACCAAAACAAAAATTGCCAATGGACGAATCACATTATAAGCAATTCTACCTGGAAGTAAAATTTGTACGGCCTGCCACACATTATCTACAGTAAAATGAAATTTCTCTTCTACTTCTACTGTATTGCCAATCTGAGTCATCAATCTTTCTTTATTTTGCACAACCCAAGACTGGTCAGGATTTATCCTGCCTTCTACTTCTTTCACAGCTTTCAATTGTTTAATCAAATCTTGTGACATATTATTATTTTGTATCTTCAGAAAGCTCTTTTAACTTATTCATGGCGCGGTGTAAGATTACTCTTACCCCCACACTGCTTCGTCCAGTAATCTCGGCAATCTCTCCAATGGAGAGTTCTTCCACATGTTTTAAAATTAATACTTCTTGATAATCTTGTTTTAATTTTTTTATTAATTGCAACAGTTTTTCTGCATCGTGAATATTTTCCACCTCTTGCATTGGCTCTGTGGACACATTTTCGGCTTCTTCACCTAGAGCGACTTCTGGCATTCGAGCTCTCTTCCTGTAAAGATCAATAATATTATTTCTAGCAATTCTATAAACCAAGCCACTAAAACTCAATAATTCTTTTTCTCTGTTTTCCATCAAATAGTTCCAAGTTTTTAAAAAAACATCACTGGTTAAATCTTCGGCTTCTTCTTTATTGTTTATTTTAAAGTAAATAAACCGATAAATCTTTTCTACATACAAATCATAAAGTTCACCAAAAGCTTGTTTATTCTTTTTGGTTCTGACATCAAACAGTAGTTTTCTTTCATTCATTTTACTTGTCATAATAGAAGACGTAGAAATTAAGAAAGTGTTACAGTATTATAATAAAAAAGCTTTTTTTAATAATTTGTCGCTATGACCCAAAAACTCCTTATTATAGGAGGTGTACATATTAAACAAATTATGCGGATAATTATAGCATATATTAGCAAAAAATCAAGGACTTATCCCCAACCCACAAATCACATATCATGAACCATACAACACACAGATTAAACTTAACCAGGTTTTTTTACATCATAACTTGATAAATAGTTTTGTGTTTTCACAATTTTTAGAAGTCTTTATACCTAGACTATACTCTAGTACTTTATAACTTTATACACTAAAATGTATATAATATTGTATACATTTTATTATAAATAGACATTTTTTATGTAAATATAAACAAGTTTATTTGTATACAATATTCTATACTTCTGTAGTATAAAACACTATTTTTTCACAACACTTGACAAAAATATTGTTTTTTGATAAGATTTGTATAGATTAACATATACAAAACACCAAATATGATTGATCAACAACCAAACATAATGAATAAAGAAATAATCCGTGTTTCTATCTCAGAAGCAGCGCGGTTATTTGGTGTTAACCCCCAGACCATTAGACGTGCCATAAAATCACAAGAAGTGACTTATGTGGTAGTAGCTAATAGATATAAGATAAACTTTGAAAGCTTGGTAAAATGGTCACAAGACAAAACTACAGTAAAGAACAAATCAGACAAATTCGGTATTGGCCAATATGTGGATAAATGGAAAATACACAATACTCTATTCTCCCCTAGCCCCAAGAGTTTAAAAAACAAAGAAAAACCTAAAGCCGAACAATCTCCTGAATAAGGAGATTTATGTTATACAATAAATCAATAAAGATCTGACACTTCCTATCTGCTATCTGTATTCTGATGTATCAAATCTATAATTATTCCCTACCCTGTGTATCTATGATATAATATACATACTCTGCAGATTATACAGATACTGTAGTAATACTCTATGCAATTCTTCACCCAACACTTCAATACTCATCACTTACTCCACCACCCCCACAAATGGTTCTTGGCTTTATTAGTCTCTCCTATTCATTTTGCTGAGATGCACTATGAAAAAAAATACCATCTAAACTTTGCTCATGCCAAAAAACTCTTTGTCTTTGACATTACTCTTTTACTGTCAATTGTAGTGTTGTTTATTACTACTATTTTTTGGTTCACCTATGACCCCACTATTACCAAGTTGGTTTATCTTAATATAAAAACTACAGACTCCAGAGTCGCCAGTGGTAATTATGTGGAATACACCATAAACTACAAAAACGAAAATTCCGCTATTCTTGTTTCCCCAATTTTAGCTATCAATCTACCAACCGGTTTTATTTTGGACCAAGCTGTGCCAGCTGACAAATTCCAAAACAATTTTTTTACTTTAGACAATATCCCACCAAAAACTAGTGGCAGTGTAATAATTAAAGGCTGGATCTATGCTATTCCTGAACAAGACAATCATATTACAGCCACTCTAGCTTTCAAACAAAGTGGAAAAGAAAAATATGAAGAAAAATCAACCCTACTAATTAAGACTCTCCGCGGTTCAGTTTTAAACACCAAAATAGAATCCCAGAAAATCGTTCTCCCGGTTGACAACATACCAATAAAAATAATTATTAAAAATACTGGAGAAAAAACCCTAACTAATATAACTGTACCGTTACCAAATTCTTCTGAAATTAAATTTGCCAACCAAGACTTGAATCAAACAAATATTACCATTAATGAGCTAAAACCCAATGAAGAACAGGCCTTTGCCCTCAATCTTATAACAAATATATCAAATAATAACCAAAAAAACATAGATATAAATTTAACCCCACAACTAGAAATAAACAATGTAAAAATTAATCAAGCCACACTCACCCACCGATTAGACATTGCCCGTCCCAAAACTGATTCCACAGCTATTTGGCAGAATAATATTGCCAAAGCTAAACCTAATGAAATTGTTCAATTAAAAATAAATTTAAAAAACACGGGCAATGTAAATTTGATTAATCCAACTATAGGACTACCAATCACTGGTTCAATTGTCAATGTTGAACAATTAAAAAACTTGAATAAAGGGACTTACAAAAATCAAATTTTTACCATTTCCTTTGATAATTTAGAAATTAATTCGGAAAAAGAATTAATAATAAATATCCCTATCAACAACTTCCCTCAGGGTGGCAATGACCTACTCTTCTCGCTTTCACCAAGACTAAACAGTAGTCTAAATAATATTACTAGTAACTATAGTGAAATAATTGAATCGCCAGCCATTAAAATTGGCACCAACCTACTATTAAACCCAGAAATCAGATATTTTACCAACGAAGGTGATCAGCTGGGCCGCGGTCCTCTGCCCCCTCAAGTTGACAAGGAAACTAAATACTGGGCACTGATCAATCTGACTAATGGCGCGAGTAAATTATCCAATGTAAATTTGTCTGTACAACTACCAAATTACATTGTCTGGACTGGTAAAACTAGTGTGACTAATGGTAGTGATATAAAATATAACCCAAAAAATAATATTGCATCTTGGTCTACCAATTCATTATCAGCTCATGAAAACGCTGGCATTTATTTTGAATTATCTCTAACTCCAACTATTGAAATGCGTGGTTCTTCACCAATTTTAGTACAAAATATGACCATTACTGGACAAGACACCTTTATAGATGAGACTGTAAGTCAAAAGTATGGATCTTTAGACACTAGTCTACCAGATGATAAAATTGGCCAGATTAAAGGCCTAAAAATTGAATAAATTTAGCTAAAATAAGCCAAAACCTGCCCCGAGTACTCGGGGCAGGTTTTTATTTGCCCTATCCCCTTGACAAACGCCCTATATTATGATATAATTGGCTGTTATTTTAATTAATTCTATTTTATATAAAACCCTACAATAAACGGGCAAAAAGATAGTAAACTTAATAATTACTAAATAATTATTATATAGAATTAAACTATTATGCGTATAGCCATGATCGGACAAAAAGGTATGCCAGCCGTCCACGGTGGTGTCGAACGTCATGTCCATGACCTAGCTTTGCGTTTGGCAAAAAACAATCAGGAAGTAATTGTTTATTCTAGAAAATGGTATACAAAAAAAGACCAGGATTTTAGCCTGGATGGTGCTTTAATAAAACATTTGCCTTCTATTCACACCAAACATTTGGATGCTATTAGCCATACTCTTTTAAGTACTATTCATGCTATTACAAATAAAGTGGACGTCATTCATTACCATGGTATTGGTCCTTCTCTATTATCTTGGATACCAAGATTATTTTCTCGTCGTATTTTGGTAATTAGCACTTTCCATTCCATTGATCGTTATGACCAAAAATGGAATGCTCTGGCAAAAATGATTTTGCGTATAGCCGAAAGATGTGCTTGTGCCTTTCCTCACAAAACTATTACCATTTCCAAAGAATTAAAAAAATACTGTCTAAACGAATTTTACAAAGAAACTATTTATATCCCAAATGGAATTGAATCGTATAAAATTGATAATACAGTTGATAAAATTACTGAATTTGGTTTGAAAAAAAATGAATATTTTGTCATGGTATCTCGCCTTATTCCAACTAAAGGCGCTCATATTTTAATTGAAGCTTTTAATAATCTTAAGAAAAATCATTCTGATAACAAATTAATTAAAAATTTAAAATTGGCTATTGTTGGTGGTTCTGTCTATACCAATGATTATGTTCAGGCTTTACACCAATTAGGCGCTTTTAATAATGATATAATTTTTACTGATTTTCAATCTGATGAAACTCTACATCAATTGTATACACAGGCTTTGGCTTTAGTTCACCCATCTTTTAATGAGGGTTTACCATTAACAGTGCTAGAAGCGATGAGCTTTGCTAAACCAGTTTTGGCTACAAACATTGTAGAACACCAAGAATTAATTAATGATAAAAATTTCTTATTTAGAGAAAATAATGTTTTAGACTTAGAAAAAATGTTATGGAAATTCTTGAACATGACCAAAGAAGAGCAAAAACTGGCTGGAAAAATAAATAAGAAAAAAGTTGAAAAACAATATCATTGGAATAATATTGTCCCCCAGATTATAGAGATCTACGAAGAAGCTGAAAGAAAAAATGTTCTAGTGACAGCTGAAGCGACCTCATAATACAACCACAAATAAAAATAGTAGAGCCGTCCCGAGTACTCGCGGGACGGCTCTACTATTTTTATTTAAAAACCATTACTCAGGGTAATGATATCATCCTTACCATCATAATCAATATCTCCGGCTATTACCTCTACTCCCGGTTTATCAAATGAGGTATAGGCTTGAAATTCTGATAATTGTTTGCCCGTCTTATCAAACAAACGAACGGTTGGAGTAAAACCACTGCCTGCCCCGACAATTATTTCACCGATAGTGTCACCATCAACGTCACCAACAGCCACATTAAGACCAACCTTTGTCTGTTTGGAAAAAACTAGCCATTGATAAGCCATATTATAATTGTAATCAAAAATTGTGAGCATTGGTTCGCTACTGGCTTTGGCAATTACCAAGTCATTTTTTTGCGAACCAGTAATGTGACCAACCGCCATAGAATAACCACCAGTATAATTCAAACCATAAGGATACCAATCTTGTTTCATTTGTCGACCATGACGGGTATATATTTTTATAGGCAAATTATAACCCACACCCGGAGCCACATAAACTTCTAGCATTTTATCTTTATTAAGGTCTCCAATGGCAATTTTTAATTCACCCTGGTACATCGCGCCATAAGGATACACTTTCATATATAGTTGGCCATCATCACGCCAAGCCATTACTTTATTTTTACCGACTACCAACAAATCGCTCTTACCATTACCATCCAAATCAACTTTGGCAATTTGTTCTCCACCCTTATAAGCTTCATCAAAAGCAAAAAAACCATTACGCACTCGATTACCGTCTTTGTCAAAAAATCGGACAAAACTACCATTGCGATATAACACATTGTCTAATTTATTAAAAGTCTTGAGTAATAATAAACCGTCGTTTGCTGAAATATTGACTTCACTAATAATTGAACCGTCATTAACAATTTTATCTTGCAGGCCATGAATTTTTTCATAGTCTCCCCCCAAAGACACTTTTTGTGTTTGTTCAGTGGAATTAACCAACACCAAACCATTGGAAAAATCTCGTTTCCACAAATCTTTTTTATAGGTTTTATAACCAGATTTTGAAATTGCCTGACCAGTCGGTTGGCCAAGGTTGATATCATATTCATCATACCACCAAGTCTGTCCATGATCTTGATTACCATAATCAAATGAATAAAATCCATTTTCTAATAAAGTACTAGATAACCCAAGACGCATCTTTTTATAATCTTGATTTTTATTTGTATTACCAGTATTTACATTAACTACATTAAAATTACCATCACTATCATTATTATTTTTATAAATATTCATTTTTTCTGCCCACTCATTAACATTAAAAGATTCAATCATATTACCATTCAACTCATTTCTATAAATATCAGTAGCCGCATTACCTACAATAATAATATCACCCTTGGAAAGTTCTCTGGTTCTTGTGTACAAATCTCTCATACCCTTTTGCCAAACAGCATTAGGATTATTATCAATTTTACCGTCGTTGTTTGTGTCAATATTATTACCAAGTGCCCAACCCATTTCGCTCCAAGCATTATCATAAAAAACTCCATCCCAAAGATTGGTAGACAGGATATTGTTTGTTACAAATTCAGCCATGTATTCATTTAATTTTTTACCATTTATCTGTGGACAATTATCAGTAATATTTAACATGTAAGTGCCTGGCCAATACGACAAAATATCACCCTGACTATTTTTTAAATACCAACTATTGTTTAAACCAACGGATAATTTACGTCTCAATTGACCAGAAGAATTAGCTGCTGTCTGGAAAATTTCCTGCGGAGTAATATAAGCTAATATTATAATATCAGAATTTAATTGTCGCATTTTTTTTATTAAGTGTGGACTGGTAACTTGATTTTCCATATCCAAAACAACCAAATCCCATTTGGACAATTGTACGGCTTCAGTATCAGTCAGATGCCATTTGAGAAAATAATTAGCTTTTTTTGGATAGTTTACTGATGCAAAAACCTGACTTGGCAAAACAAAATTCAACAACCCGCCAAAAACTAATAAAGACACAATACTTTTAAAAATTTTCATAACAAATTATTATCAATTACGACCACAAAATCCATTACAAAACCACAAAATCTATTTTTAATTATTTTATATTTCTTTACATTACACTTTTCCAATAAAGCCACCAGATCTTTTTCACCAAGTAAATTCATATAATCACCAGTTGCCCATTTTTTATTTATAAAACTTAAAAACCAATCAAATTTATTTTTGGAAAGAATAATATGTAACAGCGGTACACGCGTATGAATTTCTACAGGAAAAAATTTATTCGGTGTAGTAAAAAATATTTTTTTTCCTACCCGTAACATTTCTTGTAAAAATAAAATTTGTTTTTCTCTACCACCGACATGTTCAATTACCGCATTTGACCAAACAATACCAAATTGTCCATCTTCAAAAGGAAAACTACCTCCACTATACAAAACTGTCTTCACTTGTGGGTAAAGTTTGACAAAATTATCACTATTTTTATCTATACCCAAAGCTGTAATTTTATTTTGATAAGGATAATTTTTTTCTAAATAATTGTCTGTTTGACTATATTCAATATTGGTAAAACCAATATCTAGCACCCTATCATTGGCACCAGGCTGAATTTCTTGAAAAAATATTTTCCACTTTCTACCTCTATTCCAAGCCGATATATTGTAAGCTAACCTTTCAAACATAAATCTAAATATATATATTTTAATATCTCAATATTTTTTTCTATAGAAAAACCAGTCACTGCCTGTTCTCTAGCTGACTGGCCAATTTGCCTGGCTCGGTCTGGATTATCATACAAAAACTGTATAGCAGAACTAATTGCTGCAAAGTCTTGAGTCGGCACAATTAATCCGCTAACTTTATCTTGTAACAATTCTTCACCACCAGCCGGAGTAGTAATAATTGGTTTACCAGCGGTCATCATTTCCAAAATCACTAAGCTAAGACCCTCCCACAAAGAAGGCTGAACAACTACATCAATGTCTGATAAATAATTTTCTAAGTCATCAACCACACCGTGCCATACCAGCTGATTAGAAATACCTAAATCTCTGGCTTTTTTTTCTAAATTAGACCGTAACTCACCTTGACCAAAAATATGCAATTGCCAGGACATTTTTAGATTAGCCAAAGCTTGAAATAAATAAATATGACCTTTTTGTTTGGTGAGACGTCCAATGATTGCTAATTGTATTTTTTCCTTATTAAAAAGATTGTTTGATACCTTTAAAAACTTTTCCAAATCAATCCCATTTAAAATAGTAATTATCTGACTATTCTGTAATTTAAATTCTGTTTGCGAATATTTTTTTACTTTTTCTGAGACAGCAATTATTCTATCTGCCCGGCAGAGTATCAATCGCCACAACCATCTACGCCAACAAGCTGTATTGTACTCAACATTATGTAATGTTGTAATCCACCTTAAATTAATAATTTTTCTTTTTAACCAAAAGCCAAATAGATCGGCCCCAAGTAAATGGGTATGAACAATGTCTGGTTGCCAATTTTTTGCCCAAGAAATTAATTTCTTGACCACGCCAATACGTCCGCCCATATTTTTTCTTGAGCCAACAAATAATTCTACACCAGCGGCCACAAAAGCCTGTCTCAATTCCCCATCTTCAACTGTACTACCAACCGCGATCAAAAAACGATCACGCGGTAATCTTTTGACATATTCCAAAACTAATTTCTCGGCCCCGCCCGTAGAAAATATGGGAAATAAAAATAAAATCTTTATTTTTTCATGAGCCATATTTATTTGCGTTCTATAAAATTAAAATCATATGGAAAACGTTTACCTTCAAAATACACAATTAATTGTGCCATCCCAAGCATGATTGGTACCCACATTTTGGCCGAATAATACTGGGTGTTAAACATTTGAAAAATAAGTGGACTAACCACCAAAAACAAACCCAAAAGAGCGGCCAATTGTGCCTCGGGTGTATATTTTTTATCATGATAACGCTCCAAAATATTATTTATCACCCAAGCAATAAATAATCCAAAAGTTAACAAACCTAACAATCCCTGTTCAGCTAGTAATTTACTAATAATACTATGAGCGTCTATTGGGTCACCAAACTCCCACATAAAATATTTTACTTCTGACAAACGATCAATAAAACTACCTACCCCTTGGCCCAATATCGGGTGTTCATAAAACAAATGTAAAGAAATATCAGTCAGAGCCCAACGAGCTTCGGTAGAGCGCTCAACATAGAGGGTAGTCATAAAAATCCCAAAATAGCCTGCCAACAAAACTACCACCACCATTAACCATTTAATTTTTTTTAATATTTCTTTCCAACTTATAAATGAGCGGGTAAATAAATAAAATATAATAATTTCTAACAAAATTGTCAGCCAAGCTGCCCGAGACAAAGTAAGCAAACTAATAATCCCTACAAAGATACCCAAACTAGCTAGTAATTTCTTTTTCTTATTATTCACTTCTATATACCAAAGATAAAAATAAACCGGCAAAGTGACTACCATAATTTCGGCCAAAAATATATGTTGATCCCCAAATGGTGCCCAACCAAAAATAGGAAATGGTACCGCTCGTCCCAGGGCATAAAAAGTCCATTCACCTAGAAAAAAAGAAGTAAAACCCATCAGAGCGCCCAAAAAACCGACACTAGCATAAACTTTTAAAGCAATTAAAAATTTCTTTTTATCATGGCGAATAATATTAATACCCAAGGCTAAGTAAACTAAATAAATAAAAATTAAAAAGCGAACAATATACTTGAGACCAGAACTGATTTCAAAAATAGATAAATTTGAAAGTGAAGCCAAAGCGCTAATTAAAAACAAAATAAAAAAACCAACTCCTGGTAAATAAATTTTAAAAGTTTCTCCTCGAAAAAATTCCCGTATATACCACCAGACAAAGGCTAAACCAAGAAAAAGCGCCCAAAAATCTACGGCTGGAGCATAGACGCCAGTGAGATAAGAAAAATTATTTCTAATAAAATTATAATTTTCCAAATATATTACCCAATGCATCATTGGCGCCAAAAAAACCAAAATATACAAACCAATATCCAACCGATATGACAAACCCCAAAGCAAAATAAATAACAAAAAAAGAACTAGAGAATTTACTCCCTGCCAAACAATAAAAAATATTAAAATTAAAACTGCCAAAGGCAATCCAATATACCAAAGAAGTGAATTGGTTGTAATCTGTTTCATGAATACATTATACCTAAAAATAAGTTTTTTTTCAAAAAATTCTCTTTTTAATTTTTTAAAAAATATTTCTAGCATAAGTGATATAAAACCCCACTTATAAAAAGTGAGGTCTACACCAGTATTTACCTGAAAGTCAGATAAGCACTGGTATGCCACGTCGTCGAACTCCTGGGTAGGAGACGACGACATGGCGGGGTTTCTGATTCATCCCGAAGCGAGACGCCTCGGGCGACAAATCATCTTGCTCTGCCAGAACAGAACAAGGGTTGCGCGAAGTCAATCTAATTCTGAGGCTGATTCATCTGATTATTCTGGCTCAGACTATCAGCCAACAAGGTTGAAGGGTGGATGCGACTACGGCGTCACGGGCGGGCAGGCGAGGGTCTTGAAGTCCCGCCCCTTGCAGTCCCAGTTCCACACCGTGGCCACCGTACCGGCGACGAACCCGCCGTTGCAGTAGGCCTGGGCGGTCCCCAGGATCTGCTCCTGGCAGGCCGCGATCGAATCGCAGGATCCGCCCGTCCCAGCCATGCAACCAGGATCCCACATCATGGGGGAGTCGTCCCCGTGCCGGATAACGACATTGAAGACGCAGCCCTCGAGGCTCTCCTTGGCCGTGATGAGGATCTCACCGTGTGACACCTCAACCCAGTCGATCGAGGCGGGACAGCTGGGGTGCATCTGCACGTCCAGGTATCCGTCCGGGGGGATCTTCGTGAGATCGTTGATCGTGTACTTGACCGAATAGATCGAGAAGTGCGAGCACTCCCCCGTGTCGGTCGCGCACACGTCGGCCGTGGCCAGGTTGCCGTCGTCGCAGGCCGGGTTGTGGTCGCACGCGCCGGTCAGCGAGTTGCAGGAATCGATGGTGCACACGTTCTGATCGTCGCAGGACTTGGGCGTATGCGTCACCCCGCCCACCGTGTGGCAGGCGTCGACCGTGCAGGGGTCGGCGTCATCGATGATGACGTTGGTGTGGTCGCACGCGCCGGTCAGCGAGTTGCAGGAATCGATGGTGCACACGTTCTGATCGTCGCAGGACTTGGACTGGTGAACGCAAGCGCCCGTCGCCGGATCGCAAGCGTCGACCGTGCACAGGTTGTTATCGTTGCAGTTCATCGGGGTGTGCACGGCCCCGGTCTGCGTGTTACACATATCGGTCGTACAGACGTCGCCGTCGTCGGGGTCCATGGGCAGGCTGTCGCAGTAGCCGCCCACGAACACGTCATCGGTGCAGGCATCGCCGTCGTCGCAGTTCAGGGGCGAGCACGAGGGCAGGACGTAGTCCAGCCCGTTGCCCGCGACGTTCGGGAAGACCTTGACCTCGAGCTCCTGCCCGCTGGGGCAGGTGAGGTTGGCCTCGCCGATGATGAACTGCGACGTGCACGACTGGTCCAGACATCCCGGGTTGTAAAAGAGATCCCCGGTCTCGAAGTTCTGGACCATGACGTCGACGCGACAGGAAGCCGCGTCGCCCTGGAACACGACCTTGATCCCGCCGAAAGTGTTGGCGGGGATCACGATCGAGGGGGCGTACCCGACCTCATCATCCGTGAGGATGTTGTAGGCCTTCCAGCCCGAAACCTGGTACGCCGGGCAGTGGTGGATGTTGATCCACACGACCTGGAGATCGTATCCCAGGTCGTCCACCGACCAGAAGAAGGTCTGGGTCTCGTCCGGGTTCGGGGCGCAGGTGTTACCCTGGCACCCGAACTCGCACTCGATCTGCGTATCCTCGTAGGAGCAGGTGCCGCCGACGCAGGTGCCGGTGGACGCGTAGCTCGTGAAGAGGCCGCCGACGCAGGTGTCGACGGGCGGGTTGTCGCAGACGACACCCTGGCACGGATTCGGGAACAGGTCGATGCACTGGCCGGCGGCGTCGCAGAACTCGTTCTCGTTGCACGTACCGCACGAACCGCCGCAGCCGTTGTTGCCGCACTGCTTGTTGTCGCAGTTCGGAACGCAGGTCGGGGTCGGGTCGTAGCAGACGCCGTTGAAGTCGCACTGGAAGCCTTCGGCGCACGTACCGCACGAACCGCCGCAACCGTTGTTGCCGCACTGCTTGTTGTCGCAGTTCGGAACGCAGGTCGGGGTCGGGTCGTAGCAGACGCCCGCGAAGTCGCACTGGAAGCCGTCCGCGCAGATGCCGCACGAGCCGCCGCAACCGTTGTTGCCGCACTGCTTGTTCGTGCAGTTCGGAACGCAGGTCGGCTCGTGATCGTCCTTCCCCAGGTCGGGGTTGGACGAGTCGATGCCCGTGTCCGTCGTGGTCTCGGTGACCACGTCGGAGTTGGTGTCCTGGTCGACGACGGAACTCCCGCCGCAAGCCAGGACGTTGAACATCGCGAACACGAACAGAACGGTGAGCTTGTTGGTCGTCTTCAAGGTCTTGACTCCTTCAAGGGTGCAACCCGGTGCTAAACCATAGCGACCAGGCTTGTGTCTCGTACCTAGGAACTCGCACCGTTTCCGTCTGCGCAGGCTTCGCATACCTCCCGGTACGCCTGGCAGTCTGGTTTAAGCTCAATTCCCAATGTCCGAATTCTTTGATCCAAAGATATGGATCATTCATATGTTGAACATCTCCTAGCTGCGACCCTAGGAGAGTGATTGCCTAGTGGAACTAGAACGATCTTACTCTGCTAAAATACGCAACTTGTGGATATGTTTTCTTAGATTGACTTGAATTGTAAGGATCGCACCCAAGCCACTAGCTTAGGTTCACCCGAAAAAGGGCTAACTAGAGCACAAAAAGTGGTCCGATAAGCACTTCTTTGGTATTTAAATTTAACTACAAATTATAGCATATTTTCTTACCTTTGTCAAGGCCTTTTTGTTCATTACTGTTTATAAAAATAAAATTAATAAGACAAATAAAAATTTGCCTTATTTTAGCTATATTTTAAGCCCAGTATAACTACTATTCAAAAAAATAATAGACATGCTGGCCTTGGCTTTGTAACTTCTATGATGAATCCCCACTTTCGTGGTTATCACACATGTATGAAGTTACAAAGCCTCAGCCCTCCTTTCTTGTCCGTTGGACAAAGCCTAAAGAGAGCCATAGTCGTGTGTGGGCACGACTAGTTTCTGGTTCTGAACCCGTCCATGGTCGTCCAGAAGATCCGGAGACCCAGGACCAGGTTGTCGGCCGTATGGTTGGGAGCCCGGATCAGATTCCCCGTCTCCCACATGTACTTGGCGTCCACCCGGATGCCCAGGTTCCAGGGGGAGACCCACTCGGCGACAATGCCCCCACCGGACAATTGGCGGAGCCAGTCGTCGGAGAATCGTTCCCAGTAGCGGAGGTACTCGTACCCCGCCCCGAGGAAGAAGCCCGACTTGCCGGCGCGCCAGCCGATGTCACCACCGGCGGTCATGCCCTTGGTGAACTCGAGGAAGTTACCCCCGAGCACACCGATGTGTCCCTTCACTTCCAGGGCATCGGTGATGATGGGGATGAACACCCCGAACTCGAGCCCCCCGGACAGAACCGTATGGTTCCCGTCCAGTTTAGCGTTGCCGACCTTGAAGATCCCGAGGCCGACACCCCCGACCGCGAGGTCGAGGAAGTCCAGAATGGAGTTCCCCCCGACTTTATCCTCGGGACAACCCTTTTTATCGGGCGTCCCAGGCTGGAGGGGGCACTCGTCGACGACATCCAGGACGGTGTCGTCGTCCGCGTCCTCCTCAGGACACCCGTCCACGTCGTGGACGCCATCCTGATCTTCGGGAACAACAGGACACCCGTCCTTGCTGTTCCCGATAAGGTCCCCGTCGATGTCGTTGTCGCAGGCGTCGCCCTGGCCGTCGTTGTCGCTGTCGACCTGATCGGGGTTGGCGACCCGCGGGCAGTTGTCTACGCCATCGACGATTCCGTCGTTGTCGTAGTCATTGTCGCAGGCGTCGCCGATGCCGTCGCGATCATGGTCAGCCTGGTCGGTGTTGGCGACCGCGCGACAGTTGTCGTTGGCATCGCGCACGCCGTCTCCGTCCTGGTCGTCTGGGAAGACGATCTTGACGGGTTCGACGCAATACACCGCGGCCGAGTCAATGATTACTGTCCCGCCGAGGGAGTACCAGTAACCAGTGCCATCAGCAGCCACGAGCGAGGCTCGACGGCTGTCGAGCCCGCGCTGACCACCAATGCCCCCTGGGTTGGCGTCGGCCGTGCCCTGCACGACCGGCACTTCACCCGTCTGACACCTGACCGAGCCGTTGGGCTTGTCGCCCTTACGGCCGGTCCAGATGGGATCGGGGACGCCATCACGGATGGTCACAACCCCGCCCCACTCGATCGTCGTCTGGGCGGAGATGTCGTTCGCGGAAGCCACGAGCCCCGCGACCAGCACAAGGGTGGACATCGCAGTCACCACCCAATTGACTTTTCCGGTCTTTCCCATCGCTTCTTCTCCCATTCCAGTTGTGTATACTTTACCCTTTTCCACCATTCCCAATGACCACGACCCAACATCTTCCAGAGGTGGGTGATATTATCACAGCCTTTAGGTCCCACAACCCAGACTGATGACATATTTCCATGTTTTTTGAATACAAAGAACGTGCCTATACTATAAGCCAAAAATTAGGTACAGTTTACCCATTTTGACATATTAAGTATGACATATTAATTTAACACATTTTAGAGACTTTGTCAAGGTCTTGACAAGGCCTAAATAAATTGAGAGCAAAAAATAAAACACACTCATGTTTAGAGAGTGTGTTTTAAAATTATTAATAAATTTTATATGTGCCTTTTTATAAGAGCTAAGGCTGATAAAATCCAACCAAATACTAAACTTACCAACATGTTGACAGCAATATTTGGCCTGACTGGTAAACTAGTCACAATCGGATAATTCACCACTTTAAAATAAACATCACCACCAACATAGTCTGAAGACTGAGAGACCAGAGCACCAGCCACTGCACCAGCATATTGTTTGGCTTGTTCCGGGTCTTCATGAAAGGCACTAATATTCAACATACTTGTCCCATAAACGACTGAAGTTTTGGCTGTCTTTTCCCAACGTTTTCTCTTAGTTTTTTCAGAAACGTTTTGAAATTTTGAATTATCTAGACCATAGCCAGATTGGGACATAACTTTATCAAAAAAGTCTTGTGTACCAATTACTTCGCTAAGATTGCTAGCAATTCTCTCCCCAGATTTGGCCACTGTGTATGGGTCAACGCCATAACGTGATTTGGAAATAATCATAACTTGCGCATCGGCCCGATATTCCAAAGGAAATAATAAACTGGCAAACAACGTCAAAACTGCAAAAATAATACCAACAAAAATGATTAATTTCCAACTATTTTTCAAAATATCAAATATTCTTTTTTCTATAAACATATTAAATAAATTATAATTATGATTAAAACGAGTAATTATACACTAAAAAACCACTTTTGTCAACATCAGGACACCAAAAAGCTTACTATTTGGCTAAAATATAATGTTTTTTGGCTAATATTTCTTGTCTGACCCCATCTCGCCAAATAGTAATTTTAAATTCTGCCGGTGCAAACCAAATTTGTTCGGCCAAAGTAAACTTGTTAATTGGTTTGTTTTCTATTTCCAAAATCACATCACCAATTTGTACAGCGGAGTCAGCTGACTTTTCACCCAGAATATTTATATACAAACCAGTCTCTGGTTGAGAATTATTATTACCAAAAACTCCATAGACCAATGACCCCTGCCAACCCACGTCCAAATATTGTAATTTACCAGATTCCAAAATAGAATTAATTCCCCTCTCCACTAGCCAGCTTGGCAACAAATTTTGCCCATCCACATTTACAAAAGCTAATAATTGACCATTACCATCTACCAAGACACTACCAGCGGTTGTTAAATTCAACAAACCAAAAACATATTGCCGGTCGGCATAATAACCAATTATTGGATCAGTTAATGGTACAAAATCTGCCACAATATTATTTTTCCATTCATTACCAAAATCAATTGACCACACATTGGTATTAAAACCAAAATTTTGCCAATTGGTAAATGACACAACGCGCAAACCACTGGCTTGAATTTTTAAAAATAATAATTTATTTGTTTTGTCATAAACCGCTTTTTCTACTTGATAGCTATTACCCACATAGTCAACCATTTCCCAACTTTTTTCTTGACCCAAAAAATAATTGGCTGAAAACAAAACACACCAGCCATCTGAACTAACTATGGCTGACTGAGCCACAAAAGAATTTTTATTATAATATTTTCCTTCCACTTTTTTCTTTTTATCATAAACAGTCATAAGCCGTTGTTCCACCTGACTTTTTACCAGTAAATCGGGAGTATTATTGTTTAATCTTTTTCCATCAAAATCACCAGTCTGGACAAACTGGATTGATTCATAGTGAGGCAAAATCCAGGCGCTCACAATAATAGTCGCGCTCACGCCAGCCACAAAAGCGAGACCGGCAAACAACAACAGCCATTTAACATTTTGTAAACGATG
This sequence comes from Candidatus Magasanikiibacteriota bacterium, assembly GCA_049287025.1. Lineage (GTDB taxonomy): Bacteria > Patescibacteriota > Patescibacteriia > Magasanikbacterales > UBA922 > UBA11710. The sequence continues at coordinate 43,365 of JBAQFA010000032.1, forward strand.
ATAAGTATCGACGCGACAGGTCTTGTTTGGTAAATGAGGGGCTTTTGGGGTCATATCCAACGAACAATATAAGATAAAAATATAAAAAATAAAATTATATTACTTAATAAAAACCAAGTCTGCCTTTTCCAATCTATACCTTGGGGAGCTAAATGAAAACGAACAAATAATTGAAACAAAAACCATAACCAAGTTATTAGAGTTCCTAAAACTAAATAGCCCATGGGTAAAAGATTAATCACCCAGACTACTTCCAAAACTAAAAAAGCCATTAACACTGCCCAGAGTAAAATCTTCTTGTATTCTACAGCAAAATACATTTTCCAAATCATAACTGATATCAAAGCTGAGACTACTCCAGACAAAGTCATCCATAACCAAAACGGTAAATTGGGAAAAAATAAATCAAACGCAAAAATCAAAGTAAAAAAAACATACATATCAAACACCCACAACATCATCTTCATTCTTCGAATCGGTTTTTGTTCATAAGATAATTGGATATCTTGGAGATGAGACTTGATAAAAAACAGCATCATAAAACCAGTTCCCAAAGCAAGTAAAATCCAATTCAAAATCGGCCATTCAACCAATAACAACAAACCAACAATGCTTAACTGGGTAGCAATAAGTAAAGCTAGGTCAGGGAAAAAATTTTCTTTGGCGTGATACAAATGCCAATAAAAAAATCCAGACAACCCTACCCACACAATTAGGTTAATAATAAAAATCAAAGGTACTGGAAAAAAAATAAATAAAAGCAAACTGGCGACTGTAATCAAGCCAACAAAAAAACTTATTAAATACTGTTTCCAAAGCATAATTATTTTTTTGTTTCTGCAATTAGATTATTTAATTCATTAACAATTTTTTCTTTTTTTTCTAAATCTGATAATTTAGTTTCTTTAACTTTATAAATATTCATCAGGGTGTTTAAATGTATTTCGCGCAATTCTTGCGGAACCCTAATGGCAAAAAATACTTTGTCTACATTTTCATAAATTGTATTATTATCAGTCGTGGACGTCACACCAGTCAATAAATCCTCTACCCCCTTTTGATAGTTTGTCTTAATCTGAAAAACTCTTTGGTAAATATCCTCTACCTCAGCTACATTAGTAGGTTTGTCCAAATCCACTTGTTTAATTTTTGTAGATAATTTTATGATTAAAACCGCGGTCGCTAAAATTATGGCCAAAGTAATAAAGCCAAAAACCATAAAAATCAAATTATTTGGTTTATTTTTTTTCCAAAACATATTTTTATATTATTGTAACTTATAGCCAAAAATAGCTAAATTCTAGTTTTGACTCTGGATAAGCTTGAAAAAATCTGTGATTTATTATACACTAATTATGTTAATAAAGCAAAAATATGGACTACTACGCGGAAAACAAAAAAGCTCGGTTTGATTATGAAATCCTTGAGACCTTTGAGGCTGGTTTGGTATTGACTGGATCTGAAGTAAAATCAGTCAGAAAAGGCAGTGCCAACCTGAAAGGTGGCTTTATAAATTTTCATAATGACAGTGTTCTTTTGAGCAATGTCCATATTCCAAAATACAAATTTGCTGGTAATGAAGAAAATTATGATCCAGAAAGAAGTCGAAAACTACTTTTAAAAGTCAAAGAAATCTCTTATTTAAGAGGAAAAATGCTAGAAAAAGGCTTGACAATTGTACCCCTTTCCCTGTATAATAAGGGTCGTCATATCAAATTGTCCATTGGCCTGGCCAAAGGTAAAAAGAAGTATGACAAACGAGAGAGTATTAAAAAACGCGATCTGGACAGAGAAGTTAAACGTTCGTTAAAATAGATACAAATGGGGATGACAGGGTTCGATGGGTGGACCCATGTTATCTTTTACAAGCATGTCGAGGTTGTACTTTTTCCTCGCAAATACCAAAGTACAAATTATAAGTGCAAACTTAGTCAGCAAAGTAAAGAATGCTTTGGCTTCTGCCTTTAGTGTTCCTACATTTGCTTCTGTAGTCGCTTAAGTGCTTCTACCATCGCCCCTCTGATACTCAATAGGGGTTAGGCGGTGTAAATTATTGAGTGTAGGTTAAAAATTCCGCTTGAGATTTTTTTCCGAAAGTAATTCAAGCTTCAGCTCGTGGTTATTTTGCTGATTTTCTAGCCACAAGTGAAACACCAAATCAGCTACACATGTAGACTGTAGGGGTAACCCGCCTAGACCCGGGTTCAATTCCCGGCATCTCCACCATTCGACTCGACTTTCGCTACCGCTCAAGTCTCGCTCATGGTAAACCATTCTTAGATTAAGAGAATAAAATATTTATTTTAAAGAGTCGAATGCTAAAAAATATGAATTATTACACATACTTAGCGCGATGTAGTGATAATAGTCTATACACAGGAATAACTAACAATTTGATTAACAGAGAACAAAGACACAACCAAGGCAATGGATCAAGATACACAAGAGCTAGATTGCCAATTAAAATTGTTTATTCTGAAATTTTTAATAATTTAAAAGACGCTGCCAAACGAGAAATTCAAATAAAAGGTTGGACAAAATCTAAAAAAGAAAATTTGATAAAAGGCAAACATCCTACTAAAAATTAATTTCTTCTTAAAATATAAACATAACTTATGCGTATTAGTCGTAAAAAAAGACCAGACAAACCACTTATCCCCCACTATCAACTAAATGATAGAATTCGTGTACCAGAAGTACGCGTGATTGGTGATAATAATGAAAATCTTGGTGTCATGACTTTGGAACAAGCTTTGCATCTAGCCGAAGAAAAAGAAATGGATTTGGTAGAGATCAACCCTACAGTAACTCCACCAGTTTGTAAGATAGTTGATTTTTCTCACTTCAAATACCAAAAAGAAAAAGAGGCCCGAAAACAAAAAGTCCAAACTCATGAAACTGAAACTAAGGGCGTTAGATTATCTGTCCGCATCGGTGAACATGATATGGAAATAAGAGTGGAACAATCCGAAAAATTCCTAGATCGCGGTGACAAAGTAAAGGTAGAAATCATTTTGAAAGGTAGAGAAAATACCAAACCTCAGCTCGCTTTTGAAGTTTTGAAGAAATTTTTGGCTCTAATAAAGGAAAAAATGGAAATTAGAACTGAACAAGAACCAACCAAACAAGGTAATAAAGTGACGGCTATTATTGCTAAAAAGTAATCAACAGAGACAAATCTTGACTTAAAACCAAGATTGGGGTATAATCTCACCACTTTTTAACACGTTAATCCCCTAATAAAATATCTAAGTTATTTATATGCCAAAAGCTAAGACACACAAAGCGACTGCAAAAAGATTTGCTGTAAAGAAAAGTTCTTCCGGTGTAAAATTTATCAAACGCACCAATGGACAAGATCATTTTAATTCTCGAGAAAGTGGTAAGACTAGACGTAATAAACGTTCTGATAAAACTATGTCCAATACCATGAGAGATACCATCAGTCGCGCAATTAAAAATTTCTAATCAATTACTAACAAAAAATAATTTTATGCCTAGAGTTAAACGTGGAGTCTTGCACTTGAAAAGACGCCGAGGTCTAATGAAAAGAGTAAAAGGTTTTGAAGCCGGTAGAAAAAATCTAATTGCCTTGGCTCAAACTGCTGATACCAAAGCTGGTGCTCATGCTTACCGCGATCGTCGCGTTAAAAAGAGAACTATGCGTGGTCTGTGGCAAGTAAGAATCAATGCTGCTGTTAGATTATTTGATCTAAGCTTTAGTAAATTCATGGGAGCCCTAAAGACTAAGCAAGTCAAACTAGACCGCAAAGTTCTATCCCAAATTGCTGACAAAGAACCAAAAGTTTTTGCTAAGATTGTAGAATTCGTAAAATAATAATCATACAAACACTTAAACAGTTAAACACTAAAACAAAATCTCAGCTAATGCTGAGATTTTTATTATTTTAAAAACAATCACTACCAATTTATTATAAATCCAACTGCCAATGCCCGTTGTTTTCCACAAATGTACACAAACATACCCTTGACAAATGATTTTAGTCATGCTAAGATGAGGCATACATAAGGCCTGCTGAGTGTTCGGTGTACGGCGGGACCACCCCCTCCTTTGGTCCCAATGCCTACGCTGAACACCTAGCGGGTCTTTTTTTACCTATTGACTAAATTTAAAAAAACCTGTATTATATTATCACTTATATTTAAATACACTTTATATGGGAGTTAGAAAAAGTAATAACCAAAAAGCAAAATTAGAACGAGCTGTTGCGAAAATCAGACGCGACAAAAAGAAACAAAAAAGATTAAAAAAGGCTGAGGCTATAAAATAATCTTGCCAAAATAAATTGGTTGTGATAAAATCATTTCGTCCTTTTTAGGACGTTTACGGACTGGTAGTTCAACTGGTTAGAGCACCGCCCTGTCACGGCGGAAGTTGCGGGTTCGAGTCCCGTCCAGTCCGCCAAATTTCTCAACAGACTTTTTATGGCGATTCAAGAGGGCTTCAAAGCCTTCTTTTGTTTTATACTTAGCCAAATCTCCATTGGCAAAAGTGAGTTCGTAAAACACTGAAAGAGCGATATCTCTCTTTTCTGTGTCTAAGGCCTCTTTGTAGTATAACTTAGCGTTTTTTATAAGTTCGGAAAAAGTTAAAACATAATTCAACATTTCTACCGCTGACTCGCGGTATTTTTGTTCTTTTTCTTCAATATTTTTCATCTCATTTTCCATACGCCCAAATTCTTCAACATATTCCTGAACTGAATAAGCATTATTTCTAAGCAAAGTAATTTTATTATCTCTCATGTAATCAAGATCGGCGAAAATTTTTCTTTTTCTATTGTGCAATTCTTCCAATTCTCTGTCCCTTTTCTTTGTCACCTCTTCTAAGCCCAATTTTGCTCTACGGTTTATTTCTTCCAATTCCTTATCACTAAAATGTATTTGCCCTAACAATTCTTCAATATTTTTGTCTATATCACTTTCTTTCAAATTCTTATTTCCATTAATACAATCTTCTTTACAATTAGCCCGATAATAATTTATCCCTTTCTTTTTGTAGGGTGTATACGCTCGGCCACAGGTACAATTTACAAATCCACGATAAGTGAAAAACTTTTTATCAACATAATAAACGTTTACATTTTTTGCCTTCATCATCATTTGGGCTTGATTAAAAACCGAAACACTAACCAAAGGATCATGTATGCCGTCAACCACGTCGTTTTCAAATCTTAATTTACCAATATAAAATGGATTCTTGAGTATATTTTCTATTGTCTTTTCCCCTATTGGTCTTTTGGCTTTTGGCTTATCATTTTCTTGGCCATTTAAAATTTCTTCAGCTGTTCGTCTGGCTCGCCATGGTTTAGTCGTTAAGCCGTTTTGAGTAGCCCATTTGGCCAACTGGTTAAAACTCCAACCACCACCCGCGTAAAGCTCAAAAATTTGCCTTACAAGGGGCGCGCGTTCAGAGTCTAGAGGTTTATTATCTGACCCTTTATCCAAATAACCGATCGGGGCTGTATAAGTACATTTCCCCTCTTCTCTTAGTTTTTGGTTAGCACCTCGCACTTTCTCGCTAATAACTCTAGAATAATGAGATGCAAACATACCATCAATATCCATGTGTAAAGCACCAGAAGAGCTTTTATCATAGCTAGCCTGCACAAATCTAATATCAATGCCTCTAGCAATCAGACTTTTAATTACCATACCGTCTTGATCATTTCTACTAATTCTGTCCCAGCAAAGGCAAATTATCCCCTTGTACTTACGTTTGGACAACAGATCAACCATTTGGGCAAATTTAGGTCGTTCGATGTTATAAGCAATGGCACCTTTATTGTTAATTGAGATATCAGATGTTTTGTAAGCTGTATGTTTTTCTTTAATGATTCCTTCTTCACAGAGATTATTGATTTGATTTGATGTAACAGTTAAGTTATTTGATTTGGAGTATTTTAAACATTCTCTAATTTGGTAATCTATAGAGTTCTTTTGGTTATCTACGTCGTCTGTGCTTTTTCTAACGTAGATGAAGTATTTACCTTGGTCGGTTATTGGAGTCATACTTATTTGGATAATAGCATGGTTTAGAAAAATTGCCAATAGGCACTTGTTTATCGATCGGCGCCGGATTTATTTTATTATTGTTTGACAGACGAACATGAACCTTATTAAGATGAACTAAAAGATTAGCAATATTACCTATTGCCTCCTCTGTAAATATATTTTCAATAGTTTTAGAGGACATAATTAAAATATTGCTAATTGACACTATAGGGGGGCTACCACCAAAGGTGGCTAAGCCCCCTTATATTTAATATTTTGTTACTTAATAGTGAATATTTATGTACAATATAGAATTATTATGTACATTATTGATTAACTATATATATATTAACTATATAGCAGATACAATTTTTTCTATTTCTTCCTCTTCAGTCTTGTCAAAATAGTCGTGGTCCACTGCTTCATCATATTTTTTTATGATGTATTCTTGCAGTGCTTCCCATTTTTCCTTTGAACTGAAGTAAGCAATAGGATGTGCTTGTTTATTTTGGTCAAAGAAGACAGGAGGAACAATCCACAAGTTTCTAGTTACAGGATCTTCAAATTTAGAATCTTGTATCCTAAACCCTTTGACAGAGAGATCGCCGAAACTGAGAGAAAAAAAAGCTTTTATCCCTTTCTTATCAGCTAATTTAAACCGTATTTCTATATCGTTAATATCACGACATAGATTTAATAATAGTTTTTCTTCTGGCATAAGTATATATTTAATAATTAAAATACACGGCCGTGTACGTCGTGTATATTAATATACTTAGATTTTCCTGTATAAGGCACTCTAGCTTTTCTTGGATGCCACCTTTAAAAGTCTCTGTAATATTTTGGATATATCTTGGTAACTAAGATTACTGCCAAATTTTGCGTTTGTTAATTTTGCTATTTCAAAATGTTTATATTTTTTTCTTTTGAGATCTAAAATATATTTATCTCTTACCAACTGTGGCCTGTTATTCGCCCTCTTTGCCTCATTTCCTAAATATTTACTTCTTACATGAGAAATATTACGCCATAACTCTCGCACGTCATCAATCGTCATTTCTGGATAAATTTTTAATAATATATACTGCTCTTCTCGACTTTTAGATGTAATAATAAAATCGTCAAAATTGATAAGCAATTTTAGTGAATCGATATTAATTTTTTTATTTTGTACATAGTTGGACACTAGTTGATGATAAGGTTTTGAGAGTTTAAATTTTTTCCTAAATTTATCAATATCTTTATCAAAGTTATCAAACTCTTTATCTGGAATTTCAACCGGTACTCTCCACTTCTTCCTTAACATACTTACCCCCTTTAAAAAATCTTCATTTTCTTGTAAGAGCAAAAATTTTTGATATATTTTATTTCTAAACGTGTAACCTTTATCAGACGGTTTTTCTACAATTACTTCACTGCTATCAAAAAACGGATGGTCTGGTAAACCACTTCTCAACATTTCCTCAAAATCTATAATACCTGTTATCTTTTTCTTGGTCATATATAGTTAATTATACATAATATAATATATTAGTCAATATTGCCTTATAACAGCTAATTTGATAGAATATATCTGACAATTAATACCTAAACCTCGAAAGAGGCATGGTAAACAAAACCGACCAAGGTAGTAAGCTCCTCGCTTAGAATACCTTGGTCGGTCATGTCTCGAAAGAGATGTGGATGGCGTAAGCCGTCGCTAGCGAGGAGCTTTTTGCTTTTCTTAATTATTTTCATATAAAGATATGACATATTTTATCCAACCAGACTTATGGGAATCAATAAAAACTATCTGGTTAGTGATTTGGACTTTTAGTAAAATGTTCTGGCCCGTATGGATAATTCTACTAATTTTGTTAATTTTAAAAATTATAGGATTCAAAATATCTAAAAAGGTTGAAAAGATAGGAATGAAAAAATGCCCCCAATGTGCCGAGATGGTGTCAAAGGAGGCTAAAAAATGTAAGTTTTGTGGTAGTGATATTTAAATAAATATATCATCTAAAAGAAGGGTGTTTGATTGACAAAAAGACCTACTGTTGTATACTTAAATCGTCTTTCTATAATATTTTACTTATCTAAAAAAAGGCACAAAATTTGTAAATATATAAATAATTGTTAAATTAAAATAATAATATGTCCACTTTATTTTTTCTTATTTTATTGACATCAATAGCCCTCTTAATTATTGGCTTATCTAACCCATCCTTCTTCAAAAAATTTATTAAAGTTGTCCCAAAAAGAAAAACCGTTACCCTAATTTTTTCTAGTGCGATAGTTTTATCATTTATTGGAATTGGTATTTTTGCTCCTCCAGTAGAACAAAATAAAGGTTTTATAAAAAATGAAGCCCGCAAAGAAAGAGAATCGCAACCTATTGAGATCACTCACGATACAAATACAGAAACAACTTCACGTGAAACTGTAACTAATGAAGAAATTAAGAACGAGGTGAAAGAAACAGCCCCTCAACCTGAGCCCACTAATGAAACTAAAAATTCTAAAGAACAAACTGCACAATATGAATATTATGATGTTTCAAGTGTCGTTGATGGGGATACAGTAAAAATAAATACGAATGGAACGATAACAACCCTTCGTTTAATTGGAATGGATACACCAGAAACAGTAGATCCGAGAAAAGAAGTTCAGTGTTTTGGTAAAGAAGCTTCCGCCAAAGCTAAAGAATTATTAGTAGGAAAGAAAGTGAGGATTGAAAAAGATTCTACTCAGGATGATCTGGATAAGTATGGACGTACATTAGTGTATATTTTTCGTGAAGATGGTTTGTTCTATAATAAATATATGATTGAACAAGGTTATGCTCATGAATATACATACGACACGCCATATAAATATCAAGCAGAATTTAAAATGGATCAGAAATCCGCTCAAGATAATTTAAGAGGTTTGTGGTCGCCAAATACTTGTAATGGAGACACTACTCAAAGCGCCAATACCATTGCTGTAACTTCTACTATTGAAAACGACCCTATTCCAGTAATTAATGTAAGTACAGGGAAATATTATACTTCATCACACTATACCTCTAAATATTATTATCCAGAATCATGTTCTGGTTGGCAAGGTTTAAGTGAAAGTTATTTAAAATCTTTTGATTCTTTAGAGGCTCTATTAAAAGTTTATCCAAACAAAACTTTGAGTCCAAGCTGTTAATATATTGAGTTAAATAACAAATTTATAGATAACAAACAAACTATATTACAATGTAAATTAAAAAAAATATGGAAAAATCATGGTTTGATGATTACATACTAAATACAAATAAAGTGGAAGTTTTAATAAAATACACGGTTGTTTTACCTGTTTTAGTAGATAATTTTAATCTTGATGAACATCCCTTACACACAAGACAGAAAGGACGTGAAATTTACGTAAGCTTTCATAAAAAAATTTCTCAAAGGCTTTTTGAGGATATAAGAGACATGTCCAAAGGTTTTGAGAAAAACAGTGTTCCAGATATATTATTAAAAAGAAATCCATCACAGTATATAGTAGCTTATATTAAAGAAACATTACCAAAAATAAACGAGGAAATAACCAAAAGAAGATATAGTGAAGGGCATTTAATTCTTAAAACTATTTCTTTGTTTGATGTTAGTGAAGTATTCCTTATAAGTTCTGTTGAAAAGGAATACTACGCAATTTTGTGGCCATTACCACTACCTAAATTTTCTTTTCCAATTGAATATACAAAAACTCCTGATGTTACCTATATTCGGGACTTCATTAATGCAATGACTAATTTTTTTTATTATGAATTAGATGATTGTATTAGACAAATAATAACATCTCTAGAGAATTATCTTAAATATTATAAATTAGAAAGTTTTAAAAATGATATTAAATATCCACAATACATAGGAAAAAGTAAATTTAAAAAATCTGTATATTGCCACATTCAAAAAAAATACTATGACAATACCAAAGAGGAAGATCTGGAAGTGTTAAGAGAAAATGTATCACTGATATACGACAAACGTTGTGAGATTGTACACGATGAATTAAGATTAAAGTTTGATAATCATTTTTTCTGTCGTAAGGCTATTATTACTTTACTAAAAATTTATCAATCTAACTTAATTAAAAATGATAATAAATTTGATTATATCTTTTCATTCTATAGCCAATTTGAAGCAATTTTAAACTTATTTACAGGGCTTAATCTAGACGAACTAGAAAAAGCCAGTAATAAAATTTTAAAACCTAACAAGATTAAAAGCTCGATCTCGGATTTAAAAAATGATTTATATGGATCTATATGACGGAAATACAATTTGTGTAAAAATACAAGACAAAATATATAAAATTTTTACAATAACATCCCATAGTGATGGAGGAATAGACATACACATACCTTACTGTAAAGAGAAAAAGGGGTATATAATTAAACTTCCAGTCGATTATTCTAAAAGATACTCTGAAAGTTCCGACTTTTCAAAAGAATATATTGTTGATAATGACACAAAATTATCAATTCATAAAAGTGGTTTTGTACAATTCTCTGGAAAAGAAATTACATCCGGGATTGACAAAGTTACAAATGAAATAAAAGGAGTTGGTGTACACTCTGCCCCCATGAAAAACCCAATAAACACAGGGCCAACTGCTATGGTTACTTATTGGGGTGCCCTGGAAGGTTTTACAGAAAAAAAAGAAAAACAGAGAAAGAATAGATTTTATATTATTTTTGAAGATAATGATTTTATTCTAGAAGAAATAAATAAAAAAAATGAAACCACAGCATTCTCATTTGATATTTTTATCTTTCATCCTAAGACTAGACTAAACATAAAAAATGATGAAAAAGGACAATATTTAACACTCCCATTTTATAATTACATGCACCCAGGTGCAATTTTTACCTTTCCTATATTACAATTAAAAGGTCTAAATAATGTAATAGGAATTTTACCTTTTAAAAGACCATCAGAATTTGCTCAAGATTTTAAATACGGTTATGTATTAAGTGGACCAGCTGAAAAAACCATAAAAAATGGTAGAACTGTTTGGGAAGCACTGATGTGCACTTATCCGCGTGTATTTGGTAATCGAAATTTACCCAGTCTTAACCGACACAGTTAATTGACCCCCTTTGAACATTTTAATCACAGTATATATATGTGTCAATTCAGAAAACACGAAATCTGCCCCGCCAAAATAAAAAACCACCTGAGTTAGGTGGTTTTTTATTCCTCAATAACTTCTATTAAAATAGAAATAATAATCGGACGGAATCAATTGCGCTTATTGACTCCAGCCCTCCTTTAGAAAAGAGATGTTTGCTCCCAGCGCTGTCGACCTCTCTTAAAAGTCGACGGGAGTTTGGCCTGTCGTGCCTGGGAC
>JBAQFA010000033.1:0-6850 GCA_049287025.1 Candidatus Magasanikiibacteriota bacterium
GTTTATTGCTCAGGGGATAAGACAAGATGAATTGTGGCTGGGTAGAGAGATTAATGTGGAAAAATATATTGATCAATTAAAAAAAATATTGATAAATTATTTAAAAACCTAATACCTAACACCTATAACCTAATTTTATGAGAATGAATATTATAAAAAAATTACCCAGCACAGAAGAAATTATTCAAAAATTTCCTTTGAGTGAGGATGTGTTGCGTAAAATTGAAAAAGATAAAAAAGAAGTCAAAGATATTTTGGCTGGCCGGGATGAGAGACTCATGCTCATTGTTGGTCCATGTTCAGCTTGGCCATATGACGCGGTGGTGGAATATGCCAAACGATTAAAAAAGATAGATGAAGAAGTTGGTGATAAATTGAAATTAATTTTGCGTACCTATATCCAAAAACCACGGACGAGAAAAGGTTGGACTGGACCAGCCATTCAGCCAGATCCATATGCTCTACCAGATGTAGAAAAAGGGATTGCTTATTGTCGAAAATTAATGGTAGAAGTTTTGACTATTGGTGTACCAGTGGCCGACGAAGCTTTGTTTACGCACAATGCCAAAGGTTTTTTGGAATTACTTTCTTGGGTGGCAGTGGGAGCGAGAAGTGCGGAAGATCAAGAACATAGAATTTTTGCGTCAGCCATTGATGCTGCGGCCGGTATGAAAAATCCAACTTATGGCGCCCTAGATATTGCCGTGAATAGTGTAGTGGCTGCTCAGAGTCCACATGTGGCCGTATTTGATGGCAATCAAGTTGAAACTCTGGGTAATGATTATGCACATTTAGTTTTGCGTGGTGGAGTAGATGGACCAAATTATCATATTGAACATATTATGCAAGCCAAAGATTTTATGCTTGAACACAGTGTAAAAAATCCTGCCATTGTGATTGATGCTAGTCATGACAATTGTCGTATAGCAGGTAAAAAGACTCTAGAGCGTCAAGTACAAGTGGTACATGAGGTGGTAAGTAATTTGCAAGATTTTCCTGAACTACGTAAAATAGTAAAGGGTTTTATGATTGAGAGTTTTATAAAGGATGGTAATCAAGATTTGGATAAATTAACACCCGAGACAGTTGATCAGGGAGGTTTATCAATTACTGATCCGTGTTTGGGTTGGGAAAGGACAGAAAAATTAATTCGTGAGTTGTATGGACGCTTGTAATCATGAATCATGTAGCATATAACATATAACAAACAATGTGATATGAAGAGTACTAAATTAAAAATCAAATTACCAAATAATATTGGAAAACAATATAACATTGTGATTGGGATTGATTTACTAAAATTATTGATTAAACAAATAAAAAGAGCAAATGTTTCTAATGTTGTAATTATTACTGATATTAATGTTAAAAAATTGTATGGTGATGAACTATTGCGCGATTTAAAAAAGAATCTTAAGTCTTATGACTTAAGTCTTATATCTTTTCCCGCTGGTGAAAAAAATAAAACACAAGCTACAGTTAATAAATTACAAACTGAGATGTTTAAATTAAAATGTGGACGCGATACTTTGGTAATTGCGCTTGGTGGTGGAGTCGTGGGTGATGTGGCAGGGTATGTAGCTGCGACTTATATGCGGGGCATTCCTTATATTCAAATCCCAACAACTTTACTCGCTATGGTAGATAGTTCAATTGGTGGTAAGACAGGAGTAGATACTAAGTATGGAAAAAATTTAATTGGCGCGTTTCATCAACCAGTTGCAGTCTTTATTAATATTAATTATTTAAAGACTTTGTCAGAGCAACATTTGTTAAGTGGTTTAGTAGAAGCCGTGAAAATGTTTTTAACTCATGATAAAATCATGTTTAATTTTGTAAAAGTTAATTATGATAAAATTTTAAATTTGCATAAGGCAATCATAGAAAAAGTGATTTTTCAAGCCATAAAAATTAAGTCTGGTGTAGTCATGAGAGATGAGAAAGAAATTGGTGAGCGGAGTGTTTTGAATTTTGGACACACGATTGGTCATGCTCTAGAAAAATTGAGTAATTATAAAATAATACATGGTGAGGCCGTGGGATTGGGATTGGTAGCGGAGGCGAGAATGGCATTTTTGATGGGTAAATTGTCAGAGAAAGCGTATGGTGAAGTTGAAAATTTTATTGGTAATATGGTGGATATCAAGAAATTAAGATATTTTGATATTGAAGATATTTTACGAGAAATAAAATTAGATAAAAAAAGTAAAAATAGCAAGTCTAGATTTGTTTTTCTAAAAGAAATTGGGAGATTTTATAAAAAGAGAGGTAAATTTGTACATGAAGTTGATGAAAAAATTATTAAACAAGCTTTGAATTCATTTCGAAGGAGCTCAAGCGACTGAGAAATCTTTCGGAATCACTAGTCAGTGATTTCTGGTATAAACATTTAGAAAGCAATAATTATTAATTTTAAAAGATCCCTCGTCGCCCCTCGGGCTCGCTCGGGATTGATTGGAAAAAATATGTCTGGAAACACTTTTGGAAAAATATTTAAAATTACAACTTTTGGTGAATCACATGGTTTGGCTATGGGTGTGGTTATTGATGGTTGTCCGGCTGGTTTAGAAATTACCAGAGAAGAAATTCAAACAGAACTGGATCGTCGTCGACCTGGACAGGATAAATTAACTAGTCCACGTCAAGAAAAAGATCAAGTGGAAATTTTATCAGGTATTTTTGAAGGAAAAACTTTGGGAACACCGATTGCCTTGGTTGTGTATAATGAAGATGCTCAGTCAAAAAGTTATGATGATATAAAAGACAAGTATCGACCAGGCCATGCGGATTTTGTGTATGATGCCAAATATGGTTTTAGAGATTATAGAGGTGGAGGTAGAGCTTCGGCTCGGGAAACTTTGGCGCGTGTAGCTGGTGGAGCGATTGCCAAGGCGTTGTTGAAAAAAGTTGGAGTGGAAGTGAATGGACAATTAGTGCAAGTGGGATTAATTAAAAGATTTAAAGATTTAAAGATTCAAGATTTTGAGAGAGAATATACAGAAGAAATTGAAAAAGCTAGAGAAAATGGAGATTCACTTGGTGGAATAGTGGAAGTAATTGCAAGAAATGTGCCAATTGGTTTGGGTAGTCCAGTGTTTGATAAATTATCCGCTGATTTAGCCAAAGCTCTAGTATCGATTCCGGCGGTCAAAGGTTTTGAAATTGGTGATGGTTTTGCCTGTGTAGAAAAAACTGGTTCAACTAATAATGATGAATTGGTAAATGATAATGGAGAAATAAAGACTAAGACGAATCATGCGGGCGGAATTATTGGTGGTATTTCTAATGGTGAAGATATTGTTGTGCGGATTGCTCTTAAACCCACTTCTAGTATTAGTAAAATGCAAAAAACTGTTGATAAAGATAGTAATGAAGTAGAAATTAGTGTACAAGGGCGACATGATCCGTGTGTAGCGATTAGAGCAGTGCCAGTAGCCGAGGCGATGGTGGCACTTACTTTGGCTGATCATTATTTATTAAATAAAATTTCTAAATTATGAATATTAGAATCGCCGTATCTGGAGATATCGGTTCTTTTTCCGAAGAGGCTGGTTTATTATATGCCCAGAGACAGGGTTGGGATAATCCAGAAATTATTTTTTCTATAGATATGGATGGTGTACTAAAAGCTGTGACAGATGGTCAAGCTGACTACGGAGTTTTTCCCGTGGTAAATTCTCGGGGTGGTTTGGTGCAGACAGCTTTTGAAGCGATGGGAAAATATTTATTTACTATGGTAGACGAATTGTGGTTTGAAGTTTATCAATGTTTAATGGTTAGTCCCGGAGTAAAGAAAGAAGATATAAAACAAATTACGACGCATCCTCAAGCGATTGCGCAGTGTGAACGATATATTAAGCGTGAATTTCCTAATGCAAAGTTGAACGACTGGGAAGATACGGCCAAGGCAGCCAAAGATTTGGCTGAAGGAAAATTACCAAAAGATACCGCGGTGATTGCTCCAGCCAGAAGCGCGCAGATCTATAATTTGGAATTATTAGATCGCGGGATTCAGGATAATCACCCCAACCTGACAACTTTTATAGTGGTGAAAAAATAAAATAGTGCGATGCTAATATACTAATTCATACTAATGATACTAATCTATGCGTGTTGGTATAATCGGATACGGACGTTTTGGAAAATTGTGGGCTGAACTTATGAAAGAGTTTGGTGAGGTTGTGGTTTATGACAAACAAGTCAAAAGTCAAAAGTCCATAAAGTCAAAAGTAAGTGACGTATTAGATGTAGACATGCTTTTTTTATTAGTTCCTATCTCTGAAATAAAAAATGTTTGCAAAGAAATTAGAGCCAAGCTAAATGAGAAAACGATTGTCATTGACGCTTGCTCTGTAAAAGTAAAACCAGTCAGAGAAATGAAACAAATTTTAAAATCAAATCAACCAATCATTGCCACTCATCCTTTGTTTGGACCAGATTCGGTCAAACGGTTTGGTTTGGTTGGACAAAAAATTGTTGTGTCCAATATTCGGGCCACAGCCAAACAATTAAATTTATTAAAAAATATTTTGAAAAAATTAAAATTGAAAATAATTCAAGCCACGCCAGAAGAACATGATAAACAAATGGCCAAGTCCCAGGCCCTGGTACACTTTTTTGGTCGGGGTTTAGCAGACTTGAAATTAAAAAAGCAAAAAATTTTTACGCCTGATTATGAATCATTATTAAAAATTAATGATCTGGTAAATAATGACACTTGGCAATTATTTTTTGATATGCAATTGTACAACCCTTATGCCAAAAAGATTAGAAAAGATTTGCTTTTAGCTTTAAAAAAATTGGATAGTAAGTTGTAAGAATTATTGGCAATATTTATTTTATGTTCAATGGTTTATTCCGTTTTAATCTGCTTTAATTCGTTAAAATCTGCTGTTAAATAATATAAAACAGCAGATTAAACAGATTGTAACGGATTTAAACAGATATTCATTCAAACAATATTAAAAAATATGAATAAAAATGATTTGGAATTATTAAGGCAAGAAATTGATAAAATAGATAAAAATATTTTAGAGAATCTTAAAAAAAGATTTGTTTTAACAAAACAAATTGGTGAATTAAAAAAACAATTAGGTTTGGATGTTGTAGATAAGGGCAGGGAAGAAGAATTAATGAAAAAATATCATGATTGGGCAGAGGAGTTTGATCTAGGTGTTGAATTAGTAAAAAGTATTTTTTTGTTAGTTATAAATGAATCAAAAAAACAACAAGAATTGCTATGAATTTAGATTTAATTAAAATTGAATCATCAGCTACCGTGGCTATAAATAGTCTGGCTTTGCAAAAAAGACAAGCCGGAGAGAGAGTTTATAATTTGTCAGTGGGAGAACCAATGATTGATACACCAGAAGTTATAAAAGCTGGAGCGATCCAGGCTTTGGCAGAAAATAAAACCCATTATCCGCCAGTGTTTGGTTTGGTAGAATTAAAAAACGAAGCTGTCAAATGGTTTAATAAAAGTTTTCAAGCAAATTATAATAGTGATGAAGTCTTGGTTACAGTCGGAGGTAAATTTGGAATTTATTTGGCTTTGCAAAGTCTGGTCAAAATCGGCGATGAAATTTTGATTATCTCACCTTACTGGGTGTCTTATCCAGCCATGGTAAAAATATTTGGTGGCGTACCAAAAATTGTCGAGACAGAAGCAGAAAATGACTGGAAAGTGTCTATTAATGATTTGCAAAAACAAGTTAGTAATAAAACCAAGATTTTAATTTTGAATAATGCTGGCAATCCCACTGGAGTTTTGTATGACAAAGTAGAAATTGTCAATATTTTAAAATTTGCCAAAGAAAATAATTTATTAGTTTTGTCAGACGAGGTGTATAGTGGTTTAGTTTATGATAAACAGGAGTTTGTTTCTTGTGCGTCATTTGCCGAATATAAAGACAGGTTAGTTGTTATCCAGAGTTGTTCCAAAAATCTCGCTATGACTGGTTGGCGCGTAGGTTTTGTGTTTGCTCCAGTGGAATTAATCAAAACTCTAACTAATTTAACAAGCCAAAGTACGAGTGGGGTGACCAGTATTAGTCAATATTCTGCCCTGGCTGGTTTACAAAATATAGATACGATTGCTTTGGAAATAAACAAGACAATGCAAAAACGTCGGGATTGGTTTGTTAATGCTTTTAATAAATTATTTAAAACTAATATAAAATTACCAGCTTCGTCTCTGTATTGTTTTATTCCAATCTCAGCTTTTGGTACAGATGAAATTGATTCTGCTGGGTTTTGTGAACAAATTTTATCTGAGGCAAATGTAGCTATGGTGCCAGGAATTGCCTTTGGACAGGAAGGATATGTTCGGTGTAGTTTTGGGGAAAATATAGAAGAATTAGACCAAGCTTTGCTAAAACTAGCTGAGTATTTAAAAAATAAATAGAGATGGTCCAGGCCATCTCTTGTTTTTTAGCCTAGATTTAGGTAAAATTAGAATGTTAAGTCAGTTAATTATATTTTATGATAGAAGAAAAGAATCGGAATAATATTGTCGATTGTCCAGCAGATTTGTTGGAATCACACAAACAAAAAATTGCCCAAGCCAAACTGGAAATAGTATCAGCTTTTAATTCTGGTAGTTTTGCCAATTTAGCAGAAAAGATTGTTGAATTAGACAGGTTATTTCAAAAAGATAATGAAAGTCTTTTGGATAAAGTTAGTTTAGAAAAAATGTTAGAGTCAGGATCGGATGCAATGACTGGTGTCAAAAGACAAGAAATGGACTTTGTTGTTGGTCTTTGTAATAATAATTTAGAAATTAAATTTCAGAAGACTGGATCCGGTAATGTGGTAATTGAATTGGTAAAAGGCAACAGAGCAGTATTTGATG
>JBAQFA010000034.1:0-1695 GCA_049287025.1 Candidatus Magasanikiibacteriota bacterium
AACAGCATATGCCGAATCTTGGTGGGCTTTAAGTCCAATCGAAAATTTTGGAAGCGTTCCAGATAAGTCTTCAAGTATGACACAAACTGCATGGGTGGGTGCATCAGTTAAAAGACGAACTGCATGTAGTCTAAACCCATACTGATGGCAAATTTTTAGAAGTTCGCCAAGAGAGGCGTTTCTGGATGAGAGCTCTGCAAGATCAATGCGTGGCAAAGAGAGTTGATTCAACCACGTAATCATGTAAGCGTCACGTTCAATAACTTCCAAAACACCAGATACTAAAGCACTAGTTCGAACAGGGTGTGTTGCAATCCCTGTCGTTATGGACGCTCGTATAGAAGGCTCCTTTGAGGCTGGACTGAAGGACCGAAGATTCTTATGGCCACTTACAATTTGCGCCGGAACCCATGATGACATTTTTTTGGTCCACGAATAACCACTAATCCAACGAAATGAATCCTCAGGTCTAATTTCTAAGCGTTTATTTTTTCCACGAACTGTTTCAGTGTAACTAGCAAAGTTCTTTGGGTGTAAAAAATTACACTTTTTCTCCATGTCATTAATTGTTGCAAAAATAAATGGAGCGAACCCATCATAAGTAAACCAAGCGTTACGCTCTATCGTTTCAGCGATCATTTTAGTAAATGCAAGCGGCTGGTTGTCGAGAGAGCTTCCTCCAGCAGTCTCATATTGCCCCTCTCCAAGATGATATTCTGCATTCCAATAAATCGTCCTTGGCTCATCTGAAAAACCATAATTTCTTCTGTAAGAACGAATAACCCCACAAGAATGTAATGTTTCAGCAATTTCAAATAAATTAGCCAGTTCTAGAGATTCAGAATTAAGGCGAGAGTTGTCATAAACAAATTCTGCCCCAAGTCTTCGTTCTAAAAAATTAATAAACGATATTACGGCTTTAGCAGAAAATGAATGCTCATGCAGATTAAGCCAAATACGGTCAAAAGGAATGATATCTTTCAGCATGGACAATATTATATCACTTTTATTTTTCCTTTGTGTTATCCACATATGTTGACTTCTATATAGTGGATGTATTCAATTTTACCGTGATACACTAGCCATATGACTAGAATTAAGAATATACAAGATGGTGGCAGAACTTTCTTGCGTCGACTATCAGCATTTTTTACTATTTCTTTCGGAATTTTTACAATTTTTTTTATTGCAACTCCAAAAATAATGACTGTAGGAAGCTTAGATAAAAAAATCTCTGATAATTTTTTTATTCAGGATGCATATGCTGATGTTAGTGGTTCTGGCTATACTGGTGATGGTTGTGCCAGTGACTCAACTGGCGGAGTTGGGAGTGCTGGTGCATGTGCCGACGGTAGTGCTGGTGCATGCAGCTGTGGCGACGGAGTTGGTAGTGCTTCTAGTGATGCCACTGCATAGAAATGAATAAAAACATTACTACACGGTTTTTAGGAATTCTTGCTATCATTATCGTTATTTTTGGTGGATTTTGGTATTTTTACGTCAAAAATCCAACCACAATAAAATACTCAGCTACTAACACCCCGACATCGGTGCTAGAGAGACAAAACAAAAATTATGCGGAAGCAATTTCCTACGAAAAAGCAAAGAGTTACGACTTAGCTCTCCTTTCCTATCAAAAGGCATTACCTGAAGCACAAGACCAGACACAAACAGTCCAAATACAATTAAAAATTG
>JBAQFA010000035.1:0-20940 GCA_049287025.1 Candidatus Magasanikiibacteriota bacterium
ACCATACCCCAGATTTAGCTTTTGTCAGTAGTATTTTTAATACTTGGCGGTGGTGGTTAATATTGGCAATGGCGATTGTATGGTGTTTGGTGGTGTTCGGGGTTTTTGAAATGGCAAAGATCAAAGACCAAAGAACAAAAATTGTTAGTCTTTTGTTTTCTGCTGTGCTTGGTGGATATATTATTGGTTGGTTTGTTTTAGATGGCGATCGACTTTTTACCAGACGCTTAGATGGAATATTGGCAGTGTTGATTTTAATTTTATTTGTAAAAGGATTGATGTATCTAACGAATCACATATCACGTATCACATATCAAATTAATACAAAAAATGTTTTGAATAAAATAATTATTTTAGTTTTGGTCATTGGTTTTAGCTGGTTTACTACTTTTACTTATGCTTCTGGACCAGATATGCGCGTGGTTAGCTCGGATGAGTATAGTGTGGCGGAGTATATAATGAGTAATATTGATAGTGCGGATTTATTGAAGAATGAACAAAATCAAAAGATCAAAAGATCAAAAGATCAGCTGTTTAGTGATGGTCTTCCGATCTTCCGATCTTCCGATCTTAGACTGTGTGTTCTCTCTGACACCTGGATCCTACTTCCTCTAGAAGGGCTTTCTTCAGGTAAAATTGTCGGTGGCGGTTTTCCTATAAATTATCAATTTGGTCAAAAAGAGAGAGTGGAATTATTAGACAAGTTTACTGTTAATCCAGTGGAAACTAGCTTGGTTAAAATGAAAGAACTTACTCAGGCTGACAAATGTTGGTTTGTACAAAAGAGTGAATTTTTTGTGGGTAGTAACCTTGACAAAGTAAATAAAATTTTTAAATCAGAACCGGAGTTGGTTGGGGGAATGTTTGTTTGGCAAGAGGGGTTGAAAAGTGATAGAAAATGAAGTAATATAGTGAAGTAATCAGTAGACAGTAAACAGTAATAAATATAGTAAAAATTAAAAAATTTAAAATTTATATGGACTGCTTATTTTGTAAAATAATCAATAAAGAAATTCCTAATTATACTGTATATGAAGATAATGATGTTTTGGCATTTTTAGACATTTTTCCGCATGCCAAGGGTCATACGGTAGTAATTCCCAAAAAACATTTTTCAAATTTATCAGAAATGTCAGAATTGGATTGGCAAAATATGGCTGTAGCTTTAAAAAATGCCCAAGCCAAATTACAGAGCGTTTTAAATCCAGATGGTTTTAATATTGGGATTAATGATAAACCAATCGCTGGTCAAGTAGTTCCACATGTCCATTGGCATGTTTTTCCACGTTATGAAGGTGATGGTGGGGGAAGTGTACATTCTATTATTAAAAATGACAGTGGTATGACAGTGGAGGAGTTGGCTAAATTATTTTAAAATATGTCTAATCGTCATCCAAAAAAAATAAGCGAAGAAACAATCCATAAAAACCCCTGGTGGACTTATAAACACGATGTTTTTGAAATGCCGGGTGGTAAGCAAGGAAATTATTATTATGGTGAGACTAATGGCATGGTAATGGTAGTGCCAGTCATGCCTGATGGCCGATTGGTTTTAACTTTACAGCATCGTTATTTAGATGATAGACAGAGTATAGAATTTCCTGGTGGGGGTATTCCAGAGGGTATGGAACCAATGGATGCAGCCAAGAAAGAATTGTTAGAAGAAACTGGTTGGATTGCAGATGATTATGTAAAAATAGGAATAATAGAAGGTTCTAATGGTTTGTTAAAAGATAAGGGGCATGTTTTTTTAGCTTATACTATTGAACAACAAACGCCAAATCCAGAAGAGTTTGAAGATATAGAAGTCTTGTATCGTCGGCCGGATGAAATAGATCAAATGGTAAGGAAAAATGAAATTTGGTGCGGTCAAACTTTGGCCACTTGGGCATTAGTTCATCATTATGTTTTACACAATGAATAATTTTTTATGTTCAATTATACAGAACAAAATGATCATGTTGTACCCTGTGTGCAGATAATAATAACCAATGATAAAGGTGAAATTTTATTAACGCACCGAACAGTGGAACCATACCAGGGTGGTTGGGGAATAGTGGGTGGAAGGATTGATGTGAGTGATGATAGTGTTGAATCAGCTGTAAAAAGGGAAGTTAGAGAAGAGACTGGTTATGAAGTAGAAATTTTAAATTTGATTGATATTAAAGCAAAAGGTAAGAGTTCAGTGCCACTAGATACTCGTTTTTATGCAGTGTCAATAATTTATGAAGTTAGAATAATTGGTGGTTTTTTACAAAAAAATTATGAAGCCGATGATTTTCGTTGGGTTTTGCCTGAACAAGCTTTGAAAGAAAAATTGATTTTTGATCATAACGAAGTTGTGGCATTATATTTAAAAAATAAAGAAAAAAATAAATTAATTCCAGCCACTAGAAGTTATTTTGATGAATATTGGGGCAAGAGTTATGATTATGTTCAACAAAATTTGTTTGTGAGGTTTGCAACCAATGCGATTGTTTTTAATGATAAGAATGAAATTTTATTAGCGAGACGTTCACAAAAGCCGTTTGTTGGTGATTGGGATTTTCCTGGTGGACACATGTACGTTGAAGAAAGCATTGTGGAATGTTGTCAACGCGAAATTTTAGAAGAATTGGGAGTAAAATGTATAGTGGGTGATCTTTTTCATGTATACTCTGATAAAGGACATAGTCCTAAGGCAGCTGATGTAATTTCTTTTTATTTTGTAAAATTATTAGGTCAAGATTTTAAAAAAAATATAGAAATGGATGATTTTAAATATTTTTCATTGGATAATTTGCCGGCTAATATTGCTTATCATAATCAATGTTCTTTAAATGATATTAAAAATTGGCTGAAGAACAAAAATTAAAAATATGATAAAAAAAGAATTTATCACAAAGTATAATTTTAGCAAGGATACAAGTAAGGCTGGTAGAATTTTAGAATGTGTAAAAGTAGGACAGATTTATATTTCACGAGTTGTTATGGAGCCTGGAGTCATTACTGGTAATTATTATCATAAAGAAACCAATTCCATGTATATGGTGGAAGCTGGTAAAGTAAAGTTTAAATTTGTCCAAGTAAATACTAAAGAAACAAAAGAAATGGAGTTAAAAGTCGGAAGCAGTTTAGTTAATTTACCCCCGTTTGTCGCCATTGCTAGTAAAAATTGTGGTACTGAAAAAGCTTGTGTGGTTGTATTTTCTGATAGACCATTGCGTTCGGGTGATGATTTTCCTTTTGAAATTTTAAAAAAATAAATTATATGAAATACACAAAACAATCTGAATATATAAGACCATCAGCGGTAGGATTTATTTTAAATCAAGAAAAAACAGAGATTTTGTTGGTGCAGAGAAATGTAGAACCATACAAAGATATGTGGATGATGCCAGGTGGACATATGAAGGTTGGTGAAACTATAGAAGAATGTTTGGTACGCGAAGTAAAAGAGGAAACCGGCTTAGATGTTGTAACAAAAGAATTGTTTACTGTTCATTCTGACCCAACTCAAGATCCTAGACACGCGGCTTTGGTTTTGTTTTATGTAGTGGATATTAAGGGCGGTAGTATAGAAAAATGGAAAGTTTTTGAAATTCAAGATAGAAAATGGTTTAAAATTGAAGACGCACCAAAACAAATGTGTTTTCATCATAGAAGAATTTTTGATAAGTTTGTAAAAGAATATTTACATAAATAAATTATGAAATTATTAATAACTGGTGGTGCTGTGGTTTACCCCGCACCACAATCCAATGGTTCTATATGAAAATTTTAATTACTGGTGGTGCTGTGGTTTACCCCGCACCACAATCCAATGGTTCTATATGAAATTATTAATTACTGGTGGTGCGGGGTTTATTGGCTCAAACTTTATTCACTATTGGCTAAAGACTCATCCTGAAGATGAGATTGTTAATTTTGATTTGCTTACTTATGCTGGCAATCTAGAAAGTTTGAAAGATGTGGTTGATAATCCAAGATATAAATTTATCAAAGGTGATATTTGCGATCGAGATTTAGTTTTTAGTTTCGTTAAGGATGTGGATTTGATAGTACACTTTGCAGCCGAGAGTCATGTCGATAGATCAATCTTGGATTCTAGCGCATTTGTGCGGACCAATGTACTAGGTACTCATGTTTTATTGGAAGCAGCGCGTGAATATAATAAACGGTTTCATCATGTGTCAACCGATGAGGTGTACGGTCATCTAGGTCCAGATGATTTATCTTTTAATGAAAATACTCCTTATGCACCGAGGAGTCCATATGCTGCCAGCAAGGCTTCATCAGATTTATTAGTTCGGGCATATTTTACTACACACAATTTACCCATTACTATTTCCAATTGCTCGAATAATTATGGTCCATATCAGTTTCCTGAAAAACTTATTCCCTTATTTATTTCCAATCTTAGAGAAAATAAAAAACTTCCAGTCTATGGCGATGGGATGCAGGTGCGTGACTGGATTCATGTCGATGACCATAATCGTGGTATAGATTTTATTATTCAAAAAGGTAAAATTGGTGAAACCTATTGTCTAGGTGGAAAAAATAGTGAGATTCCCAATATTGAACTGACAAAAAAATTAATAAGCATGATGAATAAAGATGAAAGCTTTATAGAATATGTTAAAGATCGTCCAGGTCATGATCGCCGTTATTCAATTGATTATTCCAAAGCGACTAGAGAATTAGGCTGGGAGCCGTTGGTTGATTTTGAAATTGGATTGAAACAAACCGTTGATTGGTATTTGAATAATTGGGATTGGGTGGAACATTGTAAGAGTGGAGAATATAAAGCTTATTATGATTTGCAGTATAAAGGCAGATGAAAAAATTTCTAATTATTCTAATTTCTAATTAACCTAATAAAATTACAAATTAAAAAATCCAAATGACAATTCAAATCCAAAAGTTAAATAAACAAAAAATATCTTATTAATCTTATAAATCTTTGCCTTTTTAAAATAGCAAAGATTAATATGATTTATAGGATTTAAAATTTTAAATAAACAAATTTATGAAAGTGTTAATTATTGGAAAAGGTTATATTGGACAAAGATGTAAAGACGCTTGGTCAGATTCAATTTTGGCAGATACACATATTAATTCCAAAGAAGATGTTTTGAAATTGCTTGATGAACATAAGCCAGACGCAGTTCTCAATGCCGCTGGTGTGCGGGGTAAACCAAATGTTGATTGGTGTGAAACTCATCAACTAGAAACAATCTTAGGTAATACCAAATTACCAATTACAATTGCCGAAGCTTGTCAAGAAAGAAATATTTATTTACTTCATATTGGTTCTGGTTGTATTTTTTATGGAGACTCACCACATCCAGACAAGAAATGGCGTGAAAGTGATATGGGCAATCCAACTGAAGTGACTTATTCCCGCACCAAGTGGGCGACAGATTTAGTTTTATCAACTCTATCAAATGTTGGGATTGGTCGGATTCGCATGCCGATTGATTATATTCCTTCAACTAATAACATGATTGATAAACTTGCCACTTTTTCCAAAGTGATTGATGTAGAAAATAGTGTGACTATAGTAGATGATATGGTAAATGTTTTTTATCAATTGATGGAGAAAAAAGCGAATGGAATTTTTCATGTGACCAATCCAGGAACATTGAAACATCGGGAGATTGTGGCTCTGTATGAAGAAATGGTGGATCCAAATCATAAGAATGAATGGATTACAAATGATGATCTGGTAAAACAAGGTCTTGCTACTAAGGGCAGATCAAATAATTTTTTGGCTTCAGAAAATCTTGATAAGATTGGTATTCACATGCGTGAAGTCCATGAAGCTATGCGTGATACTATGACAAAATATGCTGAACTGAAAAAACGTGGTGAGTCTAGTGATAAAATTTTAACTTGTTAATTTTATGGGTGAAAGAAGAGGAATTCCACCTGATGTGGCAAGAAGATACCCATCAGCAAGAGAAAGACAAAAATCACATATCGATGAAGGTAAACGTGGTCTATTAAAAACAATTGCTGGTCTTACTGCTGTTGGTGTATCAGGAGCTTTATTGGCTAATAATCCAGAAGCAAGAGGGTTTTTAAGAACCATGGCAGAAAATGATAAGTTAGCCGGAGGGCTTGATTTAACTTTGGCTGATAAATATGCAGACGCTAGGGATATTTATGAGAGAGAGTCTCAAGAAATAAAAAAACAACCTAAGAGTGTAGATCAAGAAAGAGAAGAAGGCGAATCTTCTCAGTATGATAATGCTTTACAAAATGAATTTGATTATTTTACCCAAAGAGAAAAAGATAGAGGCGGAAAGTTTGATTACAAAAATGAAACTACCCATGCGCTTATGTCTGAAAAATATCATTTGTGGGATGCTAGAATAAAGTCTCCTCTTAAGAGTGAAATGAAAAGTCATCGAGCTTATTATGCAGAATTATTAAATAAAAATAAACAAGAGAGAGAAAATTTTTTGCAAATGGTAACTAAAGTGTGTGAAGTTTTTGAAGTCCCTGTGTCAATTGCTCTAGGTGTAATGATGACTGAAACAAAAGCTAATCATGATGATAATGTAGTAAAAGGTGGTTGGAAAAATTTAAGAAAAGGGCCACAAGGAATAATGCAAATAGATTCTGATGCCGAGACTTTGGTAAAAAAAGTTTTTAAAGATAAAATAGCCCAAGCTAAGAATAGTGTGATCAAAAATGGTGGTGAAGATAGTGATAGTGAAGTCAGACGCCATACTTTAGAAGGAAATATTATATTAGGTGTAGCTTATCTAAAACTCATGCATACTTTTTATGACGGACAGTGGGGAATGGCGTGTGCAGCGTATAGTGGTGGCATGGGGACTGTAGATAATCGTATTATGGCACAGATGTCTGGAGAATTTCATGATGAATTAGAAGATCGTAAGGAAAATTCTGAAAAATATAAAGGCAGTACAGCTTGGGGTTTTCAAAGAAAAAAAATTAATGAATTTTTAAGACGTGATAATGCCAATATTGTAAAAGCTTACACTAGCCAAGATGAAGGCGGTTGGGGTTGGGATGATGATAAAAAACATTCTTCTCAATATCCTTTTTTTGTTTTTCATAGTGGTAAGACAGCTTTTAATATTTTAAGCTCTCGAGATGAAAATCCACAGATCGGTTCATTTTTTAAAGATGAAGAAGAAAAACGTAGATGTGAAAAATTAAGGAAAGGTAAGTCGCAAGAAGTCGCTAAATTATAAAATATTTTTTATTATGGAAACAGAACAACGCCCTTGGGGACAATATAAAGTTTTGTTGGATACTCCAACTTGCAAAGTTAAGGAAATTTTGGTTAAACCAGAACACAGACTAAGTTATCAAATGCATTATAAACGGAGTGAACATTGGTTTGTGGTGAGTGGTGTTGCTTTGGTCACTCTGAATGATAGAGATATTGTTGTAAAAAAAGGTGAATATGTTGATATTCCAGTGGAGAGTAAACATCGGGTTGCTAATCAGGGGAATGAAGATTTAGTTTTTATAGAAATTCAAACTGGAGAATATTTTGGAGAAGATGATATAGTGAGATTTGAAGATGACTACGATAGACATTGATTCCACTGATTTAATTTGGATTTCACTGATTGTAATTGATTAACTTGATTTCACAGACTTATGTATAAAGAAAGTGAATTAACAAGAAAAATAATTGGTGTGGCCATGAAAATCCATCGTGAAATCGGTCCAGGTTTTCAAGAAAGAATTTACCATAAAGCAATGATTGTAGCTTTGGAGAGTGAGGGTTTAATTGTAGAAAGTGAAAAACAGTTTGATATTAAATATCAAAATATATGGGTAGGCACATTTCAGTTAGATTTAGTTGTTAATAATAAGGTAGTGGTAGAATTAAAAGCCCTATCAGGAGAAATACCTAAATTATTTCAAACCCAAACTATATCATATCTAAAAGCCAGTAAGTTAGAAGTAGGTTTATTAATAAATTTTTGTAATCCAAGTCTAGAGATTAAAAGATTTGCTAATTATAAAAATTATAGTAATCAGTGAAATCATTAAATAATCAGTGGAATCAATGTTATATGGATATATCAGTAATTACCGTCACATGGAACTCGCAGGATTTTATTGAAAAACAAATTAAGTCCGTTGTTTTGGGTTGCAAAGATATTACTTATGAACAAATTGTCGTGGACAATGCCTCCACAGATAAGACTACAGAATTAGTAGAAAAATATCCTTCAGTTAAACTGATAAAAAATTTAGAAAATCTGGGTTTTGCTGGTGGTAATAATAAAGGTTCGGAAATTTCCCAAGGGGAATTTTTATTATTTTTAAATGCTGATAATGAAATCGAGCCGGGTAGTCTAGATAAAATAGTAGAGTGGATGAAAAATCATCCTGATGTTGGGATTGCGAGTTGTAAATTAGTTGATCAGTCTGGTCAGTTTAATGAGGAGGCTAAACCCCGAAGATTTCCAAAAGTTTGGGAGCAAGTTTTATTGCTTTTGAAAGTACCACATTTTGTACCAATGATTTTGGATGAATATTTGATGAAGGATTTTGATCCAGAAAAAGAACAGACAGTGGATAGTGTGCGGGGATCATTTATGCTCATGCGCCGGGAAGTGTATCAAAAATTAGGTTGGGCATTTGATCCTAGATATTTTATTTGGTTTGAAGATGTAGATACTTGTCGTGAAGTGTGGAAATTGGGCTACAAAGTTATGTACACGCCAATAATTACTTGTGTAGATTATGTTGGTCAGAGTTTTAAAAAAAGAAAAAGTTATTGGAAACAGAAAAATTTTAGTAAATCCATGTTGATCTATTTTAAAAAATGGGAACCAATGTCCAAATGGATTTGGATTTGGTTGGCACGACCTTTTGGTTTAATTTTAGCTTGGTTAAATGACAAATTAATAGTATGAAACACCAAATTAATTTTATGAATTTTTTAGTAAGATGTTTTATTTATCTATGTGTTTTTTGTTTCTCTTTATATTTACTTTTTATCATTAGGGAAAAATTATTTTTTGTTTTCAAGGATAATTCTGAGTCATTGGTATTATTATTGGCATTATTTTTAATTGCAGGACTAATAGTTTTTTTGATGAGAAACAAAATTTATTGGAAAATTAGTGGGGAATTGTTAGTTGCATTTTTAAGTATTGTTATAGCGATAATAATTTTTCTATTTCAAAATTCAATAAATTTCAGAAATAATGAATTAGATATTCAGAAAAAAGAATCAGAGATACTTAGTTTAATAGAAAGCTCTAATAGATATAACTGTTATTTGACATCTAGTGGTGAAGGAGCATTTGATCTTAATAATATTAATACTAATTTTTTTATCTCTAATGTCTATAAAGATAAATTTGATTTTTTTAGTAGCAAACTTAAAGGGGAAGATATAAAAATAATATTTCAAGTAATATCCACATTGGAGGCGGCAAATAGTCTTATAGAAACAAATTTGGCTCTCAATATTCAGTCCTCAAATCCTTATACACATTTTACTGATGTAAAATCCATTAATTTATATAATATAAAATTATTTGAATATTTTATTGATATTAATAAATACATAAAAACACTTGATGACAAATTAGGTTTAAAGAGTGTCTGTAAAAATTTATGAAATTATCAGTTCATTTAGTCACTTGGAATGGCTCAAAATATATTGAGTATCTTTTTGATTCCCTTCGTAAACAAATTTATACAGATTGGAAATTAGTAATTTTGGATAATGGATCTAAAGATAATACTGTTGAAATGATTAAAAAAGAACTGCTTAATTTTCCAGTTGAATACGAATTAGTAGAAGGTAAAGAAAATCTTGGTTTTTCTGGGGGCCATAACAAACTATTTGGTTCCTATGTCTTAAGTCCTACGTCTTATGTCCTTTTGTTAAATCAAGATATGTATTTGAAAAGTAATTGTTTGGAGAAGATGATAAAGTTTATGAATGAGCATGAAGATTGTGCCGTGGTTTCACCACGTTTGATGAAATGGGAGTTTGATAAAGTACAAAATACACACCTGCCTGCGCAGGCAGGTAGCAATATACAAGATTCTTTCTCGGATAAAATTGACACTCTTGGTTTAAAAGTTTTACGAAATCGGCGAGTGATAGAAAAATATACGGGTAAAGATTGGGATGAAAAAAAATCTAAATTAGAATTATCTCATCATACGACTGATGAAGCTATGGAAGTTTTTGGAGTATCTGGGGCTTTTCCCATGCTTCGCAAAAGTTTGATTGATAAAGTTGGTTTGTTTGATGAATTGTATTTTTTGTATAAAGAAGATGTGGATTTGGCTTATCGTCTGCGCATTGCAGGTTATAAGGCCTTTGTGTTGCTTGATACAGTCGCATACCATGATCGATCAGCCGAGGGTTTGGAGAAAAAAGGGGACATGGTGGCTATGGCCAATAAGAAAAAACAATCCTCTTGGGTGAAATATCATTCTTACAAAAATCATCTGATGACGTTGTATAAAAATGAATATTGGCAAAATTTATTACTTGACTGGCCGTGGATAAAATGGTATGAATTAAAGAAGTTTGTGTACTTTTTAATATTTGATAGAAGTGTGTTGAAAGGGTTGATGGAAATTTGGCGAAATCGTAAAGATTTGAAGATTAAAAGATTACAAATTAAAAAATTAAGAAAGGTTGGTTGGAAAGAATTAAGAGTTTGGTTTAAATAATATAATTATGAATAAAGATCAAGGATTTACAATTGAAAGAGGTGTTTCGAATGTTGATGATGATATTGAAGCAAGATTAGGTCGTATGACAGGTCATTTGTCAGGAGAAGATATTGATGTTCATTTGGAGCGAGCTAGGTCGGCTGATGCTGTTATTAATGCTCAGTTAGATTTTAATATTGATAATATTGTGAGAGAGGGTTGGAAAAAAAGAGGAGTGAAAGAAGATAGAAGAGAAACTGTTGGAGAACATACTGCCGCTATGACTGAACTTTTTTATTCAGTAATTGATGATATTGATAAAGAAAAACAATTAGATAGGAAAAAGATGTTAAGAATGATCCAGGCTCATGATTGGGTAGAGGGTATAACAGGAGATCAGATAGCTTATCATGCTGACGCCACTGTGGAGCGTGATTTAAAGGCAGAAAAAAAGAAAAAAGAAATTACTGCCATGCAAACTATCTGTGCTAAACTTGGAGATGCGGGTAAAGAAATAATGGATTTGTGGTTTGAATATGAAAATAAATCTAGTCGTGAAGGACAAATTATTTTTGAACTTGATAAAGTACAGACAGTAATGAAAGCATTTCAATATCAAAAAGAGGGGGAACCTGTTTCAGCACAACAATTTATTGATGGTTATAGAGAAAGGGAAATGATATCTGAGAAAACTTTTTTAGATATTATAAAGAGTATTGAAGAAGAATCTAAAAAATTAATATGACTTTCATAGAAAATTTTTTTGAGAAAATTAATCAGGCAATAAAGTATAATATTTTTGGCCGTGGCAGTTTATTCTATGATTTATTATTTAGTTTTAATTATAAAAGATCAATCTAAAAAATAGTTTGGATATTTTAGTGGTTGTTTTGCTGTAACCTGAGTAGGGAGGAAGAAGCCATGGGAGACTCCGCTATCAGGAAGAACGACGGGAAGAAAGACGACCGTAGGGTCGTCGAGGGGAGAAGGTTTACAAGGGAAGAAATCGAGGCTATGAGCTGGGATCAGATCCTGGCCAACAAAGCCTCTCTTCCGGAGTGGGCGTTCTCGTGCGACTGACCGTCGTCTCGGCGCGTGCGTGCCATGGCTTTGGGGATTTCTCGTGGAAGTCCCCTGGCCGCTAAAGTATCTAATAATCTGTGAAATCAATGTTATGAAGGACATCAACATCGTATTTTTAAATTATTTAATGAAAGACGACATTTTACGTGCCGTTGATTCGGTTTTGAAAGATATTCAAAATTGTCCTTATGATGTGCAAATTACTGTAGCAGATAATTCGGAGAATAAAGATAGTATAAAAGAAGCTCTTCTTAGTTCATTCCGAGTGAGTCCGAAGGACGACGAGGAATCTTTCGAAGAGAAAGCTAGTGATGATACAAAAAATATTTTTGAGAGAAAAAACGTTGACTCCGAAAGATCCCTCACCCTGCGGGTTCGGGATGATATTACCTATATAGATTGTGGCGGTAATATTGGTTTTGGCAAAGGTAATAATAAAGGTTTCAAAGCGACTGAGGCTAGATATTATTTTGCACTCAATCGCGATACTATTATTCCAGAAAATTCTCGTACAATTGAACGATTGATAAAATACATGGATGATCACGAGAAGATTGGTTGTATTGGGCCTAAGTTATTAAATATGGATGGAACTTTACAATATTCTTGTTATCGCTTTGATTTGCCGTCGATTTTAATAAAGCCACTTAAACATATAAACTTTGATCGCAAATATAAATGGATCAAGCGTCATGCTGATAAATTGGAAATGAAAGATTTTGATCATAATGAGACTAGGCCAGTGGATTGGGTTTTGGGAGCAGCTATGATTGTACGTAAAGAGGTGGTAGAAGAAGTCGGTTGGTTTGATGAAGACAGATATTTTATGTATTTAGAAGATTGTGATTGGTGTCGGCGGATGTGGGAAGCGGGCTGGCCAGTTTATTATGTTCATGATATTATTATAAGACATGTACATGCTCGGGAGTCGGCCAAAGTCCCAGGGATTTTTAAAGCTTTGTTCAAGAATAAATTGGCTCGTATTCATGCCAAGAGTTGGTGGCAGTATTTGTGGAAATGGCAGGGGAACCATAAGTACTATAGAGCAGGGAAGTAGTTTAATAGTTCGTGTTTTTTTGATATTTTATTTTTAATACATTGTTAATAATTTTCAATTTTCTAATTCTCAATTACCAAACATTTTGAAAATTGTAAATTGTAAAATTATTCTTATATTATGACCTCTTATCCTCGTATTGCCATTATATATCTTTCATTTCATTGTGAGCCGTATATAGACGACGTTGTTTCGTCTTTGAAAAAATTGACTTATCCTAGAGATAGAGTGGAGTTTGTGATTGTGGATAATCCGCACCCAGAGTATGGTAGTTCAGTGCGCTATATAGAAGAAAATGTCATGCCTATGTCTGGTTTGATTATTCCTCATGTGACACTGTTTCCGCAAAAAGAAAATTTGGGTTTTGCGGGGGGAAATAATGAAGGGATAAAATGGGCGCTTGATAATGGTTTTGATTATGTATTTTTTCATAACAATGATGGTTTTATGGCAGCGAATTGTTTAGAACCTTTGGTAGAACAAATGGAGAAAGACAAGACTATCGGTGTGGCTCAGTCTCTAATGCTCTTACATCCAGAGACAGATTTGGTTAATAGCGCGGGCAATGCTTTTCAATTTTTAGGTTTTGGTTTTTGTGGAGATTATAGAAAAAAATATCAAGATTTAAATCTTCCAGCTGTTAGTGATATTGGTTATGCGAGTGGAGCGGCTTTACTCATGCGCGCTGATTTGCTAAAAGAATTTGGTTTGTGGGATGAAGATTTTTTCTTATATCACGAAGATTTGGAATATTCATTTCGTCTGCGAGTGGCTGGTTATCGTTCAGTTGTAATTAAAGATTCTATTTTTTATCACAAGTACCAGTTTAGCCGAAGCATTACCAAATTTTATTGGATGGAACGGAATCGTTATGGTGTAATGCTCATGTTTTTTAGGATTCCGACTTTGTTATTACTTTTACCAATCGCTTTAGTTTTGGAAGTTGGCTTGTGGCTATTTGCTTTCAAAGGTGGTTGGTGGAAAGAACGAGTAAAAGTTTATCAGTATTGGGTGAAATTAAGTAGTTGGCAATTATGGTTAAAGAAAAGAAAAAATATTTTAAGAATTAGAAAAATTACTGATCGTGAATTGTTCAAAACAGCTGTGGCCGGAATATATTTTCAAGAAAAGTCTGTGGAAAATCCTTTGGTGATTTATGTGGGGAATCCGGTGATGAAAGTGTATTTTTGGGCTGTCGTTAAGGGGTTAATTTGGTGGTAAAATTTTCACGTAACACATATCACATAACATATAACAAAATTAAGAGTTTATTTATTTTAATATAGTGTATGGAAAAAGGTTGGAGAATAAAAAAATTTGAGAAAATGGTATTGGATAATAGAGTAAAAATTGAATCACAAATTCAACTCCTAAATGCTAATGGTTTAGTTTTTGATTGGACACATTTTTATGATAGAATTGTGCAAATTTTTTTGTTACATGAAGATAAATTGATTTTAGTAGAAGATGGAAAAGGGGACGGTGAACTTATTTATGAATATTTTACAGTATCGATTGATGTAGTTCAAGAATATGCTTTGGAATTAGTTGCTCAATGCAATGAAGACAAAATTGGAAATTTGGATTTGGAAATAGCGGCTTTATGTGGTGTTCTTGGAGACCAAATTACAAAAGATATGAATGAAGTTAAAAGAGAAGCACTTGAACAACTTTCAGAACGACCAG
Organism: Candidatus Magasanikiibacteriota bacterium; assembly: GCA_049287025.1. Lineage (GTDB taxonomy): Bacteria > Patescibacteriota > Patescibacteriia > Magasanikbacterales > UBA922 > UBA11710. The sequence goes on from JBAQFA010000035.1 coordinate 14,489, forward strand.
GGTCATTATTAGAATTTAAAAAGAGACGATAATTTAAAGATGATTATATATAAAAAATTCAGTAAAAATCAGTGAAATCATTTTTCAATCTGTGAAATCAATGTTATATGAAGATTAAAAAAGCCATTCTAACCGGTGGTGGCCACGCAACTCGTTTGCGACCAATCACCTCGCTTATCAATAAGCACTTGATACCCTTGGCCAATAAGCCAATGATTTTTCATGCTATAGAAAAAGTAGTAGAAGCTGGAGTAAAGGAAATTTTTATTAATACTAATCCGGGTGAAACGGAATTACAAAAGTATGTGGGCGACGGGGGACACTGGGGAGTAAAAATTACTTTTTTTGAACAGACTGGCGGACCACAGGGGATTGCTCATGTGGTGAATGAAGCCAAAAAATTTATTGGTGATGAACCATTTATATTTTATTTATCAGATAATATTATATTGGGCAGTATCAAGGAAATGACAGAGGAATTTAACAAAAACAATTTTGATTGTATGCTGGCCTTGTCAAAGGTCCCTGACCCCAATCGATTTGGCGTGCCATATTTTGATGATTCAGGAAAACTAATTGACGTGGTAGAAAAGCCACAAAATCCTCCAAATGATTTTGCCGTGACCGGAATTTATCTTTATGGTCCAAAAGTTTTTTTCAATGCATTTGAAAAAATAGCCAAGAGTGCGCGGGGTGAATATGAGATATCATCAATTCATTCACATTTTCTAAAAAATAATTTTAAAGTTGGCTATCAGGAAGTCACTGGTTGGTGGAAGGATACTGGCCAAGCCGTTGATTTATTATTAGCCAATAGACTTCTTTTGGAAAGAATGGAAGCGAGTGAATTTCCAAATCATGGTAGTATTGATAAGTCGGCCATTATTTCTGGCAAAGTGCATGTGGGGATTGGCTCGCAAATAAAAGCCGGTGTAAAAATAATTGGACCAGTTATGATTGCGGAGAATTGTATTTTGGAAAATTGTGAGATTGGTCCAAATGTGACTGTTGGTTCGGGTGGGGAATTGAGAAATTGTAAAATGAAAGATTCTATAATGCTAGAAAATAGTGTGGTGGATGCTGATATAAAAATTATGGATAGTATTCTTGGTAAGGGTGTGAGCGTAATAAAAAAACCGGGACAAGAAGCCGAGGGTCATAAAATGATTATTGGTGATAAAACTATAATTGAGATTTAATTAATTAAAACAAATTATGAAAAAATATTTTTGGTTTTTTCCGCTATTGATTGTAATAGCATCAGTTTTGTGGGGTTTAGACGGAGTGGTAATTCGTCCGGCTTTGTATTCATTGCCAGTGACCACGGTAGTATTTTTGGAACACGCTTTGGGCTTTTTAATTATGATTCCATTTTTAATTTACGAATGGAAAAAATTAAAAGATATTTCCAAAAGCAGTTATGGTTATTTTTTATTAGTGGCTTTGTTTGGCGGGGCCTTAGGGACACTCGCGATTACCAAAGGTTTGTTTTACGTTAATTTTGCTAGTTTGTCAGCTGTGATTTTATTACAAAAATTGCAACCAATTTTTGCTATATTTTTGGCGTGGTTGATTTTAAAAGAAAAACTACCAAAGAAATTTTATTGGTATGCTGGTTTGGCTCTGGTTGGTGCCTATGCCATTGCTTTCCCTGGGTTAGTACCAAATTTTGCCACTGGGGACAAAACTACCATCGCAGCTTTCATGGGTTTACTCGCCGCTGTTTGTTGGGGTGCTTCCACTGTATTTAGCAAACGCGCTTTGCAAGAAACAAATTTTCGGATTGGGACATATTTGCGGTATGGTTTTACTACTTTGATAATGTTAGTTTTGATGTTGGGAACTGGTAGTCAAACCGCTATCCCTACTCTAACAAATGTTCAATGGCAATTATTACTTTTGATTGTTTTTAGTTCTGGTGGATTAGCTATGTTATTGTATTATTTTGGTTTGAAACACACTAAAGCTTCAGTTTCTACTATTTGTGAATTAGGCTTGCCATTGTCTGCGATTGTTTTTGATTATTTTATTCATGGCAGTGTAATGAGTGCGACTCAGTTTCTTGGCGCAGGTATTTTATTATTCAGTATTATAATGGTTTCAAGATTAAAAGAAGCGGTAGCAGTAGCTTAAAAAATAAAACTAAATTAAAAAACACCCGTAAATCCTCCAACTCAATTCCGATTTTACATCGGAACTAAGTCGGGCGCGGGTGTTTTTTAGTCGAGAAAAAGAACGTACAGAATAGAATCCACCGCTGTCGCCCTAGGGGTCGTGTGCTCCTGAACCGGAGCGGAGGAGGGGGTGGTCAGTGGTTCTAGTCGTGCAGGCCGGCGCGCGGCTCTGGGTAGGCCTCGGGGGGCACCAGCTCCTGGGCGATCCGTTGGAGGCGCATGATACCCTGGGATATGGCATCGTGGCCCATCTCATCGGGTTGGAAGTCAGCCTCCAGCCGCTCGCTGAGCTCTCGGCGGAGCATCAGGATCGTGTGTAGGTGGTAGACTTTCTTCTGGTCGAGCAACGAACAGGTGAATCCCAGAAGGCCCACGAGATTCTCACTACCGAGACCGCGATCCTTGAATACCTTCTGCAGCTGAATCTCTTCGCGGCTACGCAGTAGCCGCAAGAGGGCCTCCTCGACCGGCGTGTCCCTTGCGTAGTCCTGGGACAACTCTCGCAGGGCTTCCCCCAGGGAGATGGTGTCCATGCGCTCGATCCCCAGAGGTAGAGGGTCAGGGTGGTGATCGAGGTTCTGGAACGCGAGGAGGGCGGTGATCAGGTCGTTCACGGTCATGGGTTCCCCCAAACACAAGGTGGTTGTCTTGAAATAAAATTATCAGATTTTTCAAATTTTGTCAATATAAAAATCACCCATAAGAGGTGATTTAGTGATTAAGTGGTCAGGTGGTTGAGTGTTTTAGTAGGGCAATTCAAACACCCCAGTCTTATCTGTCACTTTGCCCCAGAAAAATATTTTTCTAACATTGATATCAACTGCAGTTTTAAAAATTTGGGCATTAGAAAATAATTCATGACTAAGATAATACCCAGGATTAAAGCCAATCATTTTATTTTCATTAGCAATTAATAACAAACCATATTGATCTAGAGGATTTATTATGACCATTTTTTCTCCAGTGCGATTGAGCAATTCTGTATTGCCATTATCATAAATAGTCCACAATTCCCACCATGACCACGTAATCCATTCGCCTGTTTGGTAATTATAAATAATTTGTTGGGTGGGGATGGAATTATTTTCTTGAATTTGGCTATCAAAAAATTTTATTATTTTTACATCATTGTCAGTTTTGTAAATTAAGCGATTAGTATTAATATCAATTATATTTTTTACTGCACTCCCCAGGTGATATTCAGACGAGCCATTTTTTATAATGTTATTTTTGTATAGCCAGACATTGTTTTCATCTTGTACATGCCAGGCTTGAATATCATTGTCAATGTCTGTTACTAATTTTTCACTATCAGTAGTGGCAAGAATAATTTGTCCATTGTTTTGTATATAAATTGAAGGAACAGAAGTGTTTTTTGCCCATTGATAATTAACTAACTTGTTATAAATATAAGTTTTGGTGTTAGTTTGATCAGTGGCGTCAAAAATTTGAATAGTATCTTGTTGTTTATTAGCGGTTTGAATTACAAAATAATTATTAAATGGCGACCAATTAATTACTGGCTCAGTTTCAGTTTTTATTCTAGAAATTGAAGATAAAATTTTCGTATTTGTTTCGTATAAATAAGTTTCAAAAATGTTATTTTCTTTGGTAGTTATGATAATATATTGCCCATTAAAAGAGGCTTGGAAATTAATTATATTTTTCAATTCATCTAGTATCATTATTGGCGAATTTTTTTTGAAAAGAGTAATTTCTTTTATATAGGTAGTTTTCTTACTAGCAATGTCAACATTTTTTATCCATTCCTGGTAGCCGTCTTTTACTAATCTAACTTCGTAGTTGCCTGGCGCGCGATTGGGAAGCCAGACAGGAATTTTTTTATCTATTTTAACCCCGTTTAAATAAACTGTTAAATTTTTTGGTAAAGCATCTATACTCAAGACCCCAGTCTGTTTTATTTCATGTTTGGAAAAATCATAGCGATAACCAGCGGTGTACATGATAATGATTGGGGAAATAACAAAAAAGGTAACTATGAGTGAGATCATGATAGTTAGTCTAATTTTACGAGTGATTTTGGTTTGTGGGTAAGTCATAACCTGGGTATTGGGAATTGGGCTAAGATGCCAGATGTGATTTGATTAATTGTCTTATCTAAGCTACAATATACAATATAAATCTAATAAAATCAATATTTATATGGCTAAACCCCGCACCAAATTTATGGTGTTGGGGGTAGTATTTTCAATAAAACATATGTCTAATGAAAACAAAATTGATTTGGTGCGGGGTAAATTTATTATCCAAGGGGGAAATCAGTTGTCAGGCGAAATTGAAGTAAAAGGAGCAAAAAACGCCTCTTTACCTATTATGTGTGCAACGGTTTTGGCCGAAGGGGAATTTGTGCTGGAGAATGTACCAGATTTGCGTGATGTGGTTATTATGGTAAAGCTCTTAGAATGTCTTGGTCTTAAAGTGGAAAAGTTGAATAATAGTACTTATAAAATAGTGAATAGTGGTTTAACTTCGGTTGAGGCACCATATGAATTAGTTAGTGAAATGAGAGCATCATTTATTATTGCTGGATCATTGTTAGGAAAAGAGAAAAAAGCTAGAGTAGCCTTACCTGGTGGCTGTGCGCTTGGTGCTCGGGCAGTAGATCAACACTTGAAAGCGTTTGAACAACTAGGTGTTCAAGTCACAACTGAACATGGTTTTGTCAATTTGAGTGCGGATAATCTTGTTGGAAATGAAGTAGATGTGGAAGTTGAAAAATTAAAAATTCCTAGTGTGGGCGCGACCGAAAATGTTATGATGGCGGCTGTTTTGGCAAAAGGAGAGACAATTATTCACAATGCTGCCAAGGAACCAGAAATTGTTGATTTGGGAAATTTTTTAATTAAGATGGGGGCAAATATTCAAGGATTGGGAACAGACAAAATTATTATTAGTGGTGTTGAAGAATTACACGCTTGTGAATATTCAATTATGTCTGATAGAATTGAAGCTGGTACTTATATTATATTGTCACTTATTACTGGCGGAAATATAAAAATTAAAAATGTTAATTTGGATGATTTACCAGGGTTTGTTGCAAAGCTTGAAGAGATGGGAGTTGATTTTAAACAAGAAGAGAATTTATTATCAGTTAATGGTAATTTAGAAACCTTAAAGAATATTAAACTAGAAACCCAACCACATCCTGGTTTTCCGACAGATTTACAACCGCAGATGATGGTTTTACTTAGTTTAATACACGGTATGAGTGAAATTAAAGAAACAATTTTTTCGAATCGTCTCATGCTTGTACCAGAGTTGAATCGTATGGGGTCAAAGATTGTTGTGGAAGATAGAATGGCAATGGTTGAAGGTGATGTAAAGTTAGAAGGTGTTGAAGTGACTGCTCCTGATTTACGCGCTGGGGTTAGTTTGGTACTTGCTGGTTTGATAGCAGATAATACGACAATAATAAATGAAATTAAACATGTGGAACGCGGTTATGAAAATTTAGCAGAACGATTACAAAAAGTGGGGGCGAAAATAGAAAGAGTTATTTAAGTTAGCTAAGTTATGGAAAATAAATATAAAGATTATATTTTCCCCGGAATTTTTCTCTTGCTTGGTGTACTAAGCCGAACTGGTTTTTTGATTTTAGTTGGTTTAGCTTTATTGTATTGGCAATTGAAAAAGAATGGAGTAAATTTAAATACTAATAATTTTTTTAATAAATTTAGTCTTAATAAAAAACCTATGGAAACAATTAATCCTATGAAAAGGAAAAAATTTGGCTGGTGGATTTTATCAGCCGTAGTGGTTATTTTAATTTTGAGTTTTGCTAGTTCGTTTTGGGTAGTGATTGGTGCCGGTGAAACTGGCGTGCAAACTTTTTTTGGTAAAGTGCGCGATGAAGAATTTGCTTCTGGCTTTCATTTAAAAAATCCTTTGGTAAAAGTGACAAAGATGAATGTTCGAACTCAGGAATATACTATGAATGTGGCACAGGGTGAAGGAAAGAAAGCCGAGGCTGATGCGATCACAGCTCTAACCAAAGAAGGTTTGAGTGTAGATTTGGATATTACCGTGCTTTATCACTTGGTGCAAGAAAAAGCATCTGATGTTTATCGTGATATTGGTTTGACTTATGATGAGATTGTTATTCGTCCTCAGATTAGAAGTGTGATTCGGGAAGTGATTGCGCAGTATGAAGCCAAAGATATTTATTCAGAAAAACGTCAAGAAGCCGCCCAAAAGATTTTTGCTGATTTACAAGTTCAGTTATTACCTCGCGGTATTGAAATAGAAGATGCTTTACTG
>JBAQFA010000036.1:0-5277 GCA_049287025.1 Candidatus Magasanikiibacteriota bacterium
AGATAATCCAAAAACTGACGATCATAAACAATAAAATCTTTACGATTAACTTTTGGAATGTGAAAAAGAGGAAAGGCTACCATGTGATAAAGTGTGAGGAAAAAATCCAAAATAAAGGCCGGAATTATCATCATGTAAATAAATGGCATGGACAATAAATGTCGAATATTCTGTGGAACAACATATTTCCAAACCGGAATTTTGAAAGATTTATTTATTCGTTTAATTTCTTTTAAAAATACGACTTTTCTACCAGAAAAATAAAAACCATATTTCTCAGCCAACTGATTATACTTGTCTGACAATTGTTTGTTTAAAGAATTAATTTTGTCTACGATCTGTTTTATACTTTGGTTCATAAATTAATTATTTTTAAGAAATGCAAAAAATATGGGTGGTATAATTAAAATTATTAAACCACTTAAAAGAAAAGCTGTACTCACAGAAAATAAATCTGACCAATAACCAACAATTGGTATGACAATTGCCACACCCAATTGATAAACCAGGGCATTTATAGAATTCATAGTCGCCCGCTTTCTAGATTCACATTCTTCATTCCACAGATGCCCCAATATTGGACTGCGCAAACCAAAAAAGAAAGACGAGGTTGAAAATAATATTAGCATAGTTAATCCAGTAGTCCAAGTAGCAAAAATCAATAACAGAGCCAACAAAATTACAGACATTATTACAGTTCGTTTATTTCCAAACCGTTCGGAAATTGCATGTGAAAAATAAAAACCTAGTGAGGATAAAGCAAACTCAGCTGCCGTAGCATAACCAAACCACAAAATAGGGATATTTTTAAATTGAAAAAATAATTGACTCAAAAAATGAGTACTCTCGCCAAACGACCAGGCCACTATTCCACCAAGCAAAATAAACATCAGTTGTTTATTTTTTAAAACATCTTTGGTAGATTCTAACATGTGTCCATTTAAAGTCGCGTCCGCTTTTTTTTCGTACGGTGGTTCATCAATAAAAAATATAATAATTAAAGCAATCAAGAAAGGAAAAATTGTATAAAAAATCGGGGTACGAAGAGAAATGGTAGCCAAATATCCACCCACAATAGAACTGATGGCCGCGCCGGCTGGCCAAATCGCCATATAAATCCCACTAATTTTTTTATATAAATTTTCTTTCCCTTCTTGTTTAAGAGTGTCATACATTATGGCTGTTTCCGGACCATTATTTAAAGCATGGGCCAAGGCAGTCAAAATAGCATAAATTACAAACATGGCCATACTATCACCAATCCACAAAATTATAAAAGCAATAATATCAATTGAATAGGCCACAATCATAGTTTTCTTCTTGCCAAATAAATCAGCAATGGCTCCAGTTGGCACTTCAAAAATCGCTGAGCATATCGCTTCTATGGCAAAAATCAAAGCCACATTTTGCGCGGAAAATAATGTCTTTTGATAATATAAAGCCAAAATTGGCAAAAAAAACATCAGGCCTTGTAAAAAATGGATTATGCACAAAAGAATGATGTTGTTAGATTTTATTCCGTACCGATTGAAGATCATATTTTCCTAATCATTTTAATATTATGCGCTTTTGTCTCCCCTACCACATCAAAACCAAATGATTTATAAAAATCAGTTAGAGTTTTTTCTGCTGGATCGTGAGACAGAGAAAAATAAGTATATTTTTTGGGATATTTATCCAGTACTACAGGTTTATCTGTAGTGCTGGATTTATTTTCTAACACCGCCTGCATCAAAATTTTACCAACCCCTTGTTTCCGGTATGATTCTAACACATAAAGCTCAGAAATAAAAATAGAGTTTGGTAATTGGTCATGACCCTCATCAAACAATTCTACTAAAATATAGCCAACAACTTTGTTATCATCTTTTACAACCCAAACAAGCTTATTCTTAATTGCTTTGCTAATTTTTTCTTCTTTGTTAATTTCTTCTGAATCAAAAATAATACTTAATTTAAGTATTTGAGAAAAATCATTAATTATAGCCAAAACAACATTCATGACTAACATTATAACAAAAATCGCCTGTTTTGGCGATTCTACCACACACTTTATAAAAAAACCTACAAAACTTAATCTTGTCTTAATAGATTAATGTTAAAATTAATAAGTATAAATAATCTGTTAATCTATCAATAAAATATGTATAATAAAACCGAAATACACCGAGCTTTTGACCAAGTACCTGATGATCAAACCATAAACAAAACTACACAAGCCTTATTAAAAAATAATATTAAGGCCTTTGTAGCAGAAAATAAAAAAGAAGCCAAAGAAATGGTATTAAAATTAATTCCTAAAGGATCAATGGTAATGAATATGACCTCTGTGACTGTTGATTCTACAGGCCTAAGTGACCAAATTAATAGCAGTATTGATTATCAATCTGTGCGAAAAGCTATGGACATAATGGCTGAAAATGATCGGCAAATAGAAAAACTTCAGCTTGGAGCTGTGCACAAGTGGACTGTGGGTAGTGTTCATGCTGTTACAGAAGATGGTCAAGTCTGTGTTGCCTCGGCCACTGGTAGCCAATTACCTGCTTATTCTTATGGTGCCGATAACGTAATTTGGGTAGTAGGCGCGCAAAAAATTGTAAAGAATCTTGATGAAGCTATGAAACGAATAAATAACTATGTTTTTCCTCTTGAAAACGAACGAGCTTTGAAAGTTTATGGTGCTGGTAGTGGGGTTAATAAGATTCTTATTTTTAATAAAGAAGTTGTTAAAGATAGAATTACTTTAATTTTTATTAAAGAAAAAATTGGTTTTTAACATCAAATTTGTGGTCGACGAATTTTAATTAATCTTTATAAATAATTTATTTATTATATGAAATTTCTAGCTTGCCAAAATTTTAATAATAATTGTAGTTTTGTGACCAAAGGTAATAATACATTTGAAGTGGTCAGAAAAATTGATGAGCATATAAAGATTGAACATCCAAATTTGTGGAAGAGTATTAAAGAATTAACGATGACTCAAAGAGAAAAAATGATGGCACCACAAATTACAGAAAAACGCTATCAACAGCACAGTAAACAAATTATCAACCAACAATTTTTACACCAAATATATAATTTGATAAACTAATATTAAAAAACCAAAAGACCGATAGAGTAACGGTCTTTTTTAAATCATGAAATCTAAGATTAAAAAATATATAATACTACTAAAAATACAATTAGACTAAGTGATTGTATAATAATATGGTGATGTTGAATTTTAATCTCTATAAAAATCATCAAACCTAAAGCTAGGCTAAAAAATATAATTGCTACTAAGTATAACCAATTTGAAAAATTGAAAACATTTTTTGCTGGTGAAACATCTTTGGCATGTTCATACTTTTGAATTGGATTTTTCCAAAATGGAACTCCAACTATTTCTGCACTTTCCTTAGCTGTCTCTTTAACTATCTTTTCCGACAAAACATCTTGGTTTATAGAAATTTCGTTAGTTTGTTTAGTTGAAGTTATCATACTTTCTAAAAGAGAAGATGAAGAAACAGAGGGATTAGATTTTACAATATTAGTTTTTGTTGTTTGTATATTTTTTTCTTGTAATAAAACTACTGGCGAAGCAAAGTGTTGAACCACAAACACTGTTATCTCTCCTTTATATTCGCCAATTTCCAAATCTACACCCAAATCAAAAAAATCTTTATCAATCAAATTGGCATAGTGAGTCGGACTTTTTTTCCAAGCCGACATAACCTCTTCCGCTGTGGCAAAACCAACTGCCAAATTCTCCCCTACTATTTCATATTGATAGCCATTCTCTTTAATAAAATTATTAACTAATTTACCATCCGGACTAGTATGACTAAAATAAGATTTTTCTGCCATGTCTTTGGCCTTGGCTGTAGAGGCCAATACCAATTTATCATTATTATTCAAAACTTTTACTTCTTTTTCTTCACGCAAATTATTAGTTAAAAAAAATATTTTTCTGGCTTGTTCAGCCAAGACATCGGGTGAAGTAAATACTGTAATTGGCAGAGACATTGCAAACAATATCATTATAACTTTACAAAACAAAAAAACTAAACCGTAAAATATTGTCCGTTTAGTGTGTAAAATATGCGGATGATAATTGTTGTCCGCATGAGGAATAAAATATTTTTTTACTGTCTTGTGCATAATCACTTGATAATATATATCTTATCAGAAATATTTGCAAAAAACCACCCCACCTTTACTTCATAAACTAAGAAGCTAAGTGGGGTGGATTCTCTTTATCTCTACTAGACTTTGTGAGCCTGATATTTCTTTACTGCTCCACCAGTAATCGGTCCATAATACAAAGTTGTGTTCATATCAGGAAAATACTTTAAATCTTTGAGCATAGTCTGTAATTTTTGGACCATTAGACCGCGACTACCTGGTTTGAGTTGTTTAATCAAATCATCAATAGTCAACGAAACCAAAGTCTTTTCCGAATTTTTATTATCTAAATAACTTTTCACTGCGGCAGATGTAATAGGACCATAATAACCAGTTGAACCAATATTACCAGGGAAGAAGCCTAATTTTTTGAGTTCATCTTGTAACTCCTTTATTTCTGTCCCGCGTTCACCTTGTTTATGAATCCTAACAAGTTCATCAGAACGAGTTATTTTTATACCCAGGACTTCACCTTCGTTTGATTCTTCCTCAGTGGTTGTATTTTCATCCTCATCATCTGAATTTGAATCATTGTCATCTGAATTTGAATCATTGTCATCTGAATCTTCGTCTTGTGATAACTTGATCTCTGTATCTTTAACTACGCTACCATAGTTATTTTGGAATTTAACATAAATTTTAATTTTTTCAGTGTTATTAATGTAACTCAAATTTACAAATTCCTGAAATGGTACAAAATTAGCTCCATTAAAATTTTCATTTGTACTAATGGCAATTAAAGTTGGATTATTGGTAGCCGACAATTTAAGTGTTAATGTTTTATTAATTTTATCTATATTGGTTACCTTTATTTCTGGATTTTTTGGTGCATACTGAGAATAATTACCACCACCTCCACCATGACCGCCACCTGATGTTTTTTTTGTCACAGTCACACTAGCAGTACCAGAAATAGCGCCACTCATAGCAGTAATTGCCACTGGACCACCAGCTGAGACACCAGTTGTTAAACCATTAGTATTAATTGTAGCAACGGCAATATTAGCTGAAGACCAAGTAAAGGTAGGTTGTGGATTCATGGCCACACCATTTTGATCAAGAGCAGTCGCTGTGAATTGTTGAGTCGCACCAGTTAAAATACTAGAAGTG
>JBAQFA010000037.1:0-1694 GCA_049287025.1 Candidatus Magasanikiibacteriota bacterium
AACAGCATATGCCGAATCTTGGTGGGCTTTAAGTCCAATCGAAAATTTTGGAAGCGTTCCAGATAAGTCTTCAAGTATGACACAAACTGCATGGGTGGGTGCATCAGTTAAAAGACGAACTGCATGTGGTCTAAACCCATACTGGTGGCAAATTTTAAAAAGTTTATCAAGAGAGCTGTTTCTAGATGAGAGTTCTACAAGATCAATACGTGGCAAAGAGAGTTGATTCAACCATGTAATCATGTAAGCATCACGTTCAATGACTTCCAAAACACCAGACACTAAAGCACTCATTCGAACAGGATGTGTTGCAATCCCTGTCGTTATGGACGCTCGTATAGAAGGCTCCTTTGAGGTTGAGCTAAAAGACCGAAGATTCTTATGACCACTTACAATTTGTGCTGGAACCCATGATGACATTTTTTTAGTCCACGAATAACCATTAACCCAACGAAATGAATCCTCAGGTTCAATTTCTAGGCGTTTATTCTTTCCACGAACTATTTCATCGTAGCTAGCAAAATTTTTTGGGTGTAAAAAATTATACTTTTTCTCCATGTCATTGATTGTTGCAAAAATAAATGGAGCGAACCCATCATAAGTAAACCAGGCATTACGCTCTATCGCCTCAGCAATTGTTTTAGTAAATGCAAGCGACTGGTTGTCAAGAGAACTTCCTCCCGCACTATCATATTGCCCGTCTCCAAGATGATATTCTGCATTCCAATAAATCGTCCTTGGCTCATCTGAAAAACTATAATTCCTTTTATAAGAACGAATAACCCCACGGGAATGTAATGTTTCAGCAATTTCAAATAAATTAGCCAGTCCCAGAGATTCAGAATTAAAACGAGAATTGTCATAAACAAACTCCGCCCCAAGTCTTCGTTCTAAAAAATTAATAAACGACACTACGGCTTTAGCAGAAAAAGAATGCTCATGCAAATTAAGCCAAACACGGTCAAAAGAGATAATATCTTTCAGCATGGACAATATTATATCACTTTATTTTTCCTTTGTGTTATCCACATATGTTGACTTCTATGTAGTGGATGTATTCAATTTTACCGTGATACACTAGCCATATGACTAGAATTAAGAATATACAAGGTGGTGGCAAAACTTTCTTGCGTCGACTATCAGCATTTTTTACTATTTCTTTCGGAATTTTTACAATTTTTTTTATTGCAACTCCAAAAATAATGACTGCAGGAAGCTTAGATAAAAAAATCTCTGATAATTTTTTTATTCAGGATGCATATGCTGATGTTAGTGGTTCTGGCTATACTGGTGATGGCTGTGCTGGCGACTCAGCGTGCGGAGTTGGGAGTGCGGGGGCATGTGCTGACGGAAGTGCTGGCGCATGCAGCTGTGGTGACGGAGTAGGTAGTGCTTCTAGTGATGCTACTGCATAGAAATGAACAAAAACATTCTCACGTGGTTTTTAGGAATTCTTACTGTTATTATCGTTCTTTTTTTTGGATTTTGGTATTTTTACATCAAGAATCCAGTCACAGTAAAATACTCAGCTAATAACACTCCGACATCGGTACTGGAGACACAAAATAAAAATTATGCGGAAGCAATTTCCTACGAAAAAGCAAAGAGTTACGACTTAGCTCTCCTTTCCTATCAAAAGGCATTACCTGAAGCACAAGACCAGACACAAACAGTCCAAATACAATTAAAAATTG
>JBAQFA010000038.1:0-27090 GCA_049287025.1 Candidatus Magasanikiibacteriota bacterium
CCTTAATATTTCGTTCTTGCCAAAAACCATAAGTCGCTGGTTTATCCAAAATAATTCGTGCTTCAGCTGTACATGGTGCGTCTAATAGAATTTTATCAAAATAATTTGGGTATAATTTTGACAATTCTACCCCGTTTTCATTTTTTAAAACAAAACGCCAACCAAGCTCCTCCCCTATAAGGGGAGGCGGACACGAAGTGCCGGTGGGGTCTGTCGAGGTTGCTTTTAATTGAACTATATTTAAATTCTGTATTTCATTATTTATACCCTCCGAAAGATCCTTCACTTCGCTCAGGATGCCAAGCAACTCCATATTATGCCTCAACTTCTCAAATCTAACTTTATCTACATCGTTTGCTACTAGTTCTCCAATTTTAGACATCAATGCAACGATTTGTGAAGTCTTACTACCTGGCGCAGCGGTTAAATCCAACACTACCTCCCCTGCCTGTGGATTCAAAACTAAAGGCGGTACCATACTTGCCAAACTCTGTACATAAATTTTACCTTGTTTATAAAGATCTAATTCTTGCAATTCGCGCAAAGATTTATTTTTTAAAATAAAAGCATCTTTATACCACACAACATTGTCAGTTTTAAATCCTAAATCAAATAAATTCTGTCTAATTTCATTTTTATCAGCTTTAATAGTATTAACCCGAAAAGTTGTTGGCCGTTCTACAAAAGTTTGTTGAATTTGTTGACACAAAGAAACGCCAAACATTTCTGTTAGGCGTTGGGTAAATTTTTCTGGTAAACTACGATTATGCTTTTTATTCATTTTATGGTTTTAATCTATTGATTGTTCTTGGGAATGGTATACATTCTCTAATATGCTCTACCCCGGCCATCCAACGCACCATCCGTTCTAATCCAATACCAAAACCTGAATGTGGTACTGCCCCGTATTTGCGTAAATCCAAATACCATTCATATTCTTTTTCATCCAAGCCTTCATGCTTGATCCGTTCTAAAAGTAAATCAAAATTATCTTCACGTTGAGAACCACCAATTATTTCTCCGGCACCCTCTATAGCGATTAAATCATCATTTAACACGCGCGTTTCATCTTCTGGATCACGCTTCATATAAAATGGTTTAATATTTTTATCCCATTTTTCAATAAAGACTGGCACGGGTGAATCTTGAGTAAGCAAACCTTCATCGTCATTTCCCAAATCTTCGCCGTATTTAATATCTGACCCCATGGTTTGTAATTTACCAATCGCCTCTTTGTAAGTAAGTCTGGTAAATGGTAGGTCTAATAATTTTTGCAGAGGTTCAATATTTCTTTCCAAAATTTGTAATTCTGCCTGACAATTTTCTAAACATTTTTTTACAATATGTTTTACCAAACCTTCTTGAATTTGTAAATTTTCATCATGTTCCACAAAAGCCCCTTCAGCATCCATCATCCAAAATTCTGACAAATGGCGTTTAGTTTTTGATTTTTCGGCACGAAAAACTGGTCCAAAGTCATAACACCGACCCACACTAGCAATTGCTGCTTCAATATATAATTGGCCTGACTGAGAAAGATAAGCAGTCCCCTCATCAAAATATGGCACTGGAAACAAAGTTGTTGTACCTTCACAAGCGTTGGGGGTAAAAATTGGTGAATCAACTTTTATAAAATTTTCTTGATGTAGATATTCATTAATCGCTGTAATAATTACATCCCGAATCCGCAAAATTGCCCATTGCTTTTTACTTCGTAACCAAAGATGACGATTATCCATTAAAAATTCTGGACCATGTTCTTTATTACCAATTGGATAATCAATGGACGATTGAAGTAATTGGTAATTAGTAATTTGTAATTCGTAAGTATTTACCAATTTAGGATGTTGTACAACTTTTCCAGTTATTATTATTGATGACTCTTGGGTTGACTTCTCAACCAAATTCCAGACATCTTCGGATAATTCTTTTTTATTAGCTACGCACTGCACAAAACCTGAACCATCACGCAATTCCAAAAAAGCAATAGAACCCGAAGAACGAACATTATTTAACCAACCTTTTAAAACTACTTCCTCTCCTACAAATTTTCCTAAATCTTTTATAAATGTTTGCATAATGTTTAATTTATTTTAAAACCAATTTCCTTGGCATAATTTTTTATATTATTAGCTATTAAAAACATATCATCCATACTATAAGTTACGAGTCCGTACCAAAAAGAGCCATGAGCATAGGAATTTACTAACATTGGATTCCAAACTTTATGATCCTTGATAAACAAATCCAGTGATAAACTTGAGCCATCTTCTCCCCAATAACTATGATTCACCATGGCTCCACTAACCACTGACCAAGGAATAAAACAAGCGCGAAAATAATCTTTACGCAAAATTCCTTCTGGTCCAACATAAATAAAATAATGATTATTTTTCTTTTTCAACCAATTAGGAAAAAGCCAATTACTAAGTATAGAATAATAAAAAAAATAAACTACAAGAAATAACATTAAAACTAAAAACCATTGCATTTTAAACCAAACATAAGAAAAAAAACCAATTCCACTACCTAAGATAAACAACCAGACAAAAAAACCCACAAAAATTACAGTAGTTAGGATAGTGATGAACCAACTCTTTTGTGGAGTTGGACGAAAAATTTTACCAGATGTTGGTTCGTTTCTCATTATTTTTTCGCTCAAATTAGCCAAATTTTCTGGCATTTTCTGCCATTTACCAATTTTAATTTCTCGAAAAAATAAGCTATAAAACCACAATGAAAACATATTTTCAATTAAACATAAAAACACCTGCCCGCAACGCTCTCGCTTGCGAGGCGGGCGGGATAAAACAATAAAACATCTACAAAAATTTTACCACTTTTAGCTAATTTTAGCAAGTAATCCAGTCGGAGGGCGGGGGCACGATTGCCCCCGCCCTTTGCCTAAAATCCTCCTCAGATCTTGATCTCCTGCCCACACGCGACGTGGTAGGGCTTGCCGTCACGCAAAGCCACTACGAACTCGCCCCTCCAGACCACCGGGCCTTCGGACCGATTCCACCCCATACACTCCTTTCGTGGCAAGTGACCACACGAGCATGAACTCTGACTGGTCACCTCGGGCCTGATGGGGTACACCGTGCCCTCGGGCTGACGACGCAACCAGCTGACTGCTCCAGCCACTTCCTGACGAAATCGGATGCTACTCACCGAACACCTCCCAGCAACTGTTGCACTCGCCAGAGCAACACCTCATTGATCTCCATGGCTACCTCGTTGCGACTGTCCATCGGGATCCAACCCTGTCTGCCACAGAAGCAGATGATGGCGATCTGGTGTTGCGCACGGTAGATCTCGAGCCCACCGAAGATGATCGCTCGCACCACTTCCTGCGGACTACGCTGTCCGAAACTGTCAATCATCTGCTGACCAAGCACCCCCTTCATGAACTCCATGAGTTCCTGTGCCCGCTCTTGATCCACTTGCGTGGTCTTCATGGCCTGAAGCAAGAAATCGTTGAACTTAGGCATCGTACCCTCCCTAAAGGAACGTCAGCTTTGTTTTCTGGTTTGGTACATCCAAACGACAAACAAAAGCCCCTCTCTGTTCAAGAGGGGGCTGGATTGATTTTTTAAAACAACATCAATACAACTCTCTCTGGAACAGAGAATATAGAGTTGTAGTTGTTGTTATAAATATATACATATTTAACTTAAAAAACTTAGCGACTTAGTGAACTTAGATACTTAATATACTTCCAAATATCTTTCCCTTTCCCAATCTGACACGTGTAATCTAAAATCATCCCATTCACTCATTTTTATTTCATAATACCTCTTGGACATATCTTTACCTAGCACCTCACTAATCATTTTATCGTCTTTCATAGCAAGGAGAGCACTATACAAATCACGCGACACAGTATCAATTCCTCTGTTTACAATTTCTTCTGGTGTCATTTCATAAGTTGATTCTTCAATTGGCTCTGGCGCTTGTAATTTATTTTCAATTCCATCCAAACCAGCCGATAACATTACAGCATAGGCTAAATATGGATTGCAAGTTGGATCTGGACAACGTAATTCACACCGCGTAGTCTGGGGTTTATCTGGATTTACTCTAGGAATACGCATGAGAGCTGACCTGTTTGTTTGACCCCAAGAAATATAAACTGGGGCTTCATAACCAACTACCAAACGCTTGTATGAATTTACTGTCGGGTTAATAATCGCGTTCATTCCTTTAATATGACTGAGTTGGCCAGCAATAAACTGCAAAGCATAATCTGACAAATGATATTTTTTATCTTCTGAATAAAAAGCATTCTTTCCTTCAGTGAACAAACTCTGGTTAGTGTGCATACCAGAACCATTGATACCATAAAATGGCTTGGCCATAAATGTCGCATGCAAACCCATTTTCTTGGCGACCATTTTCAAAGCGTATCTAAAAGTAATAGTGTTATCGGCTGCACACAAAGCATCAGAATATTTAAAGTTTATTTCATGCTGACCATTGGCCACCTCATGATGTAGAGCTTCTACTTCCATTCCAAACCCAGCCAAAGCTGTGCCCATAGCATGACGTACAGTCGTCGCCCCATCAATCGTCTGATCAAAATAACCCGCCTTATCATGAGGTAAAAGTTCAATTGTTCCATCTTCACGCCGTTTCATGAGAAAAAATTCTAATTCTGGTGCCACATAATAATCAAAACCTAATTTCTTCGCTCTAGCCAATTGCTTTTTCAAAATATAACGTGGATCCCCTGTAAACGGTTCACCATCTGGTGTGAAGACATCACAAATTACTCTCGCTTCGGTGTAACCATTTCCTCTTGTCCAAGGTATCACAGCAAAAGTTTCCAAATCTGGTTTTAAAAACATATCAGATTCAGAAATTCGCGCAAAACCTTCAATTGAAGATCCATCAAACCATTTACCATGTTTGATAGTATCTCCAAACTGTTGCACTGGAATCGTAACAGCCTTTAATCCTCCTAATAAATCCGAAAATTGCAGGTGAATAAATTTCACCTTATGCTTGACGATTTCCTCCCTAATTTGTTCTGTGGTCATAATTTTAGTATTATGAATTAAAAATTAATTTTTGCTCCGAGGGCTGGACTTGAACCAGCGATATCCGCGTTAACAGCGCGGTGTTGTACCAACTCAACTACCTCGGAATAAAATAAAAATAAGAGACTCTCCCGCGCGGGGAGAGTCTTGGTTAGTGTTAATTTGTTTAAGACACTACAAAACTAGCCCGCCGGGTTGGGGTGTATTATTATTAGTATTATTTGTTCGAAACATTTGTCTCATATATTTACACTTTACAACCATTTTTAATTTACGTCAAATAACTTATCCACACCATAAGTATTAGTGCAGATTAGTGTTTAGATTAGTGGTGCCAATCACTAATTTTTCTATCAGTATTATACAACAAAAATTTGTATATAAAATCATGCACTGATTTTTTGTATTCTAATTTACTTATTTCTTCCCAATTAGCTTTACTCAAAATTTCTAATTCGCTTTTTATTCCAGTTGAAACTTTATCTGATTCAACAATATCTAATCCCAAAAAATATAACAATCTAACAAAAAAACTATCCAATAATAATTGAGCATTGAAAATTGAAAATTGAAAATTATTCACAAATTCCAACCAGCCAACCGCCAAATCAAAAATCCTCTCGTCTCTCTCCCCTTCATGTAAGAGTTTATCTAGAGTTGAAACTAAAAATCCTGCTGCCAAACTTTTTTGCAAATCACGCCTAATATTTACAAAATAATTGATTGGTTGTACAGCTCCTAAATAATTTAATTCCTTGCCAAAAATAATTTCTGCCTCTACCAAAGAAAACGGCTCTAAATGAGCCGAATTTTTTGAAGTAATTTTTTTAATTCCCCTCGCTAATATTTCCATTTTCCCTTTTTCTAAAGTATAGAGTGAAATAATTTGATCAGCTTCGCGGAAATCGCGACGAGAGAGAACAATTGCTTTCATATAATTTAATAAACAAATGATGATATCACCAACACCACAGTCGCGGTAATAATTCCCCCAACCGTTAGCCAAGCAATAATATTTCCAATTGGCTTATTCACGTGTTCACCCATGATTTTTTTATCATTAATGATCTTCAAAACAAAAATCAAAATAATTGGTAACAAAATTCCATTTACATCTTGTGACAATATCATGATTTTAATCAAATTTAATCCTGGTATTAATACTAAAATCGCTGGAATAATAATTCCAATCAAAATAATACTATAAAAAATTTTTGCTTCAGGCCATTTCTTATTAAAACCATATTCCCAACCAAAAGCTTCACAAATCGCATAAGCCGTCGCAGTTGGTAAAATAAAAGCCCCAAGCATAGAGGCGACAAATAATCCAAAAGCAAACAAAATTAAAGAAAACTGACCAGCCAATGGTTTTAGAGCTAAAGCCGCGTCTTTGGCATCAGTAATATGAATTCCGTGTTTATAGAGAGTATAGGCAGTACTAATGATAATAAAAAAACTAACAATATCAGTAATAAAAGCGCCTAAAAAAACTTCTACTTTTTCTGCTTTGTAATGTTTGATATCCAAACCTTTATCCACTACGTATGATTGAATAAAAAATTGCCCCCAAGGAGTAATAGTCGTACCAATCAAAGCAATCATAGTAAGTAAAAATGGCGCACTCCATTCCAAAGTTGGTTTAAATAAAGATAAAGTTGCTTCACCAAAATCTGGACCAACCAAAAATCCATTAACTATATAAACAATATAAAAAGCCGAAAATATCAAAAATATTTTTTGGGTAAGTTTAAAAGAACCTTTGTATAAAATTAGCCACACAGCCAAAGCACAGACTGGCACTGACCAATATTTTGAAATATTACCAATTTCAAAAGATGAAGCAATCCCAGCAAATTCTGCTGTAATCGTACCCAGATTGGCAATAAGCATTGTCACCATAGCAAACAAAGTCCATTTAACTCCAAATTTTTCCCGAATAATACCACCCAATCCTTGTCTGGTAACCAAGCCAATACGCACACCCATTTCTTGAGTAACAGCTAAAGAAAAAGTAATCAAAAACAAAACCCAAAGCATTTTGAGACCAAAATGGGCACCAACAATTGAATAGGTAGAAATACCACCAGCATCATTATCAGCATTGGCAGCAATGATACCTGGACCAATTACGCTTAAAAAAAACAAAACTTTGGCCCACCAAATTGATTTTTTACTAACAACCTTCTTCTCTGACATAAAATATTACTGATATACAGACCCACTTCGCCATAGCTTCAGCGAGGCGAGTAATTCTGATTTACGGATACAAACTTGTTATAATTTACAAAATTACTTATCTGTAAATCAGGATTATCCGTAATTCGTAATTAGGCATTAGGTATTAGACAACGCATAATATCATCAATCGTCACTATGCCTAACAAATGATTATCATCGTCTATCACCGCTACTGACAACAAATTATATTTTGTCATAATAGTGGCGATTTTTGTTAAATTAACGTCTACCTTAACACCAGGAATACCAGCAATTCTTTTCATCACCTCCCCTACTTTTCTTTTTTCATCACTAATCATCAATCGTCTCATTGAAACAACACCCAGATAATGATTTTCATTATCCACTACATATACAAAAAATATTGAACGATGAAGATGAGAATATTTTTTAATCTTTTCAATTGCCTCACCGACAGTTTCATCTAGACTAACTGTTAAATATTCTGTGGTCATGAGACCGCCAGCTTCGTCTTCATCATATTCCAAAATTTTTCTTAAACTCTTGGCATCTTTGTGAGATGGTAATCTTTCAATAAGTTGTACCGATTCACGAGCAGGAAGAAGTTGAATCAAATCAACCAGTTCATCAGCTGACATTTTTGCCACTATATCCATGGCTCTTTCTGGTCCAAGATGTTGAACCAAAATTTTCTGAATTTCTGGTTGAACTTCTTCCAAAACCTTGGCGGCTGTCTTTTCGTCAAGTGAATCTAATAACGTACTACTCTGATTTAAATTTAATTTTTCCACGATGTTGGCAATATCAGCTGGATGTAACTTTACCAAATCATCTTTATTTATATCAAACTGTAATTTATCACCAATAACATGAATATCTTTCCATTCCAAAAGATGTGGTTTGAAAAATCTAAATATTGACCCATGAAAACCAAGACGACGCAACAAACCACTAGTAGAGACATCAATAGCGAGCAAACTCATTATTCCTTGTACAGCACTAAATTGTAAATCATTTACTCTTACCACTTTTACTCCAGACAAATCAACAATTTGTTTGTCAACAATATGCCGACTCAAAAATAATAAATGGTCTTCTTTTGGAATTGATAACATTTTTTCGTTTAAAACACAACGCAAAAAAATTCCATCGGAACTCCAATTGGAAACGTTTTTAATTTCGACATAATATTCTTGGCTATCTTTCCCTTTTAACAAAATACCAACCACTGGTGGATATTGTTTTTTATCATCGCTATCAACGGCAATATCTAACAAGTTACCAATAATCTCATCATTTTTATCACGAATTTTTTTATTAAATAAGTTGCTGAAGTAAAACATATTAAACATTCATTCCGATCCGCCCAGGACGGAGAGGAATCTTTTTTATCACTTACACTGGCAAAATGATAATTAATGATTTAAAAAATTATAATGAATAGGAAAGATCCCTCGTCACTTTGTTCCTCGGGATGAACTATCCAACCAAGTTTGTAATATTAGCATAGCCGCCTTTTCATCCAAACTAACTCCCCCACCCATCTCCTCTGCCTCGACAGTAGTCAATCTTTCATCCGCAAAATCAATTTCTAAATTAGTCGCTTTTTTTACTTCATCAGCAAATTTTCTAATCCGCCTTGTGTTATCATTCTCACTAGAATCTTCCAAACCCAAAGGTAAACCAAAAATAACTTTATTTATTTTTTCTTTTTTTATTAATTCTACCAATTCATCTTTATTACCTACCACACCAAATGGTAAAACCACATCTAAACCAGTCTGGGCCCAAGCCAAACCAATTCTTTTACGACCGTAATCTACACCTAGTATATTCATAAAATGAGTTATAAGGCTAAGGATAAGATGCCAGAATTCTGGCTTCTTTACTCTTACCTAAAACTAAAATTAAAACTTCTCGTGTGGTCTTCTAGTCACCACCATTGGTCCATCTTTTGTAATCACAATCGTATGTTCCTGATGTGCACATAAACTACCATCAACAGTAGAAATACTCCAACCATCGTCGGCAGTCATAACATGATAATCACCTATCGTCACCATTGGTTCAATCGCAATTACTACCCCTTCTCTCAAAATATAATTTTCTAAACTTTTGTCATAATAATTTGGCACGCGTGGTTCTTCGTGAACAGCATGACCAACTCCGTGACCAACTAAATCACGTACAATACCATAACCTTGTGGCTCTACCCAATCTTGAATGGCTTTACCAATACTCGCCACTGTATTACCAACTTGGGCTTGAGCTATACCAATTTCCAAACACTTTTTTGTTACATTTAATAATTGTTTTGTCTTTTCTGGAACTTTTCCTACTACAACCGTCAAAGCTGTATCAGTAAAAAATCCATTACCATTTTCTCCTTTTCCACACTTAACTGGATACTGCATACCAATATCAATACTAAAAATATCTCCATCTTTTAGGATTTTATCTTTGGTGGCAATGCCATGAACTAATTCTTCATTTCTTGAAGCGCAAATAGTTGAAGGAAATGGTGGTTCGCTTTTTCTACCTCTATAACCTTTAAACGCCGGCCGTCCACCAGCTTCTTTTATCAATCTTTCTGCTTCTTCATCAATTTCCCAAGCCGAAATACCGGGCTTGACCATACCGGCTAATTTTTCTAAAATTTTACCCAAAATTTCTCCCCCTTCTTTTATTAAGGAGATTTCTTCGGGTGATTTTATATAGGCCATATAGTTAATATTTTACCCCAAAATAAGGAAAAAAGCAACCAAAAACTCCCCATTCAAGGGAGTCTTTTTTGCCATTCCTGCAAAAGCAGGAATCCATTACCAATTCTTCAATTTCTGGATCCCCGCTTTCGCGGGGATGACAATCTAACGATGTAACAAATTAGTTGTGCAAAATTTTATCAATTTCTTTATCCACATTATCAATATCAATCTCACCGTCAACAGTTTTTAAAACTCCTAAATTTTTATAATAATCCAAAATTGGTTTAATCGCCATATTCCCTTGTTCAACAATTCTCTTTTTAGCTGATTCTGGATTATCATCCTCGCGGACAATTAATTTACCCCTACATTCTGGACAATCAAACTTGGCTTCATTTTCTAATGAATATGGTAATATATAACCACAAGTTGGACAAATTTTTCTCCGAGTCAGTCGATTAAAACTGGTCTCATCAGACAAAGCAATTTCAATTACCAAAATTTCATTTTCTAAACCATTGTTAGTAAAATATTCCTGATATTTTTTGGCTTGCTCTACATTGCGAATCGCCCCATCTAACAAAACTCCTCTACCTGAATCTAAATATTTATCCATAGCCGAGAAAGCTAGCTTGTATATCAAATCATCAGCTACTAGTTTACCAGCTTTCATATCAGCTAGTTTTTGTTTGTCTTCTGGATTGGCATTTGGATCTTTATCCAAAGCGCGCAATAAATCACCAGTGGAAATATGCGCCAAATCATACCGACCAACTAATTTTCTAGCTTGAGTGCCTTTACCACTACCTGGTACGCCCATTAATATTATTACTTTTTTCATAGTTTTATTCTTCTTCTATTAAATCAATTCTTTTTAAAATTTTAAAGTCAGCATTATTATTATTACTAACAATTATTTCTTTTTCTTTTACATTTAGATCATATAAAAATTTTGTACCATCTTGATAACTTACAGCTAAAGAAACTCTTATTCTACTATTATTAGCATAAACACCTTTCAGACGACGAATTACAGATTCATGACTGATTTCTGCATTTTCAACTGGTTTTAAATTATTAACAGATAAATCAATACGCCCAAGGTCTGATGGACTATGCAAAGCCAAACTTCTTAAGGAAAAATCTAATAATAAAAGATTATCAGCTTCAATATCAACATAACTAAGATTTGTAAAGGTGGTAATATTAGTAACATCAACACGAGACCCACCACCAATATACAGATTTAAACCACGAATATATTTACAATCATGAAAAGGTTGCAAACTACCTGTAAACCTATCAACATCATGATAAAAATCTAAAATACCAATATTTGCATGAGCGAAAAATCCAGATGGCAAATCTTTGATTGAATAATCATCAACTGTTAAATTAGTCCTTGGTGCATTTGGGTCTGATAATAATTCCCAGTTACTAACTTTTGTACCTTGAATTTCATAAGCAACTTCACCCCGATCAGCCCGAAACACAGAATCTTCACCGTCAGCCAACTTAGCTTCCAAAGATAATTTTGGCAATCTTACTTCTCCTGGTACATTTACAAATACAACTTCTGAAAGGCCTAATCTATCAAGTGCTTCCCAATTTTTAATCTCGTGTTTGTTATCGCGTATAGACAGTGCACCAAACTTTTTTGTCCACTTAATTTTATCTAAAAAAGACAAATCACTCAAACCACAACCATTAAATCCTATTCCACCCAAATTTGTTTGGTCGGTATTATCCAAAAAAGCTTGAAGTTCTTCAATTTTTTTGTCGCTAAAATCACCATTTTCCAAACTAGCTCCATCAAATATAACTGATAAAACATTATAATAACCAGATTTATTATCTGATTCACCACCAATAAATTCATTAACCCTGGCAATGTCAAAATTTTTGTCTTTTACAACTATTGTATAAGTTCCACCACCTTCTGGCATGTCAAAATATTTTCTAAATAGCGACCAATCTTGGATAGCACTTGTGTCGCTTATAACAATTTCAGCACCAGCAAGCGTACTGTGAAAAGATGCTATTTGTTCTGGACTCAATTTTTCTAATTGTTGTAAAGTGTATTTATTAATTTCCAATTTTCCTTCACTCTCAACTTTTGTTATAAATTTATCAGCATCCAAAACTGGTGGTTCTAATTCAAACACCACTTCCATGGTTTTTTTAACAACTTGGTCTTTAGTATCCTCATCCTTTCTTAATTCACTATCTAATCTTGCTTTTTCAATTTCTATGTCATTAGGACGAACTTCTTCAACACTCGAACCACTAGCATAATAAGCCAAATCATTTTGACCATCATCAATCAAAGGCCAATTTATATTAGAATTAGTTTCCTGTACTGGATAAGGTTCTATCCCATTACTTCCAGTAGCTTTCAATACTTCAATAGAATGAGCTGGTGGTTTTTCATTAATAGTGACCGCCACCAAAGCATCAGAATTAATTAAAAGTGTTTTACCTTTTTTTTGTTCTTCAGAAGGAACAAAAGGACCAACATATTCACTTTCAACCTGGTACCAAACACCATCAACTTTTGCTAATAAAATAACATGGTCACGATATTTTTGTATTTTTACTTCTGCATTAGGAAATAAAGCTAAAACATATTTCATCCTAGCCTCACAATTACCATAACCACGCAAAACAATATCGGACAATAAAGCTGACTCGGGTACATAGCGTCCCATATTTTGAGCCACTACTTCTAATTGTGAAAGAGTTAAATTACCATTCCCGCCAAACTTTTCTCTATCCTTTGATAATTTTTCTTTAGCTTTTTTATGTTCTTCTTCAGTCAAATTACCTGAACCATACTCAGCATCAATATGAAAAAAACCATGATCAAAATCTTGTAATTTTCCACCATGTTTTTCCGCCTCAGCCAATTGTTTTTTTGTATTGGCAAATAATTTTTCATCAAATTCATCTATTTCATCTTTATGTTCTTCATAATTATCCTCTCGTTTTTCCTTCAAATCTTCTCTCTCAGTTTTATATTTTTCCAATAACAAATCCTTAATAAACTTGTCCTTTTCAGCCTCAGGCATTTTTTGCCATTCACTAACAAATTCTTTTTTTTCTTCTTTTGGCGCATCATCCCAACTTTTCACTGTGTCTGTCATCCGTACTAAAGGACGTAAAGGACGTTCCTGATCGGTAATAGTTTCTAAAGTAGCTAAAGTGCCAACACCACCAACCACACCAAAAAAACCTGGGATTAACCATTTTTTTGCAAACTCTTTTAATCTATTAGATCTATTAAAATTTTCATGCCTACCACCTCTTTCAACCATATACTATATTAAAGATTATTATAATAATTCTTAAAAACTGTCATCAATCCTTCTCTATCATCATGACTTATTTTTCCACTAACACGCAAATGATGCAACACATCACGTATCTTTTGCAAAGAAATCATATGTTGACCATCACGAGCTGCTAAAATAGCTAATTCTACTGTTTGTTCATCATGATAATTTAAAGAAGCCACCTTATGTTGTGAGACTAAATGTCTTACAGCTTCACCATGCAGATGGTGTCCAGTTGTAGAATATGTTGTACTAGAGCCAAATATAGACATATTTTATAGTTATTTTTGCTTAAATTAGCAAATTTATTCTATCACATATGTACTGTTTTTGACAAGAGTAAAAAAAATCGCCTTTCGACGATTGTTTTAATGTTTTTTGTTTTATGTTATGTGATATGTGTCTCGTGTCAATTACATCCGATCGTATTCATGCACTTCAATCTGAGAGTCAATTTGTTTGGCAGTTTCAATCGCTACTGACACTACGATCAAAAGTGAGGTACCACCGATTACGAGTGATTGGGTACCGGTAAAAGCTTGCAAGACTAGAGGCATGATAGCAATTAAGCCCAAGAATAAAGCACCAACAAAGATTAATCGATTCATGGTCTTGCCTAAATATTCTTCAGTTTGCTTACCAGGACGAATCCCAGGAATAAAACCACCCTGTCTTTGTAAATTCTCAGCCATTTTTTGGGGATGAAAAATAACTGCAGTATAAAAATAGGTAAAGCCAAATACCAAAACAAAATACAATATGGCGTAGAATAATTGATTATTAAAAATATCTACAATAAACTTGGCAGCCGTGGCAGAAAAGCCTGTACCATTTACAAAAAACTGAGCAATCATTGGTGGAAATAAAACGACTGAGATAGCAAAGATAATCGGAATTACACCCGCCATGTTTACGCGCAAAGGTAAATGAGTGCTATTACCACCATAGGTTTTATTACCCCGAATTTGTTTGGCATAACTGACTGGAATATTGCGTTGACCCTCACTAATTATAACCACACCAACAATTGTACCTAAGGCAATCGCCACAAATAATAAATAAGTAACCAAATCAGCTGAATTATAATTTACTACCAAATTTTGAATAACATTTGGCAAACTAGCTACGATGCCGGCAAAGATAAGTAATGAAATACCATTACCAATTTTCTTTTCTGTTATTAATTCTCCAATCCACATCAAAAATACTGTACCAGCCGAAATAATAATCATAATTGAAGCTAACTTCCAATATGTCAAATCTGGAATGATATTATTTTGGGATTGATTCAAAAGCTTGATCATACCAAAAGCTTGCAACAAAGCCAAAGGCACCGTTGCTAATCTGGTATACATATTGATTTTTTGTTGACCAGCTTCACCCTCTTTTTGCATTTCTTCCAAACGAGGAATAACCATGGCTAGCAACTGAAATATAATTGAAGATGTAATATATGGTGATACACCCATGAGCACGATAGAAAAATTTTCCATGGTGCCACCAGAAAAAACATTTAATAGGCCTAAAATTTGATTACCCGATAAAAACTTTGCCAAAGCGACGGTATCTACTCCTGGAATTGGAATATGAGCGGCAAATCTAAAAATGACAAGAAGTCCTAAAACAAATAGGACTCGGTTTCTTAAATCTTTAATTTTCCAAATTCGTCTAATCTTTTCCCACATACAAATCAACTATCCAGATATCCAGATAATTCAGATTGACGGATGCCAATTTGTTATCTGTAGATCTGGATTATCTGGATATCCGAATAGTTAATTATCCTTATATCCGTAGTTTAAAAAACTATCTTTGAACCACTCTTCTCAATCAATTCAACGGCTTTCTTACTAGCAAGACAACTTTTGATTGTCACTTTCTTTTTCAATTCACCTCTAGCGACGATTTTTACACCATTTACTGGACGATTAATTACACCTTTTTTATCTAAATAGCGTGGTGTTACCAAATCACCTTCTTTAACAATTCGTTCTAAAGTACTCAAAGTTACAGTTTCTTTTTTGCTGTACATACTTTTAAAACCACGAAGTTTTGGTACTTTTAATAAAGAAGCTCTAAAAGCGCGAATTTGAGTTCTGCTCTTACCACCAGAACGAGATCTTTGACCTTTTAAACCACGCGCTGAATAAGTACCTTTACCAGAAGCATTACCACGACCAACTCTTTTTCCTCTTCGCTTTATTCCGGTACCGGGTTTAATTGTGCTAGCAGTTAATACCATATTTAATATTTATTATTGTTTATCATTATCTTTTTTAGCCTTTTGTACCACTTCTTTTTTACTTTCATCAACAGGGTTTACACCTGCATCCAATTTGGCTACAACTGGCTCAACTTTTTTTGAAAAACTATTCTTTTTAAACATTTGCAAACAATCAAAAGTAGCTTTTACATTACTAATTTTATTATTAGTTCTGCCAATCATTTTAGCTGAAGCATTTGGGATACCAGCCAATTCCAACACTACTCTTATTGAACCACCGGCAATAATACCACTCCCCTTTGGAGCTGGTTTAATAAAAACCTTGGCAGCTTTATATTTGGCTTGCACAGTATGAGGAATAGAATCAGCATTCATTGGCACAGTGATAACATTTTTCTTGGCTTGATTAACCGCTTTTTCTACTGCCATCTGGACATCTTTACCTTTGTCAACACCATAACCAACCCGGCCTTTTCTGTCACCAATCACAACAGTGGCGCGAAAACTCAATTGTTTTCCACCTTTTGTCACACGAGTCACACGAGCCAAATCAACAATTTGTTGATCAAACTCTGGTTTCTCTTTTTTTGGTTTTTGACCTGGTTTTCCTTTACCTTTGTATGCCATATATATTTAAAATTATTTTTTTTAAAATTTCAAACCGGCTTCTCTTGCTCCATCAGCAACTGCTTGAACTCTACCTTGATATTTATAGCCAGCTCGATCAAACACTACTTTGGTAACACCAGCTTCTTTAGCTTTGGCACCAAGACTCTTGCCTACGAGATAAGCCACGGCTGTCTTGCCTTTTCTTTCACCAACATCTTGTTTTGTATCAACACTCTTGCTGTGAACAGCTACTAGAGTTTTACCACTAATATCATCAATCAATTGGGCATAAAAATTTACCAAACCTTTAAAAACATTAAAACGAGGACAATCGGCTGTACCAGAAACTCTAGTACGAACGCGCTGTTGTCTTCTCTGTCTTCTGTCTGATTTAGTTTTTAATCTTTTTACCATATCTTTATTTATTAACTAGCAGATTTAGCCGCTGTCTTACCTTCTTTACGGCGGATAACTTCTTCAAGATATTTAATTCCTTTACCTTTGTAAGGTTCTGGTTTTCTAATTTTTCTAATTTCGGCAGCCACATTACCCAATAATTCTTTATTAGAACTTTCCAGAGTAATTAAATTCTTTTCTACTCCAGCGGTCACAGTCTCTGGTATTTTATAAACTACTGAGTGTGAATAACCAACTTCCAGTTTCAAATCTTTACCTTGCATGGCCACTTTATAACCCACACCATTAATTTCTAATTGTTTTTTAAATCCAGTCGTCACCCCAGTCACCATATTTTGGATGTGAGAAGAAAAAGTTCCCCACAACGAACGTTCAGATTTTTCATCTTCATTTTTTACTGAGACAGAAATAACATTGTCCTCAATCTTAACACTGACTTTATCATTAAGTTTGCGAGTCAAAGTTCCTTTTGGACCTTTTACCAAAATTTCATCTGTTTTTAGATCAACAGTTACTCCAGCTGGAATTTGAATTGTTCTTTTGCCTATACGTGACATATTTTTTCAAAGTTAATATACTGAACAAATAATTTCTCCACCAATACCCAACTTACGAGCTTGCTTATTAGTCATAAAACCCTGTGAAGTAGATATAACAGCCACACCAAAATCATTCAAAATTCTTGGCATTTCTTCAGACTTACGATAAATACGATAACCAGGCTTACTCACTCGGACCAAAGATCTAATTTGTGGTTCTCGGTCATTGTACAAAAGCTCAATGGTTAATTTTTTTACTGGCTTTTCTTCTACAATCTCAACTTTGCCCACATATTTTTCTTGAGCCAAAATATCAGCAATCGCTTTTTTTACCTTTGAAAAAGGTAATACAACATTTGCCCGTCTTGATAATTGGGCATTGCGTATACGAGTTAACATGTCTGCGATAGGATCGGTCATCATAAACTTTGAATAATTTTATTGACTATAATTATTTATTAGGATTGATAATTAAAATAATTTTTACCAGCTTGATTTTCTCACACCCGGTAATTTTCCTTGATTAGCCAGTTCCCGGAAACAAATTCTACATAAACCAAATTTCCGCATAAAACCATGCTTGCGGCCGCATTTCCAACAACGACGTACAATTCTAGTCGTATATTTTGGTGTTCTGTTTGATTTTGCAATTTGTCCTTGTGTCGCCATATTTAACTTCTTCTTTAAAAAACATTTATTATATAATTCTATTTATTTCTAAATGGGAAACCAATCATCTTCAATAAAGCCAAACCTTGTTCTTTATTTTTGGCTGAAGTAGTAATAACCACTTGCAAACCATGAATCTTATTGACAGCATCACTCTTTACTTCTGCAAACGGTAGTTGTTCTTTAAAACCAATACTATAATTACCTTGTTTATCAAATGATTTTGGACTAATGCCACGAAAATCCTTAACCCGAGGTAAAACGATATTAGCCATTTTATCCAAAAAATCATACATTCTCTTGCCATGTAAAGTGACTGACACACCTACTTCATTGCCTTCACGAATCTTAAAATTGGAAATAGATTTGGTAGTCTTGTTATGAACAGGCTTTTGACCAGTAATCAATGTCAATGTCTTTGTTACATTTTCTATATAAGCACCATCTTTTATAAACCGTCCATAGCCAACATTTACTGTCACTTTTTTAATTTTTGGGACTTGCATGACATTTTTAAAACCAAACTCTGTCATCAAGGCTGGAACAACTTTTTCTTTATAAATTTTGTTTAATCTTGATTCCATATTTATTATTTTATTCTATATATTCACCACTAACTTTAGCTACGCGTTTTTTTTCATTACCTTCTTGTTTATAACCAACTCTAGTCGCTTTGCCTGATTTTGGATCAAGCAACATTACATTGCTAATACTAATTGGAGCTGGTAATTCAATTATTTGTCCTTTTTCACCTTGTTTTCTAGTTCGCATGTGTTTTTTCAAAATGTTCACATCTTCAATAACCACAAATAATTTTTGAGTAGATTTATTTTTTAAAACCTGAATAACCTTACCAGTCTTTCCACTGTCTTTTCCTTTTATAACTTTTACTTTGTCACCAGTTTTTATTTTCATAACATTGATTTCACTGATTTATTATATTTGATTACACTGATTTGGAGGATGTCTTTTATATCTGTGAAATCCATTTCCAAATCTGTGCAATCAGTGTTTTATAAAACTTCAGGCGCTAATGAAATAATCTTTTGGAAACCTTTTATTCTAAGCTCTCTGGCCACTGGTCCAAAAATACGTGTGCCTTTTGGTTCTTTGCTTTTTTTATCAATAATTACAGCGGCATTATTATCAAAACGGATATAAGTACCATCTTTACGACGCATTTCTTTTCTTTGACGAACAATCACAGCATGAACAACATCACCTTTCTTTATGGCGGCACGTGGAGCAGCTTCTTTGACAGCGCAAGTAATTATGTCACCAAGGAAGGAATAACGTTTCTTATATCCACCCAAGACACGAATACATTGTAATTTTTTTGCGCCAGAATTGTCTGCCACTTCTAACATTGATCTATGCTGGATCATACTTTAATAATTTATATATATTTAATTGACAATTTTTATTAAACGCCATTTTTTGGTCTTGCTAAAAGGACGACACTCTTCAAAAATTACTTTATCACCAACTTTAGCAGTATTATTTTCATCATGCACCGCATACTTCTTGCTAGACATATACTGTTTTCTGTATTTAGCATGCATTTTTTTAATTTTTACCAAAACATGGATTGTTTTATTTTCTACAGTACTCAAAACCTCGCCTTCAAAACGACGGTGAATTACAACTTTTGTTTTATTAGCTTCATTTGTCATATTTACTTCTTATTTTTAGCATTTAACAAAGTCAAAATTTGAGCAACTATTTTTTTATTATTACGAATTTCTCGCACTTTTTTCAACTGATTTTCACTAGCCTTAAAACGCAATTCACGAACTTCTTCTCTCTTTTCTGACAACAAATCTTGTAGTTCTTTTATGCTTTTATTTTTTAAATCCTTAATATCCATATCATTAGTCTTTTTTAATAAATTTAACTTTGGTTGGCAATTTATAACCACTCAAGAGTAAAGCTGTTCTAGCTTCGCTTTCCAAAATACCATCCATTTCCATCATGACTGTGCCTGGTTTGACAGTACAAACATAATGATCCGGAGCACCTTTTCCTCCACCCATTGGCACTTCACTACCTTTTTTTGTTACTGGTCTATCAGGGAAAATTCTAATCCAAATCTTACCACCACGACGAACATAACGAGTCAGTACACGACGAGCTGCTTCAATTTGACGTGAAGTCACCCAAGCATGATCAAGAGCAACAATACCAAAAGCGCCAAAAGCTAAAGTGTTTATACGGCTGGCCACTCCTCTATTCTTATGACGTGGCTTGTGCCATTTTCTATGTTTTACTTTCTTGGGTAACAGCATACCTTTTATAAAATTTTTTATTTATAATTTTCAAAATTTAATCCTTTTTGATTTCTTTTTTGGAATCAGTATCATTAACTTCAGTAAACTTATCTTTTCTACCAAATATTTCACCATGACAAATCCATACTTTTACACCAATTTTACCATAAATCGTATCGGCTTCTACCAGGGCGTAATCAACATCACTTCTTAAGGTAATCAATGGCACTGTTCCAGCGGCCAACTTTTCTGTTCTAGCTATTTCTACACCATTCAATCTTCCAGCCATACAAATTTTTACTCCTTTGGCACCGGCTTTCATCACTCTTTCAATCGTTTGTTTCATGATACGGCGGAAAGGAATACGTTTTTCCACATCAGCCGCACAAGTCTGAGCGACAATTGAAGCTGATAAAGCTGGAGACTTCACTTCTTTAATATTCAATTTAACCTTAAGTGACATTTGTAAAAATTTTCTTTCAATTTCTTTTCGTAAATCATCTAAAGGCTTACCACCACGACCAATTATAAAACCTGGTTTACCAGCAAATACAGTAATAGTCATGCTCTTTGGACCTCGTTCTACACCAATAGAATCAATATGGGCATCTTTAAATTTTTTTGTCAAAAATTCACGAATACTAATATCCTGTTCTGCCATTTTTGGATAATTGTTTTTTCCAAACCACTTTGAATCCCAAGTATAAATGACTTGTGTTCTATGTGCTCTTGGATGTACTTTATGACCCATATAAATTAATTTCCAATTAACTAAAATTACTTATTTTCTGTTTTTTTATCAATTTTTTCTTCAGTTTTATCTTCTTTTTTGTCTTCCTTCTTATCTTCTTTAACAACTTTTTTATTTTTATCCTGAGCTTTAGCCGAAGGATTTTTTACTTTTTTACCTTCATTAGCTTCACCTTCCAAAACAATCGTCACATGAGAACCACGCTTCTTTAGTGGTGAAGCTGAACCCATAGCTCTTGGCATCCAACGATGTAAGGCTGGGGCTTCATCTACAAAAGCGGTTTTAACAACCAAAGTTTCTTCTTTTAAATTATTGTTTTCTCGAGCATTGGCCACAGCCGACAACAAAAGTTTCAAAACTGGACGAGAAGCATGCTTTTGATTATTTTCCAATTGAGAGGCAGCGTCTTCCACTTTTAAACCACGAATAAGACCAATAAGCAAACGAACTTTTCGTGGGCTCATTCTCAAATGTCTTAATTTTGCTGTGACTTGTTCTTTCATATATTATTCAGATTTCTTTTGTTCTTTAGCCATTTTTCCACCATGACCAAGGAATTTTCTAGTTGGAGAAAATTCTCCCAACTTATGTCCAACCATATTTTCTTCTACAAAGACATTGATAAAATCTTTTCCATTGTGGACCAAAAAAGTCAAACCAATAAATTCTGGCGTAATTGTACAGGCCCGTGCCCAAGTCTTGATTGGTGTGTTGTCTTTTGTTTGTCTGGCCTTGACTGCTTTTTTCATCAATTTTTCATCAATATAAGGCCCTTTTTTTAAACTTCTTGACATAGTCCACAAAAATTATTTTCTTTTTTAGTTATATATTTTTTAATATTTTATTCTAAATTTATTTGCTTTTCTTTCGTCTCTGAACAATAAACTTATTACTCCATTTACTTCTCTTTCTTGTCTTAACACCCAAAGCTTTCTTGCCCCATGGAGTTTTTGGACCACCACGTAAACCGATCGGACTGTGACCTTCTCCACCACCATGTGGGTGGTCAATTGGGTTCATGTTCTTACCTTTTACAATTGGTCTCCAACCTAGCATTCTTCTCCGACCTGCCTTACCCCATCTTACCAAAGATTTGTCTTGATTGCTAATTGTTCCTACATTCGCGGCACATTCTTTCTTTATCAATCGGACTTCTCCAGAAGGTAGTTTCAATTGAGCATATTTACCTTCTATAGTTTGAAATTGAGCACAATTACCAGCTCCTCTTACCAATTGTCCACCTTTACCAGGAGTCATTTCTACATTGTAAACAAATAAACCAATTGGGATAAATTCTAATGGCATTCTATTGCCAACCTTAGCTTCAATTTTATTTTTACTAGACATTACTTTATCACCCACGGCAATTCCTTTTGGAGCAATGAAATAAGCTTTTTCACCACCAGTATATTCTACGAGCATTATTCTGGCGCCACGATTTGGATCATATTCAATTGTTTTTACCTCAGCTTCAATATCAAATTTGGCACATTTAAAATCAACAATTCTATAAAGTCTTTTTACTCCACCACCACGATGTCTAACAGTAATTTTACCAGTGTTATTTCTTCCAGAATTTTTCTTGAGAGTAGTAACCAAAGACTTTTCTGGTACAATATTTGTAATATCAGAAAAATCCTGTACGCTTGATTTGCGTCTACCTGGTGTAGTTGGTTTGTAGACTTTAATTCCCATATTTTATAACACAGATTTCACAGATTATTTAAAGGATTCCACAGATTTGATAGATTTATTTCGTTTACATTCAGTAAAATCTATTTTATTCTGTACAATCAATGTTTTAGACCCCTTCATGGACATTGATTGTCTCACCTTTTGCCAAGGTGACAATCGCTTTTTTCCAATCACTGGTTCTACCTTTTTTACCTCTAGTATTTTTAGCTTTACCTTCTCGATTCATTATTCTTACTTTTAGTACCTTTACATTATAAATTTGTTTTATAATATTTCTTACATCCACTTTAGTCGCAGTTTTTTCTACAGAAAAAGTATAAGAATTATGACTTTCAGCAATCGCGGCTTTTTCACTTATCACTGAAGAAAGTAAAACTTTATAAGCCTGTCCATTTATTTTTTTTGTTAAATCAGTTTTTTTAACTTTGCTTACTGTTTCAGTAACATTATCAATTTTTTTATTATTATCAACCACAGCCTCAACTTTTTTTTCAACCTTAACTTTAGCAGTGGCTTGTTTAGGAGCAACGGCTTTGGCTTCAGCAGTACTTTTCTTTTTAAATTTATCTAATAAACCCATATTATTTTGCTAATCTTTTTTCTAACTGTTCAATACCTTTTTTTGTAGTAATAACAAATTGGTGATGCAATAAATCTACGACATTTACATCCTTGGCTTGTTGCATATCAAATCGCTTGATATTTCTGGTAGCCAAATTTACTTTTTCGTCATTCACATGAGCCAAGAGTAAAGTGGTCTTACCAAATCCTGGCAAACTCTTGCGTAATTTGGACATACCGCTAGTTTTACCATCACTTTGCAAATCTTCCAAAACTACCAACAAACCAGATTTTGCTTTGTCTGACAAACACATTCTGACTGCAGTCTGATTCATTTTTTTATTAATCTTTTGTTTATAATTTCTTACATTAAGAGGTCCGAATGTCACACCACCGCCCACCCACAATGGTGAACGAATAGAACCATGACGAGCGCGTCCAGTACCTTTTTGTTTCCATGGCTTTCTACCACCACCACGCACTTCACCTTTATTTTTGGTGTGAGCCCATGGTTCGCGAGCATTGGCCATGATGGCATTGTAAACCTGATACAAAACAGAAGATTTAGCTTTGACACCAAAAACTTTGTCATTCAATTCCAAATCACTAACTTCTTTACCTTCTTGATTGTATAGTTTAACTTTTGCCATATTTATTTGGTTTCTTCTACTTTAGTTTCTTCTGCAACAGCGACCTCGACTGGAGCTGAATCAGTGACTGTTTTTTCTTCAGAAGCATTCTCAACAACCTCAACAACTTCTTCTGTTTTTACTTCTTCTTTTTTATTATTAACAATTGTCACTTCGCCTTCATTGGTTGAAATCAACAAAAGTCCACCACGTGCACCTGGAACAGCACCCTTAATCAAAATTTCATTTAAATCCAAATCAATTTTCATTATTTCTAAATTTTTGATTGTCACTTGATCATCACCCATGTGTCCACCCATTCTCTTACCTTTAAAAACTCTCTGTGGACCAGTAGCACCAATACTACCAGGCATGCGCAATTGATCTTTGTTACCATGTGAAGCATGACCACCATGAAAACCATGTCTCTTGACTACACCTTGAAAACCTCTACCTTTGGAAGTACCGATCACTTTTACTTTTTCTCCCAAAGAAAAACTGCTACCATCAAAAACATCGCCTCGGTTTAATTCTACCCCTTCACCCGTTTTAAATTCGCGTAGAAAACGTACAGTCAAACCATTGTCATTGTTAACATTTATATTATTCAAATGTCCGGCTTGAGCTTTGTTCAAACGAAATTTCTTTTGGATACCAAAACCAATCTGAATAGCATTAGCATTTTTTTCTTTTCTGACTTGAGTCACAACACATGGTCCTACCTGAATCCGGGTAACAGGAACAACAGCTCCATCCTCTCGGAAAACCTGTGTCATACTTTGCTTTGTACCTAATATAAATTTCATATCTATTATGGTAACAAAAAACTAGAAGTGATATCTCAAAACAAGATTTAAAATATCGCTTCTAGCCTTTATAAAAAATAATTATATTGGCTGTAAATTAAAATTTGTAATATTCACCTCACTGTACACCATTTAACTTCTTGCAGATGTTTTCTTTCTTGAAAGTTCACGGAAAATTATTTTACAATTATAATCCGTAACTATAGATCTTATCTGCTTAAATTTTGGTGTTGTTCCTAATAATTTAGGAAGTGGCCATATTTTACCTTAAAACAAAAACAATGTCAAGGGGTATTATACAAGCGTTATCCACATGTAAACATCATTTACAATATTTGCAACCCCCAAGCAAATTTTATGACAAAATTCATTGTAAAATTGTTTCATTGACGCATTGTTTTCACTACACATAAAGCACACTTTTTTAAAACAATGGTAACAATTTAACAATGAAACAATCCTTGTTAGCTAATTAACTTTACTATAACGAAAACAACTTTTTAACCCTGAAAAAACTATTCTTTATTAATTCATCTTTATTTCAATATCCACTCCAGCTGGCAAACTCAAATTCATAAGAGCATCAATCGCTTTTGGGGTTGGATTTAAAATATCAATTAGACGTTTGTGAGTACGCATTTCAAACTGTTCAGAAGATGTCTTGTGGACAAAAGTAGAACGATTGACAGAAAATTTATTCTTCTCAGTTGGCAATGGTACTGGACCAACAACTTTGGCGCCATTTCTTTCGGCTGTATCAATAATTGTCTTAGCCGCTTGATCAATAATCTTATTATCATAAGCTCTAATTTTGATTCTCACTTTTGGGCCAGCAGTTTGGGTATCTTCAGTTGTTTTATCGGCTGTCTTGTCAGTTGTCTTGTCAGTTGTTTTGTTTATTGTTGTCATAAAATATTTAAAAGAACAAAGGGAGAGGACACTTGTCTGCCCCCTCCCCGTTATTAAAATTAGTTGATAATCTTGGTTACGACACCAGAAGCAACCGTTCTACCACCCTCGCGGATAGCAAAACGAACTTTTTCTTCCATGGCAACTGGTACGATAAGCTTAATTTTTAGATTAAGAGTATCACCAGGCATTACCATTTCAGTACCTTCTGGTAGAGTGACTTCACCAGTCACATCTGTAGTACGGATATAGAATTGTGGCTTATAACCATTGAAAAATGGTTTATGACGGCCACCTTCTTCTTTTGTAAGGGTATAAACTTCAGCTTCAAACTCGGTGTGTGGAGTAATAGAACCAGTTTTGGCCAAAACCATACCACGTTCAACATCTTCTTTCTTGGTACCACGAAGTAAAATACCAGCATTGTCGCCAGCTTCACCTTGGTTAAGAGATTTGTTAAACATTTCTACACCTGTAACAGTGGTTTTGCTAGTTTCTGGTCTGATACCAACGATCTGAACTTCGTCACCAATCTTCACAATACCTCTTTCAATACGACCGGTTACTACTGTACCACGGCCTTCAATTGAGAAAACGTCTTCAATTGGCATCAAGAAATCCTTGTCCAAATCACGTTGTGGCTGAGGAATGTATTCATCCAAAGTATTCAAAAGTTTCATAATGGCTTCACTGTATTCACCATTTGGATCTTCCAAAGCCTTTAGAGCTGAACCACGGATAATTGGAGTAGTATCTCCAGGGAAATCATATTTCTTTAGTAAATCTTTGATTTCTTCTTCTACCAAGTCAATTAATTCTGGATCTGTCACTTGGTCAACTTTATTTAAGAAAACAATGATATAAGGCACACCTACCTGGCGAGCCAACAAGATGTGTTCGCGAGTCTGAGGCATAGGACCATCAGCAGCGGAAACAACAAGGATAGCACCGTCCATCTGGGCAGCACCAGTAATCATGTTCTTCACATAATCAGCATGGCCTGGACAATCCACATGGGCATAATGGCGCTTTTCGGTTGCATACTCCACATGAGCAGTGGCAATAGTAATACCACGAGCTTTTTCTTCTGGAGCAGAATCGATTTCATCAACGCTTTTGGTTTGAGCGATCAAACCTTTAGCTGCAGCTACCTTCAAAATAGCAGCTGTAAGAGTAGTTTTACCATGATCAACGTGACCAATGGTACCTACATTTAAGTGTGGCTTGGACCTATCAAAGTCTACCATACTTCTAAAATTTACCGCACTGTCTCCGAGTGGTCAGGACAGATTTTTAATCCAGCGGACTTGATTATAATTTTAGGCTATATTTAGCCAAATTTTTGATTAACAAAAATGCGTACTTTTACGCGTGATAATTATATACAAAACTGAAAAATAAGTCAACCCCTATGACTATGCACAGGGTGGGGACAAACGAAACATAAAAACAATAAAGCAAAAAAACAAGAAAACAATTGGCCAACTGCTTTTTTGCTTTTTTGTTTTTATGATTTAATGAAGCGCTCTTGACAACTCTCTCTCTGTTTGTTATTATTAGATGTCGTGCACCAGAAGCACGATAACCACGGAGGAAGAGCATGGAGCTTCAGACGATCCTGGTAGACGCACAGACGCTTCGAGAGAAGATCCGAGAAATGGCCAGGCACGGCATCAGCCCGGGTGACATCCTCGTCATCCCCATCTCCTTCCGCCAGCCGTGCGCTATGGATGCCACAC
>JBAQFA010000039.1:0-6828 GCA_049287025.1 Candidatus Magasanikiibacteriota bacterium
CCAAGATGTCGCTGTCCAATCGTATAATAAGCCAGTCCATCGTGTTCTCCAATAATTGCCCCGTCGCTCAGTGTAATCTTTCCTTTTTTCTGTGTAATCTCTGTTTCGAGAAACTCTTTCATATTCACTTCACCTACAAAACAAATCCCCATACTTTCTTCTTTCTCAGCAGTTGGTAATTTAAATTTCTTGGCCAATTTTCTTACTTCTGGCTTGGTGTATTCGCCAATAGGAAATAAAACGTATTGTAATTGCTTTTGAGTAAGTTGGTGAAGAAAATAAGTTTGATCTTTGTTATCGTCTTTTGAAAGGAGTAAGGAGTAAAGAGTAAGTATTTTTTTTGTTTTATTCCTTATTCCTTTTTCCTTAT
The DNA here is from genome assembly GCA_049287025.1 of Candidatus Magasanikiibacteriota bacterium. Lineage (GTDB taxonomy): Bacteria > Patescibacteriota > Patescibacteriia > Magasanikbacterales > UBA922 > UBA11710. Next base: position 371 of record JBAQFA010000039.1, read on the forward strand.
TCCTTATTTGAGCATAATGTCCTGTTGCAATTTTATCAAATCCCATTTTCTTAGCTTTATCCAGCCACACACCAAATTTTACAAACTTATTGCACAAAATATCAGGATTTGGAGTACGGCCAGCAGAATATTCTTTGTACATGTAATCCAAAACAAATTTTTTATATTCTTTTACAAAATTCCAACGAAGCAAAGGAATGCCTAAATGTGCGGCTACTCTTACAGCATCTCTATAATCATTTATCCAACAACTCTCTATTTTTTCCTTATTCTTTATTCCTTGTTCCTTATCTTCATAATTCACCGCAAACATACCAGTCACATCATAACCTTGATCAACCAAAAAAGCCGCGACGACTGATGAATCTACTCCGCCTGACATGGCTACAAGTATTTTTTCTTTTTTCTTCATAAACTAACAGGTTCTATTTTATCTTTTAAATAATCTTGATAGATTTTATCTGTTTCTTGCATTAAATTATTTTCTTCAACCAATCTCTTAGCACTAGTGGTGCGTAAATGATAATAACAATCATAAATATTTCTAAAATTCTGATTCCAACCCTTTTCATTATCAAAAAATACTTCCCATGCCCGTTTTAAACCTACTTCACCAAACATATCCATTTTATCTGCATCACGTAGAATCCAAGCTGTATCATATTTATTCGCGGCATTATTCCAATGATACCTGACAGAATATAGTAATTCTAATTTTTCATCTGTAATTAAAAAATTAAATCTTTCGTCTTCTTCAAACCATTGTTTTAATAATTTATAAGATAATTCATGATGTTGTCGATTGCTTTGTCCTGGATTATTTTCTATAGTCCGTCCAATATCATGAAGCCAAGCAGACAATTCACAAATAAAAACATTTTTAGCATATTCGGCTGTAGCAATTTCTTGAGTCCACTTTACCACACGTCTAATATGATCTATGCCATGGGCTGGTACTGAAGTTTTTTTAAACAAATCATCAACTTTAGCTATGACATAATTTAGAAATTCTACTTGTTGAATTGTATATGGTAATTTTGTTTCCATATTTTTAAGGCAAAAATAGCCAATACTTTTTATATTTATTTACCATGGCAATAAACTCTTCTTTTGGTAAATTATGTTTATCAGCAATCCTACCTAATTTTTCTTCTTTTTTATAATTTCTTACTTCAGATATTTTTTTACCAAATTTATTACCAATAAAACGATAAAAACTCCAGCGCAAAGTATATTTAGGATACATGTATATCCAACCTAAAAAAGTTTTAAATGCGCTAACTGGATTTTTAAATTCTTTACAACCACTATTGTGTTTTGCTCTAGAATAAACATAAACCACATCGGCCAACTCGCTCCACTTATGAATCAAACCTCTAGCTGTATTATATTCTTCCAGTTCATCTTGCAGATCCTTCATATGCCAATCATAATCATGCTTATTCATGTTTAGTAATTTGTGCCATTTTTGGATTAACATAATACTCTATATACTACCAAAAATACATAAAAAAACAACCCCGTAAAAACGAGGTTGTATTTTAGATGTAATTATCTATCACCACGACGAGCCATCATGCAATCCTTGCAATAAACTGGCTTGTCTCCTGTAGGTTGAAATGGCAATTGTGAAATATGAGTTCCACAACCGGCACAGTCCAAGCTTACATCAAACATCTGACGAGGACCACGGCTGAAACCGCCACGATCATTGTCGCGTTTGCTGTCGCGGAAAGCACGATTGCAATCTGCACAGTAAACTGGACGATCTCCAGATGGTTGGAATGGCAATTGAGAAATGTGGGCATTGCACTTAGCGCAATTTAAATCCACATCGTACATTTGCCTATCTGTTGTATAAGGCATAACTATTTGTTTCCAAATTTTGAATTAATTTTTACGACCTTTTGGAAACGATTAGTTTGACCATTTTCAGGCAAATTGCCCGTTTCCTATATTTGTTGAATATTATAGCAGAATATTTACATCTTGTCAACCGAAACAAAAAATTAACCTCGGGATAACTCTTTGGCTCTGGCTTCAGCTGTTTGTAAGACCTTATCCCAAATTAGTCTCAAATCCGCTTCTTCTAGCACTTTCAAACCAGCTTCGGTGGTACCACCCTTAGACGCTACCTGATTAACTAAATCAACTGGTTTCATATCTTTTTTTAACAAATCTAACGAACCATCCAAAGTTGTTAAGACTAACTTTTCCGCTTGTTCGCGAGTAAAACCCAAGGCTTCCACTGATTCTAGCCACTTTTCTAAAATAAAAAAGAAAAAACCCGGGCCACTCCCAGACACAGCTGTGGCTTTGTCAATCATATTTTCGTCTTCAACATACAGTTCTTTACCAATCCCTAAAAATAAAGAACTGGCCATATCTTTGGCTTCTTCATCACAGTTTGAACTAGTCCAAACTGTCATAGACTTTTTTACTCTCGAACCAAGGTTTGGCATTGATCTAACAACTTTTTTCACATTTAAAAATTCTTTAATTTTTTCAATACTAACCCCAGCCATGATTGAAATTATCAAAACATCTTGACTCAACTTACCTTTTAATTCACCGGCGACAACAGAAAAATTTTGTGGCTTCACTGCCAAAATTATTACATCTGCCTCCGCTACAGCTTCAACATTATTATTCATTATTTTAGCATCAGGATATTTTATTCTTAATTTTTCCAAATTATCCCCGGCCGGACTGGAGATGGTAGGAATGCAATCATAATCCCAATTATGTAAGGCTTCACAAAAAATTATTCCCATTGTCCCTGCGCCAATTATAGTAATTTTCTTCATAGCAATTCACAATCCCGAGGAGGAACGACGAGTGATCCCTTTCCTATGTATTAGAGCTTGAATTACATTCAAACTTTCATACCAGTCTAGGGCGAGGTCTTTCCATTCTGGATTAATTAATTTTAAATATAATTTAATTATTGTAATATAATTTTTCTGCTGTTTTATTACGACTATAAGCATGTTGATAAACCAACGCAATATAGCCAACTAAAAACATGGTTGCAATCACTATTATAAATTTAATCATAATTTTAGTCGTCTTATTCATAACAAGGGATCCCTCCCCGCCTCATCGGAGGGTTCGATATTATGACGATAAAACCATTATATTATCAGCATGCATGACTTGCACACCTTTTTGTTTTTTAAAATTTGTTTTTTGCAATTCTCCTGAACTTAAATCGACTACGCCAATGGCTACACTTTCCATTGACTCATTTAACAATTCAACTAAATCACCATTTTCAAAACTGCCAAAAATATTTTTTATTCCTACCGCGAGTAAACTGGTACCTTTTTGCAAAGCTGATACAGCACCATTGTCAACCATAATACTCGCAGCTGATGTCTTGGCTGATAAAATCCACCGATCGCGATTTTTCAAAATCTGACAACTTTTGTGCGTTAAAAATTTTGTGCCAATTTTATTACCAGCTAAAGCCAACTCTAAATTACCAGATTTTAAACCACTAATTATTTGTGTCTCTATACACACAGCTCGACATAATCTGGCCACTTTTAATTTTGAAATCATTCCACCCGTACCATGAGTAGAAATATCTGATCGACAAAATTTCATCAATTCGGCGTTTACATCTTTTACTTCGGTCATTAAACTATTTTTATCCCCCACTTTACCATCTTGATACAGTCCATCAATACTGCTAACGATTAATAATTTTTTAGCAGACAGAGCGACAGCCAAAGCACCGGCCAAGCTGTCATTGTCACCAAAACCCCAATCAGTCCCATTGACCAAAAAATCATTTTCATTGACGACTAAAATATAATCAGGATGATTTAAAAAACTTTCAATCTTACTTTGTAAAGATAAAAATTCTCTACGCTTGACTAAGTGTGGACGAGACAAGAGTAATTCAGCAATTTGAAAATTATATTTTTTTCCAGCTTGTCTAAAATGTTGCATCAAAATTGGTTGACCAATTCCTGCAGCAATAGCTTTTTCCAAACTTGGATTATTAGTTTCTTTTCTACCCAAAGCCACTGACCCAGACGCAATAATAATAAACTTCTCCCCCATCTTGGTACGAGACAATATAGTGCCAAAAAACTCCTCAAGTAAATCTGTTCTGACTTCTTGGTTATTATCAATAATTACGTTTGTGCCAATTTTTATAATTGTTAAATTTTCCATAAAGTTGGCTCATCCTGAACACTTCTTAGCCTGGAGCGATAGCGGAAGGCAAAGAAATGGAGGGATCTTTCTTATCAATGATTTGTGATAAAAAGTTAATTTATTTGATTTAAAAATATTCGAGGTAAAAAAGATTTCTCAGTCGCTTGAGCTCTTTCGAAATAAACTAAAAATTAACGAATCTGCCCCGACCCCATCACCACATACTTTGTCACAGTCAAATCTTTTATTCCCATTGGTCCGCGCATATGAATTGATGATGTACTAATGCCAAGCTCTGCCCCCAAACCAAATTCTCCCCCATCTACCAAACGATTGGAAGCATTGTGTAAAACTGAAGCGCTATTGACTGAACGCAAAAATTCATTGGCTTTGTCCTTATTTTTGGTAATAATAGAATCAGTCAGATGAGAGCTGTGAATTTCTATATGTTGCAAGGCTTCAGTAAAAGAACCAACGATTTTTATGGCAATAATTAAATCTAGATATTCTTCATCCCAATCTTCTTCGGTTGCCAAAACACATTGTTCATTATAATGACAAACCATCGCGTCTCCCCTAACTTCCACACCTTTATTTAACAATTCTTTAATCAAATCTGGCAAAACTTTATCTGCCATGTCTTTGTGTATTAAAACTTTTTCAATTGTGTTGCAGGTGGAAGGATTAGAAGTCTTGGCATTGATAACAAGTTCAATCGCCATTTTTTTATCAGCCTCAGAATCAATATACATGTGACACAAGCCCCGTTCATGAGCAATCACTGGCACGCGTGCATTATCTTTTATACTATTAATTAATTTTTCTCTTCCCCGTGGCACAACCAAATCGACATATTTATCTTGTTTCACTACTTCGGCCAAAGCTTCATAACTTCTATCTTCCAATTGTTGTACAGAATTTTTATCCATACCAGAAGTTTGCAAAGCTTGTTGAATAAATTTTAATAACACGGTATTAGAATTATTCGCTTCTTTACCACCCCGCACGATTAGAGCATTGCCAGATTTTACACATAGTCCAGCGGCATCAATAATAACATTTGGTCGAGATTCATACACAAACACAATTACCCCAATTGGCACACGCATCTTGGCCACTTTCATACCATTTGGTCTTTTATTTTTTTCTTCTATTATACCAATTGGATCTTCATAGCCAGCAATTTCTTTCAAACCTTTTGCCATGCCTTTTAAAATTTCTGGCGTAAGAGTCAAACGCTTTTCCATAGCCTTGGTTAAACCAGTAGCTAATAATAAATCTTTTTGATTCTCAGCTAAAATTTCATTTTCATTAGTTAATAACAAATCAGCCAGAGTTTTTAAAAATTGATTTTTTTGTTTGGTTTCAATTACTCGTAATTGATTGGATGCCTTTTTGGCTGATTGTAATTGTTCTATGGTTGTCATAAAAAACAAATTTCGAGTCCGAAGGACGAGAAATCCCTTTTCAAAACATTAATCAATGTTTTATATTATCTCCTATTTTAATACATTTTTAAACTCTTGAAAAGGGATTCCTCACCCCGACCTTGTCGGGATTCGGAATTAATTAAAAAAATAAAGCGACATCTTTTTAGATGCCGCCATTTTTGATACTTTAAGCAAGTACTACTTTAGGCAGCACTGCATGGAGGGAAAATTGTGTTAATCTTTTTCATGAACATATAATATCACAAAACAAAAATTTAGTCAAACTAAAACTATTCAGTTTCTTCATTTTTAGGCAATGAACCTTCAACATCTCTTTTTAGTCGAGTCCTGTCAAAGCCACTTTGTCCGGGCTTAGCAAGATCTTCTAAAACTTGGTTACCTTCAATACCTTTACTAGTAGACTTCTCTCTTCTGTCTGGTTCGCGAGGTACTATTAAACCTTTTGCACTTCTTAACACATCTTTATTACCAGGTTCCATAATAACTGGACCTTTAGAAACGACCTCACTAAAACCGCCACCATTACTACCTCCAAGTTCTACTTGTCTATCAGCTGATTTTCTTAATCTGCTAGACAAAAATCCTCCTTCTCTACTTGGTGATACTGCCATATAATTATAAATTAAAATTTAAACTCCTTTAAACATTGGCACGCCATTATTCGGATTAGTTGGAACATAAATTGTACCTTGGCGATCTTTTAGACTATTGATATACAAATATTGCAAATAACGCTCGGTCAAACTTTGATTAATGAGTTGTTGGGAATCGCGCTGACCAGTCGCTTCAATCACTTTTCTTTCGGCCTCTTTCTTTTCTGTTTGTAATAAGAAATCATAA
>JBAQFA010000040.1:0-9269 GCA_049287025.1 Candidatus Magasanikiibacteriota bacterium
GAACAACCATCTTGAGTTGAACAAGTAGTAGAAACAAAAAAAGTATCACAAAGAGTAGAAGTACCAGAACAAAAACCACCGGTACCTAAATCTTTTACTTGGACTTTGCCAGAAACAAATTCAATCTTAGTATCATCATAAGAATAATCAACCGAACTATCAAAAGTTGAATCTTGAACCTGGGCACAACTGATACTAATATTATCCAGTTGAACTAATTGTGTACCATTGCTTTCCAAAAAAGCTCTAAATAAAATACTAGCTGTAGTGGTAGGAAAAAAATATAAATTGCTATTGATAACAGATGCTATATTATAATCAGTGTCTCCGGCTGTAGTCCAACCAACTCCATCCCAATACTGCCAAGTAGAACCACTGTCATCTGATAATTGATAATAAATTTCTCCACCATTTTTTATAGCCGTCTCTGAAAAAGAAGACCAATTATCTATACTATTGACTGCATGGGAAATAACTGGATTAAGAGATGGTCTATCATCTGGATAGGTAATAACATTTGTCCAAAAACAACCATCTTGAGTTGAACAAGTAGTAGAAACAAAAAAAGTATCACAAAGAGTAGAAGTACCGGAACAAAAACCACCACCTTGATCAATCAGCTTTACCAAACTACTGGTGACACTGATCTTTGAACTATCATAAATAAAATCAGTAGAAGTATTAAAATGCCAAATTTCTGTACCACAAGCAGTGCTGGTAGTATTTTTTAATTTGACAACACCGACTTCACTAAAATCAATATTATCATCATCGCTGTCATATTTACTAATGTCTGACCAAACAGACTGACCATTTCCCCCACTCCAATCTGTTTGTACCCAATTCAAAGAATCCCAATTGGTTAAATATGAAACTTGTTTTACAGTATTTGTAGTGTCTCTAACCGGCCAATCAATTTGTGAAGTTATTTTTTTTGTTTGAACATCAGTATAAAATCCTGGACATGGGGTGATATTATTACTAACATCCCGACAAATCGTCTCCACAGTAATAGTTCGTTTGTAATCACCAAGTTGAGCTATAGTATTTTCTCCAGAAAAAATCCATTGACCACTAGAGGTTGTTATTGATGAAGTAGTAAAAGTTAATTCATTCCAAGCCCGATCTCTAATCGCTCGCACAGCTTCTACACCTTCACCTGCCAAAGCTTGGGCCTCAGTTTGTTCGCCACCAACGTTCATTGAAACAAAGCCACCAGTCGATAAAGACACCATAGTTGCGCTTATCAAAGCAAATATAGCCAAGGCTACAATTACTTCTAACAAACTTTGTCCTTTATTATTTATCATAATTATCTACCAGTTGTAATTACAGTTTCTTCTGCTCCACATGCCTGAGCGTTAAGCTTGCCAGTATCATCACGATTAATCGCATAATAGGTCCTTTCTGGAGAACCTAGACTAGGATCTTGTGGAATAGGACTTAATTTACCACTTAATAAACTGGATAAATCCAGACAAGCTGGTTGGAGCTGATTGCCAATAGTGGAAGAAGTAAAAGTAGTAGTATTAGTAGTAGTAGTATCATTACTACCAGTGGTAATACTAGAAATAACCAAAGACTTAAGCTCGGGACTATAAGTAAATTTATCTGTTTCAAAAAAAGTCTTAAACTGAAAATATTGATTGGGATTAACATTGTCTAAACTAAACGAGGGTAAATTGATGGTTAAATTACTTTGTTCAGAATAATAACTACCGTTAGTCCCATCTGGACCAATAAATGAATCTGAAACACAAGTGGAGTTCGAACAAGAACGAACTTGTAATTTAAGGCGAGTGGCACCACGTTTATAACTATTTAAAATTTCTTGTGCAGATAAAACACGAGAATAAATAGCGACTTCATCCATTGAACCATTATAATATGATGAGTTTGCACTTGCAAAATAATGGTTGGAGATGCTATCTATGCTGCCCCAGTTGGCACAAGATTTTGTATTAATTAAAACACCATCAACATAAATATTTGTCTGGTAAGTAGACGCGTTGGCTGTAAATACCCAATAATGCCACTCATTTAAATAATTAGTTGTCGCAGGCAGAGAATACTGACGCCCGCCAGTAGAACCATATATCTCAAATTTAATAATATTTGTAGTATTAAGCAACATAACTCCAAATCCTTTGCCTCCAAGACCTGCACCATCATAATATACCATCCGATAACCGCCAGTAAAAGCACCAAATTTTAACCAGCCCGCCCAAGTAAAATTACTTGTTTTTGGATCTAAACTAGCTGAATTTGGCAATAAAATTGTATCATTTACCCCATCAAAACTAACTGCTTCACCCAACTTCCCTGTTCCAATCGTAGTCGGACAACTGGTTCCTGTACAAGTACCATTTATACTATTGCCTGAAGTGTCTTGAAAAATTGTTGCCCCAGTTGATTCATTAAAATGCATTAACAAAATATTCCCGCTCATATTAGCATTACCACTTGGATAAGATGCTTCTGATTGTCCATTATTGGGTAATTCTTTACCACTGGGAAATTGAGGCACATAAGAAAACGAAGACCAAACAGAAGAAGCTGAACCAGAATCAATGACTGGTGAGGTATAAAAACCAGATGTATTAGGAGAAATTAATTCTAACCACGAATTAGAACTGTTCCATACAACAGAAGAAAAAGTACCTGGACTAAAATCAGATTGGGAAGAATAATTATAATCATTATTACTAGGAGAGCCAGAACCGCCAGGAATACTTTCAGTACTAGCAACATCACCACCACAAAAAATACCACAACCAGAGCCTGCTGTGCCGAGCATGCGCCAAGAAGAATCTAGACCAACTGGAACTGATCCTTTGTTTTCTATTTGATACATACGAACTGCACCTACTATGGATTCCAAATCAGCCGCTCGACGGGAATTTCTAGCATCTTTAAAACGTTCCAAAGGATTAATCGCCACAAAAACTGCCACAGCAATCACTGAAATAATAGCTATAGTGATTAATAATTCAATTAAAGTAAAGCCTCTTTTATAAAACATAGATTAAAATCTTAGATCTTTATTTCACAAACAATTTATAATTTAAAAATTAAAATTTGTTTTTTATTCTTCAATTTTACCAAAACTATTAACACTGATAGTTGAGGTACCAGTCACTACATGAACTAAGCTAAAACTACCAATACTGCTTGCTTTGCCCAATCCTTTGGAAAAATTTATATCAATATTATTACTAGTGGTCGTCATATCTATATTATGAATAGTAACGACGTCGTCCAAAGTATATACCCGATCATAATTTATATCTCTAGCCACATAAGAATCACCTTGATAAATTACATAATAATTTGGACTACTGGTTGAATTTAAAAAAACTCCATGACTAGAATTATTATATCGGCTTAGAGAATTTTCTCTAGCCGAACGTAAATTTTGTACTAACTGTGCGCTGGTTTCACTCAATTGCGATTTGACTTGCAAAGAACCATAGATCGGGATCGAGGCAGATAATAATGCAATCATTATTCCAATTACAATTAATAATTCAACCAGGGTAAACCCAGCACCATTTTTTGGGAAAAAAATAGTGCTGGGTAAACCTGACACTATCTTATTTTTTAAAAAAAAGTGGTGCTGGGTAAAACCAATATTATTTTTATTTGAAAAAAAAATTTGTTGAATTAAACTTCTTTTCATAAAAAACTAACGATGAATGTTGCCGGTGATATTATAAATCGGTGTAATAATTGATAAAGCTAAAAATCCGACCACCAAACCAATTAATAATAACAAAATTGGTTCAATAGCGGTGGACAAATTCTTAGTGGAATTATCCACTTCAATTTCATAAAATTCTGCCAAATAAATCAATGTCCCCTCAAGATTACCCGACTGTTCCCCTACCAATATCATTCGACTAACCATTTTGGGAAATAATTTTTTATAATCTTCCATACTAGCAGCCAGACGACTACCCTTGCTTACCCGTTCACTAATTTCTCGCAAAGATTTTTGATAATAATAATTACTAACTGTTTGTGAAGTAATTTGCAAGGCTTCATCAATATTTAAACCACTCTTGAGCAGTGTCCCTAAAGTCCGAGAAAATCTAGCCAAATTAGTATTAACCACAATTCCTTTTACAATTGGTAATTTTAATAATAACCAATTGGTAACTGGTCGAGAAAATTTGGCTTTTAAAATTGCCAACAGAACAATCACACCGACCACAATTCCAATAGCCAAACTAACAGTATTATTGGCCACAAAATGAGAAAAAGAAATGAGAGCGCGAGTGGTAAACGGTAATTCGGTTTTTAAACCTTCAAATAAAGGGATAATCTTTGGTAAGATTAAAAAAGACATACCCATGCCCAAAACAAAAGCTGCAATCAAAACCACAATTGGGTAAAGCATAGCGCCTTTTATTTTTGAACTCAATTCTTTTTCTTTTTGCAATTGATCCGCGAGATGTTGAAGATTTTCTGACAAAGTGCCAGAATTTTCTCCCGAATAAACTGCACTAATAAATATTCCAGAAAATATTTTTGGAAAACGCCCAAAAGAATCAGCTAAAGAATTACTGGCTTCTACAGATTTATTAACCGCTGTAATAATTTTTTTCATTCTACCTTTGGCTGTCTCTTGAATAATATCCAAAGATTCAGTAATAGTTAAGCCCGACTGTTGCATTATGGCCAGATACTTTGCCAAAAGAGCTCTTTCTCCCAAACCAGTACCTCCAATACTAAGGTCTATATTTAAAAAATCTTTTTTTATATTTTCTTGTGGCATATTAATCATCAAAATTAATTATTCTCTGGTAACCCTTAGGACTTCTTCTAAAGTTGTAACACCATTCAACACTTTATCAATTCCATCTTCAAGCATAGTCACCATCCCTTGGGCTTTGGCAGTTTCCATAATTTGTTGACTAGAAGCATGTTGTAAAACCAAATTTTTTATCTCTTCACTCATTTCCAATATTTCAAAGACTCCAATTCTACCTTTATAACCTGTGTTGTTGCAAACATCACAACCAGCTCCTTTGTATAATCTTAATTTTTCTAATTTTTTACCCGCTTTTTTTGTAAATATAGTTTTAATATGTGAATCAGAATCCAAAGATTTTTTTTCAATTTCACTCATTTCATAAGAAGTCCGACAACGAGAACAAATCTTGCGTACCAATCTCTGGGCAACGGCCACATTCACAGTTGAGGCCACCAAAAAGGGCTCAATGTCCATATCCAATAAACGAGGCAAAGTAGTGGCAGCATCATTGGTGTGTAAAGTAGATAAGACCAAGTGCCCAGTAAGAGCAGAATTAACCGCAATATCAGCTGTTTCTTGATCACGAATTTCTCCCACCATAATCACATTTGGATCTTGACGCACAATTGAACGCAAACCATTGGCAAAAGTTAGATTTGTTTTTACATTTACCTGAATCTGGGTAATACCTTCCATGTCATATTCAACTGGATCTTCAATCGTAGCAATATTTACATCTCGACGATTTAATAATTTCAAAATTGCGTACAAAGTCGTAGTCTTGCCTGACCCAGTCGGACCAGTCACCAAAAACATACCATGGGGATGTTTGATAGCGTTTTGCACTTTTTTCATTTCGCTATTTGACAAACCTAAATCTGACAAACCAAAAGACCGACTGCGTGCTGACAAAATACGCATTACCACATTTTCTCCCAAAGTGGTTGGCACCACTGACACCCGCACGTCGACAGTTTCTGATTCAGATTTGAAACGCAATTTTCCATCTTGAGCGGCTCGGTGTTCATCGGTACGCATTTTTGATAAAATTTTTATTCTGGTCAAAACCACTTCAGAAAATTCCTTTGGCACTTCCAAAACATCGTGCATAATACCATCAATTCTAAAACGAACCATTAATTTTTCATTATATGGTTCAATATGAATATCTGAGGCGCGATTTTGATGTCCATATTTAAGCAGAGTATCTACCATTGATACTACCACGTCATCACTTTTTTCTTTGTTTAGACCAAATTTTTGTAAATCAACCAAAATTTTATTAAATTCATCTTTTAAACCTAGCTTATAATTACTCATTGCCTCTTCAAAATCTTGCTCTGTCATGAAAAAAGGCTCAATACTATTTCCTAATAATTTTTCTAAAACATGGATAGTTTCTATATCAGCTGGATTTAACATGGCTACTTTCACGCCTTTTTCATCAGTCGAAAAAGCCACCACACCTTTGGAGCGAGCAACTAATTCTGGCACTTTTTGCAATAAATCCTGATCAATTTTTTCCCGGCTTAGATTTATATAAACCGTATTATAATATTCTGCCAAAGCTTGACCTAAAATTTCTTTGGTAATAAAACCACCTTCAACCAAATATTCTGCCAGCCCCATGCCGGTTTCTTTCATTCCCTGTTCAACTTGTTCTATATCTTTTTTTGATAAATAAGTTTCACCTACCAATATATCCTTTATTTTTTCATCAGTTAATTTTTCTACCATATATCAATAATACAAAAAATTAAGTTTTGACAAACTTGCCTTTATAATTATAGCATAATATGAAAAAATAATAAAACCTTTCATTAGTTATTAAACCATGCTATAATATAAACAATTAATATATTATAAATATGACAAATTACGTATTTCAAAAAATCACCAACGAAGTAAAACATTTTATGGATTCGATTGGCGATGGAGTCTTAATTTTAGACAAGAATGGTGATATTACAAATTATAATAAGGCAATTAATGGTATTTTGGGCTATAGTAAAAGTACCAACTTAACCGGGTTGTCAGTCTTGTCCCTACTCTGCCCGACCGATAGCAGTGGCACACCAATCACCAAAAACAAATCTGCCCTTTTTGAATCTATTAACAAAGGCAAAAAAATTATCAATGCCACCAGACAATTTGTCAAAAAAGACGGTTCTTTTATTTGGGCGACTATTACTACCACGCCATTAAAATATGATGGTAAAAAAATTGAAGGCGCTATAATCACGATTAGAGATATTACCAAACAAAAACAGCAAGAAGAATACCGAGCTGACTTTGCTCATATTGCCAGTCACAGCCTACGCACCCCACTAGGCAATGTAATGTGGGCTATAGAATATTTAATCAGTGCCAATTCAGAACCTTTGAGTGAAAAACAAAGAAGTTATCTTGACGACTGCTATGAAACATTAAAAAACATGAATCGTCTGGTCAATGATCTCCTTAGTATCTCTAATATTCCCTACAAGAAAATTCGTCCTAACTGGGAAAAAATTGATTTATTAAAAATTTATAGTAAAGTTCACAATGACCTACAATATTATGCCAAAGCTCATAATGTGGAATTGGTTATGGAACATAAAGACAAACAATATTTAGTAAAAGCTGATAAAAGCCATATTAGAAACATCTTACAAAATATAATAGAAAATTCTATTCGTTATTCTTTTGATAAAACTAAAATAAAAATTAACTTTAAAAAAGAAGGTAAAAATATTATTTTTTCCTGTACTAACCAAGGAATTGGCATCCCTGAAAGAAAAAAGAAATTTATTTTTTCCAAATTTTTCCGCGCTGGCAATGCTGTAAACAAAGAAGGTGATGGCACTGGCCTTGGCCTTTATATTACCCAAGGATTGGTAACTTTGAACAAAGGTAAAATTTGGTTTGAATCTGAAGAAAATAAAGAAACTACTTTTTTTATAAAATTCCGTTCGTTTTAAAAATAAACCTATATGAAAACCAAGAAAAAAATTTTAATAGTTGAAGATGATCAATTCACCATCAAACTATACACTCGCCTACTCACTGATACTGGCTATCAAATTATCAGTACTCCAGCGGCTAGCGAAGCCTTGTCTCTAGCCAAACTAGAAAAACCAGATTTAATCATCATGGACCTTATGCTCCTAGATGGCAATGGTTTTGAAGTAATTAAACAAGTTCGCAAAGACAAAACTCTGAGCAAAGTGCCAATTATAACCCTTTCCAACCTTGGTCAAGAAACTGACATTAACGAAGCCTTAAAAAAAGGTAGTAACAAATACTTTGTCAAAAGCAACACTAGATTTGAAGAAGTGGTAGAAGCAGTAAAAAAACTCATCTAAAATAATCCCGACTATTCGTCGGGATTATTTTTTTGTATTAAATTTAAATGCAAAAATTATTTATTACTTTATGTAAACAAAAAACACCAAAATAAACAACAGAACAGAAAACCCAGCTGATGATAGACAGAACACACAATATTCTTTTATCTTAAAAATCTGTACTCCGGTCAAAAAAGCAGAATACAATACTCCAAAACCGGTAGCCAATAACAAAAATTCTAATAATATAAAATGATACCCAAATAAAATTGCCAAACTCAAAATTCCTAAATAATATAATAAACCCCAAATTTCATTTCTTACTCCCAATAATTTATTCCACTTACTTTGCAAAACGGCACTACAATTACCATTTATCGGACAAACAAAATGTTTACCTTCTTTATTTTTATTTATTAAATATATTGTATCCATTGCGCCAAGAATACAAATAGATCCAAAACTAAGATATAAAACCATAATTAGATATTATTGAATAAAACCAACATCATTATAGCACTCTTGATTAATTTAAAAAAATCCTATATAATAATCACCAAAATGCGGGCGTAGTTTAGTGGTAGAACATTGGTCTCCAAAACCAATGGTGGGGGTTCGATTCCCTCCGCCCGTGCCAAACAAAGTGTACAAACAAATAACCGCTCCGAGTACTCGGAGCGGTTTTTTTATTATTTTGTTTCTTTATGAGTCACATGCTTTTTACAATGTCGACAATATTTTTCCAATTCTAGTCTGTCTTTTAGAGTCTTTTTATTCTTATGAGAAAAATAATTAGTATATTTACATACTGTACATTGCAATTTTATCATGTTATCGCGTTCTTTTGATGGCATAATATTGAATTTTAACTGTTATTTATTAGTTTAATATAATGGCTAAATAATACTATATTTATTCTATTTTGTCAAGAAAGCCCCTGTTTTGGCTTTCTGAGCCGTTGTCGGGAATTGAACCCGAGACCTACGCCTTACCATGGCGTTGCTCTACCATCTGAGCTACAACGGCATATTTATTATGCGGTAACATAAATTACCACAACAACTGAGTCAGCCTCATCGGCTGATCCGCCGTAGAGGCGGAAACTTTTTAGTGCATGTCTTTCCACGCTTGTCAGAAAATTTTAAGTTTTTTCAAACTATTGCGTACTCGATCGAGATACACAATAC
>JBAQFA010000041.1:0-16047 GCA_049287025.1 Candidatus Magasanikiibacteriota bacterium
AGTTTAATCAGCTCCGCAATAATTGGAGAGAGGATTAATAAAACTATACCAACAATCATAATAATGGCGCCTAATTGTCCACCACCACGATTGTCTGAATCACGTTTACCACCAAGAATTCTCGCGCGGAAAAACATATCAGAAATAATAGAAATAGCGCCGACTAGGACAACAACAATCATCATGACTCTGATATCATAATTTTTTATATGAGATAATTCATGCGCAATTACGCCTTCTAGTTCTTCATTTTCCAAAGCATTAATTATTCCGGTAGTTAGGGCAATACTAGAATGTTCTGGATCACGACCAGTAGCAAAAGCATTTAGCGCTGGTGAATTTATAATATAAACTTTTGGCATGGGTGTCCCAGCGGTGATGCAGAGATTTTCGACCATTCTATAGACATAAGGATTGTCTTCTTTGGCAATGATTTTGGCACCAGTGGAAGCAAGAGCAATTTTGTCTCCGCTATAATAACTTATTAGTGTCATGACCAAAGAAATTCCGACAGCGAGGATTACCATACCACTACCATAATTCATATAATAACCCAAAAAATAACCAATGGCCGTAATAATGGCAATGAAAATCACAATGAGTAAAATTGTTTTGCGTTTGTTGGAGTCGATTTGAGAATACATATTTAAAAAGGCTTACAAAGCTTAAAATGCCTACAAGGCTTACACAAAAGCTCTGTGAGCCTAGTAAGCCTTGTTAGCCTTGCAAGCTTTTATAGTTTTACCTCAATATTTTCTCGTTCTGCCTTGTCCTCAATTTCAAAGAAATTATATTTGGTAAATTTTAACATACCGGCAATGGTATTGGTTGGGAAGGTTTCAAGTTTGGTATTGAAATCACGCACCATGCCATTGTAAAATCTACGACTAGCTTGGATTTTATTCTCTGTATCAGATAATTCGTCCATAAGTTGACCAACATTTTGATTGGCTTTCAAATCAGGATAGGCCTCAACTGCGATTTGCAATTTACCAAGCATGCCACCAAGTTGGTTTTCCAATTTACCCATTTCAGCCATATTGCCACTTTCTTGAGCAGAAACAGCTCCAGCGCGAGCTTTGGTAATATTTTCCAAAAGTTCACGTTCATGAGTCATGTAGCCTTTGACACTATTTACCAAATTTGGGATTAAATCATGGCGACGTTTCAATTGTACGTCAATGTCGCTCCAACCTTCTTTGGTACGGTTATTTAAACGGACGAGACCATTGTAGACGCCAATCACCCAGATGATTGCTAGGGCAATGACACCTAACACTATATATAGTGCTGTCATATTATTGTGTTTTATCCCAGCATTTTTAAATTTTGCCAGGTTATTGAATAAAATGAATAAATTGTTGCATTGTTACATTGTTGAATTGTCACATTGCAATATTGTTATTTTTCGAGTTTTTCGTTTGTATATTTGATTAAAAAATTTATTTCTTTGGGTAATTTTTCTAATTCTTTTGTAATATAATCGTATTCATCTTTAGTAATTAATTTTCTCTTGTAGCTTTTTAAAGTCCAATCTTGTGATTCCTTTAGAGATCCAAATGAATATCTGTAAAATTTAACTTTATCTTTTTTAAAATACCTTCCAAAACCCTCAGCAATGTTAGCTGATATAGAGTCCATGGCAGTCGTCCATTGAATTCCTACTGTAGATTTGGTGAAATGATTCCAATTTATTACTATATCCCAAACATAATTAGATAGATGAAAAGAGATTTTGTAGGCACCAATATCGTTTAATTTTAGATATTTACCCTCCATATATAGATAACAATGTAGCAATGTGACAATTTTTTCACTTGTATTTTACCTAAGTTTATGAGATAATTCTACCATTAACTATTTTACTTTAATCTAGCTTGCTAGTCAACTTTTATGACAATAATAATTTTTATCTTAATTTTGGCTCTAGTTGTTTTATTCCACGAGTTTGGTCATTTTATTACTGCTAGAAAAAGCGGGATGAAAGTTTATGAATTTGGTTTTGGTTTTCCGCCACGAGCCATAGGGGTATATCGTGATCCAATTACAAAAAAGTTTGTGTGGGTGTTTGGTAGAGGAAAAAATAATTTGAAAAGTACGGTAGGTGGAGATGGTAATAGGGTAGAGGATGAATTCCCGGCAACTTTGTATTCTTTTAATTGGTTGCCATTGGGTGGATTTTGTAAAATGAAAGGTGAAAATGGAGAAAAAGCTAATGAACCAGATAGTTTTGGTTTTCAAAAAGCCTGGAAAAGAATTATTGTTTTGTCTGCCGGGGTGATTATGAATGTGATCTTGGCTGGACTCTTACTTAGTATTGGTTTTGTGGTTGGTTTGCCGGCAGATTTGTCCATGGGTATAGACAAGCAAGCAATTGTTTTGCAAGAATCAGTGGTGACCGTGCAAATGGTAGAAAAAGATTCACCAGCTGATAAAGCCGGATTAAAATATGGAGACAAAATTATTTCTATCAATAACACAGCGATCAAAACTGTAGATGAATTGGTAAGTTATTTAAAAACTAACAAAGCGGATCAGTCTGATAAAACTGTAGCCATTATCCGTGGCACTGAACAGTTATCAATTACAATGGATACAGCTCAGATTAAAGAGAATGAAGACTATCCACGGTTTGGTTTTTCGCCCGCTGATGTGGGTATTGTTCGTTATCCTTGGTACTTGGCAATTTATAAAGGCTTTGTGGCGGCTGGTTTTGGTGTGATAAATATTTTCTTAGCCTTTTTTATCTTGATAAAAAATCTTGTTATGGGTCAGGGTTTGGCTTTTGATGTGTCTGGTCCAGTAGGTATTGCTGTCATGGTAGGAGATAGTGCTCGTTTGGGAATTAATTATCTTATCAATGTGGCTGCGATGATCTCACTGTCTCTGGCTGTAATAAATATTTTACCAATTCCCGCACTTGATGGCGGACGAATTTTATTTATTTTAATAGAAAAGATTTTCCGTCGTCCAGTACCAATGAAATATGAACAGCTGGCTCACACGATTGGCTTTTTGTTATTAATGATTTTGATTATTTTGGTGACTGGTAGAGATATATGGGGGTTGATAAAATAATATGGAAGATAAAAAGATTTACAAAGCCCAGATAAATATTACTGGTGGTAAGGGGAGTAGTGGAGTGTATTTGCTTTTTTACATAGTGGTATTTTTTGTAATGCCTTTTGTCGCTATACAGGCTATGCCTGATACAGATTTTTCCTCTATCAAAAGTCTGGTGTGGTTGGGTGTGGGAATATTAGGATTTTTGTTGATTGTGTTTGTGGCCTTGAGTAAGGGTGGATATCGCGATGTTTGGTTTGAAGGATCGAATTTGGCAGTAAAAAATAAAAAAGATGAAATAAAATATTATCCAATTACAAATAGTGTCAAATTAAAAGGTTGGAAGACCAAAGCTTTTGTAAAGGATATGGGGGAGATGTTTGAATATACTTTTATCATAATTTTTTCTACTTTCAAAGGCTTTACTATTGAGCCAAAAAGTGAGAAAGAATTTGATGCCTTAATTTCTGTAGTGTCCAAAAATATTGGCCGACAGATAGAAGTAGTAGAAAAAATTGATAAATATTTTAAAGTTCAAAATTAATATGGAACAAAAAAAATACAAAATATTTTTTTCTGAGTCAAAAGAATTTAAATACGGACGTCTTTTGCCTTTTGCTATGGTTTTATTTTATTTTATATATAGTTTTGGTTTCAAATATTTAGCCCTCGCTTTTGGCGATACAGTTGGAATATTATTTTTTATAATTTTTATTGTGCTTGTTTTTGTTAGCAAAAAATTTGGTCAAGGAGAATTAATAGTGGATGGCAATAGTTTGTCTTTTGTAAAGAATGGACAAGAATTAGGTCGGTTTCCACTGGACAATAATTTGCAAGTTAAAAATGCTGGCAGAATTTCTACGGGCAAGCATAGTCATACCACCAAATTTAGAATTGAACATTCTAATATGCAACCACTAGTTTTTCATTTTGCCAAAATGACTGAGATGGCCAATTTTTCTTCCGTGGTATCCACTGCTGGAGGAAAGTTTTTTGACAAAGATAATAAACCAGTAGAAATGAATGAAATGCAGACCCAGTTTGCATCTGATCCATTGGGAGTATTTTTTAATAAAGATAAAAGAGACAAATTTAAAACAGCAGTAGAAGATTATCAAAATAAGAATACAGGTAATGTTAGTTCAAGCACAGGCGATTCTAAAGCTAATTATGCTATTGGTTTGGATCAAAACAAGAAAAGTAATCAAGTGTCGGTCAGTCCAGAAGCTTTTGGTCAAGAAAAAGATAATAAGATCGGAGAGATTCTGCGCGTGGTTGTAATAGTTGTGGTGGTTGTGGTAGGGTATATAGTGTTCAAGAAATATTTTTAATTTTATCCACCAGAGGACGGATCAGTCCTTTGGCTAAATTTTTAATTATATGTCAGGATCAAGAACAGGTGAACCAGGTGGAAGTCATGATGTTACTGCAGAAGAACTTAAAAGAGCTGAGATATTAGAGGTAGCCCGTAGAAAAGGCGGGGAACTAGAAACTTTTCGTACAGTTTTGAATGAAGATGATTCATTAGATAAGGTTATAGCCACTCTATATGGTCTTAGTGATAGAAAACAAGATGGTAAAAAATTTGGTAAAACAACTCCTGCTAAAGACACATTGGGTCGTTGGTTACAGTGTTTTAGAGTTCATTTACCAAAATTTAACACGTGGAAAAGTGAACACCTAGATATGGCAGAGGATACCAGTGAATTGTTGGCTCAATTTGAATTTTTATTGACTGATTTTGATACAGCTTGTGAACAAGTGGAAGAATATAAGGTGCAGTTTAGAAGATACGGAGATGCTTCATTGGATCATAGTGCTTTAACTACAGTTGCACCACCAGATGAACCACGTGATACTAGCAAAGAGGCAATAGATAGAATAAAGGATCACTTGATAGAAAGTATAACACATTTACAAACAGCTTTATCTGCCTTTGCTAATAAGATTGATAAGAAAAAGGGTAAATAAAATTATATAAAAAATTTTTATGAAAACCCAATTAGAAAATTTAAAAAAAGAATTTATCAAAGGTCTTGAAGAAGTCAAAGATACTTTTAAACTTGAAGAACTAGAACAAAGATTTTTTTCGCGTCGGTCAGGACAATTGACTGAGATAATGAAAAATTTGAAAGATTTGTCAGGTGAAGCCAAAAAAGAATTTGGCAAATTGGCCAATGAGGTAAAAGGGGAGCTGGAAGAAATGTATGGTAAGAAAAAACAAGAATTGGCCAATGCTCAGTCTGGTGGACTGGCAGATAAAGAATGGATTGATGTGACAGAGCCAAAATTGCCAAAAATTGAACGCGGGCATCTTCATCCCAACACGATTATTCAAAATGATTTGGAAGATCTATTTACTTCTATGGGTTTTATGGTACTGGATGGCCCAGAATTAGAAAGTGAATATTATAGTTTTGATACTTTAAATATTCCAGCCACACATCCCGCGCGTGATATGCAGGATACTTTTTATATAAAGAATCATTCTAATTGGGTTATGCGTCCCCACACTTCACCAATGCAAGTGCGAGCCATGCAAAAGTATGGTGCGCCACTTCGTATGGTGGTACCAGGAAAATGTTTTCGTAATGAATCAACTGATGCGCGTCATGAACATACTTTTTATCAATTGGAAGGTATGGTAATAGATAAGGAAATTACTTTTGCTCACATGAAAGGGATTATGCAGGCCGTGGCCGATCATCTTTTTGGTAAGGGAACTGAAATTCGTCTTATGCCAAAATATTATCCATTTGTAGAACCGGGTGTACGGGGAGAAGTGACTTGTTTTTTGTGTAAAGGAAAAGGTTGTCGAGTGTGTAAAAATTCTGGTTGGTTAGAAGTAATGCCTGGTGGTATGACTCATCCCAATGTTTTGCGAGCTGGAGGAATTGATCCAGATAAATATCAAGGTTTTGCCTTTGGTTTTGGTCTGACTCGCTTGGTCATGCTCAAATATGGGATTGATGATATTCGTCATCTTGAGGGTGGGGATATTAGGTTTTTAAAACAGTTTTAATAGCACACGGATTTAACGGATTAAACGGATTTAAACTGATCCGTTCTAATTCGTTAGATTCGTTTAATCTGTGTTCTATTTATTTTATGCTTATAAGTTTCAATTGGCTCAAAAAATACGTTAGTCTTCCAGACTCTATTACTCCAGAAGAAGTAGCGGACAAATTAAAGTTGGCTACAGTAGAAGTAGAAAAAGTGATCAGACAAGGAGAAAATTTGGAAAAGATTGTAGTGGGTAAAGTGGCAGGTGTACAAAAACATCCCAATGCTGACAAATTAAATATTTGTACAGTGGAATTTGGTGAAAAATTTCCAGTACAAATTGTTTGTGGTGGTTCCAATGTGCGCGAGGGAATGCTCGTCGCTTTGGCTGGACTGGGTGCCAATGTAAAGTGGCACGGAGAAGGGGAGTTGGTAGAACTGAAAAAAGTTAAAATCCGTGATGTAGAATCTTATGGTATGATTTGTGCTTCTACAGAAATTGGTTTGGGAAATATGTTTCCACAAAGAGACGAAAAAGAAATAATGGATCTGACGGAATTAAAATTAAAAGTTGGCGAGCCTTTGTCTGAAGCTTTAGGCCTAAACGACGTGGTTTTGGAGATTGATAATAAATCACTTTCTAATCGTCCAGATTTGTGGGGGCATTATGGTATGGCTTGGGAAGTGGCCGCTTTGTTTAATAAAAAAGTCGCTGATTTGGATATATCCGCCCTAGGCGGATCCGCCTTTGGTGGAAAAGAAAAGAAAGCAAAGTTATCTATTAAAATTCAGGACACAGAAAATTGCACTCGTTATATTGGCGCGGTGGTCGGGGGAATAAAAATTGAACCATCACCAAAGTGGATGCAGGATTATCTCAAAGCTTGTGGAGTAAAAGCAATTAACAATGTCGTGGATATTACTAATTTTGTAAATTTGGAATTAGGTCGGCCATCACACGCTTTTGATCGTCGCGATATAAAGGATGACACGATTATTGTCCGCCGAGCAGTAGAAGGGGAAAAATTAACCACTCTAGATGGAATAGAAAGAACGCTAAAAGATACTATGTGTTTGGTTTGTGATGCTGAAAAACCTGTAGACCTAGGTGGAATTATGGGTGGAGCCAACAGCGAAATAAAATCTGATACAACTGAAGTGATTTTGGAATTAGCCAATTTTAATCCGGCTAATATTAGAAAAACAATGTCAGCCTTTGATTTACGGACTGATGCTGGCGTTCGATTTGAAAAAACATTGAGTCCACATTTGGCAGAGTTAGGATTGAAAAGAATTTTAACTTTGATGAAAGAAATTATTCCCACAGCGCATTTAATAAGCAAAGTGGTGGATGTAAATAATGATAAGGCTGAAAAAAGAAGTATTGAACTTAGTCCAGAATATTTTACCAAGAAAATGGGCGTGGAATTGGACAAAAAACAAGTAGTAAAAATTTTGGAATCTTTAGGCTTTTCTGTGGCTGATAAAAAGGAAAAATTGTTAGTCACTTTGCCAGTATGGCGGTCAGTCAAGGATATTTCTATTCCTGAAGACTTGGTAGAAGAAATAGCGCGAATTTATGGTTATGCCAATATTCCAGCTGTTATGCCAATTTTTCCAACCAATCCACCAGAAAAAAATGTTTTGCGCATTCTAGAAAGACAGATGAAAGAAATTTTGAGTTTGGAAAATGGTTATACTGAAGTTTATAATTATTCTTTTGTGGCGCCAGAATTTATTAAAAGAATTGGTCTCCCAACAGAAGATTTGATTGAATTAGACAATCCAATTGCCAAAGATCGACCCTATCTCCGTCATAACTTATGGCCAAGTTTATTGGAAAATATTGAAACCAATCAGCGCCAAGCCGATGTATTAAAATTATTTGAAATTGGTAAAGTATTTAGAATTGAACAAGCCGGTATGCGCGTGGCAGAAAATAGTGATGAACTTTTGCCTCGTCAAGATACTTTATTGTGTTTGGTGTGCGCGGGTAAAAATATTACTGTACCATTTTTTGAAGTTAGTGAAACGTTCAAAAATTTGATGACACATTTTAATGCTGAAGTAGAATTTAAACCAAATGAAAAAGTTGATGATGCTTTTGTTCATGCTGGCCGACAAGCTTTGGTCTATGTGAATGGTAAGGGGGTGGGTGCGATCGCTGAACTCAATCCAATGACACAAAAGAATTTGGGTTTGGAAGCTAGAGTGGGAATGTTAGAAATAAATTTAGATGAACTTTTACCAGTCTTAACTAATGAAAAGAAATATGTGCCACTACCACAATATCCAGTCGTAGTGCGCGACATTGCTTTTGTGGTAGATAGAAAAATAACTCACGCGGAAATTGTTCAGACTCTAACAAAAATTGATCCATTGATTGTGAGTGTAGAATTATTTGATGTTTACTCCGGAAAAAATCTCGGTGAAAATAAAAAAAGTTTGGCCTATCACATTACTTATCAATCTTTAGAAAAAACTTTGGAATCGGGTGAAGTGGATAAAGTACAGGCGAAATTAGTTGCGAAGTTGGAGAAGGAGTTTAAAGCAGAAATGAGAGCTTAAGATAGCACACAGATCTAACTGATAAAACAGATTAGAACAGATCTGTTGAAATCATTTTAATCTGTTTGATCAGTGTTCTATTTCTGTAAAATATTTTACTATGGTATTAGTCCCTAGGACAATGAGTACTCAACACCCCGACAATGTCAAACAGCCATTCTTTACCGAAGGCATGACTCTGGGTGGGGAAGATGAAATCCAAGAAGCGTTTTATGCTTTTGATCACCTGGGTTGTACAGAGCAGATGTGGGATTTTGAGGGTAAAGAAGTAGACAATTTTGTGGTCAAGAAACTCCTCACCAAAAATGAGAGTTTTTTTCGTGATAAAAAATTAGGTAAAGAAGTCTTTTTGACTTTTCGTGTACCAAATCCAGAAATAGAAAAAGGCGAAGCGAAAATATTATTAGAAACTTTGGAATCAATTCCCAGATCATATGACGCGGCCAAATTATTTTATGGTGAAGATATTGCTCCAGTGTTTGAAGTGATTCAACCCATGACCATGTCGGCCGAGAGCTTAAACAAAATTTATTATTATTATAAAAATTTTGTAGCGGGCAAGGCAGATAGTCAATTAGTAAATGGTACAGTCAAAGATTGGTTAGGGGAGTTTAAACCTGAGACAGTCAGTGTTATTCCATTATTTGAAGATATGGATAGTCTGTTGCATTCCGCGGATATTACCCGCGAATATTTAAAAGATAAACCAATAGAATATCAGCGTGTGTTTTTGGCTCGATCTGATCCAGCGGTCAATTATGGATCTTTGTCAGCCGTACTATTGAATAAAATTGCTCTAGCTAAACTCTATAAATTACAACAAGAAACCGGAATAAAAATTTATCCAATTCTTGGCGTTGGCTCAGCGCCATTTCGGGGCAATCTTCGTCCCGAGACAGTCGAGCAATTAATCCAGGGTTATCCTTCGGTTCATACTTTTACGATTCAATCATCATTTAAATTTGATAATTCTGAAGAAATTGTGAGACAGGCGGTAGAAAAAATTAATAATAAAGTTGATAGCGCGCCTTTGCCAGTAGAACGAGAGGGCGAGATTTTGGTAATTATAAATAAATATCGCCAGGCTTATTTTTCGCACATTAGAAAGCTGTCAGAAGTAATAAACCAGGTGGCAAAATTTGTTCCCCAACGTCGGAAAAGAAAATTGCATATTGGTTTGTTTGAATATGCCCGTAAGGCCGAGGACATCAAATTACCGCGCGCGATTGCTTTTACTTCAGCGTTGTATTCTATTGGGGTGGCGCCAGAGCTTTTGGGAATAGAAGTTTTAACCGAAGAAGATCTAAAAATTATTCGTGAAGTTTATCCTAATGTTGATTATGATTTTGCGTCGGCCTTAAAATATTGCAATTTAGGTTCGCCATTTATGCCAGGGGAGACTGTGGCTTATCTAAAAAATAATTTTACTGATTATACTTGTGATTCAGAACATTGTAAAATAACTAGTGAGATTGCTAATCGTCTAGCTAATAATAATCTAGATGATTTGGGTGGGTTGGTTTTGGAAGCAGCGAAAGTACGAGGATTTTTGGGCTAGTCACATAACACATATCACATATCACGTAACACATACCAATTACGAAAAATATTTGTCTGTTATGTGTTACGTGTTGTGTGGTACGTGGCAATATGTTATAATAATATCAGCCTGTTAATTATTAAACACGAATCGTCCGTGCTTGGACTCGTGTAGGAGGAACAATATGTTGGAAACTAGTCAAGATCTTTTGTACATTGTACTCTCTTTGAGTATTTTGTGGTTTACAGTTTTTCTTTGTTGGCTACTTTATCAAGCCGCCAGAGTTTTACGTAATATAAATAAAATTACCGAGAGTGTAATTCAAAAATTAGAAATGATTGCTGATGCCGTTGGTTTTATTCGCGAAAAAGTAGATAGTCTGTCTGGTAAAATGGGAATGGTGAGTGGATTATTGACTGGATTGGTAGAAAAGTTTGTGGTTGGAAAAATTTCTGAAAAGCTGGAAGATAGAATAGAAAAGAAGAAAGCTAAGAAAAAACATTGATTTCACTGATTAAAATTTAGATTACACAGATTTTAAAACCACCTGATTGGTGGTTTTTGTTTAGAACTTTATTATTTGTTTATTTATCTTGTAGTGTTTGAATACTTCCGGAACGGTATAGGTGTAAGTGTGTCTTATATCAATATCTAATTTTTTCAATAGAGTTTTGATATCTTTAGCTGAACCTTCTAATTCAATATAAGCTGGAATGAGGGGATATTTATCAATCTCAATTCTTACTTTATCTAATTTGTAAGATTGGCGTTTTTTTTCTCTAAAACTTAGACTAGTAAAGCCCAGTCGAAGAAGTGTCTTATCTATCTTTTTGAAGTCGCTCACAAGAATTTCTAATTCTTGGTTAGAAAGGAAACGTCTTTTGTTTTTGGTGTTATATTTATAGGTCAGGTAAACATTTTTACCTTCTTGACGCAAGCGTAATAATTCTGAACGTTTATTCAATAAACCATCTGGCGAGTTGTATGATTTATCTCGGATCAAGGTTAAAGGTAAGATTTCCTTAGCACCCAAAGCCACTAGCTTTTTTTCTAGCGTCCTCACATTTATATCTAAAACTTTTAGTTCAATTTCTTTCATAGATTTGTAGTTTTTGTAAAGCATCTTGATAATATTGAAGACAGATTTTTCTGGCTTTTTTTGTGGTTATACGATTGAACATATAATCAAATTTATCTTTAACCTTTTTTTCACCAGTTTGTTTAAGTCTATTTTTTAGAAAAAAATCTATAACATTTTCAAAAAAACTTATTGAGTCGGAGTCTTTTAGAATATTTTGATCGCGATTGCCTCCGTCTTCATGTTTGCTAACTAACATTTTGACCCTTTTTATCATTTTTTCTGGTGCTTTATTTTGGTTTAGAAAGTTACCAATTATTTGGGCAGAATTTTCTTGATGTAATTTTAAGTTTTTTTTATCTCTAAAGCCTTGCTTTGACTTTTGAATTCTTGCTAATTGATTTTTAATTTCTGTGCTTTTATCAATATCATGAGCAAGAGCAGCGATACACAGAGCCTCGTCAGGCTTTTTTCGTAATTGTTTAATCCAGAAAGAAACCCGTAGTGAGTGTATTAAAACATGTTTAAGTTCTTTGCCTTTAAATGATTTTTTTATAAAATTTTCTACCAAAGGATAGAATTTCCAATTGTTAGACATATTTAAATGCGATGTCGGCAATAAAATTTGCCTTTTTGGTAATCTAAGATGGCATATCTAGTTGAATCAGTTAGCTCTAATTTTAGAGTTTGGGGAATTGTTAGCCATTTAGCTGAGGAGATTTCATTTGTCTGAAGATGTAGACAACCATTTGTTATTTTGACTTGCCATACTTTTTTTACACGTTGATTGTTAGTGTAAGTGCCAATTAGTTTAAAGGGTTTTATAATATACCCAGTTTCTTCTAGAGTTTCTCTGATGGCAGCTTGTTTGGGTGTTTCATTTTTTTCTTTATGGCCACCAGGTATGTTCCATATTCCTTTATGTTTACCAGTTTTAGGTTTTACTAACAAAATTTTTTTATTTCTTTCTATTATAGCGGTACAGATTATTGGTTTAGTTTGTTTCATATAATTAACGTCTCGCCATTTTTTAAGATTTTGTATTTTGTATAATTAATTTCTTTAGCAATCATTTCAAACTTATCTGTGCCAATGGGGTGATTTTTGTGTTCATAATGACAAGGTATTAATAAATCTGCGTGCATATCATGGTCAGCAAATTCAATTGCGCTTGTTGGCTCCAAAACTACATTGTGTCCACAGATCGGCGCTAAGACTATATCAGCTTTTAAATTATGTTCAAACATGATTGTGTCACTAGTGTGATAAACACGTTTTTCACCATCATCAAAAATGTAGCCAACATTTTCATTGGGATAACCGCCACCTTTCATAAGATAAATATAACCATGTTTGGCTGGGGTCACTTCCACTCTTATTTCACTGAATTCCAAAATATCTCCCTCCTTAACAATATTGGTATTAATATCATTTTCTTTTAAAATTCCAGCCATTTCACTATTGGTGTAAATTGGGACATTTGGGTTTAGGTTTTGGATTTCTTTAATCAATTCTGGATCACAGTGGTCACTGTGTTTATGAGTTATTAAAATCGCTGTGATATTTTGCCAGTCATTAATGTTAAATTCAGGCATATGGGTTTTTACCATGTTGCCCGAGTCAATGATAAATCTTTGACCTTTGGTTTCAATTAAAAAACAAGATTGTGGGTATTTAGTTATTTTCATATTTTTTCATTGTATCTGTTATTTTTTTATAAAATGGTTTGGCAAATTCCCGAGCTTTTTTTGAACTGATTCTATTGTACATCCAATCAATTTTATTTTTTATTTTATCAAATCCTAAAATAGGTATAATTTTTAAATTATGAAGACCTTCTTTTTCAAGGTAACTAATACTGTCTGCATCTTTTAAAATATCTGATTCTGGTGTGCCACCAGTTTCGTGTAAATTAATCATTTCATAAATTCTTAATACATCCTTTTCATTATATTTGTTTTTTCTTAAAAAATTCGCCATCATTTCAGCTCCCACCTTTTGGTGTTCCTCAATATAGTCAGGATTATTCAATTCTATATTCTTAAAGAATTTTTCCGGAGACCTTTCTTTTCTAAAGGCTCGATGTATGTCGTGTCCGTACGCAGCAATAAACATAGCTTCGTCAGCATCTGGTTTTAATTCTTTCATCCAGTACACAGTCCTCTCAAAATGAGGAGAGACTTTGCCGAATGATTGATCTACAAATTGTTTTACTTTCTCATACATATTTAGTCCTTTTATCTTACAATAAATCACTGTTTTGGGCAAGTTTATCCCGCATAAAAATATTTTTGTGCGGGATTTTTAGTACTTGTCTAAAGAGAAAAAATAGGGTAAAATGGCGTTACAAGCTCCTCCCCTATAAGGGGAGGGTAGGGAGGGGTCTTTAGTACATACAAATTATATAATTACAGAACGACCCCCTCTGTCACTCACTTTGTTCGTGTCATCTCCCCCTCATAGGGGGAGAGCTATGATTTTTTTATGGACAAATTTGTACACCTTCATTGTCATTCTCATTTCTCACTTTTAAACGGTTTAACCCAGATTAAGCCGTTGGTTAAGACTGCCAAAAAGCGGGGTTTTTCAGCTTTGGCTCTGACTGATTATGGTTCGCTCTATGGCGCCATCAAGTTTTATCAAACTTGTTTGGCTGAAGAAATCAAGCCAATTATAGGCTTTGAAGCCTATATGGCGCCAAGAAAAATGGCAGACAAAGATCCTCAAGAGGACAAAGAATTGTACCACTTGATTTTGTTGGCTGAGAATTATGAAGGTTATAGAAATTTAATGAAATTGTCATCCATTGGACACTTAGATGGCTTTTTTAATGGCAAGCCAAGAATTGATAAGGAAATTTTACGTCAGCATCATACGGGAATTATTGCTTTGTCGGGCAATATTGATGGTGAAATACCACAATTGATCAAGCATGGAAAAGAAGAAAAAGCTGCCATTGTAGCTAAAGAATATAATGAAATTTTTGGCGCGGATAATTTTTATTTGGAATTGCAAGATCATCCAGCGATTGATGGTCAAATGTTAGTGAACACAAAAATTATTCAGATGAGTAAGGAATTGAATATACCAATGGTGGTCACGCGTGATGTGCATTATATGGATTATACTGACGCTGAAGCTCAGGATATATTGCGTTGTATTGCCGAAGGGTGGAAAGTAAATCAGCCCAATCGAGAAGATTTTCGTCAGGTAGATCGGTCTTTGAATACAGCAACTGATATTATTTCTCGTTTTCGCCATGTGCCTGAGGCTATAGAAAACACCGTAAAAATTGCCGACAGAATTAATTTGGAAATTCCCCTAGACAATTGGCATTTTGCGCCAGTTGATTTGCCCCCCGGAAAAACAGCCGATGAAGTTTTGCGTGAGAGAACTTATGAAAATATTTCTAAATTTTATTCGGAAACAACCGAAGAAATAAAAACGAGAATTGAATACGAACTAGGTATTATTGCTAAAAAAGGCTATTCGCCATATTTTATTTGTGTGGCTGATTATGTGAAATATGCCAAAGATCATGGCATTGTAGAAACTACTAGAGGTTCAGCCGCTGGTTCAGTAGTCTCATATGTTAATGGCATTACTACGGTTGACCCAATTCGTTTCAAATTGCCTTTTGAACGTTTCCTGAATCCTTTCCGCCCTAGTCCACCTGATGTGGATACGGATTTTGCTGACGACCGCAGAGATGAAATGATTGAATATGTGACCAAGAAATATGGTGAAGAAAAAGTGGCGCAGATTATTACTTTTGGAACTATGGCCGCTCGTGCTTCAGTGCGTGATGTGGGTCGAGCTTTGGCTTACTCATATAATTTTTGTGATCAGGTGGCCAAGTTGATTCCAATGGGTTCACAGGGTTTTCCTATGACCATTGAACGCGCTCTAGAAGAAGAACCAGATCTAAAAAAATTGTATGCGAGTAATCCAGAAGTAAAAAAATTATTAGATTTAGCGCAAAAAGTAGAAGGTTGCGCGCGTCATACTTCTATTCATGCGGCTGGTGTTGTGATTGCTCCGACTGATCTGACCGATTTTACTCCAGTGCAGAGGGAAACTGGGGGAGACAGAATTATTACTCAATATGAAATGAAATCAGTGGAAGCAGCTGGAGTTTTGAAAAATGACTTTTTGGGAATCCGCAATTTATCTATTTTGGGAAAAGCGGTGGAGATTGTCCAAAAAACGACAGGTGAATTAGTGGATATATATAATCTACCACTGGATGATCAAAAAACATTTGACATGTTGTCGCAAGGTTTTACGCTTGGTACTTTTCAACTCGGCGGTTCTGGTATGACGCGGTGGCTCAAAGAACTTCAGCCCTCAACGATTGATGATATTATGGCTATGGTCGCCTTGTATCGCCCGGGACCAATGGAGTCAATTCCGGAATATATTAAACGTAAACACAATCCAGAATTAGTGGAATTTCTTGATCCAAGAATGGAAAAATATTTACAAGCGTCGTTTGGTTTGCTGGTTTATCAAGATGATGTGCTTTTGACAGCGATTGAACTGGCTGGTTATGATTGGATGGAAGCGGATAAATTTAGAAAAGCGATTGGTAAGAAAATTCCGGCTGAAATGGAAAAGCAAAAAAAGAAATTTTTTGAAGGTTGTAAGACTATAGGAAAATTGCCAGAAATAAAAATTCATCGCTTGTGGGAATTGATTGAACCATTTGCGGCCTATGGTTTTAACAAAGCTCATGCGGCATCTTATGGTATGGTGGCTTATCAGACTTCGTACATGAAAGCGCATTATCCTGTAC
>JBAQFA010000042.1:0-8160 GCA_049287025.1 Candidatus Magasanikiibacteriota bacterium
CCCTAGAGCGTGGTATGGAGATTATGGCCGAAGATGAATTTTTGGAAATTACCCCAAAGAGTGTGAGACTACGCAAGCAACTTTTGACTGATAATGATAGAATCAGGAATGCTAGAAAAGAAGCTAAACAATAAAATTAACATAAACAATAAACCGTCTTAAAAAGGCGGTTTTTTATTTATAATTATTTAGGGTAGGGGCTGTGCCCCTACGACCCCCTACTTGTCCTTCCGAATCCGCCTTGGGTGGAGAAGGGGGACGACCCCCCGGTATAGTTTGAAAAAATGATGGGGAAGTGGTATTATGGATATAATAAAATTAATCAAGAAATATGAATAATATTGAAGAATTAACACAAAAAATTATAAAATTTAGAGATGAACGTGATTGGTCTCAGTTTCATACGCCAAAAAATTTGGCAATTTCTTTGTCTCTGGAAGCTTCTGAGGTTTTGGAACATTTTCAATGGAAGACTGATGAAGAAATTAATGAATATATAACAACACATAAAGAACACATTGCCGATGAATTGGGTGATGTTTTTAATTATCTGTTGCTTTTGGCAAATCGAGCAGATGTTGATATTCTAAAAGCGGCCGAAAATAAATTAAAGAAAAACGAAGAAAAATATCCAGTCGACAAAGCAAAAGGTAATGCTAAAAAGTATAATGAATTATGATTGTTTATCAAGCAACAAAATTGGCTTTTAGTAATGATGTTATCACGAATAGAATTGATGATGTAATTTTAGAAGTGTTTAAAAGTAAATTGGGTCATAGTACGTCACCAAATGAACAAAGATCATGGCGTAATTCAATGCTTTACATGCAAAATATATTAGAAGATAAAGAAATACCTGATGACACTGGTGTAATGATTGAATATCAAATTCCTCAAACTTCAAAAAGAATAGATTTTATTATCACTGGGAGAAATGAAAATAATATTGATCATGCTGTCATAGTTGAGTTAAAACAATGGGATAATATTGAAATTACCGAAAAAGATGCAATAGTTCAAACTTGTATGAATGGTAATTTGGTTGAAACTGAACACCCATCTTATAAAGCCTGGTCGTATGCTTTTTTGATAAATAATTTTAATGAGGCAGTGCAGAAAAATGGAATAGAGCTAAAACCATGTGTTTATCTTCACAATTATAATAAAGAAGATAATAAAATTAATAATGAATTTTATTCTGAACACATAAAAAAAGCCCCAATATTTCTTAGGAAAGATGCAATTAAATTAAGAGAATTTATTAAGCAGTTTGTTAAATATGGTGACAAAGGTAAAATAATGTATGAAATTGAAAATGGTAAAATTAGACCATCAAAAAGTTTAGCAGATAGTTTGGTCAAAATGTTAACTGGTAACCAGGAGTTCGTAATGATTGATGATCAAAAACTTGTTTATGAGAATGCTTTGTCACTTGCTAAAAAATTAGACAAAGATAAAAATGTTTTTATAATAGAGGGTGGACCTGGAACTGGAAAATCCGTCGTAGCTGTCAATTTGTTGGTCGAATTAACAAAACGTCTTCAGGTCGTTCAGTATGTTACTAAAAATGCTGCGCCAAGAGAAGTGTATAGAAGTAAATTAACAGGTACTTTAAAAAGAACGGAAATTTCAAATCTTTTTACAGGTTCTGGTTCGTTTGTAAATGCTCAAAAAAATATTTTTGATTCATTAATTGTTGATGAGGCACATCGTTTAAATAAAAAATCAGGCATGTTTAAAAACAAAGGTGAAAATCAAATAAAAGAAATCATTAACGCATCAAAATTTTCTATTTTTTTTATAGATGAAGATCAAAAAGTAACTTTTGATGACATAGGAGAAAAAGAGGAAATAGTGAAAATTGCTAAAAAGTCAGGTGCAAAAATTTATTTTTCGGAATTAACTTCCCAATTTAGGTGTAATGGTTCTGATGGTTATTTATCTTGGCTTGATAACGCGTTACAGATAAGAGAAACTGCAAATACATCTCTTGAAGATGTAGATTTTGATTTTAAAATTATAGATTCTCCAAATGAACTTAGGGATATAATTTTTGAAAAAAATAAAATAAATAACAAAGCACGTTTGGTAGCTGGTTACTGTTGGGATTGGGTAAGTAAAAAAAATAAAAAATTATATGATATAGTTATTCCAGAATATAATTTTGAGATGAAATGGAATTTATCTGCTGATGGCAGTCTTTGGATAATTGCTCCACAATCTGTAAATGAAGTTGGTTGTATTCACACTTGTCAAGGTTTGGAATTAGACTACGTTGGTGTGATTGTTGGTACAGATTTAGTTGTAAGGGATGGAGTTGTATTAGTAGATCCTTCAAAAAGAGCAAAAACTGATGGTTCGTTAAAAGGATATAAAAAGTTATTAAAAGAAAATCCGGAAGAAGCAAAAGAAAAAATTAGAAATATAGTAAAAAATACTTATCGTACACTCATGACCAGAGGGATGAAAGGTTGCTATGTTTATTTCGCAGATAAAGAAACTGAAAATTACTTTAAATCTAGAATGTAGAATAAAAAACAAGCCAAGCGGGCTTGTTTTTATGCTTGTCAGATATTAGCCTTTTGGGGGATATGGATCAGATCCATATGAATTTCTTTCTCGGATTTTTCCATCCCTTCCATGTAAAAAAAGTTCTTTACCTTGGTTTTGTGCTATATCACGACCAAAGTCGAATGCTTTTTCTTGTGTAGAAAATTCGGCAGTAATTCTACTTGCATTTTCAGCTCTGACAGCCCAATTTCCTTTGTGTGGTACTATGTGTTGATTAGGCATAGTATTGTGTAAAAAAGATACTTACCTGCGACTTGTCCATTACAATCTCAAGCATGGATGGATTGTTTCTGGCAGGAAAGTGCCATCACCCCAGACTTTGGCAGGTTGTTTAGCTACTCTCTGGGGAAGTAGAAAATTTCATTAGTTATTTTAACATAGTAAAATATGAATGTCAAATATTCATAATTATTTACAGTCTATTGACAAAGGATTTGTAAAATTGTATAATATAGATGATTAAATTATGCTTAAATAAGCCAATTATGACTTATAAAAACATGAAAATTAACGATTTGCGGAAGCAATACAACATGTCCCAAGAGGATTTATGTCGTAGACTGGGGATATCTCGTCCTACTTTAATAAAGATAGAAAAGGACGAAAGGCCGTTAACTTTATCCGAAAGAGAAAAATTGGTGGAAATTTTTGATTTGGTAAAGGACACAAAAAATACTGACCCTGATATAAGAATAAATGTACCACAAAAAAATTTAGATAAGTTTAAACAAGTGTTGCTTTATATTTTGCAAAAAGTTGGTGGCAAACCAAATGTTGGCTTAACTGTTCTGTACAAACTTTTGTATTTTATGGACTTTGATTATTATGAGAAGTATGAAAACCAACTAATAGGTCTAACTTATATTAGAAACCATCATGGTCCGACGCCTAAAGAATTTGTTAAAGTAGTAGAACAAATGAAGAAGGATGGTGAAGTGGAAGAAATAAAAAGCAAATATTTTACGTTTGATCAAAGAAAATTTATTCCAGTAGTACAGTCGGATCTCACCAAGTTGAATGGGCGTGAGATGGCTTTGATTGATGATGTTTTACATCGTTTGTCAGATAAAAGCGCCAAAGAATTAAGTGATTATTCTCATGGTGATGTACCTTGGAAATCACATGAAGAAGGAGAGATAATTGATTATGAGAGTGTTTTTTATCGTGACGATAAATATTCTGTGAGGGAGTATGATGATAAATTATAATGAAACCCCAGAATTTAAAAAAGATTTTAAAAAATTGTCTCGTAAATACAGGACTTTGTCTGATGATTTGAAAAATTTTAAAAAGAGATCAATAGAAGTAGATATAAAAGCCAATAAAAATTTTGCTATTCTAGTTGAAAAAAATAATCTTAGAATAATAAAAGCCAGATTATTTTGTCGAGCTTTAAAAGGTAATAGTTTAAGAGTTATTTATGCTCAATTTGGAAATTGTGAAAAAGTGGAATTTATTAGTATTGATTTTATAGAATTATATTTTAAAGGTGATAAAGCCAATGAAGATAGAGAAAGAATAAAAAGTTATCTAAATAGAATCTAAAAGTCAAAATCATAATAATCGCCAAACCTGGCGATTTTTGTTATAATAAAATTGTTTACTCTTAATTAGTTAATTTATGACCACAATAAATGAAGCTTACAAAACGGTAAAACAGCTTAAACTAAATAAAACACCTAGTAAAGACTATGATTTACTAGGTATCCAAGAGTCAATTACTAAATTATGGATAGCATCATGGAAAAAAGATAAAGACGAAGTTGGTAAACGTTTAGCTAATTTACTTATTGGAGCATTTGTCACGGCCAAAAGGTTAGGAATAGATGACGTGGAATATTATTTTGATAAAAGAATAATAGAATTTAAAAAAGAACTTGAAACAGGATCATGTTATGAAACAAAAGAAAAAATAAAGAAAAAGACAAAAAAATAATCTTTATGTTAACCAAACGAGCAAAAATATCATTTTACTCTTTATTAGGATTATTCCTCTTGTTTTTGTGTTTTTTGGGAATTAATTATTATATAAAATCATTAGCCTTGCCTAATATTTATGAGGATGATATAACAAAAGTAGGTGAGTCTCAAACTGCTCTAGTGCTGGGTGCAAAAGTGAATAGCAATGGTAGTCTTAGCGCTATTTTGGGCGACCGGGCAAAAACCGCTCTTGAACTATACCAAAACAAAAAAGTAAAAAAGATTTTGGTGAGTGGTGACCATGGTACAACAGAGTATGATGAAGTGAATGCTTTGAAACAATATTTTCTAGATAATGGTGTGCCCGGTGAAGATATTTTCTTGGATCATGCTGGCTTTGATACTTATGACAGTATTTATCGCGCCAGAGATATTTTTCAAGTAGAGTCTTTAATAATTATTACGCAGAGATTTCATTTATCTCGTGCGGTTTATATTGCCGAAAAACTAGGTTTGAATGTAAAAGGTTTTTCAGCTGATAAACAAGCTTATCGTGATGAAATTAGATTGGAAATTAGAGAATCTCTTGCGCGGATAAAAGCTTATTTTTCTATATTATTTAATACAAAACCTAAATTTTTAGGTGAAGTAATTCCTATCACAGGTGATAGCCACTTGAGTTGGGATTAACCTACTTAGGATGGATTAATCCGCCTAGGGTGGACTAACAAAAAATTTATGAAAAAAGTAATTTATATTTTTTTAATAGTCATAGCAGTTTTGATGTTAATTATTGTTGGCTTGAGATTTTTTATTGGTGGAGGCGAGGACACTTGGCTCTGTGAAAATGGTCAGTGGGTAAAACATGGCAACCCTAGTGAACCTATGCCCGATGAAATTTGTTTAGCTCAAGAAAATAGTGAAGATTTTAATGATCCATTGTTTGTTGTAAAAAATAATGATTATGTGATAGAAAATGAATTTGTTTCATTGGTACATGGTGAATCAATCGTAGGTGAACCAGGAAGTGCTAGCCAAACTATAACAAAATTAGTTTCAGCCAAGCCAGTGGGGGATATTGATAATGATGGACTAGATAATTTTGTGGTTTTTCTTTCCCAAACTAGTAGTGGCAGTGGTACTTTTTATTATGTTTCTGTCGTTTCCGATTTTGCAGATAACTATACTGGCTATAATGCGCTTTTCTTGGGTGATAGAATTTTATTAGGTGAGACTGAGAATCGTCAAGGTATAATTATAGTAAATTATAAAGATCGGGGAGAAAATGAACCGATGACTAGTGAGCCAACAATAGAAAAACAAAGATACTTTGCGTTTGAAGAAAATGTTTTAAAAGAATTGAATTATAAAAAAGATTTAATTGAATTGACTTCACCAAAGCCAGCTTCATTTATTTCTTCACCATTGGAAATTACTGGGCAAGCACGGGGCAATTGGTTTTTTGAGGCGAGTTTTCCAGTGACATTAACCAATTGGGATGGGTTAATTATCGCTGAGGGTATTGCCCAAGCACAAGGGGAATGGATGACAACTGATTTCGTGGCATTTAAAGCGACTTTGAATTTTACAGCTGATACTACGGTTTCAAACCGTGGCGCTTTGATACTAAAAAAAGATAATCCGTCTGGTTTGCCAGAACACGATGATGCTTTGGAGATCCCGGTGTTTTTTGAGTAGTATTATGAAAACCATTACTTATTCTGACAATTTTCAAAAGAATTATAAATATAAATTGACAGTACCAGTGGGAAAGAAATTTCATCCTGACTTTAGACCAGATCTCACTCCAGCGCAAATGCTCAAAGTTGGTGTTTTTGGTGGGGCCTACTTTATTGGGGTCAAAGGTTTGATTCCAAAAGATTTACCAAAAACCTGGTTTGAAAAAATTAAGCTGTCTCCAGATCAAGAAAAACATGGTGAATTAAATTATTTTGGCGTGTCTGCGAGCCAGCCATTATCTGTTTGGCAAAAGAAAGGTTGGATTTATAACGATGATCCACATGGTTGGTTTCAGTGGTATTGTCGGTATTATCTGGGGCGAAGAATTCCTGGTGAAGATGAAAGACAAATCAAACGGTGGAAAGCCATTGCTCGTCATGCTGGCGCGATAAAGAAAAATTGTCGACCAGGTGATACTTCTTGTCGTAGAAAACAACGCCAAGCTCTACTGCATTGGGCGTATGATAGTCGGAGGATGTAGATTGTTTTTAAAAATTTATTAATATTAATTTTACATATGAAATTAAAAGTTGTTGCTCTAACAGTTGTTATAACAATTGGAGTTCCGATTATATTATACGGTTATTTTACTTTTGGAGAAGAAATAAAAGACAATATAAAAACGACTATAACTTCATTTATTGATAAATACCAAGAAAAACAAGAAATAAAAAAACAAGCAAAAGAAATGGCAAAAAGAAATGCCGACTTAAAAAAGCAGTATGGTTGTCTTGATTTTTCTTGCCAGTCTGAAAAAGACTGTAAATTAGTCCCCAATCTTACATATTCTGGGTGTGCTTCTCGGGACGCTGTAAATAACACAACAACCGATGAATGTGTCCTTAACATAAAAAGATTATCTGATATCTCTTGTAAACTTCCCAGCATTGGATATGTTGCCATTCCCCAATTTGAACTTGCCTGTGTTGATAATCAATGTCAAAGAATAATAAAATATTAAGTTTAATATGACTACAAAAGAATGGTTAAAAGCACATAAAAAGGGCGGAGTCATTGGTTTTATGTTATGGCTTTTATTGTTGTTGGCAGGTTTTTTGGTTGCAATAATGATTCAAGATATGTTGGGAGGCTTAATTCTGACGTTCATTGTTTTCCCAACCACACCGATTACTTTTATTTTGTTGGGTTTATATTTTGGACACAAAGAAACTCCGGCTACAGTTTTGGTAACTTTATATGTAATGTTGATTATTGGATTATTTGTTGGGGGTAGTTATATCTTTTACAAAGATAATTTTACTAGACAGAGAACAGAGTATTTTAATATTGATAGTGATATACAAAAAAATTTAGATGGTTGTTATAAACAATTTCCTAGAGAATTACGTGGAAAGTTTGGCTATTTGCAGTGTGAATATGATGTGGTATATATCGTAGGAAACAGCAAAGATGCAAGAAAAAAAGGCCTAGTCGGACAAAAGACTAATTATGATTGTCTTTGTGCACACTCAAAAGCATTTCCATTTTTAAAAGACTAAAAGTATAAAGCTCTCCCCCTATGAGGGGGAGGTAGGAGGGGGTCGTTAGAATCACAAAACATTGTATTCAAGAAGTATGAACAAAGTTGGTTATTACCAAAATAAATCCGGTTTTAAACAAAGAAGAAAAGATTTGAGAAACTTTTCTACAAAGGCAGAAATATTACTCTGGCAAAAGATAAAGAATAAACAATTGGGAGTAAAATTTAGAAGACAATATAACATAGGTTATTGGATAGTAGACTTCTATTGTCACGAACTAAAATTAATTATAGAGTTAGATGGTGGTATTCACTTTGAATCAGAAGAGAAAATGGCTCATGATAAAAAACGACAGGCAATTTTAGAAAAACAAGGTTATATTGTTATAAGATATACCAATTATAAAATACTAGACGACACTGATTCTGTGGTTAATAATATTATAATG
>JBAQFA010000043.1:0-2142 GCA_049287025.1 Candidatus Magasanikiibacteriota bacterium
TGTTGGATATCCGCTGTTATGTTGAGTCACGAAGCGAAGCGGAGTGATGAGACAGAACAGCGGAGCCAGCCGCACCACATTATGATTGAATACACGTAGCGGAGCGAAGTGATTCAATCATAACGTACGCCGATATACGATGTCCCGAGAATACGGGATATGGGTGGAGGTTTGCGTTAGCAAGCCGTAACCGTATATCGGCTGTTAGCTGTTGTATTTGTTTTTCTTTATTCCGACCACAGTCGGAATTACTCGCAAAAATAATTCAATTTTGTTTTTTGTCGTTTCAATTGGAGAGTAGAGAGATAATGTATAAATATTTATTCTAGACTATACATAAAATATTCTGTGTTACCAGAGTTTGTATTGTATTGATGCCAAATCAGAGAATTTTCTAGTATAGTTAATCCTTTTGGTTGAACATAGCCAGTAATTATGGCTTTATCTTTTTTTTCGTCATAAAATGGTCCGTTTCTTTTTCTAATAAACATACAGTGCATTCCTTGTGTTGCGACTTTCATAGAATAACTAGTTCTTAATGGGTCGCAATTAATAATATAGTCATATTTGTCAGTACGGTAATCAACCCTCGTACCAAATGACATACCAGCTTTGTTTGGCTCATCTTCTTTACCCGTATCCCAATCGACTGTTATTCCTGCTTTAGTTATGTAATTAGTTGAATGTTCACGAGCAAATTTGTCAATCAAATAATTAAATCTATCTCCCATTGCTATCCTGGTTAGAGAAAGTTGTTGATCTGGAAATTTGCTCATTTCTGCTATAATTCGATTTTTATATTCTGTATAATCAAATAACTCAACTCTCTTGGTTTCTAAATTAAAAGATCCACATGGTGTTTGCTCGTGATTTCCGCTACACTTCGTATAAAAAATTCCGTCAATAACATTACCTCCTACTAACCAGCTATTACCTTGTTCTGCAGTCATTGGGATTTCAAAAAGTTTATAAATTTTACCAGTTTCCATCATTTGCCCAGGCTGGTAAGTTAAGATTTCGGTAATGATGTTGGGGGCGATATTTTTTTGGATTTTTGCATTCTTAATGCCGTCGTATATCTTTGGCAATATACTGAGAGCGATTAGGGAAAAAGCAATTAATACAAATTTTAAGCGACTTTTGGGGGATTGAGTGGGTTTTAAATCTGCTACGTCGTTTTTTTGTGAGGTTGCAAATTCATTTTGATTAAAATTTGGATAGATTTCTTTTGATGTCTCCATTAATGTTTCATAATCAATGCCTGGATATAAACTACTGACTGTAATAGATACTTGATTATTATTTTTTAAAATTTTTACAGTCTGTCGTCCCAAGGGGTTTGTTGATAATAAGAATAAATTAGATAGCGTCAATAAACTTAGAGGCCAAAATTTTCTTTTAGTAGTAATTACCCCCTCACCTCGGTGAATTTTTTGGAATCCTATTATATTTAATGCACGAATAATATTTTCTTCATTATAGTCGCATGGTATGTTTAGAGTTGGGCTAAGTGGTAGTTTATTAATATTGTATTTTTTCTTTATATAATCATCTATTTTAAAAGTACCCGTTTTGATGGATGTGAATGATAAAACAACAAGCGTTATGATACATGCAAAAATTATACCAGTACTAAAATTTGTGAGTATAATACCGAGTGTCTGATTTTCTAAAATGCCAAAAGCAAAGAAGAAACCCACCAATAGACCAATACATGATATAACTAAAATATTTTCAGCCCATTTCATTATTTTTTGTGAGCGGATAAATTTATTAAATAATATGTAAAATTGTTCGTCGTGCATATGTTTTTTAATTAATAATAACCTCTATTGTTAATTTAACAGTTAAATAAATAAAATACTGTTTTACACTACCCTCCAATCACTTCGTCAAAAAACAAAATTGAATTATTTTTCGAGTGGCGTTAGCCGTAAAGAAAAACAAATATTACAGCTAATGTGGTGCGGATGATCCAACGTCCCGACTTCCCAGACCACAGTCGGGAAGAGGCGGGATGTTGGATATCCGCTGTTATGTTGAGTCACGAAGCGAAGCGGAGTGATGAGACAGAACAGCGGAGCCAGCCGCACCACATTATGATTGAATACACGTAGCGGAGCGAAGTGATTCAATCATAAC
>JBAQFA010000044.1:0-2538 GCA_049287025.1 Candidatus Magasanikiibacteriota bacterium
AAAGGTACCTTTGGTAGAAATAGTTTTCTAGCAAATGACATGAAGGAACTGAAGCAGAAACTCTTTGAAGCAGACGAGAAGACGAGTTTCATTTTTCAAGAATATATCGAAAACGATTATGATTGGGGAGTTATTGTTGGAAATGATACAGTTCTCTCTGCAGAAAAAAGTTACCGCAAGCAAGATGACACGACCTTTATGAATCATGCATCAGGTGGAGCGACCGAAGTTTTCGTACCTACAAGCGAAGTTCCAGAGAAAGTTAGGGAGATGGCAATTAAAGCTAGCCACTTACTCAATCTTACTTGGGCACGTTCCGATATTCT
Organism: Candidatus Magasanikiibacteriota bacterium; assembly: GCA_049287025.1. Lineage (GTDB taxonomy): Bacteria > Patescibacteriota > Patescibacteriia > Magasanikbacterales > UBA922 > UBA11710. The sequence goes on from JBAQFA010000044.1 coordinate 327, forward strand.
AGTAGACAATAAAAATGGGAAGCCCTACATACTTGAGACTAATCGCTCTCCACGGATGACCAGTAAATCTACAGAAGTTGAGGCATTCGCACAGTATATTAACTCCTTTATGGAGTAATCAGTACGTCGGATTCTCTTCGGTAATACCTTTCTGAAAATTTGCATAGCGTGCGAGCGCAAATAATACGCTCGAAAGCCTGTTTAAAAATGCCAACAACTCAGGAGAATATACCAGCGTCCTCGATGTAATTACTGCGTATCTTTCGGCTTTTCGTGCAATAGTTCTTGCGATATCACACTGCGCAGAAAGCTCACAACCTCCTGGTAGAATAAAATTCTTTAAGGCCGGTAGTTCTCTATCCATATGTTCTATCATTGATTCACACTTTTTTATGTGGAGATCCTTAATATGAGGAAATTTTCTAATGGTATCCTCATATTTTCCGTATTCAAACGCAATAGTTGCGACCTCAGCTTGAGCGACAAACAACATCTCCTGAAGTTCTAAAAGCCATTCTCCTGTATTCTTAAGTTTTTTGTCTGGCTTCGCTGTTACTCTAGCTAATCCGAGCCAACTGGTGCATTCATCTAGACTCCCCAAGAGCATGAATATTGGGTCATCTTTCGGGTACTGTTTCTTCCCCGTATTTGAAACTCCCCCATCCCCTACTCCAGTAAAAAATGTTGTTTTCATAATTTATTGTAGACCCAAAATGACAATAAAACCAATTTAACGTAGAATCATGCTATGGAAATCAACCTAAAAGAACTCATGCAATCGTCATCTTCGGTACATATTGTTACACATCTGAACCCAGATTATGATGCGTACGCAAGTATTACATTTATGTTCGCCTTATTAAAAAAGAACTTTCCTAACAAGAAAATTACCATGAGCGTCGAAACAGAATCCATAAATGACTTATTAGACTTTCTTCCCCATCTAAAAGAGATTTCGCTTATGCCCTTAGTGAAGGCGCTCGAAGCTGAAAAGCCCGATTTTCTTATAATCGTTGATGCATCCTCAATACCAAGAGTATCGAAAAACCCTGATCTAGTCCGTTCGCTAATAACAAATTGCAAAACTGCTATGTTCGACCATCATCCATTAGAGGAAACTAATTTTGATATCTTCGAGAATCATAATCGGTACGCAGCAGTTGAGGTAATCTATTCTTATGCACTCAAACAAGGACTAGCACTACCAGAAAAATGGGAAGAATATTATCTTACTGGGTTTATTGGTGACTCTTATCGGTTTTACTATCAATATCCCTCGTATAGAGAGTCCTTTGAGGCGATTTCAATAATTCTAGATCACGGATACACTATTAGAGAATATAGCGACAAATTGTATGGGTATACACCAAAAGATCTAACTGTCTTTAAGTTGCTTCTTAATCACTTGACCTACAAAGACAAATACTCGATTACATATATAACCTGGGAAGAATATTTTGCAGAGATTGATAATAAGCTTTCTGAATCAGAGTTCAAGAAGGCCAGGAGATATTTCATAGATGAAATAATGACAAAAACTTATTCAGTCGATTTTGCAGTGTTTATTGTTCCAGATGATACATATAAAGACGGTAAGACTTACTCTGGTTCGATAAGATCAAAAGATGGGACGATCGATTGCACTATAATTGCAAGATATTTGAACGGCGGTGGGCACACGACAGGTTCAGGCTTTACAGTTGTTGCTAGCTCTATGACTGAGGCATTGGAAATTACACAAAAAATACTAGCGGAACACAGCGAAGAAGCACGCATTCAGAAATCTATCCTTTAGCCCCGCAATCCCCGCAGAACTTTGCCCCTGCTACCATTTTTGCCCCACATTGAGTACAGAGCTTCTCTGGTTTGATCTCAACCCCACATTCATTACAGAATTTTGCAGTAACACTTGATAAAGGCTTACCACAGGAAGGACAAGTCGCGCGTTTTCCTTCACGCCAATTTTCTGTATTCAAATGCTTATCCTCTTCTGCCATGGCAGCATGTGCCCAAACTTCTTCAACAGATTTGCTTGCTTGTGCAGCAGCCATTTCAACACCGAGGTCTGGTGCACAGGTTTTGCATAACCCTTTATTTACATTCCAACAATCTTTTTTACAAACCCACGACTGACAACGGGGGCACTGCATAAAGTCATCGCGAACTTCGTTCGCGGCTTCTTCGAACGCTTTATCATTTGCCTGTTCCCAAC
>JBAQFA010000045.1:0-12584 GCA_049287025.1 Candidatus Magasanikiibacteriota bacterium
CGTGTAGACTGTATAATAGTGTAAGAATGTAATAGAAGTAATTCATAGATGCAATATACACGGCAGGGGTGGGCAGTGGGGTAATAAAAACCAAGAAAATTATTACAAACAACAGCCAAACAACCACGGGAGGATCGTATGGCAAAACAGCACAAAACCAAACCACGGTTGACTTTGAAATACAAGGTCGACTTTAAGACATTTCGCAACATTCGCACCATTGAAAATAAACTTGCACGAATGAACGCAGAAATAAAGAAAGATCAGCACCTGCTCTCCAAACTTACCTCGCAATTATGGTATGCATTCAAAACAAATTCTAAGCACGGCGAGGTGCAGCAATGAAACCAGAGACCGAATTACTCAACAAATTTAGAATAGAAAAGAAAATCCCGATTGCAAAACTGCCCGGTGCATTGCGAGAACTTCAAAAATTGTTTGGTCCTGCACCTTATACCGTCTCTCGGAGGAACGACCCGCGATCGTATGAAGCCCTTGTTGATCTTCACGGAGAGAAATGCGAACAATGCAAATTAAAACCCCCAGCAACAATTCTAATGATTGCATCCCGCCACGGGCGAATAAACAAAAACACAGATTTAAAAGATCTGCGGTTACTCTGCCGTAAGCATTCAGTAGAATACAGAAAATCCAAAAAGGATTAAGACTATGCAATACAGTATAAAAGCCCAAGAAACAGCCGACCAATTAAAAGCATTGCTCAATGATATTTTGATTGACGCTCACCTTAAACAAGAGATTATCGCTCATCAAGGTGGAGTAAAACAATGCACCGTATCGCAATGGTTCAATCCTGAATCAGATCGAAATTTCCCCGCTTTTCAATTATTCTTACAGCCCGCATCGCTCGTTCTTCCAATCTGTAATTCAGCTATTTCCCGGTTTGGTAAGAAGATTGTTGAGAATGAATTCGATCTGCCGACCAATGGTGCAGTGGACGATAATTTATTGAACATAGACATGATACAGGGTGATCTGATCCGGAAGAAGGAGAAGGACCCGAAGGCGGCTCTTCGGTATTGCGATGATCTGATTCGCGAAGCAATGATTATGAAACGTGAATTGGAATTGAAGATAGAACAACGGTGATGAAAGCGAGTGCTGATAAATATTTTGTAGCAAGCAATCAGCGCGGGCGCAAAATAGTTATCAGTGAAATGTGGATGTTGGAAGATTTTGCGGTGAGATTTACGATTGAGGAGAAGGATCTGACATTAGATGCAGCATTGATACTGGGGGAGGAAATAGCCAGGGAGTTAATGTATAGGCTTGAGTTGAGTAAAGAACAAAAAGCAAGAGCGGAAGAACAATTACGAATTGCGAATAATGAATGATATCCGAGATGCTGCATTCCGCGAGGATGCGGTGGAAAACAAAAGATTGGCACATGAAATGGAAGTTGCCCGGAATTTTCTAAACACACGACCATCTCGGTATTTTTAATGGATTCCCGATAAAAGCATTCGGGAATGACAGAGTACAATATGAACGCACAAACTAAACAATCGATCGATGATACTCCGGAAGTGCTGACGGATGTTGCGATGCTTCTTCCTGCAGAAGCGGCGAGGTTAATGCGGGTGAGTGTTTCGATGTTTCGGGAAATAGTGAAGAGCGGAGGGATTCGATTTATTCCGTGGGGAAATGAAAAGCGAGTGCCGATGCACGAGCTGCGACGCTGGCAGGAAGAGATGTTGAGAACGAGTGAGAATAATGAGAAGATCGTTTCGATCGATAAATATTTTACACCCAAGGAACATTACCGGGGGAAACGCAAATGATGAACTTTGATCCATTCTTTATTTTTATGTCTAAGACCCGCGGAATAATTGTTAAAAATATCTCTCACCATAGGGCGGTATTAACGTTGTTCTATCGGATTCCGTTTATCAATGAGCGGAGATTGAAGGATCCGTTCGCCAAACGGCTAACGAAAGAAGTGGGAAATAAAAAGCGGGTGTCTACAGTAATAATTTTGAATTGATATGAACACGACAATAAAAAATCCGGACACAGAGTTATTGGTGAAGATTCTGAGAGTGATCAGCGATCGGACGATCGACAATCCGATAACCGGTGATGCGATCGGGGAGCTGGTGAATTGTGAATGGAGACAGGTTGCCCGGAAGGTTGAAGAGTTACGGTTTATGGGTTTTAAGATCGGGAGTTCGAAGACGAAGCCGATGGGATATTTTTTAGCGCGGACTCCGGAAGAGATGCGGCCGACGAGTGAACGGATGAAGCAGTCGTGCCTGGTGCAGCTGGCACAGTTGAAACGAATGAACACGTGGAACGATGTTGAACCAACGATTTGGGAAGGTGACGCACTCTATCACATTGAAAAGATCATTGCTGATGCTAACCATATATAAATGAAAGGCAGGTTGATATGGGTATCGTAATAGGTGTGGTATTGTATCTGTTGGTAGTTTCCGGATTGATTTACTTTGGTAAGTTTTTGAAGGAGTGCGATCAAACGATGTTTGAGAATATAAACGCTCATAAAAAATACGGAGGTACCAATGTTTGAGTGGATCGATGCTGTGGGAATGTTTATTGAATCGAATTTGACATTGATCGCGATAGTGTTTGCAGCGATCGGAATCTACATTCGTTGGTTCTCCGATAGAAAATTCAGAGAGAATGTTCATAATCCGAAAATGTTTGATGAAGTGAACAAGAAAGACGACGATAACGAACCATGGGGGTTTGCTTAGCAATGATGCCGGGAACAATTTCACCGACGTTGGAAACAGATGGCCGAGTTTTAAGCGCGGAGCAAATGGCGGCATTTGGGCGGTTGAATTTGGATTTTATCGGTCGTCAAAACGGAAGAGCGTCGGAGCCTCTATATATTTTGTGCAACGACAGAGAATGTAACAACGCAACATATTCATTTGAATTATTTGCCACACCGGAAGAGATTCTGCATCACGTTATTCATAAACGAATGGAATTTAGAAAGGAAGTGTAATGGAAACGAACGTTCACCAAATAGATACCAAAAAAGAAAAAGGGATTAAGGAGCTTTCTGCGGAGTGGTTTGAAGTTCAACAGAGCTTCTTTTTTCCCGGCAACACTGCAACTGATTCGGAACGGATGATCTATCATCACGGTATGCAATATTTATCTCTATTAAAACAAGTAACAGAAACACCACCAATGATTGATGAAGTGGAAGTATTGAAACATTACGTTCCGGACCCTCATTGTAAAACGTGCCACGGAAAAGGGAGAATCGGGATCAATCTGATCTTGGATAAGGAAAAGAAATATCGCTATCACCAGCTGCAGCTCTGTTATTGTGTTGAGCCGGTAGAGAGTGAATTTGCAAGGGTGATGCATTCGCATGATGTGTTGTCGAACATCGTATTGAAGCAAACAGAGATTGTAACACAGCTGATTGAGAAGATAACAGAGATGAACAAGATCCAAACGGAGAACACTCAGTTGTTGGATAAAGGATTGTATTCCATTGATCAACACACGGCGGGATTTTGGATTGATGAAGCGTCGCGGTTTGTTGCCGGAAAGTGCAAAGCGTTTATAAAACTATTTACGATGAAAGAGGAGCATGCTGCAATCAGCGCAGAAGAAGTTCATCAGTCTGCTCAGCAAGATTGATTATACAAAACGGTTGTTTGAGGTTTTTAACGACTTCTGCATTCTTGGGACTTACTCGCTGGCACTGCCGTTCTACAAAGATCTGGCAAGTAAAGAATTGGAAAAGGTTTATGCAAGATATACCCGGGAACAACTGATCAAGTTCGATGAAATGTTCACGGTGATGGTAGAGGGGATGGAGATACACAATGGTGATTTTCTTGGGGAGATATTCGGTGAGTGTGAGTTTAGAAATGACCGGCAGGGACAGTTCTTCACTCCCTATAACGTGTCACTGATGATAGCGAAGATGACATTTAGCGGGTGCAAGGAACAGATAGAGCGGAATGGATTTATTACGATGAACGAACCGGCAAGCGGAAGCGGGGGAATGGTGATCGCATTCCGGCAGGTGATGATCGACGAACAGTGCAATCCAAGCCGTGATGTGTTTGTTGTTACACAGGATATCAGTGAACTGGCATTTATGATGTGCTACATACAATGTTCTCTCTACGGATTAGCGGCAGAAGTGGTTCACGGTAATACATTATCGATGGAAATTTGGAGAGTATTGAAGACGCCGGTTTACTTTATCACAGATTGGAGATTGCGTTTAGCATTGAAGGATTTGAGTGAATTTACACGATCGCTTGGAATATCGGGTTCGAAGCAAGAAGAAACAATGACACGCTCGGAAACGGAAGATCGACTTCCGGGATCCACACAGTTAGATTTATTTTGATCTGTAGGAAATAATCCGCAGGAACTGACGGATTGATTGCAGGTTAGGCAGTGTGGCCACCTAAAAAATAATAAAGGAATAATTAAATGAATAACATTGAACAGATAGTTGCGAAGTATCAAGCCCAATGGTTTGAAGAAAAAGAAATCCATTCCATAAAAGAATTATTGGAGAAAGCGATTACCGAAGCAACAACCATTGATGTAGAAAAAATGGTAGATAGATTTTTACAATGGGAATTACCAAAAGACTTTAAACCCGATTGTGGAATATCATTTGATTCACAGAACGGACAGCTGAAACCAATAGGAACGAATTTATTTACCGCAACACAGGCAAAAAAGATGATAGAAAATATTTTAACAGAAGCCACATCTGCGAAAAACTGCGAGCGGGTAAGCGGCAGCGATTCAGAAACGTTTTAAGGGAGGATTCAAAATTATGACAACATATTTCATAGAAGTATTCAAAAAAGAGGATGTAGAAAATAATATCCTTAATAAAAGCATAATCGAAGAAAGTTCATTACCGGAAACTATAATGAAGAGACTTGTTGAGTTGACAAAAAATAAAGAGTCATTCACTCTATACGTTGGTGAATGTATCATTGATGAATCATAAGCGCGCCGGCAAAGTTTCTGAGAGCGCTTTGACCGCTTGACCCGATGCAACTCGGCGCGAGCAAAGCGAGCGCGTTGCGAGTTGCGGAGGGCGAAGCCCGCTCGCAGCAACACGGACGCCTCACAACGAAGTTGTGAATCAATTCACGGCGAACAATATTTTTAGAAAGGTAGAATATGAAAGTCATCGAATTAGAAGTCAAAGAATTAAGATCAATTGGAAACTTTGAACATAGGGCATTCGGATTGAAAATTGCCCTTGATAGAGGTGAGAGCGTAGCGGAAACGCTTGAAGCAATGGATGCATTTGTAAAGTTGGAAGTCGATAATTCAATCCGTACCAGAGTAAAACAAGCGCGTAGGAATCTTGAAACAATTACAGATCACGAAGATTTCAACTACACGGAAGCATTAAGAGTGCTTGAACAATACGAACCATTAATTAAACTTGCAGAAAAAGTTGGTTATAAGCCGTGAATGCTTTGCGAGCGTCCGTGTTGCATTCATTAGAACTCACAACAAAAAAACATAATAGATATAAGGATAGAACGATATGGACACTCAGCGGATTTTGAGTGATATGAAACGAGAGATCAGCATTCGGGAGCTGTCGGAGAAGACATACGACAGTTACGCGGCGGCGATGAAGCATTTCTTCTTGTATTTCAAAGAGAAGGATCATCCAACCCATATCAGCAATGCCGAGTTGAAGAACTTTATGGAGTGGGTAAAGAAGGAAGTATCAGTGAGTACAAAGCGTTCATGTCTCTTCGCTCTATTGTTTTACTATAAACGGATTGAGAACCAACCGAATAAGCTGCGAGGGATTGAACTTGAACGATGGTCGAGGAAGATTCCGGTTGTGAAATCGCGTGAAGAGATCCTTTCATCGTTTCAAGCGATTACGGATCCAAAGGAGAAAGCGGTTGTTGCGCTGATATATTCAACCGGTGTTCGGCTGATGGAAGCGTGCAAGATCCAGATGAAGGATATCGATCGGTCGAGAATGTGCATTTATATTCGACGCGGGAAGGGTGGAAAGGATCGTATTGTTCCGATGGGGAAAGAGCTGCTGGAATATCTCACCGCACATTGGAGGGCATTACCGGCCGATCAGAAACATTCAGAGTTTCTTTTCCCGGGGAAGAAGATGGGGAATTATATTTCTAAGTCGACGGTATCTCGGATTATAAATGAAAGAATGAATGCAAATCCGCATTTACTGCGTCACTCGTTTGCAACGCACCTGCTTGAGAATGGAACAGATCTGAAGATTGTGGCTGATATGTTGGGTCACGAAGATATTTCGACAACACAAATTTACACTCACACGTCGCTGAATTTAATGCAGAGACAGAAGAATCTTTTAGCGGCGTAAGAATTTCTCCATCACTCTAACGACGGTGGGAAAAACGGATGCACGAGCCGTGAATCGTGAAGTCTGGAAACGCCAGGCGAACAGTAACTTATAGGAACGAGCATCGGGGGCGTAACAGCCCCCGGGACTCGAAAGCATAACGGGAGGGACTATGGCAATACCAAATGAACAAGTGAGAGAGCAGATACGAACATTAATTCTTGCCGGTGAAAAGAACGCAGCGATTCAGGCAAAGTTTGCGGGACAATGTGAATATAAAGATATCGTGAATATAAAAACACGATTAAAAGCAGAAGGTCTTATTGTCGGGAAAACTCCATCGGTGGCAATTAAAGACGGTGGCAGCAATGGCAAAAAATACAAAAAAGGTACGGACGAATTCCAATTTGCGGTTGTGAAGGAAATAAAACAAGTGTCGTCTGACATAGAACGAATGAACAGGCTTGCAGAAGTGTATGATAGCAAGAATTCAGAGTTTGCAGCATTCCTTGAAACGAAGATCCAAAAGGAGACAAAAAAATTAACAATGCTTCAAGATTTCCAAAAGCAATAATATTAACCTATAACGGGAGGAACAATGGACATTAAGAAATATTTACCGATCGATATTAAGATCATCACGGCAAGCAAAACGAATCCGAGAACGCAATTCCCGGAGAATGAAATAGCGGAACTTGCAGAATCCATCACGAAGAACGGTCAGCAGCTGCCGATCGTAGTGCGCGAAATTGGTGAAAAGAAATATGAGCTGGTGGATGGTGAACGAAGACTGCGGGCCTGTAAGTTTGCAAAGATTGAAACGATCAATGCAGAAGTGCGGGAGATGACCGACGTTGAAGTATTGAAGTATCAATTGATGACATTTCTGCACAGCAAGAACATTACACCGCTGGACGAAGCGAAGAGTCTGTTGAATCTTTCGAAGATGGGACTCTCTCCGGAACAGATTGCGGGTGAAGTTGCGAAGGATGTTACGCACGTTATCCGATATCTGCGATTGTTGAAGTTGATTCCGGAAGCGATGAAAGATTTTAGTACCGGGAAGCTGCCGCTTGCGCACGCGCTGGAAATATGCCGGCTGCAGCCGTTCGATCAGGAGAAGGCTATGGAATATACGATGGGAGATTTTTACGAAACTGATCAGGCGCGCAGTATATCGGATGTGAAGGATTATATTTTTCAACAGATCCATTTAGATCTTCGGAAGATATCATTCAGCAAAACAGATCCACATCTTTTACCGAAAGCGGGTGCGTGCACAATGTGTGTGAAGAGATCGGGATTTAACGCCGGTCTTTTCCCGGACATTCAATTGAAGGATACGTGCACGGACCCGGCGTGTTTTAAGGAAAAGATTGAAGCGCATATCTCTGCAGAGAAAGCATCGATCAAGGCGAAGGATCTGAAAGTGATTGAGATTGCTACCGGGTATAACAAGCCGAAGGATCACCCGCAGTCGATCACGAATCGATCGTATAAAGAGATTAAGGGGAAGCCGTGCAAGTATGCAATTATGGGAATCGCGGTTGATGGAAGCACGATCGGAAAATCGATACAGATCTGCAATAACAAGGAGTGTTCGCAGCATTGGGGAGTGAAGCAGAATTCAGGAGTCAGAAGTCAGAAGCCAGAAAAGGCAAAGACTCCTGAGCAGGTGGAGAAAGCCCGCATTGCGAAGTTAAAGGAAGAGATGCAAGCGGATATTGAGAATAAAACAATTGAACAATTGTATGCTATTCTTCCAGATCACATTCCTTCAATTCTCAATAAAACTGGCTACGCATATATTGTAAAGTCATTGATGGATCGATGGTATGTTGCGGATGATGTGAGGGAAATATTCAAGCTCAAAAAGAATCAGAAGTATGATAAACTTCCTCCAAAGAAGTTAATATCGATATTGCACTTTGCAGCATTCCTCAATTTGAAGGATGGCAACGAAGAGGAGGCGATTCTTGAAGCAGCAAAACTGTGGAAGGTGAACATCGAAAAAGTGCGGAAGGAAACGACTGAGATTGTAAAGCTGGAATATGCAGAGAAGATGAAACCGGTGGAAGTGCAGAATGAAAAGGGTGAAGTTACAAGTAAGAAAGGATCACTGGCATTGCCGGAGAAGGAAAGTGAAGAGGTGGAAGAATGAGACTGGCAACGATAGAACGATCGATTGAATTTCCGCTGAGCGACGGACGTTTGGCGGAAATTGCTAGGGAGATATCGGAGAATCTGAACGAGGTGAATGTTTTGGAAGAGCAGTTTGAAGCGGCGAAGGAAGCGAAAAAAGCAGTCCCGGCAAAGATGCAGCACGTTCGAGAATTGGGGAATTTCATTCGGAACGGTGCGGAACGTAAGGATGTTATCTGCGAGATCCATTATGACACTCCGGAAATTGGAGTAAAGCAAATTGTGCGAACCGATACCGGCGAAGTGGTTGAGACGTTGGAGATGACCGACGAAGAGCTGCAGGGAGATCTCTTTATTGATGGGAAGGGGAAACTGTCTCTTCCCGATCCACCGGAAGAACCGACTGGTGATGAACCGAGAGAACCGGAAGAGTAATGAGTGATCGGTATTCATCGGACAAGCCGAGCGCGCAGAAGTCTTTGGAGATTCAAGTTCAATTTGTTCTTGATAATCTAAAGTGGCTGCGGAAGGTAGACAAGAATGGGTATTATGAAAAACGAATTGAGGAATTGAAGCATCGGGTGTTTACAAAAACGATGCTTTATCCTAACGAGAAGAAGACGATCGATGATGCTGTTGAACTTGTGTACCGCGGTTACGGGTTGGAAGATGCAAAAGTGACTGCTCACGTTCGGCGGCGGCGGGGCGTTCGATATGGGAAAGCATAGATTGACAAACAGAAATTTATCATAGCGCAATTGATTGCGCGGAAAGAGTGCAATGAATATTAAAAATTATACTTCTTCAGTGCCGGTGGAACGGAGTGTTTCGCTGATTGAACACGAACTTGTTCGCGCCGGGGCTCAACATATTGCAAAGAGTTATGATCAAAAAGGGAATTTAGAAGGAATTATGTTTCAGCTGTCAAGCAATGGTATGCCGATTACGTTTCAACTTCCGGCAAAGTGGAAGCAATGTTTTAAGATGATGATGCAGGAAGTGCGAAGACCGAAGCCGACAACAGAAGAAACAGTTACACTGCAAGCTCAACGGACAGCGTGGAAGATTCTCTATGATTGGGTAACGATACAGGTATCGATGATTAAACTGGAACAGGCAGAAGTGATAGAAGTATTCCTTCCATATATGTTTAACGTGAAGGAACAAAAGACGTTTTTTGAAATTGCAAAAGAAAAGAACTTCAAAGGACTATTAGGAACCGGCAAAGAATGATCACACTGAGCGAAGCATACAAAGTATGGCTGAAACGATATCCAACGTGGAAGATGGAACGAAGGGTGAACGGATTGGAAGGATTCGTGCTGATGGATTCAGTCAGTCAGCGGCGAAAGATATTTCTTTTTGTCCGATGCGAGATGGTGACGTCACGAGATCCGATGACGCAGCAGATTGCGCTTGGTCAAGTGGTAATTGACGCGTGTTTGATGAGAAAGATACCAGTGATTGTTGCGTTTCGGGACCATCTATACGATATCAATCTTGAACGGCTGCTGCAGACGAAGCCGCATCGATCAACGCAATATGATGAACCGCATTATTTAACAACGCTTGCGAATTGTTCGGCGGTGGATATCACAAATGGATATCCCCGGCCGGCAGTGAAGCAAGAAGAAATATTTGGAGAGAAGCAATGAAAGAACGACCGATACTTTTTAGCACTCCAATGGTTCAGGCAATTCTCGAAGGTCGGAAGACAATGACGCGGAGAGTGGTGAAGCCACAGCCTGTCGAGGTGAAAAGATATGGAACGAGGCTTGGCAGAGTGACAGTTTCAAGAAGATCATCACTTATGATCGAACTTAAAAACAGAGAAAGGGCAGAACCCGGTTCACCCGCACATTGCGAAGAGTGCCCTTACGGAACAATCGGAGATAGACTTTGGGTACGGGAAACATTCTTTGATAACCTTGGAGATGATTTTCTTGGGATAAATAGTCGCTGGATATATCGCGCAGACGGAGAGATCAATAAACAGTTTGAAGATACCGAAGGATTCACCGGATGGAAACCATCGATCTTCATGCCTCGATCGGCTTCCCGCATCACGCTTGAATTAACAAATGTGTGGGTAGAACAATTGTGGGATATAACTACAACGGATTGTTTTAAGGAAGGAATTCCTTTAACAGTATCGGCACCGACACAGCAATATTCCATTTTGTGGGAAGAAATAAACGGTAAAAATTCTTGGGCTGTCAATCCGTGGGTATGGGTAATTGAATTTAAGAGAGTATAGAAATAATGCAGGGAAACGGTGACCCGAACGGAATCCCACCAATTATGAAAGCTGATTAATGCCGATCGATTACAAAGAATATCCAGATAATTGGAAGCAAATATCGCAGCGCATTCGTTCTGAACGTGCAGGTAATGCGTGCGAACAATGCGGATTAGTGAATGGACAGATTATTGTGCGGAACAAGAACGGATCGTATCGGAAGATCTGCGGAACCGAATATGATATGATTCACTCAAAAGTTAGAAATGGATATTCTCATTCCGGTGCATTAAAGCGATTGGGATTTACTCGGATTGTGTTGACGGTCGCACATTTGAACCACATTAAAAGTGATTGCAGAGAAGAAAATTTGAAAGCATTATGCCAGGCCTGTCATTTGAAGCTGGATCTTCCACAGCACATCTTCAATCGGAAGTATGGAAGGAAGGCAAGGGAGAACAATTTATCACTTTTCGCAGTGTCTCACGGTGAGACGAAATGAGTTAACCTGCGGACGCGAGAAGTACTAGTAGAACGACTGGAGTTTTGTTATACACAGTAACGAGTTAATTAAAATGAAAACAATTTTGTCAGCCCAAATACACAAAAAAGACTGCCCGTTCTATTGTAACATAACAAGTTAGCGCGGAAATAAAGTCTCTATATATATACACACACATGCATGCATGTTTTTAAGAATCGATACCCATACTACTAATCCTGATGCCACGCGATAAGAATGCAAGAAAGAAATATTATCAAAAGCTGTGCGAACGTGATGGAGAGAGATGCAAACTATGCGGAAAAGAACCACCTGAAGTCTACCTGGAAGTTGATCACGTAGATGGAAATCCAAACAATAACCCTCCCGATATGTCGAACTTCCAGCTGCTATGCAGGAAGGATGGACGGAAAAAGAATCCAAGAGGAAAAGGAAAAGGGGATGTTGTTAAGCGTAGAGTAATATCACTGGAATCATACAATGATATCACTGATCTCAGTCGTATGTCACCGGAGATGGCTGCACGAAAGAAGTATCGATCGAAGTTCTCACATTGGCTGTATAAAAAGATTAAGGAAAACGGACCGATAACAGTTCATGAAGCGACATTTGCAGGAGCTAAATACGTTGGTTGTTCTTCAGTAACGATACGAACTTCATACCTATTGGAAGAGACCAGCAGTGAGGGAATGTTTCAGATATTCCACGATGAAGAAAAGGGAAAGAATATGGTCACCTTCCGGAATGCAGCATCGATCGGGATCGATACAGATTTTGAAGTAATCAACGAGAAAGAGGATTAAAAATGGCTGAATTCAAGCTAATAACATTAGAAGAAGCAATAAGAAAAGCTGTTGCAAGTTCATTAAATAAAATGGCTGCACGTCTTGTCACTGCCATCTCTCGATATCTACGGACGCATTATAATATCAAGAAAAGAGATCTCGATAAGAACTTTTCAGTCGAGAAAGCAACATCAAAAAAGCCTATTGCAACAATACTGGTATCGGGTGAACGATTATCATTATCAATGTTCAATCCCAAGCAAACAGAGGAAGGTGTTCAGATTATTATTGTAAAGGGTAAACCAGTAACAATCAAAAATGTATTTACAGGAGCGCGCAAGGTTGGTGCACTTGGAGCAATCGGAAACCTTGATGTATTTCAGCGTAAGGGAAAGAAGAGATTACCAATCAAACAAATCACCGGCCCGGACGTTGCATCACTTGCGCGTTCAAAAGAGGTATCATCGATTATTGAACTGACATTCAATAGAGAATGGGAACCACTGTTTCAATCGGAACTGCGCTATTATCGATCAAGAACCCAATAATATTTTGGGTCCTTCCGAGCAC
>JBAQFA010000046.1:0-21055 GCA_049287025.1 Candidatus Magasanikiibacteriota bacterium
GCCCTGACTGGTAATAAGAAACCAGAAGATTTACGACAACAAATAATGAAAAATGCCGCTGAATTTATTTCTGCCGGGATTGATCCAAAAAAAACAACTTTGTTTGTGCAATCTGATATTCAAGAACACACAGAATTGGCTTGGATTTTTAATTGTGTGACACCAATTTCTGAATTATATCGTATGACTCAATTCAAAGATAAGTCAGCGCGTCAAGAAAAAAATATTAATACCGGACTTCTTACTTACCCAGTTCTTCAAGCAGCTGATATTTTACTTTATCGTGGTAATGCAGTGCCAGTTGGTCAAGATCAAGTGCAACATGTTGAATTAACACGTGATGTAGTCAAATGGTTTAACAATAAATTCAGTTCATTTTTTGAAGAGCCGAAAGCTTTGTTAACAACTGTACCAAAAGTAATGAGTTTGCTTGAACCAGAGAAGAAAATGAGCAAGTCATTGGGTGAGGGGCATGTGATAGAACTTGGTGATGAACCAGAAGTGATTGAGAAAAAATTGAAACGGGCAGTCACTGCGACCGAAGGTGGAGTAAAAGCGCCAGGAGTAGAAAATCTATTATTGCTTTTGAAAAATTTCGCAGATGAAAAAGTCTATAATGAATTTGTCAAAGCGGAAAAAGCTGGCAGTATTCGTTATGGAGATTTGAAAGCTGAACTAGTCAAAGTGATTAGTAATTATTTTGCAGATTTTAGAACCAAGAGAAAAGATTTGTTAGTCAATCCAAAAAAACTTCAATCAATCTTAACGGCTGGCGCTAAAAAAGCTAGACCAGTGGCTGAGAAGACGATGAAAGAAGCCAGAAAAATGATAGGGTTAAAATAAAATTTTTTTATGGTCTCTGAAGGAAAACGTTCAGGTGTAGAAAATTCATTAGTGGATACAGAAAAGGGTGGAATAATAAGAAGGGAAGTTATTTTAAGAGATAAAAATGACAAAGTTTTAGGTTATGTAAATTACGAAGTGAGTAAAAATGTCACAACAATATTAATCGAGCGTGAACCTGAAAGTGGTCAGAGATTACTTTCTCTTACAATGAGAGGCTTGGACGGAAAAAAAATTGATATAGTAGGATTGGTTAATCTACGCGATGTGAAAATTTTTATGAGGCGAGACAGGTCCGGTCTTTATGAGAGTAAGGTTCTTTTTCATGGAGAGGTTATATTTTGTCCTTTTCCAGATGACCAAATTGATTTGGCAACTTTATTACATGAATTGGGCCATGCGGAGCAGTCAACAGATGGCGAGATTAAAATAGTAAGCAAATTGTATTTTCTCGGCTCACCAAAAAGCGAACTTGATTATAAACAATTTTTAGAAGATTTAAAAAAAATTAATTTTTTTTCTTCAGAATGTGAAAGGTTGGAAATACAAATTAATGAGCTGTTATTATTAAAGAAGGAACTCCATACTTTGGAAGTTAGAGGGTTTAAAAAATTGTTGAATAAAGATGAGGGTGGTGCTAAAACGGATGCTGATAATAGACAAATGGCATTAAAGATTGTGGAGTTGAGAGTAAAAATTAGAGATATTGAGGATAAATTGCAAATTGATGAATTGTTAGAATTGTTGCGTGTTATTCGTGAAAATGATGCTACTACTAGAGCCCTGTCTTGGATGAGCACTATAGAAAAAGCTGGGATAAATGTATTAGCACCGCAGAAAGCTTCAAGAGAAGATATTGAGAATGATAGAAAAGAAGTTAATGATCCGTATTCTGATCTTAGAGAGGCGTTATTGAGTTATTGTATTGGTGGTTCAAAAAGATTAAAAAAATTAGAAAGAAAATAGTAGAAAAATGGTAGGGCTAAAATAATTTTATGATCCGTTACACTTTAATCATGTTAATCTTTGGTGGGATTCTCCTGACTTGTGGGGATGTGTTTTTGAAATATTGGTCACTCAAAGATAAGTGGTGGTTATTTGTTCTAGCTATGTTGCTTTATCTTTTTGGCATAGCATTACTAGGTCTCACTTTTAAATATCGCAATTTTGCAGTGGCCAATATGATTATGGTGACAGTCAATGCATTAACATTGGTTTTGGTCAGTTGGTTTTATTTTAAAGAAAGAATTAGTTTGATGGGTTTAATTGGGATTATTTTAGGTTTAATTTCCGTAACCTTATTAGAATT
This sequence comes from Candidatus Magasanikiibacteriota bacterium, assembly GCA_049287025.1. Lineage (GTDB taxonomy): Bacteria > Patescibacteriota > Patescibacteriia > Magasanikbacterales > UBA922 > UBA11710. Next base: position 2,153 of record JBAQFA010000046.1, read on the forward strand.
AAGTGGAGATTAATTATTTTTATATGCGTGCTCGTGATATAGCAATTGGTTTACCACCAGTGGAAGTGGTAGACACTAGAAATACAAAAAATAGGCTACAAGTCTGGGAAGAATTTTCCCAAGAGTTTAAATCAATTTTAGGAAGAATTGGTAAGGTAGTCTATGGCGAGGATAAAGTTGTCAGACGATATGGTGAGAATGATCAAGATAGAGAAGAAATAGCCCTTTTGTTTGGTAATCTCGAAGATGATATTCAACAAATTGAACGGTGTTTGGCTAATGATGGAGAATTAAAATTATCTGAACAGGAAAAAATAGGTGTAGAAAGAATTTTGCGTCAGATGTGGAAATTTTTGTCTGATTTATCCCAGAAGTTAGACAAAGGCAAATATCTTGATTGGGCACAAATTAATGCTAAACATATTTTGCAGACGTTGGAAGAACATTTTGTCGAGCCTTATTTTGTAGAAGAAGTTAAAACATAATTTTATGAAAAGGTTTTTTTTATTTTTATTATTCATTGCTAATTTGGCAATTGTGGTATATTTTTGGTGGGTAAAGTCTGGTAGTATGTTGTTTGATGGTCAGGTGGCTATGCTTATTTCTCTGGGTAGAATTACAGGACTCTTGGCTGTATTTTTTATTTTATTACAATTAATTTTGATTGGTCGGGTAAAGTGGGTGGAACAAGTGTTTGGTTTTGATAAATTATCTATTTGGCATCATTGGTGTGGAATTATTTCTTATATATTTATTTTAGCTCATCCGATTTTTTTGGGTTTTGGTTATGGCATTTCCAGTGATTTTAGTTTCTTGGCTCAGATGATTGATTTTTTGTTTAATTGGGATGATTTGGCGCCAGCCTTTTTATCAGTTTTTTTATTCACACTTATTGTTATTACTTCTATCATTATTGCCAGGTGGTCAAAAAGAATGAAATATGAAAAATTTTATTTTGTTCATCTTACAGTTTATGTCGCAATTCTTATGGCTTTTGGTCACCAATTAGAACTAGGTGGAGATTTTCGTGGGCAAATACTTTTTACTGCTTACTGGATGTTATTATATATTTTTGCCGCTGGCAATCTAATTGCTTATAGATTTTTATTGCCTATATTTTATTTTTACAAACACCAATTTACAGTTGATAGAGTAGTTAGAGAAAATGATCAGGTGGTTTCTATTTATATAACTGGAAAAGATTTGGAAAAATACAAAATTAAAGCTGGTCAGTTTTGTATTTTGCGTTTTTTTGATAAAAAGAATTGGTGGCAGGCTCATCCTTTTTCTATCTCCGCTGTTCCTGATGGCAAATATCTTCGGTTTACTATAAAAAATTTGGGTGATTTTTCTAGTGAGATTGGCGAAGTTGCCATTGGCACAAAAGTTTTTTTGGATGGACCTAATGGAATTTTTACTGCTGATCGGGCAAAACATGATAAAGTTTTGGCGATTGCGGGTGGAGTTGGGATTACACCTGTAATATCGCTCGTAGAGGAAGCTGGTAGGCTTGGCAAAGATATTATTTTGCTTTATGGCGAAAGGGAACAAAAGGATATTATTTTTAGACAGGAATTAGATGACTTATCTCAGGTTCATAAAATTAAAGTCCATTATATTTTAACTGGTGATAATAATTATTCAGGTGAGAAGGGTAGAATTGATAAAGAAAAGATTTTGCGATTGGTACCAGATATAAAAGATAGAGATATTTATATGTGTGGTCCATGGCCAATGATGAAAGGGATTTTGAAAATTTTTAAAGAGTTGTCATTGTCAAAAAATCAAGTTCATTATGAGAAGTTTTCTTTAGGAAGTTGATATTGTTTGACTTTTGTTGTTTAATGTTTTACTATTTAGATATATTTTTAGGAGGGTGTTTACTGTTAATATTTATTTTATATGAAAAGATTTGGACAGTGGTTTGAAACAATAACTAGAGGTGGGGTTTCAAGGATGGGTGAGGAAATTAAAGTTGCAGACGTCACAGGTAGTAATGTTGGAGTGGATGATACTGTGGCAATTGATGGTGAACAGCTATGGAGAGAAAAAGCTGAAGCTGGTGATCCAGAGGCGATTGAAGTTTTGGCAAGAATTGAAGCAAAAAGACAGAGACGAGAACAGGCAAGACAAGACGAAGAATCTGGATATGCTCGTGAAATAAAACTAGATGAATTAGGTTTAAGTCCTGACGGAACAGACAAAAAATAATATATGAGAAAAATCCCAGACAAGAACTGGGGTTTTTTTATTTTTCAATTTTGTAGTATAATACCAGCATATTATTTAAGTTAATTTTTTATGGGCAAATACATAATTGCTTTGTTGGTTATTACAGTGGGTAGTTTTTTAATAATCAAGACTGAATGGTTTATTCAGAATTTTGGGACCAATGCCTGGGCCGAAGAACATATGGGTTCTAGTGGTGGATCAAGATTGATGTACAAATTAATTGGTATCGCGATGATATTTTTAGCTTTGATGGGTGTCACTGGTATGCTCGGTGAAGTTATTATTAGTGTTTTTGGCAGACTATTTGGATTGTAAGACATAAGACTTAGGACATAAGACATATGAGTGATATTGAAAAATGTTGAACGGTTTAATAAAATGTCAGTAAGTCTTACGCCTTAGGTCTTATGTCTTATACCTGGATTTTATGTATCACTCTAGCAACAATTTAATTGATCCACATTTACTTTTTGAAAAAGCTCATCTCCAACCCGGTATGCATGTGGCAGATTTGGGTTGTGGTAAGACTGGTCATATTGTGTTTCCGGCCGCTAGAGTTTTGGGCGAGGCTGGTTTGGTTTATGCAGTAGATATTATAAAAGATTTTTTAGAAGAAATTAGAAAACGATCAGCTCTAGAAGCCATGCATAATATTCAGACAGTTTGGTCAGATCTTGAGAGACTGGGTAAGGCCGCGATTCCAAATAAAAATTTAGACATCGGATTTATTATCAATGTCTTGTGGCATTCAGCCAATCCAGTAGCGATTTTGGATGAAGCGAAAAGAATGCTTAAAGAAAAAGCTCGGCTGGTAGTAGTAGATTGGCACAATGCAGTTTTGCCAATTGGCCCAAAAGATAGTCAACTAGTTGATTTTGAGAAAATAAAAAGCTGGGGTAAAGTAAATAATTTTGTGGTGCAAGAAGAATTTTTAATGGGGAATTATCATAAGGGCGTTGTATTGTACAAGCATGACTAAGTTGTCTAAGTATTTAAGTTAGCTAAGTTTTCTAAGTTGTGGTTAAAACAGCTAAACAAAAATTGGGAGAATGGGGAGAAGAGCAAACCTGCTCTTTTTTAGTGCGACAATGTTATAAAATTGTCATGAGAAATTATAGAGTTGATTTGGATTGGGTAAAGGGTGAGATTGATATTATTGCAATTGACCCAGATGGCGTGTTGTGTTTTGTGGAAGTGAAAACACGGGGGTCTGGTGAGGGTAGTGCCGAGCGCGCGACTAGTTTTGAAAAGAAAGTTGGTAAAATTAAAAATGTAGCTATACAATATTGTGTGGACAATAACATAGATGTAGATAGAACCAAGATGAAGCTGGAACATGTGAGTGTTTATTTTAGTCGAAGTGAAAAGAAAGTAGATTTTAAGAAATATGTTTTGGAGGTTTGTTGAGCTCTTGACAAATTTTGTATAATTTGATACAATTATATTGTTGAAAGTAGCATTAGTAAATGCTGCTTTTATTTTACTCAAAATTTCGAACCCGCCTTGAGCGGGTGAGAAATCCCTTTTTAATGCATTATCATTCGCAACAAATAAAATTTTTGTTTAATGCACTTGTTGGTGTTTTAAAAAGGGATCTCTCACTTCGTTCGGGATTAACGAAAAAATATGTCAGAAATCACAAAAGCAATTCAGGCCATTTGCGATGAAAAAGGCCTAAACTATGATGCCGTTTTAGAATCAATTGAAGCGGCTTTGGCAGCTGCCTACCGCAAGGATTATGGCAATCGTCAACAAAATATTAAAGTAAAATTTAATCCTGAACTTGGCGATATGCAAGCTTGGGATGTTAAGATTGTAGTAGAAGATATTGATGAAGCCTTGTTAGAGGAACATCAAAATATTTTGGCTGAACGCCGAGAAAAAGCTCGCGAAGAAAATCGGGAATTAACTGAAGAAGAAACAGTTGATTTGGTTCACTTCAATCCAAAAACTGAATTGATGATCAAAGATGCTAAGGAAATCAAAAAGGACGTGAAAGTGGGAGATATTTTGGAAATTGATTTGGCTATTCCGGGTGAATTTGGTCGCATGGCCGCCCAAACAGCTAAACAAGTTATTATTCAACGCTTGCGTGAAGCAGAACGTAGTTCTGTTTATGATGAATTAAAAGAACAGCAAGGTGAAGTGATCCAAGGTGTGGTGCAACGTCGTGATAAAGTTGGTGCCATTATTATTGATCTAGGCAAAGTGACGGGGATTGTGCCAGTAAACGAGCAAGTTCGTGGTGAACAATATCGTCCTGGTAGTCGCATGCGTTTTTATTTATCTTCTATTGAAATGGGTGTGCGTGGAGTAGAAATTATTCTATCTCGCGCTAGTGAAAAAATGGTAGAAGCGATTTTTGCTCAAGAAATTCCTGAGATTGATTCTGGTGCTGTGCAGATAAAAGGCATTGCCCGCGAAGCTGGTCATCGTTCCAAAGTGGCTGTCTTTACTTCAGACGAAAGTATTGACCCAATTGGCGCTTGTATTGGTCAACGAGGGAGTCGTATCAATACTATTATAGAAGAATTAGGCGGAGAAAAAATTGATATTATACAATATAATGAAAATGCCGAAAATTATATTAAACAAGCCTTGTCTCCAGCCAAGATTGACTCAGTAGAACTAAATCAAGAAACCAAAGAAGCCGTAGTAAATGTAGTGACTGATCAATTTTCTTTGGCCATTGGCCGAGGTGGTCAAAATGTTCGTTTGGCTGCCAATCTGACTGGTTGGACTATTAAAGTGGTAGAAAAAGGCGCTGAGGATAAAGTGGTGAGTAGTGAAGATGAGGCAGAAAAGGTAGAAGAAGTGTTGGAAGAAACCAAAACCGAAGAAGTAGAAGAGAAAAAGGAAGAATAAAATTGACATGGTTAAATGGTTACATTGTTAAATTGTTAGGAACACTCAATTGAGTGTTCCTTTTATTTTCAATCTTGTAATCTTTAGTTAATAATGTTATACTTTCTACCGTTTTATTCTTTAGCTTTTCAGGCTTTTTTAGCCTTTCAAGCTTTTCAAGCTTTTTAATTATGCAAGCATTATTTCAAGCAATTTTGTATCAACCAATTTTTAACGTCTTTGTTGGTATATATAACCTTATTCCTGATGTTGGGGTGGTGATTTTAGCGATCACAGTTTTGATCAAATTGATTTTATATCCTCTTACATCTTCATCAATCAAATCCCAAAAAGCTCTAACTGATTTACAGCCAAAATTAGAAGCCATAAAAAAAGAACATGGCAAAGATCAACAGAGAATTGCTCAGGAAACCATGAAACTTTATAAAGAAAACAAAGTTAATCCTTTGGCTTCTTGTTTGCCACTCTTGATTCAATTACCTATTTTGATTGCTTTGTATTATGTATTACAAATGGCTTTATCAGCCGCGCCAAAATATGAATTACTTTATTCTTTTATCCAACAACCAGAAATGATAAAGACAATGTCACTTGGATTTATTGAACTCGCCAAAGCTAGTCCGATTTTGGCAGTCTTAGCTGGTGGCGCGCAATTTTGGCAAGCGAAAATGATGAGTACCAAGAGACCACCAAAAGAAGCTGGGGCTGGTGCCAAAGATGAGGGTATGGCTAGTATGATGAATAAACAAATGCTCTATATGATGCCAGTTTTGACTGTGGTAATTGGTTTTACTTTGCCTGGTGGATTGACTCTTTATTGGTTTTTATCAACCCTATTGACAGCTTTGCAACAATTGGTTGTATTTAAAAAGAAAAATGTTAATCCAACAGACGGTAGTATAATAGAGGGGAAAGTAGAGTGAAGTTGAAAGTTTGTAAAGTTATAAAGTTTATAAAGTATGCGAATTAGTTTGAAACAGTTTAAAAAATTAATTGTTGAAACTAAACTAGGTATAAAACTTGGTTTTGTTAAAGACATGGTTTTGGATACAGAGGGACAAAATATTTTGCAATATGAAGTTGGAAGTTTGGTTGGTAAGAAACATTTAGTTAGTCGGGAACAGGTTTTGAATATTGATAGTGAGAAGATGGTAGTGGAGGATAGTGTATTAAAAATTAATAATGATGAAAAAGTTGACGTAGAAATTAAAAATGTGGATCCGAGTGTGGCAATGAGAGAAAATAGTAATTAGTAAATAGTAATTAGTAATCAGAATAAAGACACCTCGCATGTGGGGTGTTCTTTTATTTCAATTTTAACAATTAGAATAATTACAACATCTGTGTTTGACATTCATATATATATATGGTTAGATTATTATAAGTTTTCCATAAAGGCATGTGAAAATGAAGAAAGCGGCTGGTGCGTCGTGTAAAGGGGCAAAACCTAAACCGGAGAAGAGGAAGGTCGTCCTGAGTTCGGCTCAGGAAAAAGTGTGCCAAGGGTGTGACTTATGGAAGAAGGTTGGCAGAGATAGGTGTAGGTTTGCCTATTTCTGTTCGTTGCGGTTACAAGGGTAGTTGGAAGGAGGAAAACATGCTCATGGAGCGTTCTCCACCGGTTTCGGTGGGAGGGCGCGCGAGAACTTCAACGTGTCGCCTTCTTTATTTCTCAAGTTGGGAAGTAGAGAAGGGAGATTTTACACGTTGGAGTTTTTTGTTTAACATTGATTCCACCCGTCTGCTATAGCTAGCATTGCGGGCAGGCTGATTAAAAAATGATTTCACTGATTTTTAGGTGGTATTTTTTTAAAAAATAATGTACACTTTATTGAAAAGGGATCCTTCCTCTCCTTCGCTAAAGCTTCGGAGAGTTCAGGATGACAGACCAATATGAATTTACAAACTTCAATCATAAAAACCTTAGCCTATTTTGATATTTTTAATTATCCTTTGACAAAAGAGGAGTTGTTTCGATACCTATACACGGAGGGCACGGAAAAATTAGATTATACGGAGTTTTTGAATCAATTACAACATTTTGAACAACTAAAACATTTTCAACATAAAGATGGGTTTTATTTTTTACCAGGTAGAAGTGAGATTGTGACTGACAGACAAAGTAAAGTAAAGATAATGGAAAAGAAATTTAAAATTGCTTACAAAGGTATAAAGAAGATTGCTCGCGTACCATTTGTCCGGGCAGTGTTTGTGTGTAATACTCTTAGTGGTCCAGGGCTGGATGACAATAGTGATATTGATGTGTTTATTATTGTTAGACGTGGACGATTATGGTTGGCTCGATTACTTGTCACTTTGGTTTCTAGTTTCTTTAGATTTAGACGAACCAAGAGAAAAATTAAAAACAAGATTTGCTTGAGTTTTTATTTATCTGACGATAGTTTGAATTTAGAAAAAATTGCGATTGATAATGACATATATCTTATGTACTGGTTGACGCAACTTATACCATTTTATGATCCAGAAGATTTACTTTCCAGTTTGCAAAAGGCTAATACTTGGGTAGAGAAGTTTTTACCCAATGCTTTTCAACCGTATGATTTGATTACTAAGTGGAGGGTAGTTCAAATTGGTTTTGGATTTAAATTAAAAAAGTTTTTTGAAAAAGTTTGGCAAAGCGGGTATGGTGATTTGATCGAGTCTCAGGCAAAAGGCGCTCAGCAGGCAAAAATGAAAATGAATTATATGAGCGTGCAAAATGCTAATGATACTAGAGTAGTTGTAAATGACAAGATGCTTAAGTTTCATGAATCGGATAGACGGGTGGTGTATAGAGATAAGTGGGCGGAAAAGTGTAAGGAAATTGAGATTTAGTTTTTTTTAAATTTTATTGTTACATTGTTATATTGTTACATTGCTATTTTTCTTCTGTGCATAACATTAACAATGTGTCAATGTAACAATTGAACAATTTAACTATGTTTGACTGGAGAAAACAATTATCTTTGCAATCAATTTTGGAATTTTTAACCAAATTATTCTTGTTTTTATTGCCTTGGCAAACGATTTGGATTATTAGAGAACAATATTTGGGTGGAGTAAAAATGGAATATGGAACCACTGGATTTTATGGGACAGAATTATTGCTTTGGGTAACGGTGGTTTTGTTTATGGTTTGGTTTGTAAAAAGGAATAAGGAATTAGGAATAAGGAATAAGTTTATGTTGACCAGAGATAGGGTTTTTGTTTTTTCAGTCTTACTGTTTACTGTCTACTGCTTACTGTCCAGCATGTGGGCGTTTGATAAAGGTTTGGCTTGGCAACAAGGCCTCAGGATAATGGAAATGTTTTTATTATTTTTTATAATATTTTTAGGACCGTTAAATTTTTTACAGACTGCAAAATGGTTTGTGTTTGGAGCTATACCGGTAGCAGTATTAGGGATTGGACAGTTTTTATTACAAGAGACTTTTACGAGCAAGTGGTTAGGATTAGTAGCTCATCCAGTTTGGGAAGCTGGGACATCTATTATCCAAAGTGATTCAATTGGTCGGTGGCTAAGAGCTTATGGTAGTTTTTCTCATCCTAATGTTTTTGGAGGGTATCTTGTGATAATAATTGTTACATTGTTATATTGTTACATTGTTAAAATTGGTGAACAGAGGAGGATTTTTATTAATTTATTATTTTTTATTCTTTATCCTTTATTTCTTACCGCTTTGTTTTTTACTTTTAGTCGATCAGCTTGGCTATCTTTTTTTATTATATTGCTATCTTTCATTGTTATAGCGATTAAACAGTATTTTAAAAATCTTAAGCAATCATTTATCATTTATCATTTATCATTTATCATTATTATTTTATTTTCTATTTTATTTTTCCCCCTTATCCAAACTCGCGTCTTTTCTCAATCAATTTCAGAAGTTCGTTCGGTTACAGAACGGGTGAGTGGTTATCACGAGGCTTGGAAAATTTTTAAACAGGATCCTTTGTTGGGGGTAGGAGCGGGAAATTATACTTTGTCATTATATAGATTGGATAAGTGGCAACCGGGTTGGGTTTATCAGCCAGTGCATAATGTGGGATTGTTGGTATTGTCAGAGTTGGGATTGGTTGGTGTGAGTTTATTCTTTTTTGTAATTGGCAGTTTTGTATATTTAATTATTAAAGATAAGGATGGAAGAAATAAGATACTTTTTATTATTCCTTACTTTTTATTCCTTATTCCTTTATTAATTTTTGATCACTATTTGTACTCTTCCTATACAGGTTTGATGATGTTTGGACTGTTTTGGTCTTTGTGGGCAAAATATAGCACACAGTCTCTCCCCAGGTAATGCACATTTTATACACAATTTGGCTAAAATTAGCCATTTTTTTATCATCAAATAACTTGACAAAGGTAATAATAAAAGGCATACTAAAATAGTCGTGGATTAATAAACAATTTAATACACAAAAGCTTAGCCAACTTTAGGTTGGTGGTTGAAATGAGAGTCGGAGGAGGGGTCTTTCGACAAGCTTGATTCATTATTACAAAAGCCTAGAGTTGGCGACAGGCACATAGTGTTCGACATCGATTTCGTGTTACTGACAGGCATCACGAGATCATATATGTACGGCACATTGAGCTTGTCTCCTACTTTGGGCTTTTTTGATCCTGTGTCCGGCATAATAAAAAGCTAGTCTTAACTCTCTAAAATAGTTTAGAGTTAGTAGCCGAGTGGTAGAACAGAGAATATTCTTCTATCAGCCAACATTGCCAGGGTTCAGTTGGATCAAATGAAAGGGGATCTAACAGAAAAAGCGGATCAAGAAAGCCACAAGGAGGAGAAAAACTTAATATCTATGCAGTATGGCCTCTCTGCGGGCAATCACTCGCAGTCCAATTCCCATAGTCTTCAGGATTTTCTATAATGGACGTGGTAAAGCTGAGCAAGATCTCTAAACAAGATCAAAGCCCGGGGTTAATTTTCAAAAGTTAATTCAGGCGGCAGTTTTACAAACGACATTGCGGATTATCCATTCAGACTATGGGTTTTGTTTTCCACAGTTTTTTAACCTTGACTTGTTTTGCAAATAGTGTAAAATGTTATTACATTTAGCACTCACTATTATAGAGTGATAAAAGCTTAAAAGGCTAGAAATGCTTGAAAAGCCAGAGAGGTTTGGTTGTAAAAAGCATTTTAGGCCTTTTAAGCCTTTAAGGCTTTTAAAGCATTTTTGTATGAATATAAAACCATTAGGCGACCGAGTACTGGTCAAACCAATTAAAGAGGAAGAAGTGACTGCCTCTGGTATTTTATTACCAGAAACAGTTGATAAAGAAAAAAAGATGGAGGGCGAAGTAGTAGCTATTGGTCCAGGAAAACTTTTAGAAAATGGATCTAGAGCTATGATGGAAGTAAAAGTCGGTGACAAAGTGATTTTTGAAAAATGGGGTGGGGAAGAAGTGAAGGTGGGGAAAGAGGAATATAAGATTTTATCTCAAGATAAAATTCTCGCGGTAATTGAATAATCTGTTTTATTTATTAAGTTAGGGCTGACAAAGCTAACAAAGCTGACAAGGCTTACAAACTAAGTGTTTGCCTTGTAAGCATGGTAAGCCTTGTAGGCCTTGTAAGCATTTTATTATGGCTAAACAAATTAAATTTAATGATGACGCCCGCCAAGCTTTGGTGCGAGGCGTAGACATTTTGGCTAACACAGTCAAAATTACTCTTGGTCCAAAAGGACGCAATGTAGTATTGGATAGAGGTTATGGCGCACCAACTATTACTAAAGATGGCGTGACTGTAGCCAAAGAAATTGAAGTGGAAGACAAATTTGAAAATGTAGGAGTAGAACTTGTAAAAGAAGTCGCTTCTAAAACCAATGATGATGTGGGCGATGGTACAACTACTGCCACAGTTTTGGCGCAAGCCATTGTCAAAGAAGGTTTGAAAAATGTGACAGCTGGGGTAAATGCCGTAGCTTTAAATCGAGGACTTCACAAAGCAACTGAAGCGATTGTGAATGAATTGAAAAATAAAATTTCTAAAAAAGTTGAAATGGATGAAATTGCTGATGTGGCAGCTATCTCAGCCAATGACCGAGAAATTGGTGAAAAGATTGCGGCGGCTATGAAAGAAGTGGGTAATGATGGCGTGATTACAGTAGAAGAATCTCAATCTTTTGGTATGGAAATTGAAACCGTAAAAGGTATGCGATTTGATAAGGGTTATGTCTCTCCATACATGGTGACCAATGCTGATCGTATGGAAGCAGAATATGAAGATCCATATATTTTAATTACTGATAAAAAAGTTTCTTCAGTCGAAGAAATTTTACCAGTGTTGGAAAAAGTGGCGCAAAGTGGTAAGAAAGAATTAGTTATTATTGCTGAAGAAGTAGAAGGGCAGGCTTTGGCGACTTTTGTAGTGAATAAATTGCGTGGAACATTCAATGTGCTCGCCGTAAAAGCTCCAGGCTTTGGTGATAGACGCAAAGAAATGTTGCAAGACATTGCTGTACTCACTGGTGCAAAAGTTATTACCGAAGAAGTGGGTTTGAAATTGGAAAATACAGAACTTGTGGATTTGGGTCGGGCTCGGAAAATTACTGCAACCAAAGATAACACTACAGTAGTGGAAGGAAAAGGCGAAGAACAGTCAATTAAAGATCGTGTGTCTCAAATTAGAAAATTGATTGAACAAACTGATTCTGATTTTGATAAAGAAAAATTACAAGAACGTTTGGCCAAATTGGCTGGTGGTGTAGCTGTCATAAAAGTTGGTGCGGCTACAGAAACCGAAATGAAAGAAGTAAAACATCGGATTGAAGATGCTGTGGGTGCAACCAAAGCGGCCATTGACGAGGGCGTAGTGCCAGGTGGTGGAGTCGCTTTAGTTCGCGCGATTAGTGCTTTGGATAATTTGCAACTTGATGATGAAGAAATGGTGGCAGTCGGAATTTTAAAACGCGCTTTGGAAGAACCTTTGCGGTTGATTGCCCAAAATGCTGGCTATGATGGATCAGTTGTGGTTAACGAGGTGAAAAAGAATTCTGGTAATTTTGGTTTTAATGCTGCAACTGGAAATTATGAAGATATGGTGACTGCTGGTATTATTGATCCTACCAAAGTGACACGCAGTGCTTTACAAAATGCTGTCTCAATTGCTGGTATGTTCCTAACTACCGAAGCTGTAATTACAGATTTACCAAAGAAAGAAGAAACACAGATGCCGATGGGTGGCGGAATGGGTGGTATGGGCGGGGGAATGTACTAACACGGAGATAAGGAAGAAACGGATTACACGGAACAAATTTTAAGACGCTCTCAGTGATGGGGGCGTCTTTTTTATTTGATTTTTTTGTTGTTTTAATATAATATTACTACACTATGTTAGAATCACTAACCAATTTTTTTGCACAATTTCCACCAGAGTTGGCTACACTGTTAATCGCTATGACACCAATTGGTGAGTTGCGGGCAGCTTTACCAATTGGCATTGCAGTTTATCATTTGCCGATTTGGCAGGTTTTTGTTTTATCAGTCGTTGGCAATATGATTCCAGCCACGATTATTTTGTTATTTGCTCCAGCCTTTCATAAATATTTAGAAAAAAGTCAGGGTCGGCTTCATAAATTATGGTCAAAATATTTGGCTAGGGCACAAAAAAAGTTTGCCCATGATTATGCTAAGTGGGGTTTGATTGGTTTGGCAATTTTTGTAGGAATTCCTCTACCTATGACTGGAGCGTGGACTGGAGCAGTGGCGGCTTTTGTTTTTGGTTTACCATTTAAAAAAGCTTGGTGGGCGATTTTTTTGGGTGTGGTTGGTGCGGGGATAATTGTGACGGTGATGACCGTGGGGATTGGTGCGGTGTTGTAGACATAAGACTTAGGACATAAGACATATGAGTGATATTGAAAAACGGAGAAAAAATTAATAAATCTTAAGTCTTAGGTCTTATACCTTAAGTCTGAAAAAATATGGAAATGCACGATTTGGTAAAAAATTTAGAAATTTTAAATAAAAAACTTGTAGATTTACAGGCGATGTTGAAGTTGGAAGAAAAAAAATCAGAAATTCAAAAATTAGAAACAGAAATGAATGAACCAAATTTTTGGAATGATCAGATGAAGGCAAGTAAAGTCGGCAAGCGTCTTAGTTATTTGCAAAATGAACAAAATAAATGGCTGGAATTAACTAAGGAAGTAAAAGATTTGTTGGAAATGGCGCAAATGGATGAAGCTGATAAGAGTGTAAATTTGCGTGAGGACATTGAAAAGCAATTTAATAAATTAACCAAAGAAATTTCTGAATTAGAGTTTCATACTTTGATGAGTGAAAAGTATGATGATCACAATGCGATTGTGGCCATTCACTCTGGTAGTGGTGGCACTGAAGCCCAAGATTGGGCCGAGATGCTCATGCGGATGATTTTTCGTTATTGTGAAAAGAAGGGTTGGCAGACAACTTTGTTTGATGAATCACGCGGGCAAGAAGCAGGTATCAAATCAGTCGTGTTTAGAGTAGAAGGTGACTATGCTTATGGTCATCTGAAATCCGAACATGGCACACATCGTCTAGTTCGCATTTCTCCATTTGATGCCGAGAAAATGCGCCACACTTCTTTTGCTTTGATAGAAGTAATTCCGGAAATGGAAGAATCAGAAATGGTAGAGATTGATCCAAAGGAATTACGGATTGATACTTTTATGTCTGGCGGAAAAGGCGGACAATCAGTCAACACCACTTATTCAGCCGTGCGGATTGTTCATATCCCGACTGGCACAACTGTGCAATGTCAGAACGAACGTTCACAACAACAAAATAAAGAAGTAGCCTTAAGAATTTTACAATCAAAGTTACAAAAAATTCAAGAAGAAAAAGATGAAGCTGATAAACAAAAATTACGTGGCGAGTACAAGTCACCAGAATGGGGAGCCCAGATTCGGTCTTATGTATTACACCCATATCACATGGTAAAAGATTTACGAAGTGATTATGAAACGACGGATGATGTGGCCGTGTTGGAAGGAAATCTAGATGAACTTGTAGAGGCTTTTTTGAGATGGAGGAAGAAATAAATTATTTTAATTATACTAATTATTCTAATTAACCTAAATAATGTCTAATACTTAAATTTGACATTGGAGTTTTTTTAGAATAATTAGAGTAATTAGGTCAATTAGAATAATTATGAAAATTATTAGCAAAAAACAAGCTTTAGATTACTTCAAATCTGGTAAAACCATCGTTTTTCCAACTGAAACAAGTTATGGCCTGGGTTGTGATGCAACCAATCAAGAAGCCGTGGATAGAATTTTTAAAATTAAAGGCCGGAGAAATGATAAACCTTTGTTAGTGGTGGTGCCAACAGTAGAAATGGCAAAAGAATATTTGGAATGGTCAGTGTTGCTACAAAATTTGGCAGATAAGTATTGGCCTGGTGCATTGACGGTCGTTGGTAAAGGAAAAAGGAAAAAGGAAAAAGGAAAAAGTAGTGAGTTGGTGAATGGCGTAATTTCAAAAGACGGTACAGCAGCAGTTCGCGTTTCAAATGCAGACATACCAAAATATTTGTCAGAAAAATTAAATCGGCCAGTGGTAGCAACTTCGGCCAATTTGGCAGATGTTGGTGATGTGTATGATGCAGCTGAAATAATTAAAATGTATGAAGGTAAAGATTGGCAACCGGATGTAATTATTGATAATGGAATTTTACCAAAGAATCCACCCACGACAATTGTAAGTGTGGTTGGGGAAGAACTGAAAGTGTTGCGACAAGGGGCTGTACAAGTTGAAAGTTTGTAAAGTTATAAAGTTTATAAAGTTGTGATTGAAATATTGTTGAATGTTATTTGATATTTATGGATGATATAAGAAAGAAAAAATTAGAAAAGAATTTTGGCCGGATGTTTTGGATTCAGGCTTTTTCTAATCTAAAAGTTATTAATGTGATTGGCACATTATTTTTTTTATATCGTGGTTTAAGTCTATCAGAATTATTTTATATTTCCGCAATTTGGGGAATAGTGAGTGTTTTATCAGAAATACCTTCTAGTTATTTGGCTGATCGTTGGGGGAGAAAGAAGACAATGATTCTCGGAGTTTTGTTTTCACTGGTCCATTGGATTTTATTAATTTTTGCGCATGATTTTATTGTATTTTTGATTGCCTTTATTTTTGCCTCTGTTCAATATTCATTTTTTTCTGGGACAGACGATGCTTTGGTCTATGATACCAATCGTGAGCTGGGGCATAGTGATGGTGGTCTCAAACGATTGGGCAAGTTGTATTCGGCCAAGAGTGTTTTTAAAATTATTGCACCTTTGATTGGAGCGCTGATTGCTAAAGATTTGTTAGAATGGCAATTTTTAGTTATTATTGGTATAGATATAGTGGCTACGATATTAGCTTTTATCTTTGCTTTGTTATTGACTGAACCAAATCATTATATGGATTTGGAAGAGATGGAAGCTGGGGTAATGAAAGATGCTTGGAAATTGATAAAATCTGATCCATTAATTTTTCGCGCTATGATTAGTCGGGCCCTGGCCTTTTTATCCATGTTTGTAGTTTGGCGTTTTCATCAAAAGTTTTTTATTGATGTTAAATTACCAATTATTTGGCTAGGTATTTCTTGGTCAATAATTCATGCGATTAATTTTTTTTATAATCAAAATATTGAAAAATT
The DNA here is from genome assembly GCA_049287025.1 of Candidatus Magasanikiibacteriota bacterium. Taxonomy (GTDB): domain Bacteria; phylum Patescibacteriota; class Patescibacteriia; order Magasanikbacterales; family UBA922; genus UBA11710. The sequence goes on from JBAQFA010000046.1 coordinate 17,896, forward strand.
TATTGACAAAAATTTACTCCAGAAAAAAATTAATTTATTAAATTTGTTAGTTTTTTTTAGCATTGCTTTGTTTGTCATTGGTTTGTATTTTCCTTTTAATAAATATGTATTTTTATTTTTGTATAGTGTGACAGTTTTGTTAGAAATGTCGCGCTGGCCATTGTATGCCGAATTTTATAATCGCAAGAGTAAATCATTCAATCGGTCTACGACTTTATCATTGGCTAATTTTGTCAAAGGTTTTTTGGACCCAATAATTTTATTAGTGGCCGCTGTCTTGGTAGCCAAAAATATTAATTATGTGTTTGTTTGGTCCTTGCTTTTGGCCTTGATTCCAGTATTATTTTTTAGATTATCAAAAGATTTACAAAGTAAAAGTAGTTGATCTCTAGTCGAGATTATTAATTACTGTTATACTAATTTGGTATGGTGAAACATCCAAAATTATATTTAATTATAGCTATTGGTCTTGGACTCTTGGCGAGTTTATTTATCTGTTGGCAATGGGTAGAAACCAGTACAGCGCAGTCTTTATCAGCTTTGACTTTAAACAAAGTTGAAACAGTTGGGCGGGTTAAGTCAAAAACTATTATTGTTAAAGGTTTATATTTAACAGCCTACTCGGCGGGCAATCCAAAAAAAATGGATGAGATTATAAAATTAATTGATGATACAGAATTGAATGCGGTCGTTATTGATATCAAAGATTATTCTGGTAAAGTTTTGTATGATAGTAATTTACTTTTGGTAAAAGAATTTGGCACAAAGGAAAATCGGCTGGGAGACGTAAAAAGTTTAATTAAAAAATTACACGAGCATAATATTTATGTGATTGGGAGGCTTACGGTTTTTCAAGATCCACTCTTGGCAAGTAAAAAACCGGAGTGGGCGATTAAATCTAAAAGTGGTGGCTCCGCCTCTTCGTCGGATAAATTATGGTTTGATAATAAAGGTTTAAATTGGGTAGACCCGACGCGAGTGGAAGTGTGGAATTATAATGTCGCTATTGCCAAAGAAGCCGTTAGATTAGGGTTTGATGAAATTAATTTTGATTATGTCCGGTTCCCATCTGATGGTAATATGAAACTTGTAGTTTATAATACGGGGGGTGAACCAAAGTATGAAGTGATGCGCCGTTTCTATTCTTATCTTAATAATAAATTGAATAAAGAACCAGTTTGGATTTCACTAGATATGTTTGGCTATGTAATGGAGCGAACTGATGATATGAATATAGGACAACGTTTGGTAGATGCCGTAGATAATACTGATTATATTTGTCCTATGATGTATCCATCACATTATTCCAAAAATTCTTTGGGACATGAGAATCCAGCTGAGATTCCAGGATTAATCATTGATAATGGCATGAAAAAAGGTTTACCAACTTTTGAAAATAAACGCGCCAAAGTGCGACCGTGGCTTCAAGCTTTTGATATTGGAGCCAAGTATTCTGATGGACCGAAAATTCGTGAACAAATTGATGCGGTAGAAAAATATGACAATGCGGGGTGGTTACTTTGGAATGCGAGTAATAGATACACATCTGCTGGGCTGAAGATGGAGTGATTATCGAATTAGTTAATACGGATTTTTTAAAAAGTTTAAAATTATACTAATTATTCTAATTAACCTAATTGACCTAAATAATTTCCAATGTCTAAAAAATCGAAAATTATTTTGTTATTTATCTTTTAGGCATTATTTAGAATAATTAGTATAATTAGGTTAATTAGAATAATTCAAATTATGTATAATAATCTTTTTCATCCAACTTACTTACAAACTTTGTGTAAAAAATACAATTTGTCGCCTTCAAAAAAGTATGGTCAGAATTATTTGATTACTGATGCACCGATTAAAAAAATGATTGAAGTAGCTGATTTGAAAAAGACAGATACAGTGATTGAAATTGGTCCTGGTTTTGGGGTACTCACTTTTGCTTTGGTGGAGCGGGCGGGCAAGGTGGTGGCGTTTGAGATTGAAAAAAAATTGACAGGGTATTGGGAGGACAAATTTAATGATTTAAAGATTGAAAGATTGAAAGATTTTGGTGACCTTGAAATAATTTGGGGAAATGCTTTGTCCAATCTTAAGTCTTATGTCCTAAGTCTTAAATCTGATTACAAAGTCATCGCTAATATTCCTTACCAAATTACATCTGATCTGCTTAGAACATTATTAGAGTTAGAAAATAAACCAGAGAGTATTACAGTAATGGTGCAAAAAGAAGTGGCAGAACGGATTGTATCAAAGCCTGGCGACATGAGTTTGTTAGCTGTTTCTGTGCAGTATTATGGTGAGCCAAAGATAGTTGCCAAAGTACCACGGGGTTGTTTTTGGCCAAGTCCGAAAGTGGATAGCGCCGTTCTTCACCTGACCACTCGACCACCTGACCACTCGACCACCTTTAGTGATGAAGAATTTTTTAGAGTTGTTAAGGCTGGATTTGCTAATAAGAGAAAACAGTTGTGGGGGAATTTGACTAGAGGTTTGAAGATTGAAGATCAGAAGATCAAAGAATTATTAATTGATATTGTAGGAAATGAAAAAGTGAGAGCTGAGGAATTGAGTGTGGAACAGTGGATTGAAATCAGTAAGCAGATAACAAATAGCAGATAGCAAAATACTATTTTTTTGTTTGTTGTACCGTTGCCAATTGCTTTGATGGTGTTGAATTAATTTTAAATTTTCTACGCATGTATCATTAAGAATGAAACAAACTAACAATATAACAATGTCACCAATCGTTTATCCCCAGCCAGGGGATTTTTTATTGTCCATAAGTTTGTTTTCTGCTATAATAATCATATTATTGTTGAACTCCTTTTATGGATTACCAACAATCTAACAAAAGTCTTAATAATACGCAGAAGACAGGGTTTGTTTTACTGTTAGTTTTTGGTATTTTGGCAGTTGGTCTGGGTTTATTACAAATGAGAAATGCGATTTATAATCCTTTTTATTCTCAGGTGGCAATGACTGGAGAAGCCGATGCAGACAATTTGATTTTGGATGAGAGTGCTCGTCTCCAAAGTATTGATACTGATCGTGATGGTATTAATGATTGGGAAGAATTAAATTTTTATGAGACTAGTCCATATTTGGCTGATACAGATTCTGACGGCATGGAAGACAAAGTAGAAATTGATTCTGGGAC
>JBAQFA010000047.1:0-1580 GCA_049287025.1 Candidatus Magasanikiibacteriota bacterium
TGCTGATGCGGACTTTCCACGTTTAAGAATAGCGATATGATCGAAGAAAGCATTCCCATACAATGGTTTAGAGGAGTAATCTTCTAAGAATGGGTCCATTGTTATCCATCTTTTTTGTGTAAAATCATAGGCTTCTACCCAATAGCTATAGAAGCCGTCGGAGGCATAGCCTGAAATGTTGGAGACAAAACCAACAACTTGTCTGGAAGGGATACCATATTTTCGAAGTATTGTGACAAGAAAATCGCTGTAGTCTGCTGATGTAACTTCATTTGGATTGGATACTAAATTATCAAATCCTACGCGGCTGTCGGCTATAATGCCACTAGAGAGGCTTTTCTGAGGATTTAATCTTTCCACTGTGTATTGATACAGATATTTATATATCAATTCTTGAGTACTAGCATCTAAAGTTTGAATATTTGTTAGTCCATCCGTTATATTTAGCCCTTTGTTTTTAAGATATGTAATTATTCGTGTAAATTCAATTTTCTCAGTAGTTTTCCAATATCCAATGTTAGTAGTTAAGAAAGAATCGGGTGTATTGTTATTTGTAACAGAATTTCGTTTTAAAATATGTCCTTGAATATTACAATCCATGGAGGTTTCTGATCCTACTATGTACTTGAATATATAGTTTCCATCTTCATCTTGTTCTGCGATATTTGGCAAAGGAGAGAGTTTGTCCCAGACAATTGTTTGGGTGGCACTATCCGAGGGTAATATCAGTTCAAAAGTTTGATTTTGATCTGTGAGAGAGTTTGTAAATGTTTTTGATACTGTAAATTCGTAGGAAACTGCTTTCCCAAAGAGTACTGATATACTTGGATAGATTGGTTTTAAAATTGTAACTTGATAGTTATCATCAATGCTTTTTATGTTTTGTATTGCATCGGAAGTCCAAAGTGGTTCTCCTTTTGATTTGAGATATGTTAATACTACACTGTTAGTTACAGCATCTTGTACAAAAGAAACCACGTTTAGAGATTCTGAAGCTGTTATGTTTGTATGATATGTAATTCTTAAAACAAGATTTGAATTACTTTTAATGAGTGAATTGTTGAAATCTACTAATATATCAGTAGCTCCACTTCTGTTATGGCTACTACAGTCTAATTTCTTTGAAGAGGAAACATTGTAGCATTCGGCTATGATATTTTCCTGCGGTATGGAGGTTGTGAAATATGATATTACCCTAGCCGAGGTGGATGATATTGTTATTATGGCTTGGGTATCAATGGTTGTATCACTAATGCCATGAATAAAATCAGAGGTTAGAGTGAATTGGTCTTCTGCGTGAATGGGGTGTGATGTTAAGAGGAGAAGAGTCAGAACTAGGCTAAATAGCAACGGAATTTTCTTTAAATAGCCAGTCAAATTTCTCATATTTTCTTAATATTTGCTTTATTACAGGTGTTTTAGGAGTAATACCATAGTTTAATATTATTTTATCCCAATCTAATTTTTCAGGTTCATTAACAATTTTGTAGTAAGGATTACGGACAGTTTCCTGTTTAGCATTCTTTCTAATAATATAATAAGCTAATCCGTTCTTATCATCAAGCACAACCTCTGGACTT
>JBAQFA010000048.1:0-2248 GCA_049287025.1 Candidatus Magasanikiibacteriota bacterium
GTAAAATGTTCAGACAGATTCATATTCTTTCCTCCATTTCTTAAACCTATCCACTAATAGGAAAATAGTCATAAGGGCTGTGTAAACAATTGCTGTAATTGCTGCCCATTCATTAAGGGTAAATCCCCAAAAGCTCCAAGCAGTCATTACTAGGGCTGGTGCGGTTTTTAAGACTACCTCTGTTGTGTCATGTAATGCAGTCATGTTGCTAATTAATTTTCCATAAAAATTTTTATATATTCATTGTGACAGAAACGTGCTGCCGCACAGAAGAGGACATAAATATATGTATTCTCTTACTTCGTAAAATTCCTATTACGTCCCGTTGGGACCTTATGTCTTCTGTAAGCGAAAGCTTACGTAAACAGCATCTACTCATCTAAGAGGAAGCTGTGTACCTAAACATTCTCCTGAGGGTAAACTGAGCCTGATGTGATAATTTCCTCGAAAAAGATAGGAGCTCAAATGCACCTAGTACCTAGAATATAAACCCCCTGTGTGCCGGTAGGCACGTATAGACATATTTTAGGTGTAAACATTTGCCTATACACTTATTGACACAGCAATTGTTGACATATAAACACATTTGTACACATGTATATGCTCCCTAGGGTATTCCTAACCTGTCCCTAATTAAATGTTGCAATACACACTCAGCCTTACATTCATTCATGCTTAGCGATAAGCTCACATCACACAAATGCATACATTGGCTTATCTATTGGCTTTGCGGCTGCCCTGTGCCTGTTAAGGCACGTTCTATACATATCTCTAGGCGCCTGCGGCCTATGTATATACACATGCTCACGCATAGCTACCTGTATGGCGTGTTAATGCACTGTATAAACGATCAGTGTTTATTTTCATATGTAATGTGCTATCACGTTCTATCTATGCTATAGTTCAATCAATCGCTGATCGCAGTGATTAATCTTCTAAGTAGCCAAATGCTTAGTTGGCACATGCCTTCTAATGTGTGTTACATTAATGGCTTGAATTTGATGATTGTTTGTAGGTCTATGCAAGTCGTAGCTAGGAACAACATGGCACTGTAGGAACTGCCTTAATCACTGCCCTAAGCCTTCTAAAAGTGTGTTACACTGAAGGCCTGCTAAGAAATTAGAAAATAGATAAATGCTTATCGTAGCGTTTGTCTGACACATGAAAATGTGTCTCTCATTAAAAATCAGACATAACGTGAGTGCATAGTAGAAATACATTGCAACATGTTCCTATCAAGCCGCATTAATTGTGTCGTCTTGACAAAGCTATTTAATTGGGGCATCCCAATGAATGGTCGCGTCTCGCTCCTGTTAATGCTTAATGAATGGGCATGTTGAAAAGGTAAAACCCAATAGACTGCCGAAAACCTGAAACACTGGTTAGTAACGTACTGCGGGACAATATAAATCAATCGTATTTCAATGATGCACAGAAAAGAAAGCTATCGTGCTTTCCCTGAATTTCAGCGTTATGTCCTGTTCCTAGAGCTATTCTAATTAGTGGCTCTGACAATTAATACCATATCTCTTATGACTTTACGCCCGAGTATTGTCTGTCATAAATCAATCTCCCTACTATTAATGGATGCCCAAAGATAGATATAGGTTGTATAAAACAGACAAGAAAACGCTAAAGGGTGATAAGAGAATGGATGTTGTTTAAAAGACAAACTGTAGGGCATCGCAGTGCTCTATGGTTTATGTTTTATACGTAAACCCTTGCAAGTGGGACACTTGTATTGTTTATCGGAGATATATTATGTTCAATCGTGATTCGTTCACTGCCTCGTTCCCTCGTTCCCTTGCACGTTTGGAACGTGTTGAGAAAATGAGCAAAGAGATTCTTATGCCTCTCTCTCGTGACCTCTTGTTCATGCTGCACAGTGATGATAAGAATGCTGGGGATATTGGCTACATCAATCGGACAATTGCTGTCTTGTCCCGTGCCAATCAAAAGGTGTTTGTCCTGTTCATGAAGGAATACACTGGCTTTATTGCTAATGATGAAGGGACAGCGTTCATTAAGAAGAGCAAAAAACATTATGAACAAGTGCGAGCTATCACGCTTGCATGGCTTGAAGACCCAATGAACAATTTCTATTCATGGGTGAACCGTGTCCAATTGAAAGCGGAGAAGGCACCATTTACGCTTGACCTCGTAACTGAGAGTGTCAAGAAGATGCTTGCTAAGGCCGATGATGCTGGCCTGTCTCATGCTGATGTGCTGGCTGCCATGTTTAAAGGTG
>JBAQFA010000049.1:0-5314 GCA_049287025.1 Candidatus Magasanikiibacteriota bacterium
GTTATGAATAGACTGATAGCGACGTTGACTAGAGCAACCAAACCAGCCAAAATTAAGTAGAATGTACCATAGCCTTCTGTTAGTTTTAAGAAAACGCCTAGTGGCCAATTGACTATAAATTGAATAATAATCATTAAAAGACCGAACACAAAACCAGGGGCGAGTAAGCGCCAGAAAGTATCACTCCAACGTCCAGAGACCAATTGTTTGCTATGGCGCATAGCTTCTACTCCAGAAGTTTCTTCAATGGCTACACTGTATAAAGAAAAAGTGAACCAGATGGCAAATATTATTCCTGGCACGATTAATAATAACAAACCACCAAAGACCGCTAATGAAGTAACGATGGAAGCGACTATGGCTGGGATAATTAATTTTTTACTGTGCTCTAATTCTTCTTTGTGTGTTTTCGTTGGTTGATTATTTATAGTGTTGACCAAAGTTCGTATGAAAGCAATTGAAATCCAAATACTAGCTAGTGAACTAGCGACCATGATTATAAAATAGACGAGAGTGGTTGTGCTAAATCCGTAGAATTTTATAGCTTCTCTAAAAGAACCAAACATAGCCTCGGTCAAACCAAGAACACCAGTTGGTATAAAGAGCAAAATTAAATATGGTAGATAAAGTTTATAATCTTTTTTATAAAGATCAATACTTTTCTGAATGATTTCTTTAGCAGAAATTAACATATTTTTAAGATTAATTAAATTAAATGTTTTTTGATTTCCTCCCAAATTATAGCATGAATAGTGTCTGGGGGCAATATTGTGTCATCTTTTACACATTCAATAAGCTTGAATTCAGGATAGAGATTGGCAATTTGCAGATAAGCTTTTTCTGCATCTTTCAAATGATTAATATCATCTTCGTGGATGTCACGTTTTTTTCCATGTAGATATTCGCGGTCGCCTTTTTTGTCTACCAACAGTTGAGAAATCTCTGGTGTGACATGTAAAATCAAATTAACATCTGGTTTGGGAATGCCTAAAATATTATATTCCAAATTATAATTCCAATCATAATATTTTTTTCTGGCCTCATCATCAGTAATTTTTCCACCCTGGTGTCCCATATTAGAGGCGACATAGCGATTGGCAATGACAATTTTGCCTTCATCTAGCCAAGCGCGGATTTTTTTACTAGCCGAAAAGCGATCAACCGCATAAAGAATTGACGCGCGATAAGGTCCGACTTCATGAGCCGAGCCAAAACCACCATTTAGATATTCTTCTACCAGAGAAGCGCTTGGTTGCCCATATTGGGGAAAGCTGATTTGTTCAACTTGTTTACCATCATTTTTTAAATGCTGAAGCAGAAGTTCGGTTTGCAAACTTTTTCCCGAGCCGTCCGTGCCTTCGAGCATAATAAATAGTCCTTGCATAATACACTAATTTACGAATGATGCGAATTTACTAATATGTTAATTGGCGAATTTGTAAATTCGCATCATTGGTATATTCGTGCATATTTAACAAAACTAAAACCCTCATGATCTTCTCTCCACACTTCCTTCCAAATATCTTTTTTAATCTCAGGGAAAAAAGTATCACCATCAACTTCCATATCTACATGAGTAATATATAGAGTGTCAACGCGATCAATAGTTTGTTTGTAAATACTGGCGCCACCACAGACAAAGACATCCTCATCTTTTAATTCAGCAAAAGCTTTATCCAAATCAGTATAAATCCTAACACCTTCGGGCGTTTTGAAATTTGGGTCTTTGGTCAGAACCACAGTTTTTCTTCCCGGTAATGGTTTACCAAGATATCCCATGATGGATTCAAAAGTAGATTTGCCCATTAAACAAGTTTTCCCTAAAGTCATTTTTTTGAAATATTGAAAATCCTCAGGAATGTTCCAAGGAATTTTATTATTTTTGCCAATGCAATTGTTTTTGGCGATGGCGGAGATGAGTGAGAATGGCATATAATTAACTATCCAGATATTCGGATAATCCAGATTTACAGATGTGAATGGTTGGTATCTGTCAATCTGGATTATCTGGAAATCCGGATTGTTAAAATTTAAATAGCAATTGGAAATTTAATTCCTGGATAGCTTTGATAATTTAATAATTCAGTATCAGTAGATTGCCAATCAAAAATGGATTTAAAATTATTTGTTTGAATTTGGGGTAGGGAATAAGTATTTGGATTACGAGTTAGTTGTTCTTTTATGCCTTCCATATGATTGGAATAAATATGAGTATCGCCTAAGAAGCCAATTAGTCTGCCTTCTTTATAACCAGTTTCTTTGCATAATAAATGAAGTAATAAAGCGTAGGAAGAAATATTAAATGGTAGTCCGAGGGCAACATCTACGGAACGTTGATTCCACATGAGATTTAATTTATCACCAGTAATCGTGATTTGAAAATTATAATGACAAGGAGGCAGAGCCATTTCTTGAAGTTTACTTGGGTTCCAAGCCATCACTAGCATCCGTCTATCAGTTGGATTGGTTTTTAATGTTGAGATCAGTTTTTTTAATTGATCTACTCCCTGTCCTGAATAGTCTACGTCAAGTCCGCGGTACTCAGCTCCAAAATGTCTCCATTGAAAACCATAAATTGGTCCCAAGTCACGTTCCTCAGCCATTTTCTTTTTGGTGTCTTCATCATGAGCATAAGGAACTTTGAGTGGTGAACACCATTCATCCCAAATGTGGCAGTTTCTGTCTTTGAGCCACTGTTTATCTGTAATACCTTTGATAAAAAATTCTAATTCGGTTGCCATAACTTTGAAAGGCATTTTTTTGGTTGTAAGTAGAGGAAAGCCTTTACTCATGTCGTGTTCAAACATTACTCCAGCCACGCTCAAAATACCTGTACCAGTGCGGTCAGCTTTTTTTACACCATTTTCTAAGATGTGTTTTACTATATCTAAATATTTTTGCATAAATTTAAACTATCCAGATATTCGGATAATCCAGATTTACAGATGTGAATGGTTGGTATCCGTCAATCTGGATTATCTGGAAATCCGAATTGTTAATTTAGAATTCCCCTGTACTACCAAACTGACCTGTACCTCGTGAGCTAGTATTGTCCAATTCAGCAACTTCTTCTAATTCACATAAAGCCACGGGAAAAATAACTAATTGCGCAATTTTTTGTTCTTTTTTTATTTCAACTGGATTTTGTCCTAGGTTTATCAATTGAATATTATACTCGCCTCTGTAGCCGGCATCATAAACTCCACCCATGGTGTGAATGCCGTGGTGATTTGGTAAACTACTTTTGTCTTTTACAATTGCAGCGTATCCTGGAGGAAATTCAAGAGCAAAACCAACATAAAAAACTCTTCTTTCTCCTGGTTGTAAGATATAATTTTCCTGAGAAAAAACATCCATACCAACATCTTCTCCAGGATGAGCATATTCTGGTAGTTTTGTTTCTGGATTTATTTTTTTTATTTTAATTTTCATATTTGGCTACAAGCTGATCTAGTTGTTTATACAAATCTTCTAGACTACCATTATTATCAATGTGTTCAGTAGCTTCTTTGACTATATCATCAATCGTAAGTTCAGTTGAACGTTTATGGTCGGCCAAAAATTGTTCAAAAGTTTTAGAATTATCATCGCTTTTTTCTCCGCGCTTAGTCATACGTTCGTAACGAATTTTTGGATCAGCGGAGATTTCTACCAAAACAAAGCCGGGCAAATCTTTTAGATATTTTACATCATTTGGTCGACGCACATTGGAAATAGAAATAACTTGATGATTATCATTTTTTATATCTTCAGCCAGAGTTTTTGACATGATATCATCGCCAAATTTTTCTCGGATTGATTCAGAAGCTTTGACATAGTTATCCCGATTTAGTTCTAGATAAAACCTTTTCAAAATATCCGCCAACATAAAACTAAAACTATGGTTTTTGCCATTATATTTTTGTTCCAAGTAAGCCCCAGCCGTATCTTTGCCACTAGCCATTTGTCCGACAAAACCGAAAATGATTTTATTGTCTGTCATATTTAGGAATTTCTTCGTCTAAAATATCTAATTGAACACCAGCAGTATTAAAAATTCTTTTTGAATCACTGGCAGCATGGTAATCTCGCCGTGCCACTACTCTTTTTATACCAGCAGTAATAAGTAATTTGGCACAAGTGTAGCAAGGGGTCATAAAACAGTACATGGTCGCTCCATCCAAAGCCACTCCATTTTTGGCTGCTTGGCAGATGGCATTTTGTTCAGCATGAGTGGTGCGAACACAGTGTTCGCTGATAGTACCATCTTCGTGAACAGTTTTTTTAAATTCATGACCAGCTTCATCGCAGTGATCAACTTTTGGGGGTGAGCCAACATAACCAGTAACCAAAATTTGTTTATTTTTTACAATTACACAACCGCCGCCGTATTTTCTAGCACGATCACAAGTAGAGCGAGCGCCAACTTTTTCCATGATGTCTAAAAAGTATTCATCCCAAGATGGCCTAGTGTTATTTTCAGTCATATTTCTATATAAGTAAAACTTTAAGTAAAGGGTATTTTAGCAAATATTGCCTATTCTCGCAAGTACAAAAAAATCGCTGTTTTTAGCGATTTTTTATTGTTATGTTACCAGTTGTAGCATCCAATTCAATTTCATCACCATCTTTCAAATCAGCTAAGACATTTTTTACGCCTACAATGCAGGGTATTTTCATTTCCCGACTAACAATCGCGGCATGAGAAAGGATATTTCCTTCTTCAGTAATAATTCCACCAGCTTTTTTCATGAGTGGCACATAATCAATCATAGTCATACGACAAACCAGAATACTTTTATTTTCAAAAATATTATTGGTTGGGTCTAAAACAATTTTTACTTTACCTTTGGCTATACCTGGACTAGCACAGATGCCAGTTAATTTGTTATGTTGCTCAGGAAGTTGAAAATCAATATTACCAACCATGTCTGGGATCAGTCGGTTATAATCAACAAACATTTTTTTATTGCCTGGCCAAATAATATATTCAAAATAGCCTTGCAAATAATCTGTATTAGTAAATTTGGCATTAAGATTGGTCTCTAGCAGATCTTGTTTATTTTTTGTAATATGTAAAAAATCTAACATGGTTTTTATCATATCAGCGGTAGTTTCATCAGGTTTTGATAATGTTAATTTATCCCAATCATAAAGAAAAGAAATTGGTTCTGAAGAAAAAAATCCTTGGGTTAGTTGCCAGTGTCCACCAGCGACAAATTCACCGATAATACCTTTTTCAGTAATAATAAAAGTAGCAGAATATTTTGTTTCATCACTGTGGGGCACAACTTCCGCTTTATAATCATCAGGGTTAATATTTAGAGTATTAAAC
>JBAQFA010000050.1:0-49464 GCA_049287025.1 Candidatus Magasanikiibacteriota bacterium
GCCAGAAGCAGATATGGGATGTGCAAATTGCAGAATTTATCCTCTCCAATCAAACCAACCGCTTCCCTAGTCTTGATGGAACTTGCGAGAAATATGGGCTAGATAAGAAGCTTGACATTGTTAAGGCAGAATACTGGGACAAAGGCATCAACACAGACGCCGTGCCTTGGGAAATCTTGTCTGAGTATGCCACAAAGGATGCCGAGCTGGCTCTCCAGTGCTACCACGAGCAACGAAAGCTCATGACTCCTGCTCAGGTTAAGCTGTGCTATCTTATGTGTCAGGACTTACAAATCTTACAAGAGATGGAGATGAATGGAATCTTGTTTGATGAAGAGCTATGTGTAACACGTTCACTGGAGGTTGATGACAAAATATCAGAGATTAAACAACAACTCACCCAAATCTATCCCGCTGTGCCTATTAATTTTGGGAGTAACGATCATCTGTCTGCCTTTCTATATGGGGGCATTGTTAAAGAGGATGGGAAAGAGCATGTGGGGTTCTTCAAGACAGGAGAACGAAAAGGACAGCCCAAGTACAAGAACATAATCATTGAACATGTCTTGCCACGTGTCTATGAGCCCCTCAAGGGCTCTGAAATGCAGAAAGAAGGGATTTATGCCACAGACGAAGGAACGCTTAGAAAGCTCAAGGGTAAGAAAGCTCTTGTCTCTCTTATACTCGACCTATCTAAGCTGGAAAAGCTCAATAGTAGTTTTTACAAGGGGTTATTAAAACTACGTGAGGAAAAGTACTGGCCTAAGGGTTCCCTACATGGAAATTTTAACCAGACAACAGCACAAACAGGTCGCCTTTCTTCCAATTCTCCAAACCTACAAAATATGGCAACCGCTATTCAGGACATATTCATATCAGCTTATGACGACTAAAGTAATCATTTCTGCTAGAGATAAGTATCATGGAGAGTATTCTAGACATGACTGATTTAGAAGACAAAGCACGAGACTATTATGTGAGGATGACTGAGGGCTGGAATGTTCTTGACTGGGAATCTTTATTGGAGGACACCAAGAGTCTTTACAAACAACGAGTCCGTTCCTTGGACCTCATCATTAGGCTACGAAAGCGAGCCGAGATTCGGCGAAGCATTCCAAGAGGAGAGCCCGACAGAATAGCTGACCTATTAGAAGAAGCAGCCAATGCACTAGAAGGAAAGAATGACTAAAGAAACAGATTTGCTGGAATACAACGACTCAATTGTATCTTTTGTAAGTATCATTAACCAACATGGGGCACAAAAGGTTTTACGAGACTTACAAGGATATTACCCAGGTTTCTTTGATGAGGTGCGTGTTCAAATAGCACGCTTTCCTGAGAAACAAGTGGCTGCTCTTTTAAGGAAATAACGTGATCATCCATACACAGAGGACATGGGGGCACCTCAGTCTATATTTCTCACATATGGGCAATGAGATAGAGCTACTCTTCCTGGATAAAAAGGAGCGCCAAGAATTGGCTGAGCAGTTTAAAGATGCTATTGATGAGCTACTAAGAGGGATAGATGACCCCTCCAAGGAGGTTGGCTGCGATGTTGATTCAATGTGATGCGTCGCAGCTTTAGCCCGAATGGCGCACAATTTTACAACTAGCCAACGACCAAGTTGGCATTAATGAAATCCTAAGTGGAGAGGACACCCATGCAAAGAATCAAGAAGCTTTTGTCCTACCTTCACGTCTCATTGCGAAAATATTTTTATTCAGAACAATATTTTTGGGTTCGGGTTGGAGCTTTGCGAACGATCCAGATTTTATGCATGTTAGCACTAGTGCTAAGTTTTGGGATGGTATGAATGAGAAGTTCTATGCCAAGTATTTTGGAATAGCCAAACAGCATCAGGCATGGAAGGACATCGTAGTGTCAGGAAGGCCTCTAGAAGGCCCTATGGGACGTTCTTGGAGCATCCCGATGGGTAGGGACTATAAAGGGGAATTGCGGGTTCCTTGGACAACTCTGTCCAACTATCCAGTTCAGGGCACTGGAGCTGACGTTATGATGATGGCCCGCATCATGGCACATAAGAGGATTAAGAAAGCAGAGATTCCCTGTGTGTGGAGATCAACTGTACATGACTCACTTTGTTTAGATGTGGAGGAAAAGTATGCACAACAACTAACAAATATCTTTGCTCAAGTATTTGATGATTTACCTAAAGCCATCAAACAGACTTTTAACTATGACTGGATTGTTCCTATGTCATGCGAAACCAAGGGGGGCCCAAATATGAAGCATCAAACTAAAATCCTACGTAATGATCTATGAGTAGACCTTTTAATAAAGAATCCTTTGACCAGAAATGGAAAGAAGTAGAGTCAGGCTGCTGGGAATGGCAAGCAACTAGAAATCAAGATGGATATGGCCGAGTAAAGAGAATGAATGTTCTATGCTCTGCCCATCGAGTTTCTTATGAGCTGTATGTAGGTCCCCTACAAGGACTACATGTTCTCCATAAATGTGACAATCCTTGTTGTGTAAATCCTGCTCATTTATTTTTAGGAACGCATAAAGAGAACCAAGAAGACAAAGCTAAGAAGAAACGAGGAGTGGGAAACAGTATGCCTGGAGTTACACATCCAGCACACAAACTTACAGAAGAGGATGTTAGAGAAATTAAATCTAGTTTGGAATCCTCTAAATCCCTAATGCAGAAATTTAACGTTTCTCAGTCTCTAATACTTTTGCTAAAGGCTAATAAGAGATGGAAACATATCACGGTTTAAGGAGAGTTCAAATGAACAAAGAAAAGAAAACAGTTAAATATATTCCAAGTAAATATGACAAAATCAAACGTGGACAGGAAGGTCAAGTGTTTCCTGTAGACCATACATCTGTCTGGGTAGACAATGGACGTATTTGCTATACCTCCGAGATTATCCGTACAGAAGAAAACGGAGAATTTGAGACAATGAACAGTATTTATAAACCAGTTGACGAAAAGGGTTGACAAGAGCACAGTCAGTGTGGTACAATTGAAGTATAAGACATAAACAAGTTATGTCTTCTTTTAAGAAAATAGAAAGTAATTAAATAAATGAACGTAACAATTCTGTCAGTAGACATTAAAACCATGCCCACCCAGAAGGGGAGTTATCAAAAAGCGGAAGTTGCATATAAAAATAATACTTTCCAAGGAAAGGTTGAAGGAAAGTCTGTGATGAGCTTTGGTGCTACGGCAGCAACATTCAAGGTTCTACAAGGTGCCCAGAGTGGTCAGACATATGAAGTGGAGGTTGTCAAGAACGCTGCAGGTTATCTAGACTGGGTAGGCATGACCTCTGCTAGTATTACCGATCCTACGGCCCCTCAGGCAGCTACCCAGGGCAATGGGACTATCAACAAGACAGCACTGGCTGCTCCAACTAAATCCACATATGAGACATCCCAAGAAAGGGCAGAAAAGCAGGTCTATATTGTTCGTCAATCTAGTCTTAGTGCTGCTATCAATACTTTGTCATTGGGTGCAAAAAAGCTGGAACCTGCTGCCGTAATGCTTCTCGCACAGAGTTATGTGGACTTTGTTTTTGGTGTTGCTCCTAAAGGTCCAACAGGCTTTGAAGACCTTCCAGACTTCCCAGCAGATGAGTTTCCTGACGTTTCTTGAAAGTAGTTTATGATTTATGCTATTTGCTTCTTATTGGGTGTTTGTGCTGGCTCAGTTTTAACAGTGGTGTTCAGCACGCTAATGAAAGCATGAAACAGAAAGAACAAACCTCTCTTTGCTATGACACTCCTAAGTATGAAGCTTTTGTTTCTCATAAAGGGGGTTTTGTTCGTTGCTTCATGCAACAGAAAGAGTATCCACATAGGGTGAGAGGCTCTCACATTGAAGGAGAAGAATGACAATTGCTTTAGTGGATATGGATATTGTGTGTTTTAGATGTGCTGCTTCCTGTGAGCCTAGTAAGACACGAGACTGGGTAGAGCCCCTAGAGGTGGCTGTAAGGCGCGCAGAGGAGATGATGGAGCGCATCCTAGTGGAGACACAGGCAACCTCCTACAAAGCCTTTCTGACAGGACAGGACAACTTCAGGAAGGAATTTAATCCCGAGTACAAAGCTAATCGGAAGGACAAGACACCTCCTCGATGGCTTCAGGATCTGCGTGAACATGCTGTTCTTATCTACAATGCTTCTGTGTCTGATGGACAAGAAGCTGATGACGAGATGGGCATTGCTCAGGACAAGGTAGGAAAGACAAATAAATGGCATGAGGGGGAGTACAGCACAGTCATCTGCTCAATAGACAAGGACTTGTTGTGTATTCCTGGACGTCATTATAACTTCGTAACTATGCAGCATAAGGAACAGAGTCCTTTGGAAGCTATTCAGCACTTTTACTACCAACTCCTTATGGGAGACAAAGCTGACAACATCTTTGGCTTTGATGGGCTTGCTAGACAAACAATCCCACAGAAGCTTCAGCATGTCTTTGATGAGCTGTTTAGCTATGAGAAAGAACAGGACATGTTTGAGTTTGTAAGGGGCTTGTACAATGATGATGAACGTCTTCTGATGAATGGGATTTGTCTGAGAATACGTCAAACAGAAGGAGAAATATGGACGTTCCCGGTATGATGGTTTATGTTCTAACTCAGTGGGATGAGGAAGGAACAACTATGGTGGGCATCTTCTCTAGTGAAGCTAGGGCAGAGGACTGTCAAAAGAGAATTGAGGAGTACGATCCATCTGGTTTCTATAGTGGCTTTGATATCTCAGCTCACAGGGTGCTATGACAGAATGAGCAATATCTTTGTGTTTGGCAGTAACCTAGCAGGCCGGCATGGCAAAGGAGCAGCCCTCTTTGCTAAGAAACATTTTGGTGCTGTTTATGGACAGGGGATTGGTAGACAGGGAGATTCTTATGCCATTCCCACAAAGGATTGGTGGTTGAACACTCTCCCAATAGACCAGATTAAACGTCATGTGGATGATTTCTTGGAGTATGCCACTCTAAATTTCTGGGAATCTTTTAATGTTACAGCAATTGGTTGTGGTCTAGCGGGTTACACCCCAAAAGACATAGCTCCTTTGTTTAGGGAAGCGCCTAGTAATTGTAATTTACCAGAGGAATTTAAACAGGAATTAGCTAGATGACAGAATGGAGCCCTGCCCGTAAGAAAGCTTTTATCGTGTCTGTATTGCGAAGTGGCACACAACGTTATCCACCTAAATATTTGACATTAAACGAAGCTAAAACAGAAAAGAAGATTAACAAGAAGAGTGGACGTCTTGCGCAGCACTTCCAATGTGCTGAATGCTTAGGAGATTTTCCTGCTAAGGACATTCAATGTGATCACATCAATCCAGTTGTAGACCCCAAACAGGGCTTTGTCTCATGGGATGTGTACATTGAACGTCTATATTGTGAGAAAGAGAATTTCCAAATTTTATGTAAGCCGTGCCATCTGATCAAAAGTCAGCAAGAAAAGAAAGATAGAAAGAAATGATGAAAGCTCATGAATTCCAGACCCTGTTTCTGACTGAAGATGGTGAGGTAACCTTGCCAGATAGCAGTTGTGTGGATGTTGGGGAAGACATTGTAGACCATAAAACAGTACACAATAGTAATGTGTATAAATGTGGAGATCAATTCTTTGAGGTTACTTGGTATCGATCTAACACAGGTTACTGGGGAGACAGTGAGAGGGAAGCTCCCGAGGTTTGTGAAGTAGAACCCCACGTAGTGACAAAGACAGAATATCGACTTAAGAAAGTACAAAAACAAGATGCTAGTTAAGAAATCAATTGAACTTGAAAATGGGAATGTGGAATTCTCAGGTGAGCTCTCTCAGGAAGAACTAGACCTTGTTCTAACGCTAGGGCTAAATACTTTGTTGAAGCAGGGTGCTATTCCCTTCACCTCAAAGTACAAGAATGTGATCATTCCAGACAGTGAGTTTAAACAATGAAGCATCTTAAATGTCTCTTTAAAATCTTAGCGACTGCCATTTTAGTTCCCCTTTGGATGGCGGTTTTTGTAGCTGTGTGGCTTCCTCTCATGATTGTAGCCATGTTCCTACAGCTTTCGGGCTGTGTGGAAATTGATACCCGTGAATGGATCGGGGGGTATTTGAGTCTTATAGACAGGTGGCGTGATCTATGAGTAAAGTATTAGTGTTGCCCGATGTGCAGGCGAAACCAGGAGACAACTTCACCTTTCTAAACAAGATTGGGCGTTACTTAGTTGAAAAGAAGCCAGATACAGTTGTCTGTCTAGGGGATTTTGCAGACATGCCCAGCCTCTCTAGCTATGACGTGGGCAAGAAGAGTTTTGAGGGGCGCCGCTATCTAGCTGACATTGAAGCTGCTAAAGACGCTATGTGTGCTTTCCTATCCCCCTTATGGGAGTTCAATGCAAAGGCTAAGCGGAACAAGGAGAAGCAATACCATCCCCGTATGGTGATGACTTTAGGTAACCACGAGGCTCGTATCAGCAGGGCAGTTAATGATGATCCAAAACTTGAAGGTGTGTTGTCTATTGACGCTCTTGGATATGAAGCATTTGGTTGGGAAGTTGTTCCATTTCTTGATGTTATTGTTGTGGATGGGGTGGCTTATTCTCACTATTTTGTCACTGGCCTTATGGGGCGGCCTGTTACATCTGCTGCTGCTTGTCTTACAAAGAAGCACCAGTCTTGCATCCAAGGCCATCAACAGGGTTTACAGATTGCCACTGGTTATAAGGCTGATGGAAGCCTTCTGACAAGCATCATTGCAGGTTCTTGTTTAACTCCAGATCATAAAGTTCTCACAGCCGATTTACGTTATGTTGAGCTTGACACCATCGTTGTAGGAGACAAACTCGTCTCTTTTGATGAAGAGGTAGTTAATAAACGTAGTCGTCGATACAAGACAGGAACTGTGGAGGCGATCAAACGAGAAATCAAAGAAGTATTTAAGGTAACTTTAACTTCAGGTAAGGAATTTAAAACTACAGCAGATCATCGTTGGTTGGTTAAAACCGGCTCTAAGTATCATTGGAAAACTACAGACACTCTTCGTAAAGGTACTGGTATTCCCAAACTATTTGAAGAGTGGGAAGAAGAGACTTCATATGATGCAGGATGGCTTGCTGGAATGTATGATGGAGAAGGTTCCCTCACTGTTCGGCAAACCACTGGAGGTTCCTGTATGCAACTAGCAATCTCTCAAAATGAAGGTCCTGTACTTGAGCGTCTAAAAGACACACTAGAATGGTATGGTTTTCCTAATGGAACTTATCAGGGTAATGGACGTACTTGTGTACAAGGGCGTTTAGTTGGAGGTGTATTTAAGATTGCTGAGTTTCTAGGGACTTTTCGTCCCACCCGTTTACTACCTAAGTTTAAACCCGAGTATCTTGGAAGAATTAATTCTCCCAATTCTAATAATGACGCTGTAGTTTCTATTGAATCTATGGGGAACCAAGAGATTATACAGATTGCTATAGATGCTAAAACAATGATTGTAGAAGGTTACCCACATCACAATTGCTACGAGCATGATGAGCCTTATATGAATCAACAAAGTAATAACCACTGGCGTGGATTTTTAATGCTGCACGATGTTCATGATGGGGCCTTTGATCTAATGCCAGTTAGCCTTTCTTACATTAATAAAAAATATGGAACTTCAATTTAGAAAATACAAGTATGCCTCCTTTGGATTTGGCTTAACCTTGTACCGACTGCCGGGGCTTTTTCGTACAAAAGACTCCATAGTTCTAGACTTCTTTTTCTGTAAAACTTCCTACCGGCTATGCCTTCATTATAATAAGAGAAACAAATGATTTCACAAATTCAAATTGACGAGTATTCTTGGGGCACAAAGGCCATGCATCCAGATGATCTGGATAACTTCTGGAGCAAAGTTAATCAAGACCTCAATAAACCACCTATCTCTGTCCGTACTTCTGTTCTCAACGAAGCAGAGAAAATTGTTAATGGACAACGAGCAAACACCTATGGAGGTCCTGAGGACTCCTTTAAAACCATTGCGAAGCTCTGGGAGGGCTATACCACACGAGAATTCTCCCCTGCCGATGTGGCAGTGATGCTGGCTCTCTTGAAGATCGCCCGTCTTAAACATAGCCCAGAGCATCGAGATAGTTGGGTAGACTTAGCAGGCTATGCTGCCTGTGGTGCTGAGTGCGGATTGAAAGGTAAAGAATGACCCTTGACGAGTACCAGAAACAAGCCCTGTATTTCCGTTTGCCTACAGCCGACTCTTTGTATACTCTCTTGAATCTCTGCAGTGAGGTAGGGGAGCTGCAAGGACTCATTGCTAAGACAATTCGAGATGGTATTAACAAAGAGACATACCCCACAGAGCTTAAGAAGGAATTGGGTGATGTCCTCTGGTGCCTAGCTGCTGTCTGTCTTGATAATGGATACACACTAGAAGACATTGCACAAACCAATCTAAACAAGCTGGCCTCTCGTAAGGAAGCGGGAACGATTGGGGGTCCTAGTGAGGCTCGTACGAATGAATGAACTGAAAACACTCATTGTAGCCAATCTAGATGTGATGACTTTCCTTGATCTTCTTGGCACGGACCTCTCGGATCTTGTTGAGAAGCTAGAAGAGGAAATTGGAGAATCCTTCGATGTTCTAATGGATGCTTGCTCATGAAGACTAATTCACACAACGTAGGGGAAAACCCTGAGAAACAAAGCTTCAAGAAGAGCTATCTAAAGCGTATTACTGGAGACAAAGAAGCCGACTCAGAGATTGAGCGTTGTATTAACTACGAACAACAGGACTACTATGGAGAATGGCATGACCGACGAGATGACACAGCCCCCGGCTCGTCAGGCTTCCCCACCTAAATGTCCTGTCCATAATATGTGGATTAGGAAAGGCAAATGTGGAATGTGTGACTTGGCTAGGATGAAGAAAGAAGCTCAGAGCTTACATGACCGGGGCATAGTGCCCCAACCAATTAAGGTAATAAAACTGTGACAGACAAATCAGTATTTAGGAATTCGTTCGCAGAGAACGTTTTTAACTTCAAGTATGCAAAGTTTCCTGGAGAAACATGGGCAGAGCGTGCTAAGGACATTGTAGAGGATGTGTGTGGGAGTCAATGGGGCAAGAGCACTCCCTTGATGTGCAAGGAGGACCGGGATCAGTTGGAATCTTATATTAGAGATTTTAAGATGGTGCCTGGAGGACGCTATATCTGGTACAGCGGACGAGGGCACTCTTATTTCAACAATTGTTTCCTTCTTCGAGCAGAAGAAGACACACGTGAGGAATGGGCAGCTCTAATGCAACGCTCTGTTTCTTGTTTAATGACTGGAGGAGGAATTGGAATTGACTACTCACGACTCAGGCCTAAAGGAAGATCCTTGTCCCGAACTGGAGGAACTGCGAGTGGACCTCTACCGCTTATGCAAATGGTTAATGAAGCGGGACGGGGTGTTATGCAAGGAGGATCACGCCGGTCAGCAATTTATGCAAGTCTTAATTGGCAGCATGAGGACATCCCTGCTTTCCTTGGAATCAAGAATTGGAATGAACTCACTCGACAGCAAAAAGCTCTAGACTTCAATTATGCTGCTCCCTTGGACATGACTAACATTTCTGTTAATTATGATGACGCTTCTCTTGGAGGTTATACCAAAGACGTTAAGGGAAACATTGTAGACAGTGAGCTAGGTACTAATTCTGTCTTCTTGCAGAATGTTCGACAAGCCATGGAGACAGGAGAACCTGGCTTCTCTTTTAACTTTGGAAAGTGTCAGAATGAAACGCTCAGAAACGCTTGCACAGAGGTTACTAGCGAAGACGACTCAGACGTTTGCAACTTGGGCTCAATCAACCTCGGTAACATCAAAGACATCGAAGAGTTTAAAGCTGTGGTTTCTTTGGCATCAAAGTTCCTGGTTTGCGGAACACTTAGAGCAGATCTACCCTACGAGAAGGTTTACAATGTCCGTGAAAAGAATCGCCGACTCGGGCTTGGACTTATGGGAATTCACGAGTGGCTCCTCAAACGAGGACACTCCTACGAAGTAGTTCCTGAACTTCATGAATGGTTAAAAGTGTATGAATCAGAAAGTGAACGAGCAGCCAATGAACATTGTGACCGTTTCTACATTAGTCGGCCTGTTGCCTATAGAGCTATCGCGCCAACTGGCTCTATCGGCATTCTCGCTGGCACAACTACGGGCATTGAGCCACTGTTTGCCGTTGCTTATAAGCGCAGGTTTCTCACCGAAGGAACTAAGTGGAAGTATCAGTACGTTGTCGATGGGACTGCGCAAACCTTAATCAAAGACTTTGGAGTAGATCCTAACAAGATTGAAAGTGCTATTGACCTGAGTAGTAATTATGAAAAGCGCATTAAGTTCCAATATGACATCCAACGTTATGTGGACATGTCCATTAGTAGTACCATCAACCTTCCAGCTTGGGGATCAGAGGGAAACAACGAGGGAACAACAGCAGCATTTGCACAGACTCTTGCTAAATACGCTCCGGGACTCCGTGGCTTTACTTGCTACCCCGACGGTTCTAGAGGTGGTCAGCCCCTAACCTCTGTTCCTTATGAGGAAGCTCTTAAGCATAAAGATGTTGTCTACGAAGAGTTGGATATTTGTTCATTGACTGGTGGAGGCACCTGCGGTGCTTAACTAAGGAAACACATGTACGGAATAATCTTTGATTTTGTATCTGGTCTAACTCTCGGCATTGAGCATATAGACATGTGAGATACTGTGGACGACGATGAAGATGAAATGGAATGGGCAATAGCCTTTCATCTGTTTATCTTCAGGATTTGCTGGGTAAAGTTTAAACACCCTCCAGAAGAATAATGCTAGTAAATATCTGCAAACTAAACAAAAGTAGCGAGCTTAAGGCTATTGAGATTGGCCAGCGACTCACCGGACTTAGGATTTATTTAATGGTTATTGAAACAGGCAGAGAGGCCTTTATGCTCTCTACTGAGGAAGGCCAAGTATGGCTCAAAGAACAAGCTCATCGATTTGTTTCTCGTGAAGCCTAAGAACATTTAGGCAAAAAGAAAGCTCCCGTCCTGTGAAGGATAGGGAGCTTTTTTACGTCTATACTTTTCCGAGTCCATTAGGACGAGAATTGGGCTTTCTCGCTATCACGTCTACCTATGATGGCGGCAGGAATGTGCCACCTGTCGAACTGCTCAGCAGCACCTACAAAATCTCTCATGTTGAGCTTTGCACACAATGTAGAACGTCTAAAGGCATTAACACCAACATTGAAGATGAAAGAGACAAGAGCATCAAATTGATTCTGTGTTAATGGAGTGAACACATAAGTCTTGATGGCCTTCTCTGCTATAGAGCAGTCTTGCTTAAGGACTTGCTTAATAGTTGCATCATCCCATACAAGACCTTCGACAACCTCTGGACCTGTGTGCCCAACACCAATTGTCCAAATCCCTTTAACATCCTTGTAAGCCTTGTTCCTTTTCCCTTCCCTAATGGTTAAGAGGTCTAACCCTTTGTCTGATAAGTTCATTGCATTCTCCTTTGCAGGCTTCGAGCCTTGGTAATAGAATTACTAGCAGCTTCTTTGAGCATGGCTCTCTCACTAGGAGACAGGTTCAAGTCCATAGCTTTCTTCTGAATCTCTTGTTGAAAGGTCTGAGGATCTCCCTGACCATTAACAAAATACTTATCTATGGTCTTTTGAAGCATGGGTCGGTTTCTGAACATGTCCTGTGTTAGGGTGTTCATAGCAGTCTTACGAATGTCTGTGTATGCCTTATCCAGTTGAGACAATTGATAGGTCTTCTGTTTCTGACTACTCTCATTAATCCCCATCAGGCCAATAGCCTTGAACAGTTTGTCAGCATCATTGCGCCGTGCTACGGCCTTTAGATTGCCAACATCCTTACTCATAGCCAAATCACCTTTGGAATACCAACTAAGGTCCATAGGACCCTGCATGAAGGGGGGAGCTAGATTAATGGCTGCAGACTTGAGAGTCTCCTCACTAGGCTTCATGACCAGTCCAGCAACACTTCCTACCATCTGTCCAAGCTTACCGCCACCAGCAAACACCACATCGGCAGCATGGCTAGGCAGAACATCACCCAAACCAACACGACTAGATATGTCCACACCAGCAAGAGTGCCTAAGCCATTGGAGAAAGCAAACTTACCTTTCTCTCCTAAGCTCTTGCCCAAACTGGCGGATACGTCTATTACATCTAGTGCCAGAGAACGGGGATGTCCCGTCTTAGCCGTAATGAAGTCATAGAGAGCTTCCCACTGGGACATGAAGGGAAGTCCCATTGCTCCAGCAAAAACAATGGTGGTGGCCATCTGTACCAGCAGAGGAGCAGCATTACCATTCTTTGCAATCTCACGTGCATATAAGGACCAACGAGAAATCTCATTATGTCCAAAGCTCTTGAGATTGTATGCCATGCTTCCAATGGGTCCTAGGGCATTATAAATAGGAGGCTTCTCCATCTGGCTGTAGTTGTTCATAGCCAAGTCTGTGAACCTATGTGCCTGCTCATAGAGCCCCTTTGCAGGAGATAAGCCTCCCTCGTGGAGGGCATGGATCAGCGAGAGGTAGACAGCAGCACGTGTGCCTGTTTCGATGTTAGCAGCAGGAGACTGAGTAATCTTACCTACGTAATAACCAACCCCCCTCTCTGTCTGGTTAGTGTGCTCCACCATGTCTGTTGCATACACATGGTTGTCTTTAGCATATTTCAATGCACCCGATTCCATGGAATTCAGCGGCTTGTCTGTACGCAGCTTCAGAAGAGTTGCCATAGCTTTGGCACCACTGCCTACTCCAGAAGCGTCCATACCCCGCCCGCGTAGGAAAGACATCATGGCAGGCATAGCCAGCATAGGCTGTAATAGCTGAATGGCTAGGAAGGGCACATTCAGAGACAGCATGAAGGTGTTAGCTACCTGTCGTGCTGCTCCAACTACTTCCCTAGGGATTGTTGGGCCCACCCCCCATGGAGCAAAGAGAGCATTAAACCCCTCGGTAACAGCCTTACCCATTCTGCTGGGATTGAGTCCTAGAGCATTCTGCATATAGTCTTCCGAGAGCTTAATGGCATTAGGATGCCGAGTTACAACGTCACCATCACGAATGACAGCATTAACGTCCTTAGCAGCATTAGCCAGCTCTCCCCACGAATACGCCCCTTCAATATATTTAGACTGGTTCTCAAAGAACGCTGTAGCGTTCTGTTCAGAAGACAGCCAAGGCTTACGCCCCTCCATCCCCCAAACACCCTTCTTCTGCATTGTATGTTTAGACATACCCATGTAGTTGGACGGGTCGTCTTTAGCCACTTCAGCAAGAGTGTTTAAGAACTCTTTGAATGCTGGATTGTCCTCTCCCAGTGTCTTCAGGGCATCTGTAAAGGCTTCATGTGGAGTTCCTTTAGAACCTCCTACACGTGTCCTATCGTCTAGCTTACCAAAGAGAATTTCAGGATTCTTAGCCTTCATCTTCTCTTCTAGAGAGGCTAGGGAGTTCTTACCTATCGTTTTGCTATTGGCTCCAATAACTCCCACAACCTCTTTAACAGGCTGCCCACCGGCATCTAGTTTTACATTACCTGCTTCATCCTTTACAAGCTTGTAGGCCACCTTACGGAAGTCTCCTGCCATGTTCATAGCAGAATAGGCTTCCCGAGCTTCGATGGGCTTCTTACCTCTAGCTATACGAGCGTCATTGATCTTACCCAAGACATCTCCCATGATGTTCTGATGGGTCGTGATGAATTGTTGCAGGGCAGTTGATAGACCATGCCTCTGCATCATCTCTGGGGTGATAGTCTTCTGGCTCAAGTCAGCAGCATTCAGTAGCTCAAAGGCTTCTGCACGTTCTGTCTTGCTTAGCTCACGCAAGTCTCCTAGATATTCTCCATGAAGCTTTTCAGAGATTTGTGCTTTCGCCCTGTTCTCAGCATCAAGAAACCTATCCACTGTGAAATGCACTTCTGGATTGTTTACCTTAGCTTTGAGATAGCTTCCGCCTTTAGTCAGAGCATTGATACCCTGTTGCAGGAGGTTCTGCTTTACATCAGGAACTTCTTTGGCAAGAGCTAGAGCCTCTTCAGGAGACTTAATCAAGGCATGGCCCACATCACGCAAGCTTTCAGCAATTCCAGGAATGTTCTTAAGTTGGTCTACCTTTGAGTTGTCTTTCCACTCAAACTTAACTCCCCCTCCTTGCTTTCGTGTTCTTACGTTGAAAGACTTTGGGCGAGGGCTTCCCTTAGCCGCAGCCTCACTAACGTTAGTGCGAACGGTGGCAACCTTCTCCTGCGCCTTCTCAAGAGCTTTGAGTTCTGAGACTAGGGCAGTGGCTTTTGTCTCCCCAGCAGCCACTTGATCCTTTAAATCAGAAACAAATTGTTCTTGTTTAGCAAGTTCCTTTTCAGCCTTCTTAACAAAGGGATGCTCATCCACCTGACGGGCAACAGTTTCTTCTATGTTCTTAGTTACAAAAGCCTCTTGTCTAGAGCCGATGTCAAACATGTCTGCCTGTTTACCAGATACCTGTTCCAGATACTTCTGATAAGCAACATCCACATTAGGGAGAATCTCGTGGGCTGTGGCAGGCTCCTTGGCAAGATTCTCATGGGTCTTCTCAAACTCTGCCCGAGTTAGGGGACGCTCCCCGCCCGTCTCAGTAGCAGCACGGATGTCTGTATATGCACGGTGAACATTGGTCTCAGGAGGAAATAGGTCTGCCTGAACCGGTTCTTTAGGAGCCTCAATGGTGGCCCTGTCAGCCCGTTCTTTAGACAGTATCTCGGCTGCAGTAGGCAGCTCAGGAGTCACCACTCCCTTATGATCTGCCATCAGAGTTTCAGGCAGGTCATTGCGCAGAGGAAGTTCCATTTGCGCCCGAGCACGTTGTGGAGTTGTTGGTTCAAACACTCCAGCTTGACCTGCATTGTATGGAGTAGCTTGGCCCTCAACTGGAGTCGGGAAGAGTTCCTGCTGCCCTTTAACCGGCTGTTTAAAATCTTCCCAAGGCATGTCTCCCTTACCCGTGAGTTCTTCAGCAAGAGACTTAGCAGGAGAGGCCTTAGCAGAAGGCTTGGGTGCCCCCACCTGTTCAGGAGTGGCTTTGCCTTTAGCCTTACCACCACCTAAGAACATTGCAGCGTTACCTAAGGTTTCTACACCAGCTCCCACCAAGGGAGAGCCAGTCAGTTCAAAAGCCTTCTCACCGCCCTTGTGAATAAGTTCAGCAGGGTAGCCCAAGGCTTCCTTGGTCTTAGTGGCTACAGCACTTTCAGGGAAGGAAGGCAGGAAATCTGAGACAGCTCCCTGAACATTCCCAATCTCCTCTGCGGCACTCTTGCCTGTGAACAGGGATTTGACTGGGCCTGCTAAACCAGCAACTCCTATAGCAGCCATGTCTGCCAAACCTCCAGCAAAGCCTCTAGCAGTCCCTGTGAGCCCTTTACCGGCTCCAGCAATGTCTAGGCCCATGGCATTGTCCTCAGGAGCTTGTGGAGCCTCCTGAAAGTCCTCCCATGGAGCTGTAGCGGTAGGTGTGAAGTCTTCCCAAGGATTTGCCATTATTGTGCTTTCCAGTTTGCTTTGTTAGAAGGATCGCCTCCTAAGAAGACGTGTCCTTTGTAGATTTGTCCCTTTTGGGGACCTTGTGTAGACGGGGCAGGAGAAACACCACCTCCCAAAGCGGGAGCAATTTGTTGAGTGGGCATTCCTGTGGCAGCGCCTATGTCCAGTTTACCACCCGCCTGAGCGTTGCGCTGATTCATGGCAAACTGCTCATATTGGCCTGCCATAGCTTCATATTTCTGCTTGACGTCTGGATCAGCCTCAAACATCGCAGCCCCATGCAGAGCCACAGCAGCTTTCTCAGCAGTCATCTTACCGCTTTGCACGGCTTCTTGAATACCCTGTAGACCTGAAGAACTGCGTCCAGCTTTATTGAACTTCCCCGCATCAATATTGGCTTGGTTCATTCGCTCTTGAGCTGCTGTCTGCATACCAATACCAGCAAGACGATTACGTCCCTGTGTCTGTTCCTGGATAAGATCAGCAGCAGCCTTAGCCTTAGCAGCACGCGCTGCCGTGGTGAAGTCTAAGATTTTGCTGGCTTCTTGCATACGCTGTGGATCACCTGAGTTCATTTCCCCTTGGGCATGTTGCATAGCAGCCTGTAGGTCCTGATCGGTTGCTGTTAAGGCAAACTTCCTCTGGTCCTCATTAAGCTGCATTCCCTCGTTAGCAGCAGCACGTCTAGCATTGACACCTCCCAAGACATTCTGATTACTCAGACCAGCGTTCTGAAGGCTTTGGTGTTCAAGGAGCTGTGGATCTTGTTGCTCTTTAAAGATGTTAGCCAGCTCTGCCTGACGATTGGCAAGAGCATTCTTCTGTCCTTCCTGTTGCTGGAAGAGCTGAGAGAGTCCTGCTTGTTGGGCACCCTGTCCCAGAGCCTCCATACTACCTGTGCCGTAGATTTTAGAAAGCTCATCTTGATTGATGTAATTAGCTTGTGGCATTACAAATAACTCCCTGTTCCCATTGTATTGGGAAGATCACTTCCCCAATCATTCATATCATATTGAGGTGCAGGCTCAAAAGACTGCTGTTGGGGAAACATGCTGGATAAACCCGATTGGATTCGGTCAGTCAAACCACTACTCTTTCCTAAAGCCAGGAGACGCTGGAGCTGCTGTCCTTTAGCAGACTGTGCAGCATTGTTAGCCGCCTGTGAATTAGAGAACCCGGCTTGTCTAGCATTGGCCAAACCAGAGAGGCTCTGAGAAGCTTGAGCCTGTTGCGCAGCAAGACGTGCCTGTAAGTCTACCTCACGAGCACCATACTGACTGTTCCTACCCGCAGCAGCATCCTTACGAGCAAGCGTCTGACGAAGAGCTTGAGCATATGGACTGTTCTGCGAATACATGTTAGCCAAATTAGCCATCTGTGTTTGTAGAGCCTGATCAGTCTGTCCTTGTTGGGCTTGTAACTCTCTGGCATTCTTTTGCGACTGGTGTCCTTGATATAGACCTGCTAAACCCATAGCAGCATCTCCAAGATTAAAGCCACCACCAGAACCTGTAGAAGCTCCTGCAGGGGAACCTCTTCCCTGCATACCCGCTGTAGCAGCGGCATTACCAGCCCAGCCGCCTAGCATACCCCCAACTGGACCCCCTAGAGCACTCCCAACCGAGCTGCCTAACATTCCTGCAGCGCTCCTGCCAAGAGAGGAAGCCGGGCTGGGACTGTCATAGGCTGCTGCTCCTATACGCGCGGCTGTTCCCACAGCCCCAGGAACTAGTCCTGCGAGAGTGGTTGCCAGGGGGGCTCCTTTGGCTAGGTTGTAGCCAACATTAGCCACAGCACCCACAGGAGTCATGCCTAAAAGACCTCGCAAGCCCTTACCAAAAGGACTCTCAGCAAAATTACTAAACCCATAATTCTCTTTATTACCGGCATAGTCTCCTTGATAGGTAGGGAGTCCTTGTGGAGCCTCATAACCAAACATCTGTCCTAGGTTAAAGGACTCAGGGGATTGGAACCCCGCCGCAGAAAAGTCATATCCAAAGGGATCAAAGTTGACCTCTTGATTGCCAGCACTCTGTTCGGCTGACAAACCTCCACCCATAGTAGATGATGTTTCTCCATAAGAGTCCGCCAGAGTGCCTCCTAATGTCCCCACATCCGGGGCACCTTCCATGCCTCCCCAAGAAGAGACATCCTCATTTCCCCAATTACCACCACCTCCATAGCCTCCTCCAGTGTCCGACTCAGAGCCGGACATTCCCCCATCTGTGCTTGCATTTTCAGCCATAAAAATTCCTTAAATATTGAGTAGTCACTAAGCAGACAGCCAAGTAGTTCCATCATAAAACACTGGTGCTACTACAGCACCTCCGCCAGTTAAGGCCCCCAGATAGGTGGGAGCAGTTGCATCCGTTACATGAGCCTTCATCCCTATTGTGCCTGCCGGCAGTGTTCCCACAGTGTATCCCACAGTTCTTGGAGTAGTTAGTAATGGATTGGTGTCCATGACAAACATAGTCCCTGTGCCGGTTTGAGAG
Source organism: Candidatus Magasanikiibacteriota bacterium (assembly GCA_049287025.1). Taxonomy (GTDB): domain Bacteria; phylum Patescibacteriota; class Patescibacteriia; order Magasanikbacterales; family UBA922; genus UBA11710. The sequence continues at coordinate 18,059 of JBAQFA010000050.1, forward strand.
GCTATAGCTGTGGCATTCCCCACACTCGTAATAGGTCCTGTGAGATTGGCATTTGTCGCATCATTACCATCTAACTTTTGTATTGCCTGTAGAATGCTATCTGTAGCTGCAACTGTCCCTGCTCCTGATGTAAAACCAGTCAACACTTTAGCAATAACAGGAGCATTGGTCAGTGTGGTAGTATTGCCGACAGAAGTCACGTCGCCTGTTAAGTTTGCATTAGTAGTTACAGTTCCTGCCGTCAGCCCCGCCGCAGTACCCGTGATGTTTGTTCCCACTAAGGTCGTTGGGGTTCCCAAATCTGGGGTGATTAGCGTCGGACTGGTTTGATGAACATAGGCACCAGTTCCTGTCTGTGTTAAGAGTGCTGTGACTTCCGTGGCCTCCGCAGCAGAGATATGATAAGCACCAGTGCCTAGTATCCCCTGTAGACTGCTGTGTAGTCTAGTGACAATGTCGGTGATGTTACTACCTGCGAAATTAATAGAGGACCATAAAATACTGCCTGCTGTGTTTAAGTAGTCATACAGCTTCTTATACCAGTCCATCCAAGCAAAAGACCCGGGCTCAGATTTAACGGGAGGAGGGGGGGGTACTGAGGCCATTACTGACTTCCTTTATTAATATCCACTTCCAACCCATCTATACGGAACAGATGTGGAAGAGAGTAGCGAATTCTAAATGCCCTGCGACGGAAGGTTCCTAGTTGTCGGAGCACTGGAAAATCAAAATTAAAGGACAGGGTGCGGGCAGTGGACCACGTGGCATAATCATCATCCGACCATTCAATAGACACATCGTTATCTACACCAGTAGAGTCTGGGACATCTCCAACGATTGCTAAACGAGACATTGTTTTTCTATTGATGGAATCAAAGTCTTCCTTAGCAGTGACAACCTCACAACGAAAGACCGTACCACCATCTGTGAAAGTCGCCTCATCCACCTTGTATACAGTAGTTCCTCCTGTCTTGAGAACATAGGGCATCCCATTAGGGCCGTCTGCGGCACGGGCTCCTAGAAAGGCCGTAGCACTGGTGGCTCCAGAAGCCCACTCAGTCCAGATCTGAGTCTCAAAGCTGTACACAAGGGTGCGAGATGTGAGAGTTAATATGTAGAGTTTCTGACTAGCTACTCTAACACAATATGCTACGGAAGTAGCTAGAGCAGCTCCCTCAGCATGGAGAACTCCTCGAATTGCGGGAGTAGATATTTCCTTCTCTTTAAAACCTTCAATGGTCCACACAGTATATCCACCATTACCCGTCTGACCGACAAGAATCACTTCATTTTCTGTTGCTACCACAGTTCCAGGAGCAGGGGTACCAAACTGCTGTACCGCACTGTCGTGGCGTGAGAGAGGGCTCCCAGTGGCATTAGCAGCATCATACAGATACTCAACACTGTTCGATCCAATGGCATACAGGTAATTGTTGTTCTTGGAGAGCGCCACTAGCTTGTCAGGATACATCTCTGCTGTGGCGAAGTCTCCTGCAGTCCACAAAGAAGGATCATCCAGGTTGCTATTATACACATCAGCGGTACTGGCCTTAGCCACAAATAAATACCCATCTAAGAAGATGGGATGTGGTACATGCGGGGTTGGAAACTGTGCATCCGTTATCTCCGTGGGGGCTGTGGATGGGTTGGCAAAGACATAGCCTTTTGTACCATCTAACAGCACCAAAGAAACAACACCAGAGGAATTGAGAAACTCGGTGAAACCCACCTCACCGGTGGTAGTGGTCACAGTGGATAGAGAAGTTCCATTCACATAGATAGCATTGCCCACTACCGTGATTACATATCCAGTACCACTATAGAGCCAGTAATAAATCCCCCTAGCCACTCCAGTATTAACTGTGTAAGCAGAGGAAAGTCCTGGACGAGACTTTAGAACAAAGCGCTTCTCTTCTGCGGATTGGCTGTGAAACAGCTCAGGCATCATATTGACAATCCGTGCGTCTTTGTTCTGCAAAGCCCCACTACGTTGCTGTGGATTGGTAACTAAATTAATCCGTTTAGTTTCATATGTTGAGTTGACAGGTGTTTTTGAAAAAGCCATTAATATTTACCAGACCAATCTGGCTGCATATAAACACTGCCTTCCTCTTGATCGTACATCAGAGCCTGTTGATGGAAATATTCAGCCTCCTTAGTAAGGACTGTCCTATCTTGAATGGGAATACCATATTCACCAGACAGACGCCATGCTAAGCCGTAAATGAGGGCTTCTGTCCAATAGGCTGGAAAATCAAAATCATCTGTTGAAGCTACCATGTCCTCAAAGGGACGTTGATATACAATGGTAATGGTTGTCGTGCTATCGTCAGGAGTAGGCCAGAGATTGATTGTACCTGTCTTAGCCAGTGGCTGATAGTACAAATTAACCGGGACTCCAGAAGAGGTGGTCAGAGGCAGGATATTGTAATTATAGTTGGTGTAGATGTTCAATGGAACATTAACACTATTTGTCTGATTACGATAGGCCTGTAGCACCTTAAGGGGCTGGGGAGTATTCAGAGTCTGAGACACCCCTATGGTATATGCTGCTGTTCCTGATGTTACGGTGAAGGTGTATTTCTTAATGGCCCACACCTGCATACCGTCTGCCTGAAATCCCTTGATCATGGCATTCAGAGCCTGGGAGGCGTTAGTCACTTCATAGGCAGCAGGGGAACTGCCACCAGACAGCACAGACAGCTTACGGAGGGCGCTGTTGATTACTTCATCCCTTTGAAGGGACCAGATGGTTGTGCCGGACGTGGCCATGTTATTTCCTTGTAAAATTAGCCACAATTCGGCTACCGAATAAGAAGCCAAAAGCTACATTAGCGGCTTCTAGAGCAAGAGCTTGTATTTGAGCATCTACTGCTGTAAAGAGACTACCTATCCCAACACCAATGACCAGCAGGGCCCCTAGATAGCGCGCAGAGGCCCTCAGATCAACCACCCACTGGCTAGGCAAGCCTATGGGCTTGTCCAGCTCTGCGAGGGCTTTAATCTTCTCTATCTCATTGGAGTCCAGTTTGATTTGTTCATCTACTGTGGTGGCTTTTACACCACCAAAGAACTTTGTGACGGCTTGCTTAATGCCCTCAATACCTACGGGTACTAGGGCTGCTAAGATCGTTTCGAGTATCATATCTTATCCTGCTTTCCATCTAATTTGGTTTCAATGCGCTGGAGGAAACCTAGAAGCTCAGAGCGAAACTCCTTGAAGTCGTCCTTACGTGTATAGTTTTGTGCTACATAATCCTTGAGACTCATTAGATCAAGTCGTAGGTCTTTGACAGCGCTCCACATCTCCCTAGCAAACCAACCGAGCATGGCAAATCCAGCCAAGAGAAAATAGTTTAAAAATTCAGGTGTATTCATATCATTGTACCGCGCTCTTGCGTGGGTTCTGTTGTGTCGCTCATTTATTCACCGATGGGTTGATGGCCTGCGCACTGGCAGCGATGGGCAGTGGGTACAGGCACGAAAAATTAAGCAACGCCGAACCTCGTCGCACTGACGGATACACCAATTGGCCCGCCTGCCGTGTTCGTGACCTCCACGTCAAATTTATACCCTATGCCACCTATTGCGGTTCCTGGCGTGTTACCGCCCACACACCGGAATGTGATTTGAAGCGTGGCGTTAAGTGAGCCTGCACCAAGAACTACAACGGCTGCGACCGTATTCACATCCAGCGTAGTAACAAGACAGCTAGCGGACGACTGACCGCCTGCGTAGCTCCCGGAGGCAGAGATGAGCCATACTGAGTTATTCAGATTGGCTGACGAAACACCCGGAGGGATGAACTGAGGACCACTCATATCAATTTCTGTATAAGTGACTCCGGTACTTTCAGCTGAAAATGATGTTCTGGCTGACGCGAACCCACCTGGGTAAAAGCAAACCTCCTGATATGGGTCGGGTGATTCGTATACTTTTAGAGACCCAAAAAATCGAGAGTAAGTATTATCATGGTAATAGGGTGATACCCCAAAATCACAAGATGGGTCAACACGCACATATGCGTAGCTGGCGGGCGCAGATGATACGCCATAAGCGTCCGTTGGGTTAATTTCAGCTACGACAATTGTTCTCGCCTCGTTGAAATTTAAGATAGAGGATCGTGTGGCTGTCAGTGTGCAGATATTTGCTTTCTGCAGCTCAATTGCCATCCCGCCCAATGAATTTCCCTGAAAAAGACAATTTAAAAACTGCACCCTATCAGCACCCGTTCCAGCTGGTTTGTTCCCGATTCGGACTGATGGGTAGCCCCACTTTGTTAAATCTGTAGCATACGGGTTAAAGAACTCAGTATTTTCAAATGAAATGTACCCTCCGGCTTCCTCAATCCATACTTTTTCCACAGCCGGAGGTGTATTCCAATAAGGATCATTAGCCAAATCGTTTTCTATCTGACAATCAATAAATCTTACGAGCCTTACCGGGTTCAGACAAGGGTTTACAGGGTTAGGCATTATTCGTATATCACGCCACAAACTGTAGATTAGCCGGAATTTTTTGAAAATTAATTGATTGTGTGCGTCGCCATCCAGTTGCACATTGATTATATGAATCTGCGCCCTGTCCGTCGCATTGTTTCCGGTGTTATATCCGCAATATCTTATTGTAATATTCTCAAAATAGGATTCACGAATACTCCCGGCACCAGTAATTAGAATACCAGCGCCTTTAAACCCTTCAATGTAGATGTTGCGCGCGGTAAATCCATCAAGTGCGTTATCAAAAACAAGGACATCAGCGATGGATGTTCTATTATCAATCGCACCATTTGGGATCGCCGCACCCGATATCCAAAAATTACAAAAGCTGACGCCCTCTAGTTGACCATTGAAATTTAGGTCGGCTGCTGGCGTCGCGCCGGTTTTAGAGACAACAAACAAAGATCCTGTTGAGGCCGGATTGTGAATTATCTTTGTCCCATTCCCGTCAATTAAAAGTCGCTTGTCAATCGTGATGGGCGTCGTTGCAGAGGAAGAAAGCAACATCGTTCCACCAGGAAAATTAAGAACTCCATTTGATGGGGTATTGGCTATCGCCGTCTTTACAAATTCTGTGCAGTCTGTGGTCGAAATATCTACACCGAGTGGAACAAAATCCAATACGTTTCTATATTGGTCTAATTTATCCCGCACGGTGGTTGTGACAGTCCCCACACCAGATGGAAGATGCCCCACCAGCGAGGAGCCAGTGGATGCGGCTAGTGCCTCCCTAAAAGAACCTGCAGGGGCAGCCTCGGCTGCATAGGTATTATCATTGACATCATTAAGCCACGCGGAGTCGATAACTGTGCCGGATATAAAAGTTTTACTTGCCATTTTAATTCTTTAAATGTGAGAAGGGATTAATAAACAAGAAGCGGATTCTCATCATTAAGAGAGAGGGATGGGTGAGTAATGTCTGCTCGGGCACAATCTGCCTCACCAAAATCAGCCATACCAAAGCGGCCTGCCACAGAGCAGATGTGTCCTGTGAAGATGTCTTCTGTAGGGTAGGGCCTCGACCATGGCACAGTAATCTTCTCTTTCTGTACCCGTAAGAAGTCTTGATCATGTCGAAGTTCGTAGTCTTCTTTACAAACCATGAGTCCGTCCCAACGCTTCTTCAGGTCTAGAGCTTTGAACTTCCTACCACATGAGTCACACAAGGCATTCCAGTTACCTAGAAGAAGGTGATTCTTCATGGTAGGCGCTCTTCCCAACGAGCTTTAAATACGCCTACTAGAGTTCCATTACCTAGATTAGTTAGTCTAAAATAGTAGGTGTTTGCGGAAACTCCACGCTCATCAAAAGGAGAGGAGCCCACACTAATAGCTTGCTGGGTTGCTCCACCAGTCTTGAGACGGATGATGTCCAATAGGGTCCCTCCTGTGTGGGTTCCCCCTGCATTAAGAGTGGTGAGAAATGTATATAAAGGGAGGGGGCGCTCTGCCATAGTGTTAGCAGGAAAGATGGGTAGAGCAGTGCTAAAGGTTCCACCCTCAGATCCTCCCACCACAGTCTCTACTAAAATCTCTTCTGTGTTAATCAGAACATCTAATTTATTAAGAATGATGTCTACAGGAACTACTGCTTTGATTACAACAGAAGTGGCGGTGGCAAGACTGATGTCATAGAAGGTACGGGCTTCCCTACCAGCAAAGAAACTAGTCTGTGCAGAATCTACTCGGAGACGCGTGCTGGGACCTCCACGATCAGTTAGGAGATCTCCTCGAATATCCGTACCAGCGGTATTAGAATTAACAAGGGTGGTCATGTTTAGTCCTTAGACGCAACTTATAACATTAACCGTCCCTGCATTGGCGGTAACTCTCGCACGAACATATTTCCAAGGAGCGTCAGTAGCAAAGCCATCGGAGCCAGCAGCTCCCAATGTCACTGTGCCGAGAGCCGTGGCAATAGCATTAACCCCATCATTAGAGGCCTCAATAACAACAGTTGCAGCAGCAGTGGCTACAACTTGAAATGTACTTTGTGGGGCATCCTTAAACATCCATGCTCCAGTGGGAGTCACGGTTGTAGGAGCCAAGATGTCTAGAATACGTCCAGACCTAACGAAAACAATTTCACTCATATATTCTCCAATCCATTCCAAAAGAACCAAGAAAAGGGGCCGTATTATTACTAACACGGGCCCCTCACATTTTTGCTAATTAAGCAGGATCTGCAACCGTAATACCACCCGCAAGGGTGTTAAAGTTACCAGCCCATTCGTCATCAGCAGCCGACACAGTGTAACCACCGGCGCTGCTATACGTACCACTCAGATAATTCTTTGTGATGATGTTCAGACCAGCACTAGAGCCTGGAAGCTCAATGGAGTCTGTAGTGAATGCACCAAAGATGTTGTCATAGATAAAGGCATAGCCAAAGTCAGCAACAATGTGATTGGTGTTGTTACGGAACTCGTTGTTCCGAATGGTCCAGTAATTAGAGATGATGGCCGTATGAATACCATAGGTCATGGTGTCAAATCGGCAATCCTGAACCAGCACGTGATTAACCACCTCGGCATAGGACGTAGCACCTGCACGGATACCCTTGCCTGCACCTGAGAAGCGGCAGCCAAGAACTTCTGTGTGGGAAGCATCACGTTCCAAATCACCTGCACCACTATCCCGAACCAACTCAATGCACGCAGCATTGGCATCAATGGCTGTAAACAAGATGTTCACAAACCGCCAGCCCTGTTGCAGAACACGTACGGTTGCTTGAGCAGCCGTCCCACCCGAAGCAGGGGCCCATTGAGCTGAGCCTGTATTACCACCAGCGGGGGTAGCATCTGCATGGTGTGGACGATTACCACAACCCACCACAGTGACGTCAAAGACGTTAACCGGGGTTACGAGTTGTTCTACAATCTTACCTACAAAGTAGATGACATCACCAGAAGCAATCACATTAAATGCTTGTTGCATCGTAGTAAAAGCCTTTTTGGGACTCTTACCAGTGCCATTAGACCCGTTAGTGGGATCTACAAACCATGCACGACCCTTCGTGGGGGTACTGAAAATCTTAGAAACACCAAGAGACACTCCAACTGGAGAGCCTCCATACTGAAACAAACCGTCTGAAACTGTAGTCATTTATATTCTCCTAATAGTCCCAACATCGCAAGGAGTCTGCAGCAGCTATTCGCCATGTTGGGATGTTAATCTACTTAAGCGCCTGCGGAACCGTAAATTCCTCTAGGATCGGTCCAACCAAACGAATAACGCGCAGTTGCCTTGAACTTAGCGTTCTCGGTGTCCCAGTCATTGTCCATGTCAAACTGATCAGCACGACGTTCAAAATACTTCATGCCATGTTGGACATTGGTACGAATGAACCATGCATCGGTGTCAGTCAGATAATGGTTGGTGACAATCTTTGGAATCGAACCCAACGTTTTGATGGCATTCAGATCGTTGTCAGCAGTGCCAACACGCCCATCCGTACCCAAGATACGCTTAGCTTCGAAGATGAGCTGGCGAGGGATGATGAGAGATTCAGGACGAACCGCAATCAGCAAACCAGCATCATTGGTGAAACCAGCGATATCAATACATGCCTGCTCAAGGGCAGCTTCTGATAAGTCAGCATTTGTTGCGATAGTGTTGCTCCACGTACCACCCTTAAGGTTAACGTGAGAAGCAGACAGCATAACAACACCATCACCACCCACATAACCAGCCGTGTAGGCACGGTTGTATACGTTAGCAGCAATGACTTCCTTAGTCTGACGCATCGAGAAAGCCAGGCCTTGGGCCTTACGCTGACCAACCACATCGTACTGGTCGTCTTCCATCATCTCACGCGTAATAACAAAACCGAGAGCAAACACGGCATGTTGATAACGAGTGATGAAAGCTTGACGCTCACTGTCATAAGAGATGGGAGAACCTTCAGGCTTGTTTACAGCAAGACCAAAGGAGCTGATACCGACGTCCTCTTCGAACGCTTTCGTGGAGGTGTTCTTGTCGAACAACTTGTCATACTCGGTTTCATATTCCGAATACGACTTGCCGTACCAAGCGTTAACACCGGGCCAGAGGGCTTTGGCAAATGAACCACTATTGATAATAGACATACTAGTCTTCCTTTCTTAATTATTAAACCCCGGTCGTGCCGAGCGAACCATACAGCGAGCTATTCAGAGTTACGTAGTAACTAAAATAGACATCACCGGGAACGTTGTCAGGACGAGCAGGGAAACCAACAATCTTCAAAGGAAGAGTTGCAGTCGTTGCAAGGCCAGCACTGTCAAGCTGCATACCAGACGAACCCGAGGTCGTCGAACCAGCAGTAGTCGTGAACTGACCATTCTGACCCACATTGGCGGTGATTGTTGCAGCAGCCACCGAAGTGCCTGCATACTGAACTTCATACACCAACAGAGGATCATCTGCAACCAACACATAACGATCGGTAGAAGCACGGCGATATACTGGAGTATTCAGATCGGAGACAGCGGGGACGTTAGTCACCTCATTGCCCACGCCTGAGAACAGGATACCTACAACCACACCAACCGGAATGTCTGTAGCACCACAACGAGCCACTGTGGGAGCACCAGAGGCTGCACGAGCATCTCCAGCAATCTTCACAGCATCACCCACCATCACGACATCAGAGTTACCCGAGGCCATGAAATACAAATTGGCTTTGCCCGAATAGGGCGCGCCAGAGAGAGTTTTAACGGGACGGAACCCATTAATACGCGAAACACTTGCCATTAGTTATTCTCCAAATAAGCAAAAATATTGTTTTCTAATGGCACTTAAAAAGCTTAACTACGAGTAATTTCGAGTTTACCATAAGTACCATCAAGAGCTTTAGCTTTGGTGGAGTTTTCCAGTTCGTCTACACGGAGCTGCTTCTGCGCTTGATCCTCGTCATACCATTCTTTCTTGATACGCACAACAAACGCCTTCTGCCCCTGACCAACTGAAACTTGGCTAACAGAGCCTTCCGAAGAAGTCTTGTTAACCTTTTTATCCCCCACCTTCACGGAGTCATCTTTAACTAGCTCGTAGCCAGCTTCCATGAACTCCTGCACCCGGTCGCCCGAGTCATTGATAATTCGATAAACGTAATTAGCATCTTTACCTGCCACTGTGAGGACATTACGTGTCCCGATAGGTGTACGTTTAACGCGGCTCTCTGGAGCCTTAGAAATAGCTTCTTTTTCACTCATGTTCACTCTCCTCTAACGGATTTAAGATCTTTGATGTATTGTTGCTCTGTCATTACGCCAGAACGAACAAACCGCTGCATCACTCGACGCTCATCATCAGAAAGAGCAAAGCTTCCGCCTGTCTTTCCACCTTTGTTTGAGCTGCCTTCAACAGCACCGGGCTTATCCCTATTAGCATTCCGAAACTTATTTGGGAACACATCTTTAACTTGTTTTTCAATTTCTCGAAGAACATTATCTGGTTTCATACCAGCAGCAGCAAGGTTACGACCAATGCCATCTGCCCAAGTTTTCATGTTGGTATCATTCTCATACCACTTATTTTGTGAAACCCAGTTTGTAAACTCAGGAGCAGGCTGCTCCGGTTCAGCACGAAACTCCTCTTGAGCATTCGTCTGTTTGAGTTTAGTTTGTTCATCACGGACCAAATCAATCTGGTCATCAATACGTACAACTGTGGCTGCATCACCTTCTTCAAGAGCAGTTTGCTTTTGAGTTTTAAGTGCCTGCAAGGCCCGTGCATACTCTGTTTCACGAACAGAATTATGATGACGTTTCATGTCATCCAAGGCACGTTTCAGTTCTTTTACATTACGATTTTGATCATCAATCTTCTTGAAGAGTTCACCCCTATCGAGGAACTCCTTGGCAGGACGCCATTGACTTTTATCACCATCCCACTCAGCTTCGGGAACCCAACCAGATTCTTTAGCTTTCTGTTCTACAGGGGAAAGTTCAACTACTTCTTCAGCACCAGACTCTTCCGGTGCAACTTGTTCTTCAGCCATCTAAAGCTCCTTATTCTTCACTAAACACACAAATGACATCCTCGTCATTGAGCGCAACAAACTCTTCTTGTGTAGCAGGATCGGTAACAAATTTACCAGAGAACCTCGCATACGCAATCTTATCTCCCACGACAATTGGAGACGTCGTCCCAAAGTCTTTAAATGCGGTAGAGCCTATAGCAACAACAGTTCCTGTATCTACTCCAGCCTGAGCACGTTTTCGGTCCTCAGTCTCTGCCAGCACTAGGCCCAGTTCACGCATTTTGACATAGTCTTTGTTTGCGTCTTCCAGTTTGTCCTGTTTGATGAGAATGCGATGCAACACAATCTTAATCATGTTTCACCTCGGTCTCATCATACTCAATATTAACCATGTCCTTGTAGGCCTTGATTGCCCCGACATACTCACGGTCCTGAATGGGGTTCACGCCTGCGTGATCACTCAAGATTTCTTGTATGTCCAAGATACGTTGTGTTAGTTGACTGAAAATCACCTGAGTTACAGGATGACGTTTCCAGTCGGTAAAGTCTGCAGAATTCATACTACTTAGTAGGTCCTTTAGTGGCTGGTTTATTTTTAACGGCAGCCTTCTCTTTAGCGTGCATCATCTTTTGACCATGAGACATTTGACTCTGTATGGTGCTCTGGATGAATTTAGCTTTTTCTTGCGCTGTCCGCATGTTTTCTGTATGTGTAGCAATAGCCAATTGCACACTAGATAGCATCTCTTTATGACGGGCCAATTGGTCAGCAGCCTGAGCTTTCATGGCTTGCTGGAACTGCTGGTCTCTTGCAGCGAGTTCTGATTTGAAGGCCATCTCTTGTTGTTTAATCTGACTAGCTTGTCCCATTGCCTGAATCTTAGCTTGACTCTCAAGCAACTTAGGATCAGGAGGGGGGGCAGGCTGTTGTCCTGTCTCAGCAACTGACTGATTCAGAAGCTCTTGGTAATTAGGCTGTTCCTGGGCTTCCAGCACTCTTAGACCAACCTTAACTGGATCAAGGATGCCTAGAGGCAGAAGTTCCATCAGTCCCTGTGCTTTCAGAAGCTTCTCAGACTGAGACACTGCTGTGGGGTCGGCACCTGGATAGATGTTATGACTAGACAACTTAAAGTCATCAGGACCAACTTCCATGTCCACAACATCCACATAAGTCTGAGGGTTGAGGTATAGTTCATTGAGCCTTGCAAGCTTCTTAAACTCTTCAGACAACGAACGGTAGATGCGTTTGTAAACAGCAGTAAACACTTTCATGCCCTGCTCCACAGTCGCCATTGTAGTCGTGGCCGGAGTATTCTGACCAGGCATCTTTCCAGTAAAGATTTCTGCAATGGAGGCCAATTCTTTCCCTGAGGTGATTAAACTCCCCATGAGTTGGAAGAGGACATTTGAGGGTTCCTTACTGGGCATAGGAACAATCTGTTTCTTCAGGTCATCCCCTGTAGAATTGACTACTTTCCATTCGCCGGGCTGGAATCTAGTCTCCCCCATACGGAGTCGCAAGCCTTTACCAAGAAAACCAGACTGGAGGTTGTTTAGAGTGCCTGCGTCAACCAGTTGATTGATGAGAGTGTTAACAGACTCGTTAATAGGACCAAGTAAAACACCAAATCCGATGTCGTAAAACGACCCGTCTGGGTTAGGAATGAAACCAAACTTAGTATAATACTGGATGGCATCAATCTTTTTAATCTTGCCATCTTCGTCCAATTTAATAGTTGTATTATCAAACCTAGCAGCAATGCGCAGAACAGTGTGACTCTCTTTATGGAAAGTTACAATGTAGGGTTCTTTGTAACCATCATCATCTAGGTCAAGATAGGTGTGCTGTTCAATGATTGTGTAAGGAGTCGTGTCGTCTATTGAAGGGGGCGTGTAATTACGCTCGCCCGTTGTAGAGACAGTCTCAGGCTGTGGAGCAGTGCCTAGATCAATACCCAACCACATTCCTGTTTGCTGACGTTCCTTGAGCTTCCGTGGAGATACCTCTAAAATCTCAGAGATACGTTCGGAGTCTCTAAGAGAGCGTGTCCAATAGTTCACCACCAAGTTCTTAGGCATGATGATGGAACTGCAGTTGGTCTCTTTCAAGCCATCCCAATAAGTCTTCTTGAACATGGTTCCCACGATTGGGAGCATGATGAGAAGCTTGTCCATCTCTTCTTCCCAGCTATCCATCTCCTGAAGGAGTTGATAAGACATGTAGATTGAGACAGCCTCTGCTACTTTTGATTTGGACCCGTCGGGGTCTTTTCCGATTGCCTTTGCGCGAACAACGCGTCCGTCCGAAGGCAGTAGGCTAGGATAAGCACGAGCAGCAAACTGGAGGGCAGCAGTAGACAGGATTGGATATTTGATGTTAGAAGCTCTCGGCCACGGCCAAGTTTTTGGCTCCACTGCTTGACGAGCAAGTTTAGTCCATTCATCAACATTCTTCTCCCAGTCTTTGCGACTCTCTAAATCAGCATCAAAACCCTTAAAAGCCTCAGCTCCAATGTCTCGTAGTTGCTGTTTACCCTTTTCATCTTTGTCTAGCTTTTCAGCAATGTTAACACTCTCTAGCATCGCTGCCAAAGACTGAGTTTCTGGTTGATCCATTTAATAGCCTGTCGTTGAATTTCTGCCTTGGTGAATGAGTTCTGAACCTTCTAGAGCTTCAGCATATTCCTCATCCTCTGTTTCTTCCTTTGTAGGAGCTTCTAAGAGACTGTCTAGCATAAGGCCTAGGTAGGCAAAAGCATCCGTCTGGTCATCGTGCTTTCCACGAGGGAAAGACAGAAGCTCATTCTCAAAGATGGGATACCAGTCCCCTTCCTTGTCAAACTTGAGGCCGTGAGCCCTCACACGAGCCTGTACGCTACGTGCACGAGTAGTCTTGTCCTTACCCCCATGCTTTAGAAGCAGAAGGCTGATGAAGGTGTTTGTCTTAATCATCTCTTCCCGTAGGAAAGGACCAATAGACTTGGAAACCTGCATGTCCTCCACACCAAAAGCCACAGGATCATACAATCGTTGCAGAGCAAGGAAGGTGTTTACGATTTCTCGTCCATCCATGCGCTCTCTGATGACATTCTTGATGTGAATAGTCTTATCTTCGTCTACACCAGCCACAACAAATACTGAAAAGTCAGCCTTTTCTGATTCAGAGATGGCTAAGTCAGCAGTGATGTAGTAGTTTAGACGCTTCTTTCTGTCTTCTTCGGTAATTGAGAGAAAATCTCCACGTTTAAAGAAGGAAACACTCTCATCAATAGGTTCATTGAGGTATTCTTGACTGTAAATGTCTGTAGTGCCGTCCTTGACAGCATCTTCATACAGCATTTTGAAGTCTTCTTTGTTCTTCTTTGAGGGCCAGAGGAGCTGAGAGAAGTCAGAATTGTGTGCTCGATACTTAACTGCCTTCCACATACCCTTACGTTTGGAATATTGCTTGAGTTCTTCTACCACCGTGCTCTTATCTGAGGGGTTGGGCATTAAACGCTCTAGGAGGCTGTCAGCATGCAAGATAGTACCCACCATTCGGACAATGCCCGAATCGCTTCTACAGGGCAGCAGGGCCCCTTTAAACCACCTTCGCATCTTCTCACGACGTTCCTTGTTCATAACAAGCTCGTCATTCTCCTTTATGTTCAGAATGAGTCGTTAAATCATCCCCGGATCATCAATCCAGCTAACTGTTACCAGCTAGAACAGACTATATCATCACACATTGCTGTGTGTCCCGCGCTTCCACTCACTTGAGTGTACGGCTTGCGCCTAGTCGTTGAACCTTCCCTTTACAGGGCTTGGCTGCTGATTGTCCTAAGTAAGTCTAGGGTTTTCCAGCAATTCACGGGATTTATTGACTTCGATTACTCAGAAAATGTAAGAGGGTTGAACTTATTATTCTTTATGCAGTTGTCTTGGGAGGTTAGTAGTTGTAAATTGGTTTCAACGTGCAAACCACAAACTAACTTACCTCTTAAAGGGATGATGTGATCTACAACCATGCCTGTTTTCTTGGCCTGTGTATAAACCTCTTTGATCTGCTCTAGGTTTGCCCAGGAAGGAATAGCTTGCAGTAAGGCAGCACGTCTCTTTGCTGTCAAACTGTTCTTCCTGTCTGGATTAGCTTTTGCATATTCACGTGAACGTTGATTAACAGTTTCTCTGTTTCTCTCTATCCACTCATCCTTCTTCTGCTTATATCTTTCTAAGTTCTGTGCTTGCCAACGCAGTTGATTTTCTTTGTGGCGTTCTTGATTCTCTTCTTCCCAATTTCTCTGTCTAAGTCTGAAGCAAACTAAACAAGTGTGCTCATAACCAAGGGAACAGTTTTTATTTGGTTTAAATAAATCAAGGGGTTTGATTTCCCCACACTTCTTACATGTTCTCATTTTTGTTTAAAGTCATCAATCATAATGATGTCCGGGCGAGAGCCATTCCAGATCAATCCACGAAGCTTCTGTTCCGCTCCCTTGGCAATGATACGGAACTTATGTCCCCCCGCACACTCAACTATGATGTCTGTTTCAGTGTCTTTTACAAACTGAACCAAACCTTTATCGTTACGTTTCAATCCAAACAGGTCAATGAGTTCCTGATTGTCTTGAAGTTCTTGTTTAAACGTTCCCAAGAACAAAGCTGCCTGTGCCTCAGTGTCGGACACAAGTAGCATGAATTTTCTTTCTTTGAACAGAAGAGTAGCTAAGCCATACCCCAGCGTGACTGCTGTGCTCTTCGCATGACCTCGTGGTGCTGCCATAGCAACAAACCGATCAGGACCACAACAAAGAGTCCAGAGTTCTTTATGGAAGGGAGGAGAAGCAGCACGTCCATCAAATCTTGAGGAGAGTACCGAGCCTACAAAGCCTTCCACAACATCACAGGTTAGCACGAAACATCCCACACTAGCTTATTAGCCTCTTCTAGTGTGTACCACTTCTCAAAGAAAACATAAATAGTATCATCCTTTTTAAAGAGATCCCCGAGTAAAGGACTAGTGGGAAAGTCGTTCATTTCTTCTTCCTTGCCCGAGCGGCGCCATCATTCTTCTTCATTGAGGAATCTGCATTGCGGCTAAAGCTTTTGTTAACACTCTCAGAAACAACACGAGTGTTGCTCATCTTGTTAGCGCCTCCTTTTGAGAGGGCCTTCACATGATCCAGATTTGTATTATCGCCCTTGTGGGTGATGCCTGCTTCATTGGCCTGTCGGCGTAGGACAGTGCGTTCAGAACGAGCTTTGCGTTGTTCTGGTTTTGAGTTGTACGCCTCGTTCTCTTTTTTATAGTCCCGAACAGACTTTCCAGTCTTGGGATCTCTCTTCATAAACGGCATGTGTTTTCCTTAAAACATTGTTCTTGGTGGACCTATGGAGTAACGATCTCCAAGCAAGGCATTGCAAGTGCCCTTCCCGTCCCATACGGTAAGCCCTTATTCTTTACTTTCGACATCTGAGATGTCCACAAGAACTTCAGGTTCTGGTGCTTTATGTTCTATCTTATCCTTGACAAAAGAAGCAAACTTCTCAGCAAGCTGCAAGAGCTTGTCATCATTCTGCTCCTCTTGAGTGACAGGATTGGTCGTCTTCTCAATTATTTTCTGCCTGTCCATCAGGTCCGTTGCAACCTTGTGAGCATCCTTAATGCCTACTTGCTTACGGACCATGTGTCCTGTTTTCTGGTCATAAATCCAATCACCATTGACAAGCCGGTCTTCAACAGCCGTGAGGCTGGCATCAACAATCTTCTTAAGCCGTCCAGACATTTGCATGTTTTCCTGGAGCTTAACATCCTCAACCAAGCCTTTCCACCATTCTGTGGTTTTCCACACACGAAGGGTAATTTCAGGAATGGACAAGAGACGTGAGGTTAGAGCAAGATTTCCAAGCAGGAGGTAGCTTTGTACAGCTTCCATCTTCTGCTTATCACTCCAATGCTTGTTAATTCCGTCAACAGCATTGCGAGACTTGACGTGTGTTTCCCTCTTTCGTGGATTGTCTGACAACGCCATTATCGTTCTCCTCCGGGGAACTCTGCCCCAGGCTTCATGCCTGGTCTCCACAGAACAGGAGGCCAGAATATTGCTTCCCTTCGGGAGTGGTGAGCATAAATTTAACAGACATTTTACTTTCACATTGCCACATGACGGATGCTCCGTCTTCAAAGAGGGCCTTATTCAAAGGCCAGTCTTTAGCAAAAACAAGAATTGGTGTTATTGCTATTGCTGCTACAAGCAGCGTTGTTACTATTTTGGACAGGAGTGTATTCATTGTGTTTAACATCTTTCTTTCTTTAAGAGGAATAACAGAATGTTATTCCGATGTTTCTTTCTTTCTAACAGGATTGTTAGTTGTATCTTTACGCGCAGAGCGCGTAATATAAGTAATTAAATTAAACAGAATAGTTAGTGTATACCTCTATTATATCACACTTTAAACCATAAGTCAAGTATTTTATTAAAAATAAATAAAAATATTTTACTTGACAAGAATTGATTTATAGTGTATTTTAAATATATAGTATATATATATTGTATTTATATATTTAGTAGTATTGTATTTATTCTTTCTTTCTTTTATCAACCTTTTCTTTCTTTCTTAAACTTCTTGTTCAAACTAGAACATTCCTGTTAACCTCTTACGCGAGGCCCATAGGGGTGAGCGCATTAACCATGCATGGGCCTAGAAGGGCCCTAGAAGGCTCTAGGAGCCTCTGTAAGCCCCTGGGGTATATCAGCGTAGCCAAGTGTATAACAAATCGATTGTAGAGCCTTTAAATCGGTCCATACAGAAAACCTGCTTTTAGCCCTAAAACAGAACATGCCCCTTTCTAAAAAATGTAAAAATCGTAGCATGTTGAGTTACACAAAATCCTGCCCCATGAAAGTTTCCCCCCTACCTCCCTCTTGTATGTGTGTATGTAGACTGATGAGTATGGTTGTATACAACATTAATTAAATCAATGCCCTAGGTAGGTACAAGCTGCCCTATTGTTTAGATGTACATTGTTTATGCCCCAATGGTTGAAGCGTAAAGGAGTTCACCAGAACGACAATAGTTGACACGTCAAGCACAATGCCCTGCGAGGCTATGCCCCATGTAAAGGCTTATACACATTTATGTCTGTTTCTCTAGTTCTATATAACAACAAAGTATTTGCCCTCATGCTTGTTTCGCCTATAATTAGTTCATACAAACCAACAAAGGAAATTGAAATGAAACAAGACATACGCTCTGAATTCGAAGCTAATGACGAACTCATTAAGGCACATGACGCACGTGTAAATCTGTTACGTGCTAGTCGTCAGACCTATTACACCAAGCCTGAAGAGTTCCGCGTAAGGAAACCTAATATGTTCCTTGTGGACGCTGCCCTGGCCCTGCTGGCTGGCTTCATCTTGTCCTTGCCTTTTCTTCTTTGGATTACCAAGTAACAGCCTGTTACACTTTAATTTTGAAAAGGGGTGAAATATCCCCTATAATGTAGGTTAGTTAGTAATTTCTGTAAGCCTTATGTTCTAAACAAGCCTGTTTAGAGAGGGTTTACGGGCTATTACTTCACGGCGTTGTGTCGTGTGGGGTATGCTATTCGCACCAAGGTGCTCAAAGGAAACGTTATGTTTGATATTAGCTACAGTGACGATGCTGTCACATTTGTAAACACCAAAACCCTCAAAGCGGAGAAGCTGGCCCTGTTTGATGTCATGCCGGACATTGAAGCAATCCGGGTCGTTAATGGTGAAATCAAGGCGCGTGAGAATGTCAGCCGTGCGTCTGTTTCTCTCTTGTCTCATTTGCTTGATAGTCCTCGTCTCGATGGATACAAGGGCACATGCCCCATTAATGAAACCATCCCGAAAGAACTCAAGAGCGCTATTAGGGATCTTGAAACCGAATACCTGAAACCCATTTTCAGTGCCCCTCTGATCGAAAAGGGAAACAAGCCCGCCACCATCGAAACATTGTGGCAAGCATTCGCACAGGGTTTGCGTGAAGGTGGCTCATATGCCAATACAAAATCCCGCGTCATGGCCTATTTCTCGCATATGGGCAAGCTGCCTGTAGCAGACAATGGCAAGCTTTTGACCGTCGCCGCATTGGATAAAATCATCCAGAATGCTAAAGAGGCTTGTAAGACGCCCGCTACACATAGCGGCATTGCCGGTAAGCTTGTCACTCTTTCTCTTGAACTGGCACAACGTACAGAGAAAACAGACATTGGAGAATTCAGTACCGCCATTGCCGCGCTGAATTCCATGCTGGCAACATATAAGGGCCTCTATCGTGAGAGTCTGGAAGTGCTGACTGAACTGGTTGGGAATACACAAGGCGTTGATACCCTCGCAAGTGCTGCAACATCAAGGGCCATGTCTGCCCCTTCAGACGCTCTTGCTGACAGGGAAGAGCAATTGACGACGGCCTATAACGCCGGGGAAATGTCAGACGAGGCATTTGTGATTGCAATGGCTGATATCGGCATTGACATTGAATTGACTGAAGAGAATGGGATTTAAATTTCTTAGTTTAAGAAAACCTTACAGTTCTAAGTTTTCTAACTCTTCACAAAAGCTTACATCAGTAGGCTTTTGTTCTTAACTTCTCTAGGAGAAACATCATGTTTCTGCGAATGTTGGATTATGTCCTCGTTATTTTTACATGGGAAGCATGTAAACTGTTTGCACATCTTGTTCAGGAGTTTCTATGAGCGTTGGATACATTAACCTTGTAAGATATTCGGTAAGACAAGCGACAATTGAATGTCGCCTACCGTGTACAATGCTGCGCAAACGTTGGTACTAATGTTTAGCAAACTCTTTATGATGTAGTTTACGAGCAGTTTCTACAACTGTCTGTGCCTGTTCTAAAGTTTCATAAAGACCTAAATAAGTGTATTTATGTTCAATAGTTAGCTGCACTTTCCACTTCCGGGCAGCAGTGTTAAAAGACACGCCCTTAGTGCCCGAAGTACTCTGTGTTTTATTCCAACAATTTTGCTGTTGAGTACAAGGCCTTAGATTACTCCAGGAATTATTCCTTGGATTTCTATCTACATGGTCCACTACATCTAAGGGAAAAGATCCAGTCATGTAGAGAACAGCTAAACGGTGAGCATAGTATTTCTTTCCCTCTATAGGGATTTGAATGTATCCTCTATCACTAGGGCCGCCGGCTGGGCGGCCTTTTGGTCGTCCTGATCCGGGAATAAGCCACATAAAATAGCCGGTATATGGGTCATAGGATAGGAGTTCTTTTAATTGAGATTGTGTAATCATAAATTTCCATGTGAGTAATTCGGCATTATAACACATCGGCTTGTAGAAAGCAAGAACTTTCTTACAAGAAAATCTTAGAAGTTAGCTTTTTGGAGAATTTAATATGTTTAGATATTTCTGCTATGGGCATAAGAATGGCGGCATGACTCAGCTTCAAGTTAACAGCTTGGCTCATGCTGAGGAATGGGTTAAACAAAACACTGAGGGAGATAAAGATTCTTTCATTTGGGATGTGCTTGCAGGTAAGCGTGTCTAATCTGTTTACGACAGGTCGGGACTTCGAACGAAGTGAGAAGGACTATCAACAATGCCCCGCTTCGGGCTTAAGGAAATGAAATGCATCTTGTTAATGTGCTTGTCAAGCCGGCTTCTCCTGAAAAGAGGAGCTATTCTTACAGTGTAAATGCTCAATTTCACAAACCCTTTCACATGAATCGGGAGAAAGAAACACGTATCAATGTGGCTAGTGGAGAAGACGTTTGTTTGAATGTGGAGGAAGAGGCTTATGTTTTCAGTTGAATGGCAAGGTGTGGCCAATGGGCATAACTGTGGTGAGATTGGAGAAATATTCTTCACTCGTGCTAACGGCCCTAAATTGCATCTGTGCTTCCTAAACACATGGGCATTAGCCTCATGTGCAGCCTTTAGTGTTCAAGAGTTTGCTAATTGTGGGCTTTCCAAAGAGGACACAAACGCTTTCTTTGACTTCCTGAATAGTGAGGAGTGTGACAGGAGCTGGAGTCCTAAAGAGATTTATTTTCTATTGTCTGATAGTCAAGGGTCCCTATTCCAGGGACGAAATCTATCCACACACCCCAATGTAAAGAAGGTAGACACCTTCACTAACAAGGCCCACAGTGGGAACTATGTGAGCCTGTTTCGCTATTCCCTTGCTAAGGACTTCATTCATAAAGGAACAACATGAAACAACTGAATGGAGATACGACATGAAGATTCTGAATGTCTATTACGGGACAGATGCTTACAGCTTTGAATCTGAGCCCTTTCATGCCCATTGTCGCTACTCTTGTGATGAGGAACACATCACTCTGCATATTGGCAGAGCTAAGGAGCATTTACAAATGGGCAAATGTTTTTGGTATCTCGTTAATGTGTGTGATGTAAACCCCCACACAGGGGCTGTAGAGGTTCGTAACTACTATGACAGTGTCGAGGAGAAACAGAAAATCATTCTGAATGCCCGAGCAAAGCAGGGACTATCAACAGCTAAGGAAACTGCACCTACCATACTCAAATGGGATTGGAACAATCCAAAACCACCTCTTGCAGAAGAAGCCCTATGATTGAACAAACTTTCCCCTCCAAACGTCCCAAACCGACTTACATACATTCCACATCTGGTCCTTGGTTTTCCCCTGCAGACATCCAGCAGGCACAGGCACGTAAAATCTTGCCCGCTGAATTTGTCCGGCGTGACCTGCTCATTCGCAAGATGTTTGTAGAGTGTGGCTGGCGGCCCGGCGACACGGCCTTTCCTGAGAGCAAAAAGGATTATGAAAAGCATGGGGCTTTCATGGTTCAGGGAGTGTTGATGTCTTATAAGGACTTGGCCTACGATCATGACTGGCCTAAGAGTGATGTTCCCTTGACAATTACAATCAAAGCCATGAAGGATAGCAAGAACATCTTGTTCTGCACCCCTGGTTGGCTTGTTAAAAAGAATCTGCACATTGCAGTGGAGTGCTAATGAAAGAACTTGTTTTAGCTTTTAGTCCCTTTGGTAATGGACAGAGCATTTCCCCCTTTGACAATGTGTTTACACATTCACAAGACGCGTTTGCAGAAGGATTCGCAAACGCGGATGCCTTCATTCTGTGGGGAGGTACAGACATTCACCCATCGTTCTACAAGGACCAGGTCAGTCAATACAGTGGTGCTCCTTTGATTCCCTCAGACCGAGATATTTGGGAATGGAAGGCAATGCAATATTGCAAGGCCAATGGAATTCCAATTATTGGGGTGTGCCGTGGTGCACAGTTTCTCTGCGCTTTTGCGGGTGGAAAACTGATTCAGCATTGCAACAATCACGACAGTGGAACTCATTTGGTTGTGGACATTGATGGAGAAACCTATCCAGTAACCTCCTCACATCACCAGATGCTGGATGTTCAGGGCACCAAGCACGAGATGATTGCTTGGACTCCTAAGCCCCTCAGCGTGTTTTATTATGGAGAGAAAAGCAAAAGCCCAGCTCACATTGAGAAGGGTCTATCAACAGGCACGTTCTGTGAGCCTGAGGTGGTGTTCTTCCCTGAGGTTAAGGGCTTGGCAATTCAGGGCCATCCTGAGTGGGCTGATAAAAACAGCATCTTTGTCAAGAAAAGCTGTGAGCAAGTGGTGGAATATTTATTCTCTGGAAAGGAATGGAAATGATGTCTCAATATGTTTGTGTGCACTCGGGTAATACAACAGAACCCTTTGACAATGTCCACCAGGCCTTTGAACAGGCGGTGGCTGAGTTTGATGCTGAGTTTGAGGACTGCTTATTCTACGAAGTTACGGAAGTGGCTGTAGAGTTTAAAATAGAGATGATTGAGACTTCTAAAGTTTCTTTGGAGAAAAGAAAATGACTAACTTTCGCGCTGGCTGTGACCCTGAAGTGTTCTTGCAAGACAAGAATGGTAGCCCTGTTTCTGCTATTGGCTATATCAATGCCGATAAGTGGAATCCCATGCAAATCCCAGACATGCCTGAAGGCTACACATTGCAAGAGGACAATGTCTCTCTTGAATATGGTATTCCTCCTGCTGCTAGTGCAGATGAGTATGTGGAGCACATCCAGAAGGTGATGGAAAAGAGCTTGGAATATCTCCCAGGCCTCTCTTTCTCAAAGCTGTCCTGCATCATCTTTCCTAAAGAGCAAATGCAGCATCCCCTTGCGTACATCTTCGGCTGTGAGCCCGATTTCAATGCATGGACAGGCAAGGTTAATCGTAAGCCTGAGCCTCCTCATCCTTTGATGCGTGCCGCTGGTGGACACATACATGTGGAAACTACACGTGTGGCTGAAGAGGTTGTTCGTGCTATGGATTTATATTTAGGTGTTCCGTCTGTCTTAATGGACCGGGGGCATCTCCGAAAGACGACGGGCTACGGCAACGCCGGAGCACATCGTAAGAAGAGCTATGGTGTGGAATACCGCACTCTCAGCAACTTCTGGATTTTTGAGGAGAAGCTGATTCGCTGGGTGTGGAATAATGCAGAGAGGTCTATCAACAGCACAGTGGATGTGCTTGCAGAGCAGGATATGATTCTGGAGGCAATTAACAACAACAACAAAGAAGTTGCCCAGGCTCTTGTGAATCAATACAACTTGGAGGTTGTTTAATGCTATTCATTCCAGAAAATCGAGACGATATTAATCGTTATTATCGTGGGACATTTGTCAAGTTCCGTGAAACAGGAGATGCCCTCTTCTATGTGAAGCATGTTGGAGAGGACAAAGTCTCTGGGACAGGCAGTGATGGAACCCCTTTTGAACTTCTTCTCCATGCTGATTTTCCCTATGAGGTAGACTACATCCTCCCAAAGAAAAGCTTCTTTCAATACGGGCCATATGCCTGCCTCTTGCAGCGCATTCCAGCGAAGCAGTATCAACGGGGGATCTCAGAAGCAAATACACTGGTCCAAATGCTGGGAAATGGTAACGGGGTGGTAAGCCTCACCTTTGAAACTCTTCAAGCTTTTGTAGCGAAGCAGGCATTCCTGAGTTTGTCACAGGCATTGGAAGAAAAGGACAAAACATCTGTGGTGCTCTCTCCACGTCTAGGTCTTGTGTGTGCTACACGTAAAATCTTTGCAGACATGAAGGCCATTGGACAGGTGAAGCTTAAGGAAAATAAAATCCAGAGCTACCACAAAATCTTTAAGCCTGAGCTTGAGCAGTTGGCCCTAGGTACTCATTTTAAGGTGGTGTAATATGAATATTTCAGAAATGTTTGGACTTAATGGGTCTTCTCTAAACACCGCTCGTGAGTTCTATGCTGGTGTGGAGTGTGAAATTGAGAGTGTAAAAGAGCAGGATGAATTTGAAGGCTTCTCATGCACAGAAGATGGGAGCTTGCGCAATCATGGGGTGGAATACATCTCGGTTCCTTTGCAACGCAACCACCTGCTGCAATGTTTCACGGACCTTCATGCTAACATTGAGTTTTACAATCCAGAGGAAGCCTTTAGTTCCCGGACATCCACACACGTTCACATCAATTGTCGTGCCCTGCAACCAGAGCAGACTAAAACCTTAGTGCTGTTGTATGCTCTGTATGAGGAATTCTTCTTCTCTATGGTGGAGCAAGATCGCCGTGGGAATATCCATTGTGTGCCCTTAACAGAGACACATCTTCCGGGTAACTACGGAATGCCTATTGAGAAACTGTATGGTCGTTGGCATAAATATACGGCATTGAACATTCTGCCCCTACAGAAGCTTGGAACTGTGGAGTTTCGACATCTTCAGGGAACAAACGACGTTGTCTTATTTGGAGAATGGCTTCAGCTATTAGAGAATCTATGGAAACTTTCACAAGAAACGACCATCACGGTGGAGGCACTGACTAGCCCAAAGGTGCTGAAAAGTTGGTGGAAAGAATTGTTTGGACATTCCAAGCGCATCATGATGCTTGAGCCCTCCTTCAACAACATCATTGCAAACAGCTTGCTGGATGTTAAGTTTGCTTTTATTTAAAGGACTATCAACATGGCTAAATTAATTAAAGATGGCGAAGTGGCTGTTCTTGTTAGTGGGGGATTTGGTGCTGGATGGAGCACTTGGGGTAAGACAGAGAGTGCTGTAGATGGGGAACTAGCCCAAGCAATCCTTGATGGAGAAGATAAAAATGTGTGGAGAGCTATAGCCGCTAAAAACTGGCCCGAGCAATACGATGGAGGAGTGGAGGACTTGTATGTGGTGTGGGTTCCTCAGGGAGCTGCTTATGAGATTACAGAATATGATGGATCAGAATCTCTGAACATCATCAGCAACCAAACATATCAAATTGCTTAAGGAGAACCATCAACATGTGTGGTATTATTGGTGTAGTTGTAAAGCCCCATAACGGCTTCACAAAGCGGATAGAAGACAGCTTCTACCAACTTTTATTTGTAAACACGTTGCGAGGAGACGACTCAACAGGCATTGTCGCTGTTGAGACAGATACAACCTTCCACATCATGAAGGAGGCTGTAGAGGCTGCTTGGTTTGTTCCTCAGCTTCAGTATGGAACTCTAGGTAAGAGTCTTTGGACCTCTGGCAAGGCCCTCATTGGGCACAATCGTAAGGCCACCGTAGGTAAGACTAAGGATGACACAGCTCATCCCTTTGTTGTAGATGAGCATTTTGCAATGGTCCATAATGGCACTCTGTATCAGCATGAGAAACTTGCTAAAACTGAGGTGGACAGTGAGGCACTAGCCATTGTATTAGCCAAGGCATTTGAGGAGGCAGATTACAAGGAGAGTCTTGAAGCCCTCTTGCCCAAGGTCAATGGGGCATATGCTGTGGCGATGTATGACCAACGTCATCATAAGGTGAGACTGCTGCGTAACAAGGAACGTCCTCTAGCTATTGTGGAAACTCCTGATGCTTGGTTCTATGCTAGTGAGGGGCTAATGCTACATTGGATTCTCTCTCGCAATGGATACACAGCAAAGGACATGGGTTCTCTTCGGGCAGTGCCTGAGGACACTGTGTTTGAGTTTGATTTGGCAACCAACACTCTCATTGAGGAGAAAATCACAGTAAAAAAATATACGCCCCACACAACAAGTACGGCAGTGTGTGGGGCTGGAACGGGTACGAAGAGCAGTATTTATAAGAAGTCTCCTGTTTCTGAGGGCATGAGTAAAAATGAGTATAAACGCCTTCGCCGTCAGCTCTTGGGCACCCATATTGAGTGGTGGGCTGATGACTATGTTGAGGCCCATTTCCCCAAGACATATGAAGATGGAGAAACTGTGTTTAACTTGATGGGAGATTGTGAGAACATTCAAGAAGACCATGTAATCCATGCCCTGATTGATGTGGCTAACCTCCAGATGATCCCTGACAAGCTATGTGACAGGCTGTGGACGGGTCGTGTGGAGGAGATGACCTACAACACTAAGACTAAAACCCTGTCTGTGTATGTGGCTGATGCTTCTCCCCTTCCCATTTCCATAAAGAAAACCCTTGCTGGAGGACGTACTGAGAAAGACTTAGTCATTGACGCTGCTTACATTCAGAAGGCTCTAGATGAACAAGAAAAAGCTCTCGTTACTCTGCTCTAAGGCAAGTCTTAAAAGCACGAGCTTGCGAGAGATTGCCAAAGGACTATCAACTTTGCTAGGCTACAGGGTGCTGCGAACGGCCAAGCCGTCCTTGCGACGGATACAGTTTAAGTATGGACAGGGGGTGGACAAGATCACACAATATGAGTGGTTCTCGCTTCACGGTGTTCCATCGCTAGAATTCACTACTAATCAGCAACAGGTGATGAACTGGTTATTGGAGGGAAAAGTAGTCTTTGGCCGCAAGTTCTTAAATAGTTCTTGCGGAAAGGGGATAATGGTCATGGACCCCAGGGCCCCTGATTTTCATCCAGAAGTAGATTTCATTCCATGCCCAGTCTATACCCTTTACAAGAAAAAGAAACGTGAGTTTCGTGTTCATGTGTTTAAGGACCAAGTGGTGGCTGTGGTGGAGAAGCGTCGTAAGGCAGGCTGGGAGGGCACACAAGACACTAAGATTCGTAACCTAGCCAATGGATATGTCTTTTGTCAAGAGGTGGTTAACGAGCCGACTGGACTGCGAGAGCTGGCTATTAAGGCAGCACAGGTGTCTCCCTCAGACTTCCGTGGGGTGGACATTGGTTATAACGAAAAGAAGGACGAACTCTTCGTTATAGAAGTCAACAGCGCTCCCGGAGTAGTCGGGAGCAACATTGGTAAATACTTGGAGGCAATTGTTTCTCATGTTTAAACTAAATATCACGCATACAAATACCTATTCTGAAATGGGACAGCCAAATCCCATGCGCTGGCGTCTCATGTTCAAAGAGGAGGACGGCTCCCTCTCCTCTCAGAGTGGACTCATTGCCTGTAAGGACTTCTTCAATGACGTGGTTGCATGGAGGCAGGAGCAAAAAGAGTTTCAAATCTATAGATTTGATAATAAGGTGGAGTTTAATGAAGAGGGAATGTACCTTGTTCTCTCTAACATAGCCGACAGACACCAATTCATTGCCAACATATGCACGGCAATCATCCCCCAACTAGGAGAGGACCTCGGGACTATGCTCCAAGTTTGGTCTATTGGGGAGACCAAAGATGAGGTAGTTGTCCTGATCCCAAATGAGGTATGGGAAAGCACCTACTACATCTCAGTTATATCTATGATGATTCGTTTGTGTAATTACAACGTTTCATACCCCAGTTGGGACAGCTTCTTTCTCAAAGATGCTCCAATCAACACCATTGAGCAAGCTTTTAAGCAGGCTACTAAGGACTACGTAGCTAAGAACGGCTTTAAATTGCCGGAGGAGTTCCAGAAGTATTGGTATTTCTCTAGCTATGGCTACAATTCTGAGAGTGGTAAGCCACTAGATTCCCATGTCATTCATAATAATGGGGCCAATGATTGGGTCACAAACATGGCTGGTGTAGTTAATGAGGACGACGAGGATGACGAGATGTTTGAAACAGAAGAGGAGATGGAAGAATGAGCCTAGCTGATCACCTCAGAAAGAGCTTCTCAGAGGATGAGAGCGAGAAGTGGTTACCCAGCTCAAAGAAAAGTTGTGAGCATGTTTTCGAATTTGTAAGGGAGTCTTATGATGGATCAGATGATCTGTACAGATGTGCTCTTTGTGGTAAAGAATTTTGGCAGGAGATTGATTAATGCGTTGTTATTCATGCAACAAGGCCCTTTCCACACAGGAAAGCACCCGACGTTTTAAAGAAAGTAACACATTCGTTGACCTCTGTAACGGTTGTTTGTCTACAATTGACGACAGTGTAGAGACTGTTGACAGCATATCTCTGGAGGATGATGAATATGACGATGAGTGATAATGGCTAGGCATCTACACCACGGCCCCTGTCCCCGCTGTGGAAGCCGGGACAACCTATCCACCTATGACAATGGCAGTTCTTGGTGCTGGGGGTGTGGGTTTTATGAACGTGGGACTATCAACTCGTGGGTAAAGGAAAGAGAAAATGAGCAAACTCAAGAATCTAATGCTGGAGAAGGAATTCGACTTAGTCTTCCAGCAGATGCAGAAACAACTATTCGAGGAGCTGGTGCAGACTGGCTCTCCAAATACGGAATTCAAGCCGTTGAATCCATACGCTCTGGGTGGAGGTGGTCCGAAAGCTGGCAACAACTACTTTTCCCCTTTAACGACTCCGAAGGACACCTCTGCTGCCTCCAAGCGCGAAACTTTGATCCTCAACGCGCAAGCAAGGCCAAGTATTACAACCAAGGCGAAAAAGCCCAAAGCTACACCATATACAGGCATCAACCCTTGCAAGGAGCTTCTGAACAAACAAGACCATTTTATCCAGAACTACTGGATACAGGGGAAGACAGCCAACTTTGTCTTCATGGACGATCTGAAGTTTCAGAAAGCATTGGACAGTGCAGAGGAAGAGTATCTCCTGACCAAGACCAAGGAACCAAACGTCTAGTCCTGTGCGAGGATGCTGTTTCCAGCCTCGTAGTGGCCCGTACAAGCGACGCAATGCCTCTACTAGGTACCCACATAGCCAAAGAGAAATTAATGGCTCTCCGGGCCTCTGGCTACACGGACTTAATTGTGTGGCTTGATTCGGATAAATACAGAGAAGCTCGAAACATTGCCGATCAGGCAAAGCTGATTGGGTTTAAGGCTCGTGCTCAGTTTACAGAACTCGATCCCAAGGACCTAGATCAGCAAACAATTATGGAGATTTTGAAATGAATGTAAAGACGGTCAACGCCATGAAGCAGGCAATCAACGATGCACTGGCTTGGGGCATGGTCTATGGACCAATCATCCCATCACACCAATGGGACGAGATGCGAGACAGACAAGTGGAGCAGCACCTTGCAGCTATCGCCAGCGAGGAAGTACAGACGGTGGAGATGATGAAGGCGACGCCCGAGGACATGGCGATATACCGGCGCATTGCAAAGCCATCAGCACCAAGCTTCTGCCGAGAGGGAAGTCATTGTACCTGTGTTCTGGAAGTACAAGAACGATGTAACAATTGGATTGAACAAAATCCCCCTTATTGAGGAATTCTATGAAGCTCTATCTCATTCCTAATAAAAGCTACATCAAAACAGAAGATGGAAGTGTCTTCTTCTTTGACCACATTGACGGGGCTTATTCCTACTGCTTAGATTGTGATAAGAATGTTGTCCATTTGTCTGCTTCAACAGAAGTTGTACATGCGTATATGAATTGTCATAACAAAGAAGAGGAATAACAGAAATGTTAAAGATTTCTCTTGACAAGAATTGTTTGATCTGATACAATAGAGTTATATACTTCTTACTTTTAGATAATTAAATAAAGAAATATATAAGGGACAAGACAATAAAGTCTTGTCCTATACATGAAAGGAGTTTAATATTTTAACACAAGAAAAATTAAAAGAACGATTACATTACAATCCTGTTTCTGGAGAATTTACTAGGGTAGTCGCTACTAGGGGAGGAAAAGTGGGCAGTGTAGCAGGTAACATTACTTCTGCTGGATATAGAAATATCAAGGTATTTGGTAGGCAGTATAAAGCACACCGCTTGGCCTTCCTTTACATGGAAGGAAAGTTTCCACTTGAGGATGTGGATCACCGGGATGGTAATCCTGACAAAAACATGTGGGCCAATCTACGAGCCTGTTCAACGGCACAGAATGTCTGTAACACTAGAATCCGCAAGGACAACACTTCTGGAGTAAAAGGAGTCTATTTCAGAAAAGACCTTGAAAAATGGGGTGCTAAGGTTTGTGTCAATGCTAAGCAAATTCATTTGGGATTCTACGACAAGCTTGAACTTGCTAATCTAGTGGCAACTGAGGCACGGGAACTACATCACGGTGCCTATGCCAGACACATTTAAGGAGAGGTATGCAGCCTGAATTGAGTATCATAAAACTCCTACTAATCTACAATCAATGGTTGAGGAATAAAGATGGACTATCAACCAAGGACCTTTCCAAGGAAGTCCAACCTCTCTTCAGCTTAGTGGACTCGTTTCATCGACAAAACACCAATGGTCTAGATTTGTCTTTAGCCGATTTAGCGAACCTAGTGGCTGCTAACAGAGGTAAAGACCTAGATTTTCAGTTGGGAATGTTAGCTGAGATAGAGAAACTTTCTGTAGGTGCAGAATCCACAGAGAGGTTAATCTTTTCCATTAAACAGCACAAACTGCTGAAGGAAATTTCTCTTTCTGCTTATGACGTTACTGAAGGACGTCTTCCTCCTGAGAAACTTAAGGAGATGTTCCGTGAGTACGAGGGACAGCAGACAGTAGCACAGCAGGATGATGTTGAATTTATCACTGATGATTTAGAGGAGCTTGTAAATGGAAGCATACGAAACCACGGACTTCGCTGGAGACTCTCCACCCTCAACCAGATGCTTGGTTCTCTTAGAACAGGTGATTTTGGATTTATCTTCGCTCGACCCGAAACAGGAAAAACTACCTTTCTTGCGTCAGAAACTACGTACATGGCGGAACAGCTTACGGAGGAATCTGGACCTATTATCTGGCTAAATAATGAGGAACAGGGAAACAAAGTAAAGCTGCGCTGCTATCAAGCAAGTCTGGGCTTGACAATGCCCCAGCTCTTTGCGGATCTCCCCGGTAACAGGGAGAAGTATATGCAGAAGACTAAGGGTAAGCTTAAGATTTATGACAGTGGGAACATTCATAAGAACACTGTTGAACAGCTCTGCCGTCAATATAAGCCCTCGTTGATCATCTTTGATCAGGTGGACAAAATTCAGGGCTTTCATGATGATCGTGAGGACTTGCGTCTAGGAGCGATTTATATCTGGGCTAGGGAGTTGGCTAAGAAGTGGGCTCCTGTGATAGGTGTGTGCCAATCTGATGGCACTGGTGAGGGTGTTAAATGGCTGACTATGTCTAACGTAGCCAATGCCAAGACTAGTAAGCAAGCAGAGGCAGACTGGATCTTAGGTGTGGGTAAGGTACATGACCCCGGCTATGAGGCAATCAGGTACTTACATCTCTGTAAAAACAAGCTCGCTGGAGATACCGACACACTACCCGATCAACGTCATGGCCGACGTGAAGTTTTAATAAATGCGCAAGTTGCGCGCTATGAGGACATTTAATGAGATTTCCAAAACACCGTGCGACATGTTACTTAGTAGAGCGTGTCTTGTTTTTCTCCAATGGAGATAGCTTCACAGTTGTTGGAGTGTTTCCAACTGTGGATGGAGCAGACGATTTTAAAGGAGCCTGTATCCAGGAATTCGTTGACCGGGGAGTTGGTGAAGAGCATTACGCTTTTAGTGTTGTGCCCTCAACGTATTATGATTGCTAATTATGACTGAACAAGAAGCTTTTCTAAAAGAATGGATTCGAGACAACTTAAATCTTGATGTAGAATACAGTGAGAATAATGCAGTGAAGATCGGTCTGCGTTTTATGGGTGAG
>JBAQFA010000051.1:0-163659 GCA_049287025.1 Candidatus Magasanikiibacteriota bacterium
AAGCTAATAAACCAGTTTCTAATAAAATTGTGTTTGGTCATATGCCAACTACTCCTGATGACAGAGTTTTTGAACCAAGGACAGAAAATAGAAACGAACGACATGTAGAACGGACAGAAGTTAAAAAAGAAGAAACTACTGTGGTGGATGATATTGCTGCCAATGTAGTGACAAAAACTAAAGAAGTAGAAGAAGAGAAAAAACCTAGAGCCAAAAAAGAAGATAAGA
Organism: Candidatus Magasanikiibacteriota bacterium; assembly: GCA_049287025.1. GTDB lineage: Bacteria > Patescibacteriota > Patescibacteriia > Magasanikbacterales > UBA922 > UBA11710. The sequence continues at coordinate 229 of JBAQFA010000051.1, forward strand.
GAGTAAAACTAGATGATATTGACAAGAAGCTGGATGAAATTTTGGATATGGAATTGGATAAGGTATAATAAGAGAAATCATAAAATCCAATTTTCAATTTTCAAAATATTTATAAAATGAAAATTGTAAATTGAAAATTAATTATTAATTATATCTTCTATGGACCTAAATCGCGCAAGCATTTTGGGACGTCTAACCCGCGATCCAGAAATGCGTACCACCCCAAATGGGCGGACTGTCACTTCCCTTGGTATTGCTACCAATCGAGTTTGGACTGACCAAAGTGGTGCCAAACAAGAAAGAGTGGAATATCACAATTGTGTTATCTGGGGAAAGCTAGCAGAAATTGCTGGACAATATCTAAGCAAAGGCCGTCGCGTTTATGTAGAGGGTAGATTGGAAACTCGCGATTGGACTGGTCAAGATGGTGTCAAGAGATATCGGACTGAAATTATTGTGGACAATATGATTATGCTTGATGGACCACGCGGTTCAGCTGGTTCAGCGGGCGGTGATGAAGTACCTCCACCTCCACCAGTTGATGAAGTGATTGAAGAAGAAATTAAAGTAGAAGATATTCCATTTTAGAAATTATTATATATGGTAGTAGAAAAAAAAGTCGTAGAAAAGCAATGCCATTTTTGTGCTGACAACAAGATTGAAGTTGATTACAAAGATGTTCAGACTTTACGCCGATTTGTGTCGTCTTATCTAAAGATTGCACCTCGCCGTCGTAGTGGTTTGTGCGCTTTACACCAGAGAAAAGTAGCTCGAGCGATAAAGCAATCTAGAATTGCTGGACTGATGGGCTACGTGGCAAAATAAGTTTGTAAAGTCAGAAAGTTTATAAAGTTCATAAAGTAAAAAACACTCTAAATTAGAGTGTTTTTTTGTATGTATTTTATGATTACTGGCACAAACCCCTCCACTTTTTTGTGTTTATTTGGTTAATTTTTAAAAACAAATATTATTAATAAACACTATTTTTGTTTATGTTTAGATAAAGTAGAGGGGTAAACTGTGGATAAAAAATTTGATAATTAAATTTTTTAACTAAAATAAGCCAAAAAACCAAGTTATTGACAAAAGCTTGATATTTGACAATATCTCAGCTTTCCTATATAATTGAGCCTAATTTCTCCGGGGATGCCCCAAAGAACTTCAATGTGTCTGAAACCGAAAACCTGGGGTGCATATACTCTCTAGATACCTCACGAGGATCCAATTGAGGGTAATAGTACCTACGAACACATGACTTTCATAGTCTTCTCACAAAACTAACTCTATTAACGACCAGCTAATTGCGAGGGCTGTTTTTTGTGTTCTATTTAGAAAAATCGGAATAAGATAAAGGATTTAAATTAAAAATTCTTCATTTCATTCAGATTTAAACTAATATAAAATCTATGCCAACATGCAGACGCCAGGTGACAACAGTAAAAGACCGTAAGTTTTTTACTGACAAAAGAGACGCCCAACCTTTGCCCGATCTAATTCAAATCCAAAAGGATTCTTATGATTGGTTTTTTAAAGAAGGGATCAAAGAATTGTTTGAAGAGATTTCTCCGATTACTGATTTTACTGGTCGTGATTTGGAATTATATTTGGAAAATTATTTTATTGATGAACCAAAATTTGATGAAGTGGTTTGCCGAGAAAAAAATATTTCTTATGATGCTCCGCTACGGGTGATTGCTCGTTTACTAAATCGCCGAACCAAAGAAGAAAATAGTCAAGAAATATATTTGGGTGATGTGCCAGTTATGACCAAGCGCGGAACTTTTGTTATCAATGGGATTGAACGGTGTGTAGTTTCCCAATTGATTAGAAGTGCTGGCGCTTTCTTCACGGCTGAAAATGTTCGTGGTAGAAAATATTATGGTGCCAAAATTATTCCAAATCGTGGTGCTTGGATTGAAATTGAAACTGACCAAAACAATGTGATTTGGATAAAAGTAGACCGCAAAAGAAAAGTCGCAGCCACTTCTTTACTCCGTGCTTTTGGATATTCTTCTGATGAAGAAATGAAAAAATTATTTGCTGATGTTAACAATCATCCTAATATTGATTTTGTAGAAAACACTATAAAGAAAGATGCTGCTGCCAATGAAGATGAAGGTTTGATTGAAGTGTACAAAAGAATTCGTCCAGGTGATCTAGCTACATCAGACAATGCCAAGAGTTTGATTCATGCCATGTTTTTCAACTTTGATCGGTATGATTTAGGTAAGGTTGGTATTTATAAGTTCAATATCAAATTCCAATTAAATTTGAAACGCGAAGATTTTGATCAAAAAGAAAATCGGATTTTAAGTCCTGAAAAATTATTATTAGTTTTAAAAGAAGTTGTACGCTTGAACGTGACTCAAGAAGAACCAGATGATATTGATCACTTAGGTAATCGTCGTATTCGTGCCGTGGGTGAACTAGTCCAAAATCGTTTTCGTGTCGGTATGGCTCGGATGGAAAGAATTGTGAAAGATAGAATGAGTACTTATGAATTGGAAGGTTTATCACCAAATAAATTGATCAATGCTCGTCCGGTAATTGGTGCAGTGCACGAATTTTTCATGAGTTCACAATTGTCTCAATTCATGGACCAGGTAAATCCTTTGGCTGAATTGGAACACAAACGTAGAATCTCAGCTCTTGGACCTGGAGGTTTGTCTCGTGATCGGGCTGGGTTTGAAGTTCGTGACGTTCACACTACTCACTATGGTAGAATTTGTCCGATTGCTACTCCAGAAGGTCCAAACATTGGTTTGGTTGGCCACTTGGCCAGTCATTCCAAAGTAAATACTTTTGGTTTCTTGGAAACACCATATCGTAAGGTGACTCATGATGTGCCAAATGAAGCTCGTTTTACTGAAGGCGAAATTGCGCGTGAAGATGTAAAAGGTGTGGTAGACGCAGGAGAAAAAATTACCAGTGAAATTGCAAAGAAATTAGAAGGTAAAAAAGATTTGAAAACTATTGCTGTCAAACCTCGCGTGACCAATGAAATTGCTTATCTAAATTCTTTTGAAGAAGAAAGAACTGTGACAGCGTCTTCCACTGTAGCGGTAGACAAAGATGGTTTCTTGTTAGCTGAAAGAGTGCCAGCTCGTATTAAAGGTGAGCCAGGCATGTCCAAGACTCATAAGATTGATTATATTGATGTAGCTTCCAATCAGATTTTGAGTATTGCGACTTCACTTATTCCTTTCCTAGAACATGATGATGCCACTCGCGCTCTCATGGGTACAAACATGCAGAGACAAGCTGTGCCTTGTATTACACCAGATTCACCACTCGTTGGTACTGGTGTAGAAAAAGCCGCTGCCGAAAATAGCGGACATGTGATTTTGGCTGATGATGATGGTGATATTACTTATCTTGATGGCGCCAGAATTGAATTGACAACCAAAAAAGGCAAAGTTTATAAATATAATTTGAATAAATTTGTTCGTTCCAATGCTTCTAGTTCTATTAATCAAAGAATCCTCGCCAACCTAAATGATAAAGTGAAAAAAGGTGATGTCTTGGCCGATGGTCCATCTACTCAGGGTGGTGAATTAGCCCTAGGTCAAAACGTTCTTGTCGCTTACATGGTTTGGGATGGTTTCAACTACGAAGACGCGGTAATTATTTCTGAACGTCTAGTTCAAAAAGACAAATTTACTTCAATTCACATTGAAGATTATGCCACTGACGTCCGTGATACAAAATTAGGACCAGAAGTTGTGACAGCTGATATCCCAAATGTAAGTGAAGAAAAATTAAAAAATCTTGATGCCGAAGGCGTGGTCAGAATTGGTGCGGAAGTGCAATCCGGTGATATTTTAGTTGGTAAGATTACACCAAAAGGTGAAACCGAATTATCAGCTGAAGAAAGATTATTGCGCGCTATCTTTGGAGAAAAAGCTCGCGATGTCCGTGATTCATCTCTTTATCTAGAACATGGTGAACATGGCAAAGTAATTGATATAAAAGTTTTCTCGGCCGAAGTTGGCGACAAATTACAGCCAGGCGTGAGCAAACAAGTTCAAGTGACAGTGGCCGACATGAGAAAGATGCAACCGGGTGATAAGATGGCTGGTCGTCATGGTAACAAAGGTGTTATCTCTCGCGTGGTACCAGTAGAAGATATGCCATTTTTGGAAGATGGCACGCCAGTAGATATAATTTTATCTCCACTTGGTGTTATTTCTCGTATGAACTTGGGTCAATTGTTAGAAACCCACTTGGGTTTAGCCGCCAATTCTTTGGGTTACAAATCCGCCACTCCAGTTCTAAATGGTATTACAGAAGAACAAATTAAAACTGAATTGGAACGCGCTGGTTTCCCCGTGGATGGTCAATTACAATTGTGTGACGGTAGAACTGGTGAACCATTTGATCACAAAACTACGGTGGGCTACAACTACATGCTCAAATTGAATCATATGGTGGAAGATAAAATTCACCAGAGATCAATTGGTCCATACAGTTTGATTACCCAACAGCCACTTGGTGGTAAAGCTCAATCTGGTGGTCAGAGATTTGGAGAAATGGAAGTTTGGGCATTAGAAGCTTATGGCGCTTCCCATACTTTACAAGAAATTTTGACAATCAAATCTGATGATGTACCAGGCAGATCAAAAGCTTATGAAGCTATTATCAAGGGCGAGAAGATTAGCAAGGTAAATATTCCAGAATCATTTAATGTTTTGGTTAGAGAAATGAAAGGTCTGGGTCTGGATGTAGAACTGCTTTCCAAAGATGATAATGGAACATATTTGCCAGCTGAGGAAGTAAGAGCAAAGAGACAGAAAGAATTAGAATTGCAAGAAGGAAATTTTACTGATTCAAATAATAACGATGATGTAAAAACTGAAAGGGAAGAATAAATTAATTAATAACTTACTTACCTAAATAAAAGCTAATTTAAAAAATATGATACGCGATACTATTCATTCTATGGACTTCGATGCCTTGAGACTAAAGGTGGCTAGCCCAGAAGTTATTAAGGGTTGGTCTTATGGCGAGGTGTCAAAACCAGAAACCATTAATTACCGTACCCAAAAACCAGAAAAAGGTGGTTTGTTTGCCGAAGAAATTTTTGGACCGACCAAGGATTGGGAATGTTATTGTGGCAAGTACAAAAAAATTCGTTATAAAGGGATTGTCTGCGACAAGTGCGGAGTGGAAGTGACTCACTCATTAGTACGCAGAGAAAGAATGGGACATATTGAATTGTCTGCTCCAGTTTCTCATATTTGGTTTTTGCGTTCTATTCCATCCAAAGTTGGTTTGGTTTTGGATCTATCCATTCAAGCTTTGGAAAAAGTGATTTACTTTGCTTCTTTCATTATTACGAAGATTGACGAAGAAGGTAAAAAACAGATTCATGAAATGTTGAAGCAAGAATATAAGTCCAAGAAAAAACAAATTGAAAAAGAATTTGAAATGAGTGTGGCGGACGCCAATGAAAAGAAACAAGGCCGAGACGTAATAGAAGAAATTGCCAAAGAACGTGATCGCAAGAACGAAGCTTTGGATGAAGATTACAAAAGCGCTGAACAAGATCTAAAAGATATTCAGATGTTGAAGATTGTGTCAGAAAATCGTTATCAAGAATTGTCCGTGCGGTTTGGTCATTTGTTTGATGCGGAGATTGGGGCTGGCGCTGTTCGTAGTTTGCTTGAAAAATTAAATCTGCCTCAGACTATTAAAAATTTGGAAGCAGAAACTGAAAAATCCAAAGGTGCCAAACGTGATCGCTTGGTTCGCAGAGTAAAACTTTTGAAGAGTTTGGACAAGAATGCCATTAGACCAGAATGGATGATCATGACTACGATTCCTGTGGTGCCACCAGATTTGCGACCAATGGTAGCGCTCGATGGTGGTCGGTTTGCTACTTCAGACCTTAATGATTTGTATCGTCGGGTTATCAACCGTAACAATCGTCTAAAAAGATTAATTGAACTCAATGCTCCAGAAGTAATTTGTCGTAATGAAAAACGGATGTTGCAAGAAGCGGTAGATGCTTTGATTGATAACAATGCCCGCGCTTCTAAAACTGTGACTGCGTCCACTGGTCAAAAAAGACAATTGCGTTCCTTGGCTGATATTTTGAAAGGTAAGCAAGGTCGTTTCCGTCAAAATTTACTCGGTAAACGCGTAGATTATTCTGGCCGTTCAGTAATCGTAGTTGGACCTAATTTGGAAATCAGCGAATGTGGTATCCCAAAAAGAATGGCTTTGGAATTATTCAAACCATTTGTTATGGCCGAAATTATCAAACGCGAATTGGCTCACAATGTGCGGAGCGCTTCTAGATTTATTGAAACCAATGCGCCAGAAGTTTGGGATATTTTGGAAGAAATGACCAAGAAGAGCCGAGTATTATTAAACCGTGCTCCAACTTTGCACCGTCTTGGTATCCAAGCTTTCAAACCTCAATTGGTAGAAGGTAAAGCGATTCGTTTGCACCCGTTGGTTTGTCCAGCTTTTAATGCTGACTTTGATGGAGACCAAATGGCTGTTCACTTACCTCTGACTGATGAAGCTCGTTGGGAAGCAGAAAATTTGATGGCCGCAGAAAAGAATTTGCTAAAGCCAGCGACAGGCGCGCCAGTGACTACACCACAACAGGATATTGCACTTGGTTGTTATTATCTAACCAAATATGCTGAAGATGATACCAAAGAAGTAAAGAAATTTTTCTCCAATGAACAAGAAGCGCGCTTTGCTTACAAAGTTCGTCGGATTACTTTGAAAGAACGTATTAAAGTTAGATTTTCTGATTTATCAAAATTCCCAGAAGGTGACGGTCCAATTATTGAAACTTCAATTGGTAGAATTTTGTTCAATGAAGTCATGCCAGAAAAATTAGCTTATTACAATGAAACGATTACCAAAAAACATTTAGGTCAAATCATCAAGCTCTTGCTTGAATTTTATGGTCAAGCAGAAACAGCTCAATTTTTGGATCGGATCAAAAAATTAGGCTTCAAATATGTTACCAAATCTGGTTATTCACTCGGCATGGACAACTTTGGTCATATTGCGGAAAAGAAAAATATTTTGATTGAAGGTGATGATCGCGTAGAAGAAGTTTGGGATCAATACAAAGATGGTTTATTAACAGACAGTGAAAGACATTCCAAAGTTTTGGAAATCTGGACTGAAGTAAAAGATAAAGTGGTCTCTTTCAACAAGCAAGCTTTGAATAAAGATGGTTCCGTCTTTGCGATGATTGATTCTGGCGCCCGCGGTTCTTGGGGTCAGCTTGGTCAGGTCATTGGTATGAAGGGTCTAGTAGCTTCACCATCCGGAGAAATTATTGAATTGCCAGTCAAAGGCAACTTTAAAGAAGGCTTTGATGTGTTAGAGTTTTTTATCTCTTCCCACGGTACAAGAAAAGGTTTGTCTGATACCGCTCTTCGTACTGCTAATGCTGGTTACCTCACTCGTCGTTTGGTGGATGTGGCACAAGATGTAGTTGTCCTAGATGAAGATTGTGGTGATAGAGATGGTGAAGTCTTTACCAAAGAACAGTCTATTGATATGGGTGAAAAAATTTCGGAACGAATACTTGGTCGCTTTGTCTTGTCTGATGTAAAAGATATCAAAGGAAAAGTCTTGGTAAAAGCCGGCGAAGTAGTGACTCCAGAAAATGTTCGTCAAATTGAAGAGACTGAAGTTGAAGAAGCTCATGTTCGTTCAGTCCTCAAATGTAAATTGCCAAAAGGCGTGTGCGTAAAATGTTATGGTTATGATTTGTCCAATCGTGAATTGGTCAAAAAAGGTACAGCTGTTGGTATTATTGCGGCTCAATCTATTGGTGAGCCTGGTACTCAGCTGACCATGAGAACATTCCACCTTGGTGGTGTGGCTGGTGGCGGAGATATTACCCAAGGTTTGCCTAGAGTTGAAGAATTGTTTGAGGCTCGAAATCCAAAGAGAAAAGCCGTGTTGTCTGAAGTAAATGGTACCATAGAAATTGAAGATGCTGATGGTAAAGTTATTACCAGTCCAACTGGTCGCAAGATTTTTGAAGGCCGAAGAGGACAAAAAATCATCAAAGTACATTTTGAAGGTGTAGATGAAATAAAAGTAAAAGTAAAAGCTGAAGATGAAGTGCAAGTGGTAGATGGTCAAAAAGTAAATCAAGATGACGTGTTGATTGTTCGCGGTAGTTCGGGTGAAGAATTTAGAGCCAAATATGAAGGCACTGTGCATATGGATGACAAACAATTGGTTCTCACTTACGAAGGCCGACACAACAAAGAATATATAATTCCAATGGGTTATAAATTGTGGGTAAAAGACGGCGATGAAGTGAAAAAAGGTGATCAATTGACCGAAGGTGCAGTCAATCTACAAGAACTCTATGAACTAAAAGGCCGATATGCAGTGCAGAATTATATTTTGAAAGAGATTCAAGAAATTTATGCGTCTCAAGGTCAACGTTTGAATGATAAGCATGTAGAAATTATTATCAAACAAATGTTCTCTCGTATTTATATTGAAGATCCAGGTGATACCGATTTATTGCCAGGTGAAACAGTAGAACGCGCTCAATTTATGAATGCCAATACCGACGCCCTAAAAGACAGTAAAAAAGAATCAGCTGGTAGAGAATTGTTCCTGGGCATTTCCAAAGTTTCCCTGTCTACTCAAAGTTTCTTGTCTGCGGCTTCATTCCAGGAAACTGCTCGCGTGTTGATTAACGCTGCTATTACGGGAAAAGTAGATTATCTAGAAGGCTTGAAAGAAAATGTTATTATTGGTCGCCGAATTCCAGCGGGTACTGGGTATCGCGAATAAACCGGACTTAAGACATAAGATCTAGAATTTGAAATAAAAAATCCCCCTTCTTCGCATAAAGCTTCGAAGGGGGATTTTTGTTTTTGTATTTAATCTACAATAACCAATAATTTATGATTCCCAAACTAATTACAATACTCATTATTATAGAAGTAATCAAAATGCCAATTTGTCCGGCATTTTTATAAGCTTTCCAAGCTGAATATAGCCAAAATGGTTGAACTGATAAATTTAATATCAGCCCCCATTCTGGGAATTTTAATGAAGTGGCGACTTGCGCGCCGACAGTTAGAGTTGGTAGAGCGACTTGGGTGAAGTTATTAAAGATTTTTTGTTTGGTCATAAATTATAGTTGTTTTATAAAATTATTTATTCTATTTATTCAGCAAAAGTTCTAAATCTAATTCCAAATCATCAAAACGTTTTTTTACAGTTTCTTTAGCATCGTCTACTCCCTTATTATATATATCAGTGCCAATATTTTCTAAAAAGAAATCTAAAATATCCTCGGCAGCAATTACTCCCAGTTCTTCATTTCTTTCTTCCCTGAAAAAAGTAATAATTTCTTCAAGGCAGTTTTTCTTTTTTTCTTTGGGAAGTAAATCCCATTTGTGTGTAATTTCGGTCATATTTAACAAAACAAGTTAGATCATAACTTGTTAAATTATAGAGTGTTTTGTAAAAAAATACAACATAATTTCAAATCCACAAAATATATTTGAACATTAACCAAAAGTGGCTAATACTGCCGGCCATAACAAAGAGATGAAATACTTCATGCATGCCAAACCATTTGGTGCGAGGAACAAATTTATCTAACATGAAAAATACACAGCCAACAGTGTAGAATAGCCCACCAACCAAGAGCCATTTGAAAGCGCCTGGCACTAGCCACTGTAATAGGGGGTTGAGAGCGATAAATAAAAGCCAGCCCATAATAAGGTATATAGATACCGACAACCATTCTTTTATTTTAATATTAAAAATTTTTAGCATGATGCCGATTATGGCTAGTCCCCAGATTATACCAAACAATGTCCAGCCCCAAACTCTTTGGGGCATAGTAAGAGTAATTGGCGTGTAGGTGCCAGCAATCAAAACAAATATCATAGAATAATCAAGACGTTGAAAAATTTTTTTAATTCTGGTTTTTTTTGGTAAAAAGTGATAAAGAGAACTGGTAGAGTAGAGGATAATAAGACTCGCGCCAAAAATAGCAAAACCAACCACATGAGCTGGGTCACTGTATTTTACAGCAAAAGCCACCATCAAAGTGAGAGCAACAATAGACAAAACCGTGGCCAAAAGATGAGTAAAAGCACTGGTGGGTTCATTTTTTTTGAACAGTTTTCTCATAAAAATTGATTTAGCTTATATTTTTATAATAACAATAATTTGGAGATAAAAAAACAGCTGATTTATTTAGGCTGTTATCGGACATATATCTTGACTTGTGTCAATGATTCTGGTGGATATATTATAAATTTAAGAGGTGTTGATATTGTCTTTTTCTTCTTTATTAATTTTATTTGATTTTAGCTAATTTATAACTAAAAATACTTTATCATTTATATGATTTCTTGACAAGGGAGAGAACTTGATTTCTTTTCTTAAAAATGGTAAATTACTGGAGTTCAAAGTAGAAAGTTGAAAGTAAAAAGTGCTAAACTTTATACTTTTTACTTTATACTTTATAACTAATTATATGAGCGGACACTCAAAATGGCACAATATTCAAGCGAAAAAGGGTAAAGCGGATAAGGCGCGCAGTAATACTTTTACTAAATTAGCCCGGTTAATTTCGGTCGCGGCTCAACAAGGTGGCGGTGACCAGGTTATGAACTTTTCTCTGCGTTTGGCTGTAGAAAAGGCTAAAGCGGCTAATATGCCAAAGGAAAATATTGAACGTGCTGTAAAAAAAGGTACAGGTGAACTGGACGATGGTTTGACTTTGCAAGAAGTGATGTACGAAGGTTTTGGACCAAATGGCGTGGCTTTTTTAGTAGAGTGTCTAACAGACAATGTAAATCGGACAGTTTCCGAAGTAAAAAATATTTTTTCCAAATATGGTGGTTCTATGGGTGGGCCAGGAACGGTCAAATGGCAATTTCATCGCCTCGGTGTTATCCACCTCGGCGAAAGTAAAAAGGAAAAAGTAGAAAGTAAAAAAGATGAATTTGAAATGGCTCTAATTGAGGCTGGAGCGGATGATATTATTTTTAATGATTTTGATATTGAAATTAGAACTTCAGTGGAGAATTTTCAAAAAGTGTTGGAAGCGGTAGAAAAGTTTGGAGTGGAGGCTGATGAGTTTGGTCTAGAGTGGGTAGCCAAAGAAACAATTACTCTTGATGAAGAAAAAAGTGAAAAGGTGTCCAATCTTTGTGAATATTTTGAAGATTTGGATGATGTGAGAGCCGTTTATACAAATGAGGGTTAAGTAAGAATTGTTCTCCCCCTATGAGGGGGAGCTGACACGAAGTGACAGAGGGGGTCATTTTATATCACATAATTTATTCGTACTAAAGACCCCTCCTAACCTCCCCTTATAGGGGAGGAGCTCTGATATAAAGTATGAAATCTGAAAAACTACAAAGAATCCTCGGAATCGATCCTGGTTATGGTCGAACCGGCTGGGGTGTGATAGAAAAAATAAAAGGCGAGTGGGTACTTGTCGCTTATGGTTGTATAGAAACTAGTGTAAAAGATCCTTTTGTAGATCGATTAGTTGAGTTGTACAATGAATTACAAAAGTTAATTAAAAAATACGAGCCAGCACGCGTGGGAGTAGAGGAATTATTTTTTGCCAAGAATGTAAAAACTGCCATGAAAGTGGGGCAGGCGCGCGGAGTGATTATTCTTACTTGTATGCAGGCGGGATTGATTGTAAATGAATTTACCCCTTTGCAAGTGAAACAAGCCCTGACTGGTTATGGTCGAGCAGAAAAATCTCAAGTGCAAAAGATGGTTGAAATGATTTTAAAAATAAAGAAAAAAATTAGTCCAGATGATGCGGCTGATGCGCTGGCAATAGCGATTACGACTGGAGCAAGTATGAAATTTAATAGTAAGACTGGAAATTAATTGTTAGTACTTGTCCGTTTATTTTTATAATAATTTCTAATTATACTAATTACCCTAATTATTCTAAAAAATGTCTAATGAACAAATTTTTAAATTGGATATTGGGATTTTTTTAGGTCAATTAGAATAATTAGAACAATTAGGTTAATTAAATTTTTATGATAACTCTTGTTGTATTCAGTAAACGCGTTGGCCCTATCCGTGGCAGACATCCTTGGGTTTTTTCTGGTGCTTTGAAAAATATTCCTGATGGACTCGCGAGTGGCACACCAGTAAAATTGGTAGATGAAAATAATCATTTTTTAGCACAGGGTTATTTTAATTCTTATTCCCAAATTGCCGTACGGTTGTGGAGCTGGGTTGAAGATGAAGATATTAATGAAGATTTTTTTATCCGTCGGATAGAGTTGGCCAATGATTTGCGCGTGAATTATATTGCTAGTAAAAAAACTGATTCATATAGATTAATAAACAGTGAAAATGATTTACTCCCCGGTTTGATCGTGGACAAATATGCGGATTATTTGTCAGTGCAGTTTCATACGATTGGCATGGAGCAATGGAAAGACCAAATTGTGTCCGCGCTAGTAAAAATATTAAAGCCAAAAGGAATTTATGAGAGAAGTGATGCTAAAAAATTATCTAGAGAAAAAGATTCGGGAATTGTGGTACCAAAAACCGAAGAAAATAATCTACTCTACGGCAAAATGCCAGACAAGATTATTATTTTGGAAAATGGTCTCAAATTTTATGTGGATATAAAGGGCGGACAAAAGACCGGTTTTTTCTTAGATCAGCGAGAAAAGCGCCAGGCACTTATGAAATATGTCAAAGACAAAAATGTTTTGAATTGTTTTTCTTATACAGGTGGATTTTCGGTTTATGCTCTCGCGGGTGGAGCTAATAAAGTGGTAAGTGTGGATGTATCTGAACCAGCTTTGGAATTGGCCAGACAAAATGTAGAATTGAATGGCTTTGATTTGAAAAAATGCGAATTTATTGCTGAAGATGTAAAAAGATATTTGCAAGATTTGGGGGATACGAAATACGAAAGGTACGAAAATACAAAAGATAATGAGACGAAAATAAAACAAAAATTTAACAAAAATTTAAAAGAAATTGAGAAAATTGACGTTATCATTCTTGATCCGCCGGCATTTGTGAAGGATAGAAAGAAAATTAGAGAAGGATTATTGGGTTATAGGAGAATAAATGAACAAGCTCTACAAATTTTACCACCAGATGGCATTTTGGTTTCAGCTTCTTGTTCGGCTCATGTCAGCTTAGATGACTTTCGTTTTATGCTATCAGAATCAGCTGGACACACGGGTCGGACTTTGCAAATTTTAGAGACATATATTCATGGTATTGACCATCCCGAATTAGTCGCGTTTATGGAAGGGGAGTATTTGAAGTGTGTGTTTGGAAGGGTGATTTAAAGATGTAAGATGGATGATAGACCAAATAGACCAGGATGATTTTTAAATTTATTTACTTACTATTAAATTTACAGTCCAAGGAATGTAATGAGAATCAGAAATTATTTTTGATTCAATTATTGAAAAATTAGATTTTAATAGTTCCAGATATCCGGCTTCAGTTTTGATGTTTTGTCCCCGATCTTTCTTCATTAAGAATTTTTCTATTAACGATTGTTTTTCTGTCCATACAGGTTCAGCTAGGATAAAGACACCATTTTTATTTAGTTTTTGTTTTATAGTTTTAATTAGTTCTAATGATGTGGTGTCATCCAAATGATGAAAGATGGCTATTGCTAAAACAATGTCAAAATTTGATTCAGATGTTGGTAAATTGTCAACTCCACAACAATAAAAATGGCCATATTTAGGGTTATTTTTTTTTGCAAAATTAATATAATTGATATTTATATCACACCCTACATAATCAATCATTTGTTTTTTGTTTAAGGCAGTGAGTATGGATCCAGTGCCACAGCCAACATCGAGGATCCTTTTTCTTTCTATTGGTTTGATATATTCATTAATAATTCGTTTTTTCCATTTTTCTGCTCCACAAATTTTTTGCCATAGATTATAAATTTTTGGACTTTCTAAGATATTTCTCCAACCGTGTGAAATGTGAGCAATAAATTTTGTTGATTGTGTTTGATTCATAAAATTAGGAACCCAATTATTTTTAGATAGTAAAGAGTAAATGAATTATAGAGTATTTTGTATAAAAAGACAATTTTGCCGATGTTTTTATTAAAAAAATTCAACCAAAATTGTTAGTTTTTATGATTGATCTTTTTGTCTAAAAATGATAAACTATTAGTGTTTTAAGTTAATTTTTTTAATTTAAATAAATAGGTAGGGTTGTTTTGTCTGTAAGTAAAGATTGGATTTGAAAATAAATCTTGGCGTAAACTAGTATATGTTTAAAAATAATAATTTATTGAATAATAGTTTTTACAGTGTGTTAGGAACCGTATTGGCTGGTTTTTTTGGTTATGTTTTGAGTTTTATTTTGTCGCGTCAATTAACTGTGGTTCAGTTTGGTGAATATCAATTTTTTGCTTCAGTTTTTGTCATTTTGGGAATTGTTAGCGCTGGGTTGACATATTTTGTGGTCAAACATACAGCCGTTTTGGCTGAAATTAATGATTACCAGGCAAATTATTTGTTTATTAATAAAATATTTAAAAAAATTAGCTGGCCTTTGGCTGGTTTTTTTATTTTATTATTAATTTTAGCATTATTTTTTAGTTGTTTAAAATTTTACAATCTTTCGGCTTTAATGGTTGTTTGTTTGTCAGTAGTTTTGAGTATGGTTGGTTCTATTTACCTTGGTATGTTTATTGGGTGGCAGGATTTTAAACGGTTTGCTTTGGTTAATACATTGGCCAATCTAATTCGTCTGCTGGTTCCTGTTCTAGTATGGTTTTACCCTAGCGTAGTTATAGCTACTTTGTCTTTCTTCTTTTATGGTTTAGGAACTTTTGTTTTCGGATATTGGTTTTCTAGAAAAAAATGGTTTAAACCAGAATTAAAACTAGCCCAGCCAATCACGCAAAATATTATTACATTGGAAAAAAGGGCTATGGTGTCGGCTTTGCTTTTGTCTGCTCTAACTTTGGTTATTGGTAATGGCGATATTCTACTGATTAAATATTTTTTCTCCGCTGAAGTGGTGGGGCAATATTCAGTCTTGGCGTTATTAGGAAGAATGCCATTTTTTATTAGTATTGCTATAATCGCGGTATTTTTACCCAAATTTTGTTTGGCAGTTAATTTGGCAGATAAAAAAAATGAAAAACAATTGTTTAGACGATCTTATTTATTTATTGGTTTAATTAACATATTTTTTATAGTTTTTTATTACTTTTTTTCTACATTTATTTTAGCATTGTCATTTGGACAAAATTATGTTATTTTAAGTAGGGAATTATGGCTGGTGGCTGTGATGTATTTATTTTTTTCCTTAATAGTTTTGAAGGCTAATCAGTTGTTTGTTAAATATTAGTATAAAGAAGGTATAGATATTATTTATTTTAAAATGGCTAATAATAGAGAAAAAATTGAAGCAAAATGTAGAATCTGCGGACAAAGTGGAAATTTTGATTTGTATAAAATAAAAGAGATGTATTATGGCAGTGGCGATGAATTTGACTATTATAAATGTAGCTATTGTGGCTGTCTACAGATAAAAGAATTTTTAAGTGTCGATGATCTAAATAAATATTATAACAGTAGTTATTATAGTCTTAGTCAGGATAAATTAAATTATTTTAATAGTTCTTTTAAAAAATTTTTAGTAAGAAAAATTGTTAACTATGCTATTTATAAAAAGGGTTTGTTTGGTAGAATATTTTACTATCTAAGTCCACAATTGAATTTAACAGCATTAAGAAAAATAAAAATTAATAAAAATAGTAGTATATTGGATATTGGTTGTGGTATTGGTTTTGACCTAGCTTGTCTTAATGAGGTTGGTTTTAAGAATTTATTGGGGGCAGACAAATATTTGGAAAAAGATATTTTGTATGAAAATGGGTTAAAAATTTTAAAAACTGATTTAAACGGGGTAGAGGGTGAATTTGATGTGGTGTTAGCTTTTGATGTTCTTGAGCACTTGGATAATCAAGAGGAATTTATAAAAGAAGTTTATAATAAATTAAATAAAAATGGTGTCTGTATATTATCTATCCCGATGATTCCTAGTTATGAATGGGATAAATATCAAGAAAATATGTTTGATTTGCATGTTCCATTTCATTTTTTTATTCATACCAGAAAGTCATTAGAAATTTTATTAGCAAAAGTCGGTTTTCGCGTTGATGAAGAAAAAAATTGTTGTAAACAAAATCCTGTTTGTCTAGCTGCCAGTGAGAGTGTTGTCAATGGTATTTGTTTTGTAAAATCAGGTTTGGATAAATATTATTTATCTGATCAGGGTATTGTTGATCTTTTGTGGCACAGATTATTTTCTTTGAGAAAATTTAAAAAAATAGCAAACAAAATTAATAAAGACAAAACATCAGCTGCGGCAATATTTTATTTGTTTAAAAAAAAATAATATGAAAAGAATTTCTATAGTTTTACCGGTTTTTAATGAAGAAAAATCTTTGGAAGAATTGATGTCGCGGTTAAGACAAATGGCAGATAAAGAAATGAATTATGAATTTGAGTTTATTTTTATCAACGATGGTAGTAGAGATAAAAGTTTGGAAAAATTATATAATTATTCCATAAATGATAAAAGAATAAAAGTTATTGATTTTTCTCGTAATTTTGGACACCAACCAGCCGTGAGCGCTGGCATTGAGCATGCTTTAGGTGAAGCAATAATTATAATGGATTCTGATTTACAAGATCCGCCGGAATTTATTTCTAGTTTGTTAAAAAAATGGGAAGAGGGTTTTGAGGTGGTTTATGCTGTTAGAAAAAAGCGTAAAGAAAACATTTTAAAAAGAGTTTGTTATAATTTGTTTTATTTGATTTTAAATAAAATATCAACCGTTTATATACCGAGGGATAGTGGTGATTTTTCTTTGATTGACAAAAAAGTAGTTAAAGAAATGATAACTCTAAAAGAGAGAATAAAATTCATTCGTGGTATTAGAGCTTGGGTGGGTTTTAGACAAATCGGTCTAGAGTATGAAAGAGATGCTAGATTTGCCGGTGAAACTTCTTATAATTTTAGAGCTTTGATTAGAATTGCCTTGGATGCAATTTTTTCTTTTTCCTTTTTGCCATTAAAATTGCCATTTTATGTTGGTTTTTTTGGGCTGTTTATGTCTTTGGTTATTATTGTTTATTTAATTATTATGTATTTTTTTACTGGTTTTTTGTTTGAAAATAAATGGGTTTATGTGATAGCGGCTACTTTTATTATGTTAAATCTTAATTTTTTCTTTTTAGGTATTTTTGCAATATATTTTTCCCGTTTAATAGATGAAGTAAAAGAACGTCCGTTATATATAATTAATAAAAAAATTAATTTTGATTGAAATATGACAGATAAAAATTTTTGGTTTGGCAAAAGAGTTTTAGTAACTGGTGGGGATGGTTTTGTGGCTTCTCACCTGGTAAAATTCCTTTTGACTAGGGGAGCAGTGGTGGTAGTGACGGTTAGACACAAAAGACCGATTTCTACTTTGCGTTTGATTTTGGAAGAAGATAATAAAGAACATTTTATTAATCCAGATATTGAAGAGTGTGATTTATTAGATTTTTATTCTTTGAGAAGAGTCTGTGATCGACATCAAATTGATACAATTTTTCATTTGGCAGCTTCGGCAATTGTGGTGGATGCAGCCAATTCACCAGTTTCTACAGTTGAAAATAATGTAATGGGTACATTAAATATTTTGGAAGTAGCAAGAATAAATAAAATTCCTAGGGTATTAGTAGTTTCTTCAGACAAAGCTTACGGGGATCATACTCAAATTCAGTCTGAACAAATTCCTTATTTAGAAAAATATTCACTACGAGGGTTGGATGTTTATAGTGCATCCAAGGTGTGTACTGATGTCTTGGCTCAGACATATTCTTTTCAATTCAAAGTGCCGGTAATAGTAGCTCGGGCTTGTAATATTTACGGTCCAGGTGATTTAAATTTTTCTCGTCTTATACCAAAGACAATTATGGCACTTTTGTCTGGTAAGTCACCAATAATAAATCAAGGTAATGAATTAGTTTTGCGTGAGTATATTTATGTAGAGGATGTGGTAAATGCATATTTGTCTTTGTTGGAGAAAGTGCAAGATTATTATGGAGTAGATAATTGCAATATGCCAAAATCTGGTGTTGAAACTTTTGGTTGGGCAGCTTTTAATGTTGGTAATTATGAGGACAAAGATTTATTAGATATTAAGAAATGCAATGGAATAAAAAGTGTTTCAGACATAATACATATTTTACGCGGTAAAATTGCTGATGTAGAGCCGATTGTAAAAGAAAAACATGAAAATTTTATTGAAATTCCTGATCAGTATTTGGATTCAAGTAAAATCTTTAAAATTGGTTTTAGACCACAGGTTGATTTTGAAGAGGGTTTAGATAGAAGTATTGAGTGGTATAAAAATAATAAAAATTATTTAGAAAAAATAGCCCATAAATATCTAAATACCTAAGTATTATGATGCCTTTGGTTTCGGTTATAATGATAAATTATAATAATTCTAAGTTTTTATCTGAAGCGATTGAAAGTGTTTTGAATCAAACCTTTAGAGATTTTGAATTAATTATTGTGGATGATTGTTCTACGGATAACAGTTTGTTTATTATAAATAGTTACGCCCAAAAAGATTTAAGAGTAAAAGTCTTAAAAAATGAAGTTAATAGTCATATAGTTTTTTCTAGAAATAGAGGAATAAAAGAATCAAAAGGGAAATATGTTTTTTTTATAGATAGTGATGATTTGTACATGCCTGATTGTGTAAAAAAAAATATTGATTTTTTTGATAAAAATGAAGATTGTGGTTTGTGTGGAACTTGGTCAATGTTAATAGATGAAAATAGTGAACCATTGGGATTAAAAAAATATCCTGTAAATGATCAAGAAATTAGATATAGATTATTTTTTTATAATCCTCTAAGATTATTGGCAATAAGAAGGAGCTGTTTTGATAGTTTGGGGCTACTTGATGATTCTTTTCGTCATTTTGAAGATTTGGAATTTTTGTTTAGAATATCAAAAAGGTATAAATTACATAATTTACCAGAGGTTTTAACTAGGTATCGTCTTCACGGTGATAATGCAGTTTTTACCAAACAAAAAGAAATGATAAAGGGTGTTTTGCAATTAAGAAAAGAAATTTTAAAATATTATAAACAACCACTGACTTTACCTATAGTTATTTCTTTTTTTCTTACTTGGTTGGCAAAGTTTTTACCAGTGAGTTGGGTTGAATTTTTATTTCAGTTTTTTCGTAAAAGATTATAATTATATATGTTGTTTCAACCAAAAATCAGCGTGATCATGCCATTTTATAATGATGAAAAATATCTTGAAGAAACGGTAGAAAGTATTTTGGTGCAGACTTTTGTTGATTTTGAATTTATTATTATTAATGATTATTCAAAAGATAAATCAGGAGAGATAATAAAGAAATATCTTAGTGATCAAAGAATTAGATATTTTAATAACTTAGAAAATAAGGGGATTGTTGATAATACAAATATGGCAATTGAAAAGGCCAGAGCAGAATTTATTGCCATTGTAGACCATGATGATTTGTCAGATCCAACACGTTTGCAAAAAGAATTTGATTTTTTAACAAATAATCCAGATTATGCCTTAGTTAGTTCATTTGTGAAATATATTGATTCTGTTGGTAAAGAAATTGGCTTTTCGACGCAATCAATTTCTAATGAAGATATTCGCAAGGATATTTTTTTGCATTGTCCTTTTTGGAATCCAGCTTGTATGTTTAGAAAGTCGGTTTGGCAAGAAGTTGGTAAATATCGTAAACAGTATGAATTGTGTCAAGATTATGATTTGTTGTTTAGAATAGTTTATTCTGGTTATAAAGTAGCTAATTTACCTGAGTTTTTGCTTAAGTATCGAATTCATGTGACCAATGCTTCTTTCAAGAGAGTACGCGAATTAGAAAAGAAGTGCTATCATTTAAGAATAGAAATGGTAAAAAAATTTAATTTGAAATTATCTTGGAAAGAAAAATTATTTATGTGGGCACATCTAATTCTTGGCTATTCTCTCTCTGGGTATCAGAAAAAAAAAATAGAAACTCTTTTCAAAAAAATATTTTATGGTAGAAAAATTTAAATTTTTTTTAAGTAAAAATTGGGGTTGGTTGGTTTTTTTAATAATGACTTTTTTGAGTTTATCATTTATGATTTTTCAAAAAGGAGTGTGGACTTTTATAGACGAAGCTTATCAAATTTATTATCTTTTAAATTCCGGGGTATATTGGCACCATCTTTTTAATTTTTGGGATTCTTGGATTTTTTTTGGCCATGATGCTAGTCAACTTTTATCTAGTAGAATGTGGCCAGGAATTATAGAAAATTTTTTAAAATTATTGTTTGGTTTAAAATTTGGGAATATAGCATACTTTATTCTGTATTTTTTATTTTCCTATCTTTCTAGTCGCAAATGTCTATCATATATTGTAGATAAAAATAGTAGTATAGTAGGTGCTTTATTTTTTACTTTTAATCCTTTGTCCATTTTCATGTTGGCCGAAGGAAATTTTGTTTTTGTTTATCCATCTATAACTATAATAATTGCTTCTTTTTTAGGTTATATTAATAAAAAAGAAAAGATTGATTGGAAATTTTTACTAGTTTTTTTGTTTGGTTGTTGTTTTTTGATGGCTTATCCACGGATAAGTTGTATGTATATTATTTTACTTTTTAGTATTATTATATTTTATTGGAAATTTTTTTGGCAGATCTTACAAGAACAAAAAAAGAAAATGTTTTTGTTGTTTGTGTGTACACTAATTTTTTTATTGCCGATTATACTTAGTTATGGGTTGGTTTTTTTTGATTCTACTAAAGGACAATTACCAGGAGTTTATAATTATGTAGAAAATGGCAAGGTATATGCTCAGAATGCTTATAGCATAAACAAGGAAGAAAGTTTTGATAATGCTTTTTTTCTAGATGAAATTTTTCCAAATTTTATTTATCAAATGTATGACAAACAGTGGGTAAGATTTATTTTAATATCGGTTTTTGGTTCGATTTTTTTATTATTTTTTTTATTTCAAAAACAGAATAAATTTACAAGAAAAGAACGTTCTTTAATTTTATTTTTTCTTTCGGTATTGGTTTGTAGTATTTTTATTAGAATGATTGGTAAATTTGTTTCTTTGGACAATTTTACTCTTGTAATTTATAAATATTTATTTTTTTTAACCAATTGGGTTAATTGGATTTCTTTTGTTACATTGTTTGGTTTGATTGTGCCTTTTACTTTTCTTATTTTTAAGAGTGAAAATATATTAAAGAAAATCTTATTTTTTTTATTTTGTTTAATGTTGTTTGTTTGTGTTTATTCCACTCTTAGGTTCGGTGATAATCCTAAGTTGGATACTTTGAGCTTAGGTGATATCCCTAAAGATTATCAATCTCTTTTTGTACAAACGAAAAACTATTCACCTAAACCAGCTTTGTTTTTTCCAGATTATTTAAATTATTTTAAATGGTTTCCTTCTTATCTGTTGGATATTACATTTAGCGGAAATTATCAAAATTTGTTTAGTAGTAATGACCGTTTGGTTAATAATAAGCAAATTGGGGTTGTGGGGAAAATTTACAATGTAAATACTTATAAAAACATCCAAAATTTATTTATTTTTAATTTAAAAGATTTGTTTGTTTTTAAAGACGTTAAGGAAGTTGTTGTTGGTCAGTTTTCTTGGACTGAACCAAATAAGAGGGTGGAGAGATCAAAAGAGGCCTATGATTTTTTGATTAACAACAATGAAGTGACCTCAACTTTTGATAATAATTTGGCTCATTTTAATTTAATAAATTCAGACGACTTTGATTATTTAGTTTATTTACCTAAAAAAATTATTTATAGTGAGTTGACTGAATTTTTGGATTCTACTTCAACTCCACAGGCAAGGCCAGTACTAGTTGATAAAGAGTCTTATAATAAACAAGCGGTGGAAGGTTTAGATGATTTTAATTTTAATGAAAATAATTCTGTTGATGTTAAGTATTCTTTTCTTAACAAAAGCAAATATTATTTAAAAATAAACAGATCTAACCTGGACAAGTCCATGTTACTTCACCTTAATCAAACTTTTGCCAGTGGTTGGAAACTAAAATTTGTAGATAAAGAATATTTTGAAGAAAAAAAATGTGAAGATGATTATGTATTTTATAAATTATCAAATAATAGTGTGTGTCATTATAATTCCAAAATTTTAGAATTGGAAGATGTAAGGCTTTTATTTAAGCCTACTTTGTCAGATACAAAACATTTTCAAGGTAATTTTATTGGTAATACTTGGTTGGTTGATCCTCAAGATATACCAAATAATTATAAAAACAACGAGGATTTGTATGTAGTTTTGGTTTATCAAAACCAGATTTATTATGGCTACGCGACCGCTACGTCAATTTTGGTTTGTATTGTTTTGTTGGGGCTGACCATAATTCAAGAGATAAAGAAAAAATATTTTGTTAAAAATGAAAATAATTGAATTTTTCAAAAAAAATAGTTTGGTCATAGCGTACTCAGCTTTGGTAGTTTTGATACTCGCGCCATTGATGCGTAAGGGGTATATTTTTGGAACTGATTTAACATTTGGACCAAATAGACTCTTGCCAACCATAGGCGAAAACACCTATTTATTGGATTGGGTGCATTATCTTTGGCAACAATTTTTGCCAGTTTGGTTATTAGAAAAAATTGTCTTTGTTTTTATATTTGTAATCATGATCTATGGTACAGATAAACTTTTGCAGTTTTTTGTGTCTGACAAATGGTTGAGATTTTCCGGAGTATTAATAGTGACTGGTAGTCCATTTTTATATGAAAGATTTGTAGATGGGGCCTTCAATGTTTATTGGTCTTATGCTCTGTATCCATTATTTCTATTTTTAATTATTAAATTTTTTGCAGAACGTAGTTTTATAAATATTATAAAATTGTTAATTATAGTTTTTGTTTTATTAGGCACTTCTATTTATAATGTTTTGATTATTTTTTTAGTAAGTCTGATTTTTTTTATTGTTTATCTGATTCGAGATGTCGATAAAAAAGATTTGTTTTGGAAAAGTGGTTTAGTCTTATTGTTGGCGGTTATTACCAATTTGTATTGGATGATACCGACACTGCAAAAAGAAAATGATCAAGGTTATTTGATTGTTGATTCTGTTAACCAAGAAGATTTTAGAGTATTTGCCCCAGTCGGTATTGACCCTCTAAATGTACTTTTGTCAGTTTTGGCTACTGGTGGGCATTGGGGAGCAGCTACAGACAGGTATTTATCATTTGATCAATTTAATTCTCGGTGGTATTTGGCTTGGTTTTTAATATTTTTATTAATAATATTTGGAATAGTAAAAAGTTTTAAAAATGCAGAAAAAATAAAAAGAATTTTTTTGGCATTGTTATTAATTGGAATATTTTGTTATTTTTTCGCTTTAGGTGTTTCTACTGTTTTTTCTAATTATCTTACAAAATTTTTATCTACCCATTTTGTTGTGTATAATGGGTTTAGAGAGACAACTAAGTGGTTGGGTTTGGTACCAATTGTTTATGCTGTGTTTTATGTTTTTGGAGCAAAAAAGTTATTAGAAATAAAAATGATGGAGAATAAAAGAAAGATAATTTTATTAGCAATAATTTTGTTGCCGTTTCTTTTTTCTTTGCCAATTTTTTTGGGTGGACACGGCCAAGTAAAGGCAGTTGATTATCCAAAAGACTGGTATGAGCTGGATGAAAAAATTAATCAAACAATCTTAATTGATAATGAGAATTGTGAATATAAACAAAATAAAAAAATTGAGAATTGTTATACAGCACTAGTTTTGCCTTGGCATTTTTATCAACATTTTAAGTTTGTAAACAGAATTGTTATTAATCCTTTTGTGAGTTTTTTGAAAGTTAGAGCTTTGGTAGCTGATAATATAGAAATTGGTAAAATTTATTCTCAGAGCAACCGGTTTGAATCAAAAATTATAGAAAAATATTTTTCACCCACTGGTGTTTGGTATTATAAAAATGACCTAGAAGTAGATGAATATAATATTTTTTTAGATGAACTTAAAAAAATGGGTGTTAAATACATTATTTTAGATAAAGAGATGGACTATGAGTGGTATCAGAATATTTTTTTAAAAATGCTTGATGTTAACTTATTAAAACTGTGGTGGTCGAGTGATAATTTACTTGTTTATGAAATTTATTAAAATTTTGAAAGATGATTTAGAATTTATTTTTGATTATTTTGCTAGCCATTATTTATTTTTGTTTAGTTTTTTTTGTTTAGCTTTTGTCTTGACGGTTTTTATTCCGGTTTGGTCTCCATTAGTTAATGTAAAAGCTCTGGTAGTTTTTTTTATAATTTATAATGTGTTTGTTTTGCTCAGCAAAAAAGGAAAGAAATTTTTGTCTGAGATTTTTTTGGTATACAAGAAAAAGAGGTTAAATTTATCTTTTTTTCCACAACTCAGTTTGAGACTAAAGGACATTATAAAATTTATTTTGTTTACTTTAATTTTAGTGGTTTATTTGTTTTTCTTTCATAATCTATTTTCTTTTATTTTCTTTTTTTTAGGTTGTTGGGCGGTTTTATATTATTTAGAAAGTAGAGTACTGGCGGGATTGGCAATATTGTGTTTACTTGGGCATTTTTTCCTTGTTTGGTATAAACAGACGTTATTAGCGGAAAGTTTGGCTTTGAGCGTTTTCTATTTATTAGTCATTGCTACTATAGTAGAAGTAAAGAATTTTTGGTTAAAAAAATAAGTTTGAATATAAAACTGTGGATAATATAGGTTTCACATAGAATTTTTATAATTTTTGTGGTATAATTCCTTCAAGGATTAAACAATTCGTTTTTTATGGTTAAAAAAATACAAGAAATTTTAAGAGACAAAGAAAAAATCTCTAGTTTGATTTTTGGCATTTTTATTTTGTTAATGTTTAGTTTTATTTTTGCGCCTTCTATCTTAGCTCAATTTATTCGTTCCACTGGCTCCACTGGTTGGGGTTATGGCTATGGCTATGGTTATGGAATTGGTTATGGTACTTCTGATGGCAGTTACCGTACAACTGGTGGTTCTTTAGATCAATACTTATATGGTTATGGTTATGGTTATCTTGCAGATGAGGACGGTGGTTCTTGTGAAGTGAGTGCTGGTTGTAGTGCTGTTTGTGGTGGATCTGGTTATACAAACGATGGTGGTGAGACTTGTTATGTGGGTGGGGCATGTTCTGCGATATGTGGGGTAGGAAGCAATACATTAACTGGTATTATTACTAATAATTCTAGTCAAATAGTAAGTGGGGCAAGCGTAAGTTTGTCAGGTTATAATTATAATAATACAGCCACTAGTGATGGTCTTTATGGTCAATACACATTTAATGGAGTGCCAAATGGTACTTATACTGTTACAGTTAATTACACGGGTTATAACGCCTCTTCAACTAGTGTTTTAATATCAACTTATACTACTAGAAGTATTGTTCTTACACCTAGCAATGTTTCAGCACCAATCACACCAACTGGTTTAACGGCCACACCAGCCTCTATAAATCGAATTAGTCTAAGCTGGGATAGTGTAGCAGAAGCTGATAGTTATAGTCTTTATCGCAGTCTAACAGATAGCAGTTATTCTTCTGTTGCTTCTGGAATTACCAGCACCTCTTATAGTGATACTGGCTTATCAATTAGTACGACTTATTATTACAAAATCTCGGCTGTTAATGATGCTGGAGAAAGTGATTTATCAGCCGCAGTTAGTACTTCTACTTTGGATTTTTCTGGTGATGGTACGGTTTGTATTAATGGAGACTGTTCATACTATACTCTTGCTAGTGCTCTTGTTGATGCTGATAGCGGAAAAACGGTTTATGTACGGGGTGGTTATACTTCAAGTTCAGAATCTTATCCAATTGTTGTTCCACCGATGTCAGTTACGGTTGATTGTCAAAATAGCGGAGCGGTAATTGGGACTAGTACTACTTCAACTATTACTGTAGGTGCTGGTAATTTGAAGATACAAAACTGTACCTTAGAAAATGTTGGTGTGAATGTTAGCGCCGGCGCTCATTTAACTTTGGTTAATAATATAGTGAATCTTTATGATGCACCATATCGAAATACTTTTGTTTGGATAGATTCTGGAAGTTCAGATCTTAGCGTTACCAGTAATACAATCAATATTTATTTTACTACTAGTCAAGGTTCGGTTTTTATTTTACCAAAGACGCGTACTACTTTGATTGATGGTAATAGTTTTAATTATCTTAGTACAGCTACCTCAACTGTGGGGAGTACAATAAATGCTAATTATTCCAATAGTTTTACATTACGTAATAATTATTTTTACTTTCCAGACAATCTTGGTATGACTATGATAGGAGCTCTTGAAAGTACTGTTGATTCTATTGGTACTTCAAATTTTACTGTTAATAATAATACACTTTATTATAGGTCATGCGCGTCTCAGTGTAATGGTATAAAGTTTACAGCGATGAATTATGATTTAAATGCGACCGTAACGAATAATATAATATATAGCACTGAAAGTAATAGTAACGTTACTGGTTTAAAATTTATTACAACAGGAGCCAGTATTATTGCTTCTGAAGATTATAATGGTTTTTATAATTTAGCAACCAGTGTTACCACTACTGGATCAAATATTACTCTAACCCAAGGCGGGCACGATTTGACTTTGGACCCACTATTTATCCCAAATACTTTCAATCTTGTTCCATATAGTAGTTACTTAGATGTTAGTGGTAGTAGCGATATTGGTGCTTATTCGGGCGTTAGGACGACAACTATAAATATTGATGATAACGGATCAATAGATTATGTGTCTGTTCATGCCACTTCTACTAGTATTATTGGAAATTTAAAAAATGGCGATACGGTAAATTTGTCAGCTGGTACATATAATGGTTTTACAATTAGTTCATCTACTGTCCTGACTGATAATTTAATTATTAGTGGTGCTGGCGCAGAAACAATAATTAATGCTGGTGTAGATGAAAATGGTATTAGTTTGGTGGGTATTAATACTTCCACAATTCAAAATTTAGTTGTACAAAATGCTTCCACCACCAATCAAACTTTCAATATTACTCGTCATCCATTTGATTATAATGGCCATGCTTATAATTCTTTGGTAGAAGACAGCGGGGATGGTATGGTGATGTGGTATGGAGCAGGCATGACTCTTGTTAATGTTAGTAGTAATGATCAAGATATTGCATCTTATGTTGGTGATACTCCGCAAAATTGGCATTTGTCATTATTAACTGCAGATGATGATGTGTATATATCTATTTATTTTAGGGATGATTTGGTTACTGATTGTGCCGCCATTAAGAGTTTTTATGAAGGATTTTTTGGAAATCCTTCAGCAGATGATGATTTTTGTCAAGAAGATGTATTTTCTTGGAATGCTGTTAGTTCTACTTATGATTATACCGCACCAACTGGTCCAACTGTGACTACAACTTATCAAAGCGGTACACCAGATATTGCGGTGTCAGATAATTATTATGCTGGTATTAAATTTGACAGTGCTAATAATAATACCGTTTCTAATGTTACCTCAACAGACAATAGTTACGGTGTTTGGTTTAGTGGGACTTCTGCTGATAATGAAGTTTATGATTCTGCACTCAGTGGCTCTCTAAGTTATGATTTGTATTCCGATGCCACTGGTAGTGGAAGTTCGCTAATAAACGTAAATTATAATATAACTTCTTCTTCTGTTGGTGAAGCGCCAATTATGAATGGCTTACTAGCTAGAGTTTTTGTGACCAGTTCTAATGGAGCGGTAGTGGGTGTACCAGTAAGTGTGGAGGACAATCAAAATCTTCATACTGAAAATTTAACAACCAATGGAGATGGTTATACAGATTATTCTGGTTTTCCTTATTTTGAAATCACTAGTTCTACCGATGGGTTAGATGCCACCACCACAAATAATTATAGCCCATATTTAATTTCCGCTAATGATTTTGGAGATTATTTAGCTACCTCTACTACAGAATATTTGACAGAAAATCAACAGACGTTTACTTTGACAATGGAATATAGCCCGTATCCTGGCAACTTGCCGACTGTTCCTAGTGACGCGATTATCAAACTTATTCGGGCCAATGATATTTATTATTTATTTTATACCAACACTACTAGCGAAGGCATTTATGAAGTGTATTTAACTACTTCTACAAGTGGGGCAGATGGTATTTGGAGTGAACCAGGGGATAGTATATTTTCTGATTTAGCACCACTTAGTGAGGGTCGTCCAGTGGATATTCAGTACAATACTTCTGGAAATTATTTTGGGATTTTTGCTTTCACTTCTAGTACTCATAATATAGTTTTTACTACTTCCTCTAATGCTGTATCTTGGTCAAGTTCAGTTCAAGTACCATCAAATCAACCAGGCGGAATTTGGGGTCCAACGGTATCTTTAAAATTTTTACCTGGGACAAATTATGTTATTGGTAGTTGGTTGAGTAGTGGTGGACATGTTTATTTATCTAGTAATGGCGGTAGTAGTTGGTCTACTACAGATTTTTGTACTGGTAATTATTGTTATGGCGACAGTTTGCTTCCAGAAAGTTATTATTTGTCATATTTGGATGTGGGTATTTCTGGTACAGCCGATAATCATGTTTTGCACGCTGGTTTATATTATTCTACCAGTACTGACCGCGTAGATACTGACGCGGGTATCTTGTATGCTTCTTCTACAGATAATGGCACTACGTGGACCACTTCCACAGTGGTAGGTGATTTGGCAAATGATTTTGGGACTATTTCTAGACTTACCCAAATGACACTTGATGGTAATGGCAATCCAGGATTTGTTTATGGAAGATTATTGGGTTTTGTTGAAGATGGGCCAAATGTTTATGTTACCACCTCAATGCATTACTCTCATAAGACTGATAATGGAGAGTGGGTAACCAGTGTATTGGGAAGTGATAACTATTTGGATGTTAGTGGCGATGGAGATATATATATTAGAGACTTGAATTATATAGCTACCGACAAACCAGTGGTGATTTATGCTGAGACGGGAAGTATTTTGAAAATGGCGGTAAATACCAGCACGGAATTTAGTTATGAAACAGTTACGAGTACAGCGGTCAGTCTATTTTACAAGCCATCTTTTGCTTATGATACGGGCAGTGAAACTGCAGCGATTTCTTATGTCATAGGTAATCAATTACATTTTAGTACTTCGTCTTTACCAATGCCGGCAGAGTCTTTTGATGGGAATCTTTCTTCTATAGATTATGCTGGTTCAAACTCTTTTACCAGACTTATCTACGCTAATAGCCAGTACAACTATTATTACTCTGGTTTAGAAAGTGGTAATTACAATATATATTTAACCACCTCTACCAACGGAGCAAACGGTAATTGGAGTGAGCCAACGACCGCCCTTAGTACTATTAGACCAAGTATAGATGGTAGCCTTTCATTTCCAATTTTTGATGTTCGGTACAATTCTTCCACTAACTATTTTGGCCTTACCGCCTACGTTTCCTCTACAGACATAATGATATTTACGACCTCATCTGACGGTGTTACTTGGGGAAGCCAAGTAGAAGTATACACGGCTGTTGATGGTGATTTTAGTGAATGGATAGTGGGTATGGATTTTCTTGAAGGTACTGATCTTATTTCTATTGGCTATGAATTTGATAAGATTGCTTTTTCAACTGACGCTGGCGTTACCTGGTCTACCACCACTATGTCAGCCATGGATTCAAATAATGATGATCTTATTGGTGTAGGTATAACAGCTGGACCAATATTACATGCCATGTATAGATTAAATACCACTACATATGATGAGTTTATTTATACTTCCTCTACGGATAGTGGTGCTACATGGACAACCTCTTCAATTCATTTTCCACATAGTACTAGTGCATCAAATAATAGATTTGTTTTAGACGAAAATAACAGACCAAGTGCGTTATTATATGATGAAATAATTTCTGATGGGAATTTTAATGCCACTGGTACCATGTTGTTTGCTTCTCTTGAAGATGGTATCTGGTCTACTAGTACCATTGGTCAAATTAGTTATTTAGCTGAAGATCCTGCTGAACCAGATCTTGGTTTTTATGGATCCAAACCATATGTGGTTTACTATGGTAATGGTAACTATGCTGAATTTGTCTATAGTAGTAGCACCGCTTCACCTTTTATATTTGTAACATCTACTATTGATGGAGCTAATACTGTTGGAGAAGTTGGTAGAATGTCCACCACTTATGATAGTGCCAATACTACTGCTGCTGTGGCTTATGTTACTGCTAGTGGAGAATTGAGGTTTGCGACGAGTAGTTTGGTGTTGCCTGAAGGAGGAGAACCACCAATTTGGGATGGCAATCTTTCTTCTATTAATGATGCTGTTGATTCTCATACTAAGCTAATCTACGTTGATGGAGTATATAATTTATTTTATTCACGTCTGAAAAATGGCTCTTATGACATTCAATTAACCACTTCCACTAGTGGGGCACCTGGTACCTGGAGTGATAATCATGTGGATGTATTTGAAAATGCCGGCATTATTAATATGGGATCTCCCTATGCTTCATTTGACGTCGAATATAATTATGAGCGTGATTATTTTGCTTTGGCAGTAATTGCTTCTAGTACCAGTGAAATTATCATTTCTACCTCTAGTGATGGTGGTGTTTGGAATGAAAAATTAACCAATATTCCAGCAAATTTAATTATGGGCGGTATAAGTTTTGCTACTGGTACAGATCTTATGATGTTGGGTTATGGTTTGACTAGCACTACATTTTTAATGTCTAATGATAATTTGAATACTTTTACTACTGGCACAGTAGATTTGGCTGGTGGAGCGATTGCCGGTTTGACTGCGCGTTATGAGAATGGTACAACTACAGTCCAGGGTACATATTTTAAAAATTTGGATTCGGGTAATTATAATATAATATATTTCACAACCCATGATGTTAATGTTTTTGAAACTCAAACTGTGGTGGCTGATTTAGATGGGTATACTTTTACCGGAGGATTTGCAGTCGATGTAGATGGTAATGCTGGTTTAACTTACGCTGATTACAGTGATTCAAATTATAAGTTCCTTTATTACAACAATGGTACCTGGGTTACTAGTACTTTAACTAAAAGTAATAATAAATTTTCCGAATTAGCTTTTTATAATAATCAACCATATTTTGCTTATGGTGCTGATGATACTAGTAGTGGGTTGATAAATTTTGCTTATAGCACTAGTACTAATACGCCCTATGATTTTATTGTTAGTACTAATATTGATAATGGGAATATTATTAGTGATGGTCGTGTTTCTTCAGCTTACAATAATGCCAGCAACATTGTGGCGGTCGCTTATGTTGATGGCAACGGTGAACCAAGGTTTGTAACTAGTAGTTTGGATTTGAGTGTGAGTGAATCATATGTTAGTTCTTCTCCAGTTTTATCTAACTTAATAGTCACCTCAACTGTAGATGGCACGGGTGAAGTAACTGTTAATTTTACTTTGAATGATGCTAATCAAGATAATGTGACGGTTTCTATTTGGTATGAGGAATGTTCCAGTGGTTGTACTTTTAATGATGATGGTGGTGTTACTGAATTTGGTGCTATGATCAATACTACCACAGTTGAATCTTTGTACGGAGTTATTTCTCCTGATTATGATCCACTTAATACGCCAGATAAAGCCGAACAACTCCCGCTGATTACAACTGCTTCTGGAGCTAATGTTGTTACTTCTACTTGGCTTTCTTTATTAGATTTACCCACTGGTAATGGTACTTACCGGATATATTTATCAGCCTATGATCATAATGGAGACTTTTCAACAGAAATTGCTGAAGTTGTTTCTACGACTGTTTTGATTGATAATGTTGAGCCAACTGCCCCAGGTGATTTATCAGTAAATATTACCAATAGCAGTACTGTAATTTTAAATTTGCCGAGCACCACTTCCACCGATGATAACTTTTTTGATTACACTATACGTTATGCCACTTCTTCACCATTGAATGGCGGTAGCCCTGAATGGAGGTCAGCTGATGACCCAAATTTAGCTGACAGTAATTTTAATGGTGCCACCACAACCGTTATTACCGGTTTGTCAGTCAGTACCACCTATTATTTCCAATTGTTTGCTTGGGATAGCTATGGTAATAGTACTTCCTCAGTTGAGATTAGTACAACAACTTTGGCAGAAGAACCAGTTTATACCGCACCAGTCTTTGAAGGCACAGACTATTCTTTTGCTACTGATGGTACTGGCTTAGTTACACTTATCGGCACAGTTACAGATGCAGATGATGATTCTGTTACGCTCTTTGTTGATTATTCTTTGGATGATGGTTCTACTTGGGCGTCTTCTACTATTAGCACGACTACTGTTGGTACTATATCAACCACAGGTACAATTAGCGGTATTACTAATACTTCTGCTAGAAGGTCTATGACCATTAAATGGAATACCCAAGCTGATGGGGTAATTACTACTACCATTGCTCAATTACGTTTGACACCATTTGATGGAACTGGTTATGGTTCGTCAGACACTACTCCAGAATTTGAGGTTGATAATGTTGCACCAGATGCTTCTTCCTTATTTTTTGTAAGCACAGATAGCACTTCAATTACCCTTGGTTGGGAGGCAGCGGCTGGTGCTACTACTTATACTGTTTCCACTACTGCTGACACAGCTACAACTACCTCAAACACTTCCACTCCGTATATTGGTTTAACTCCTAATACTCAATATTATTTTCAAGTAAAAGCCATAGATGTGTATGGCAATGTTGGTAGTTATACTACTGTTAGTAGTACATATACTAATTCAAATATTCCAGCTACTGTTGTTGGCACTGCCAACGGCCAAACTAGTATGATTGTTTCTTGGAATAATAATGAAAACCCAACTGGTACAGTTTATAAATTAGCTTATGACGATGACATAGTTATTGCTACCACTACTGCCGTTACTTACACCGTTATTGGTCTCACTGCTGACACAGGTTATTCATTTAAAGTGTCTGCTTTGAATAATGATAGTACTTATACTGATTATTCTGCAGTGTCAGACGAGGTTAATACTGATCCGGTTGGCTCGCCGGTAGAGATGACTTTAAATACAAATACTTCTTCTACTTTTAAATTATCAGTTTCTGGAGACAATCACACGGTTACCCTTAATTCAGTAGTAGAAGGTGTTTCTGCAAATCTAACCATTGCTTCTGACCCAGTGACGCAATCATATAATTTAAATCAAGCGACCAACGTTGCTTCTATTGGTATGACTGTAACAGTTACTGCTGTTGGTTCAAATTACGCTTCATTCTCTTTGGCTACTTACACCCCAACTACTAATAATTCTAGTGGCGGTGGTGGCGGTGACACGACTCCACCAACCAATGGTTCAATGATGGTCAACAACAATGCTACTTCTACCACAAATGTTAATGTTGTTCTAAATCTAGGTGCCTCTGGAGCCACTCTAGTGACGCTTTCTAATAGTACAGACTTTAGTAATTCTATCTGGGAAACATACAATACTAAAAAGAATTGGACTCTAACCTCTGGCGCTGGTACTAAGACAGTTTATGTTAAATTTAGAGATAACGAGGGTAATACTACCAAAGTTTTTTCTGATTCAATTGAACTCTTGTCTAACTATATTGATACCATCATTACACCAACAGAAACAGATGATGATATTACTGAAATAAAAAACACCCAATGTCCTCTCACTCCTGAACAAGCCTACAAATCAACTCAATCACCTTCAATCTACTACATAACCACCGACTGTACCAAACGAGCTTTTACCAAGTCTAATGTTTTCTTTACCTACTTCACTTCTTGGAATGAGGTAAAAATTACTGACAAGCTAAGCTCTATACCAAATGACAACCTAGGTTTTATGCCTTTTGGTCCACTCTACAATCCTAAATATGGCGCTCTAGTAAAGACCGTTACTGATCCAAAAGTTTATTTACTTCTAGGAACAGAAAAATATTGGATTACAAGCGAATCAGTTTTCAATACTCTTAATTATAAATGGAATTGGATTGAAGATATCGACCAAAGATTATTAAACAAATATACCATAGGCAGTGAAATCACCTACACTGATCATCATCCTAATTACACCATTGTTAAATACAGCAATGATAGTAAAGTGTACAGACTAGAACCCAACCAAGAAGGTAAGCAAGTCAAACGTTGGATTACAGATGAAATCATTTTCAACTCTCTAAATTTTAGATGGGACAGAATAGTGACTATTCCTGGCACGGAAGTATATGAAAATGGTAATGATCTTACCACTAATAAATTTATCTTCTATAGTCGTCTTGAAGAAGGTATGGAAGGTCTAGAAATTAGATATCTCCAAACCCGCCTTCAAGAACTTGGTTATCTAGATAAAGCAATAAAAATTAATGGCCTCTTTGGACCAGCTACCAAACAAGCGGTTATTAAACTCCAACAAGAACATCATCTTACTCCAGCTGAAGGCTTTACTGGACCGGGGACGAGAAGTGTATTGAATAATTATTAAAGATTGGAAGATTAAAAGATTTTGAAAACAGTTCTACCAAGGACTGTTTTTTTGTCTTGTTAATTTTGTCTAGATTTTGTATAATTAAACAAATGCTCGAAAAGCTGTAAAGGCAATAAATGCCTGAAGGCTTGGTTGACATAATTTAATAAAAGCCTTTTGAGCCTTTCAAGCTTTTTAGGCATTTTAAGCCTTTTTATTATGAATATCGCAATCAATGGTTTTGGCCGAATTGGTCGGCAAGTTTTTAAAGTCGCTTTGGCCAAGAAAAATGTTCAGGTAGTAGGTATCAATGACTTAACCGATACCAAGACTCTGGCTCACTTATTAAAGCACGACACGGCTTATGGTAATTATGATAAGAAAATAAGTTTTGATGAGAAAAATATAATTGTTAATGGTAAAAAATATCCCGTATTTGCCGAAAAAGATCCAGCAGTGTTGCCTTGGAAAAAATTAAAAGTAGATGTAGTTTTGGAATGTACTGGTCGATTTCGTGATAAAGAAACTGCTAGTCTCCATGTGAAAGCCGGGGCAAAAAAAGTGATTATTTCGGCGCCTGCCAAAGGAAATGATGTCCCAACTTATGTGCGTGGAATTAATTGTGGCAACGTGCATTTGGAAAAAGCCAAAGTAATAAATAATGCTTCTTGTACGACCAATTGTATTGCCCCAGTTATGGCAGTATTAGATGAAACATTTGGTATTGAAAAAGCTCTCATGAGCACAGTGCATGGTTATACCTCAGATCAAAATCTTCAAGATGGACCACACAAAGATTTGCGTCGTTCTAGAGCAGCGGCCGAGAATATTGTACCAACTAGTACTGGGGCGGCCAAAGCGGTTGGTCAAGTAATTAATAATTTGCAAGGAATTTTTGATGGCGTAGCTTTTCGCGTCCCAGTACCAACTTGTTCGCTGTCTGATATTACCGTGGTTTTGAAAAAAACTGTGACCAAAGAACAAATTAATAATGCTTTAATTAAGGCTTCCAAAACATCACGTTTTAAAAATGTTTTGGCTGTGACCGAAGAAGAATTAGTGTCTGCGGACTTTGTGGGTAATACTTATTCATCAATTGTGGATTTGAAATTAACCAATGTCGCGGGTGGTAATTTGGTAAAAGTGGTCGCTTGGTATGATAATGAAGTGGGGTATTCACATCGGTTGGTGGAGATGGCGATGCTTTTCGCTTAAAACACAGATGACGCGGATGGCTATGTAGATGTCGCGGATAATGCAGATGTGATTGAAGATTGAAAGATTGGAAGATTAAAAATAAGGTTTAGATAAATAGAAATAAAATTGATAATTACCCCGTTAGGGGTTAAAGATGTTAGGCAGGCACTTTAGTGCCTGCTAGGAGAAATATAATAATTTAGTCCCATAGGGACGACATAAAAAGGTCAGCTGTAATTTATGGCCAATACCTATACCAATTTATTTGTCCATATTGTATTTAGTGTTAAGGAAAGAAGACCATTGTTAAATAAAGAATTAAGAAATGAATTATTCCCCTATATTATTGGGATAGCGAAAGCAAAAAATTTTCAAATACCGATAATAAATGGGGTTGATGACCATGTTCATATCCTAATGTTATTAAAACCAGATTTACCAGTGTCTCAAGCTGTTCAGTTTATTAAAGGTGGTTCGTCAAAATGGATACATAATAAATTTGATGATTTAAAAATATTTGCCTGGCAAGAAGGTTATGGCGCGTTTAGTGTGAGCACTTCGCAAATAGACAGGGTTAAAAAATATATTTTAAACCAGTCAACCCATCATCAAAAAATAGATTTTAAACAAGAATACAAAAAATTATTGGAAATAAATAATATAGAATTTGAGGAAAAATATTTGTTTTAATTATGCCGTCCCTATGGGACTGTGGGGTTGGGTGATAAATTAACAGGCACTAAAGTGCCTGCCTAACATAAATTTGTCCCTATGGGACAAGAAAATTGATAATACATTGTTGGGTAGTAAATATTTAATCTATGAAAATAAAAACCATCAAGCAAGTTCGCAACTTGGCAGGTAAGCGTGTTTTATTACGCGTGGACTTTAATGTGCCGATAAAAATAAACCCTTCGACAAAGGCTCAGGGTAAAGTCGCCGATGATAAAAGAATTTTGGTATCCCTGCCGACAATTGAATATTTACTCAAGCAAAAAGCCAAGGTGATTCTTGTCACTCACCTAGGTCGTCCAGCTGGATACAACGGTAAAGAAAAAAGTGGTTATGATAAGAAATTTAGTTTAAGACCGGTCGTGAAGAAGACTAGTGAATTGTTAGAGAAAAAAATTATTTTTGTGGAGGATAAAAAAATTGGAAGATCAGAAGATCAGAAGATCTATTTTGACAATGCTAAAAAGATAATTGATAAGATGAAAACCGGAGAAATTGTCATGCTCGAAAATATGCGATTTTTTCCAGAGGAAGCCAAAGATATTGTTGACCTGAGTAAAAAGTTAGCTAGTCTCGGTGATATATTTGTTCTCGATGGTTTTGCGGTCGCTCATAGATCTGCGGCTTCGGTTTCTGGTGTGGCAAAATATTTACCTTCGTATGCTGGATTATTGTTAGAAAGGGAAATTGCTGGATTATCCAAAGTAATGAACAAACCAAAAAAACCATTTGTTTTAATTTTGGGTGGAATAAAAATGGAAACAAAAATTCCAGTAATAAAAAATTTATTACCAAAGTGTGATTATGCGTTGATTGGCGCGGGAATTATAAATACTTATCTATGGGCTAAGGGTTATAAAGTAGGGGATTCAGCGGTTGATAAAGATTATAAAAAAGAAATTTTGAAATATTGTAGTTCTAAAAAAGTGATTAAACCAGTGGATGTGGTGGTAGGTACAATGGATGGTAAAAAATATCGTCATGTAGTATTGGATAAAAAACCAAATCAAATTTGTAAAAAGGGTGAAGCAATTTTGGATTGTGGTCCAGGGACAGTTCAGCTCTATGCCAAATATATTAAAAAAGCACAGACTTTGGTTTGGAATGGTCCAATGGGTTTTTTTCAAGTGAAACCATATGATATCGGTTCATTTTCCATTGCTCGCTTAGTGGCTGGTCGTGCCAAGGGTAAAGCCTTTGGAGTGATTGGCGGTGGAGAAACTTTACAAACTATGGAATTGGTCGGGATGACAGAATATGTTGATTTGGTGTCAACTGGTGGAGGAGCGATGTTAGAATTTTTATCTGGTAAAAAATTGCCTGGTGTTGAGGCAGTCAGTACAAAGAAAAAATAATTTTTATTTATTAAGTCTGACTCTTGACAAAACAATATTTATTTTTTATTAAAAATAATGTATAATAATATCAGTTCATAAAGTTTGTAAAGTTATAAAGTTCATAAAGTCAATTGTGATTTTGTTTTTATATACTTCATAACTTTCAACTTTATAACTTTTTACTTTTAACTATTATTTATGCCTGTCAAAAAAAATGGTACTCCGCCAAAAATGGAGCAGGGCTTGACACCTGGAATAAAGTCAGAAAAAACTTGTTGTGGTCTAAATGGTAATTGCCACGATTTTGGTAAAAAATTAATGTTCACTTTGCTTGGTATCTTATTGGCATACTCAATTGTGTTCATGGGGACATTGATTCGAAATAATTTACAAAAATATAATTATATTGGCCAAGCCGATAAAATGGAACGAACAATCATGGTTGAAGGTGTGGGTAAGGTGACGGCCAAGCCAGATATTGCCATGATTAGCATGGGTATGACGGCTAGTGGCACAACAGTAGTAGTAGCTCAAGAAAAAAATACTGAGGTAATGAATAATTTAATTGCCAAAGTAAAAGCTCTGGGAATTTCTGAAGACGACATCCAAACAGCCAATTATAATATTTATCCTCAATATGATTACACCGAAGCATCTGGTAGTGTCTTAAAAGGTTATGAAGTCCAACAGACTGTGAGTGTAAAAATTCGTGATTTAGCCAAATCTAGTCAAGTTTTGGCTTTAGCCGGAGAAGTGGGAGCCAACAATGTGAGTGGTTTACAGTTTACGATTGATGACAATGAAGTTTATAAAGCTGAGGCTAGAGTAAAAGCCCTGAAACAAGTGGCAGAAAAAGCCAAAGCCTTGTCTCAATCTTTGGGAGTGAATTTAGTTGATATAGTTTCATACAATGAATATAGTGGTGATAGTGGTATGTATCCATTGTATAAGTATGCTGAATCAGCTGTGGGTATGGGTGGTGCTACACCGGCTCCAGATATTCAATCTGGAAGTACTGATATAGTTTTGAATGTAAATGTGACGTTTGAGATTAGGTAAGGAATAAGGAGTAAGGAATAAGACGGTCTGTTGAGAGAGATAGAAAATAAAAATAAATAAAGACAGTCCTGTGATAGGGGCTGTTTTTTATTGACAAATGATTATAATTATAGTATGATTTATTTAGACCCCAGCACCATAAAGTTGCGGGGCAAGCAATTATAAAAGCGTTATTACCTTGGCAATCACCAGGGGATGCTATTGGTAGAAAGCTTTGAAAGTAAGTAGAACCAATCGGGTAAGCCCGTAATAGCTGTCAATGAAGCACCAAAGTAGGGTGGTACCGTCCTAATTGGGCCCCTATGAAAGATTGGTGTTTTTATTTTTTAAAATAATTTAACAATAATTTGATAGAAATTTTACAAAAATTTGACAAATTTTTTTTATAGGTTTGTTAAATTTTAGTTTAATTTTTGTTAATTTTAAGTAAAATTTATGTATCAAGCTAACAACGAAGAACAAAAAGTTCTAAAATATTGGGAAGAAAATAAGACTTTTGAGAAGTCTGTTTCAGAGCGTCCAGAAAATAAGCCATATGTTTTTTATGATGGCCCACCGTTTGCGACTGGCCTGCCTCACTATGGTCATATTTTAAGCTCGGTTATAAAAGATGTGGTACCAAGATATATGACTATGAAAGGTTATCGTGTCCGTCGTCGCTGGGGTTGGGATTGTCATGGTCTACCAATTGAAAACATTGTAGAAAAAGAATTAAAAGTCTCGGGTAAAAAAGATGTAGAAGAAAATTTGGGTGTAGACAAATTTAATGAGACTTGTCGATCAAAAGTTTTGACTTATACTCAAGATTGGAAAAAGATGATCAACCGGATTGGTCGGTGGGTGGAGTTTGATAATGCTTACAAAACCATGGACTCTACCTATATGGAGTCTGTTTGGTGGTCTCTAAAAACTATTTGGGAAAAGGGTTTGATTTATGAAGGTCGAAAAGTCCTCATGTATTGCCCTCGTTGTGAAACTCCAGTCTCTAAAGCCGAAATTGCTATGGATGATAGTTATAAGGATATTACTGAGGAAACAGTTGTTGCGAAATTTAAACTTAAAAATCCAGAAAAACATGGATTGCCAGATAACACATCTATACTCGCATGGACTACTACACCATGGACATTGCCAGGAAATGTGGCTCTTGCAATTGGTAAAGATATTGATTATGTTTTGGTTCATTATTTTGATTTAGGATTAGAAGCAAAAGAACAGAAGGGGTTTGAGAAATTAAAACCAAGTGTTTTTAGTTCCTATTGTTTAATTTTAGCCAAGGATAGAGTAAATGAAGTGTTAAAAGAACAACAATATGAATTGATAAAAGAGTTTAAGGGATCAAATTTAATTGGGGCAGAATATGAACCACTATTTGATATCCCAGCGATTAATGAAACAGGGAAAAAAGCTTGGTATGTGACTGACGCTGATTTTGTTACGACCGAAGAAGGTACTGGTGTAGTACATACGGCCGTTGTGTATGGTGAAGACGATTATAATCTTGGTTTACAAAGAGATTTGCCAGTTGTACCACTCTTGGATGACAAAGGACATTTTAATGAATTTGCTCCAGAATTTATAAAAGGTAAATATTTTAAAGGGGCAGAAAAAGAAATTAAAGCTGATTTAGAAACTCGGGGTTTATTATTTAGTCGAGAACAACATACTCACTCTTATCCACATTGTTGGCGGTGTGATACTCAGCTTTTTTACAATGCTATTTCCGCCTGGTTTATTGATATTCAAAAGATTAAAGATAAATTAATTAAATTGAATGAAAAAATTAATTGGTTTCCAGACCATTTGAAGCATGGACGTTTCTTAAATATTTTGGAAACAGCCCCGGATTGGAATATTTCTCGCAATCGTTTTTGGGCGACACCTTTACCTTTTTGGAAATGTGATAATAAAGAATGTGATAATCAAGTTTGTGTAGGTAGTGTGGATGAATTAAGAGAAAAAGGTGATCGAGAAATTACTAAGGTTATGTTTATGCGTCATGGTGAAGCTAATCATGAAATAGAAATGGTCAAATCCAGTGACGTTAATAAGCACTCATTGACTGAAATTGGTAAAGAACAAATTAAAACTTGTGCCAAAAATATAAAAGACAAAGTGGATATTATAATTAGTTCGCCAGTTTTGCGTTGTCGAGAAACCGCTGAAATTTTGAGTAAAGAATTAAAGGTTGATATTGTAATTGATGATTTGATTACTGAATATAATCATGGTGGATGGAGTGAAATAAAACGAGATGAATTAGAAAAAATGGCTAGTTTTATAGAATATAAGAAAATAACTTCTTTAGAAGAAAAATTTAATTATCATTTAGGTGAAAATGGTGAATCAAGAAAGGAAATTACTGACAGAGTGGATAAATTTCTTAAAAATATTAACAAAAAATATTCTGGTAAGACTGTTTTAATTGTAAGTCATGGTGGTGTAAATGCTTCCATGAGTAAAATTTTGTCAGATGTTAATTACGAACAATATTTTTTGGAAGAAGACATTAGTCATGAGGCGCCAAAATATTTTTATATTGATAATAATAACAAAGGTCTCGATCTTCACAAACATAATGTAGACAAAATCAAACTAAAATGTGACAAGTGTGGCGGCACAATGACAAGAATCCCAGAAGTGATTGATTGTTGGGTAGAGTCAGCTAGCATGCCATTTGCGGAGTGGCATTATCCATTTGAAAATGTAGAAACATTCAAAAAACGTTTTCCTGGTCAATACATTGCCGAATATATTGCTCAGACCCGAGCATGGTTTTATTACATGCATGTTATGGCAGTATTATTATTTGATGATGTGAGTTTTGAAAATGTGGTTTGTACTGGGACGATTCTGAATGACAAAGGCGAGAAATTATCAAAATCAAAAATGAATTATACTGATCCGTGGAAAATCATTGATGAGTTCGGGGTAGATGCTCTGCGTTATTATCTTATGACTTCGGTTGTAATGCAAGCCGAAAATTTGTATTTCAATGATCGAGAAGTACGCGATGTTTATAACAAGGTCATGAATATTTTGGATAATGTGTTGTCGTTTTATGGTATGTATCACACGGAGGGCACGGAATTAAAGGATTACACGGATTCAGAAAATGTGTTGGACAAATGGATATTAGCTAAATTGAATGTATTAGTGGGTGAAGTGACAGAACACATGGACAAATATGATACAGTGCGAGCGGGCAGACCAATTAAAGATTTTATTGATGAACTTTCTACTTGGTATTTACGTCGTTCTCGTGATCGTTTCAAAGATGAAAATGAAACTGATAAACAATTTGCTTTAGCCACTTTGCGTCAAGTTCTAGAAACTTTGTCCAAGCTTATGGCACCATTTACGCCATTTATTGCGGAGAAAGTTTGGTATACCGTGACTGGTAGTAAAGAGAGTGTACACTTACAGGAGTGGCCAGTGGTTGATGAAAAAATGATTGATAAAAAGGTCTTAGGAGATATGGAGTTAGTGAGGAAGATCGTTGAATTAGCATTAGCTCTAAGGGCAGAAACAGGTCTTAAAGTTAGACAACCTATTAATAATTTGGAAGTTGCTTCAACTGTACTTGGTTCTGATTTTGGTTTGCAATTAAAGATGATGGTTTTGAGTGAAGTTAATGTAAATACCAATATACTAAGCTTGACAAACAAAGTTACACAAAGAGAAGGATATGTTTATAAAGAGAGCGGAGGGCTAAGTGTTGGGATTGATACAAATATAACTCCTGAACTCAAAAAGCTGGGTTTACTTCGTGAAGTTGTTCGAACGATCAACCAAATCCGTAAAGAACAAAAAATGACAATTGAAGACAGGGTGGTAGTAGAATATAGTACAGATGATCAATTGTTGAATAGTGTATTTGTGGATTTTGCTGAAGAATTGAAAAAGTCAGTTTTGGCAACAGAGCTGAAAGTTGGGGAAACTGGTGTAGAAGTAGAAATTGATGGAAAGAAAATAAAACTAAAAGTATCTTAATTATCCATATTTAATAGTGTTATTAATCACGATCAGTTTGTGTCGTGGTTTTTACTCATATGTTAGCTACCAGGTTATCACCCCACTTAAAAAAGTTAGTTAATAAACATCCAGCTATTTATAAACAGTTTGTACCGTCGATTAAAGAAGAAAATGATAATAATATTACACTGGTTGATCCACTAACTGAAGAACATTTTACTCCTGTCCGTGGTTTGGTGCACAAACATAGTAACCGGGCTCTGGTCTTACTAACTATGAATTGTTCCGCTTATTGTCGCTTTTGCACGCGTCGAAGAAAAGTATCTGATATTGCTAAGGGGGTTATTAGTGAGTCTGATTTGGACAACATGGTAAAGTACATAAAGAAACATCCCAAAATTAAAGAATTAATTTTTTCTGGTGGAGATCCTTTGACTGTCCCAATAATTTTGAAAAAAGCTTTAGAAAAGTTTACCAAGCTATCACAAATAAAAGTAATACGAGTGGGGACACGTTTGATGGTTTCTAATCCTAAACTGATAAATGAAAAAGTGTTTGATGCTTTGCGTGTGGTAAAAAAACAACCATTATATTTAATGGTGCATTTTGAACATCCAACGGAAATTACCCCAGCTACGATTAAGGCTGTAAAAAAATTACAAACTGTCTCAACTATGCTTTTGTGTCAGTCAGTCTTTTTAAAAGGTGTAAATGATAAAGTAGAAATTTTGGAAGAATTATTTTCTCGTTTAATTGAAATTGGTGTGAAGCCCTATTATCTTTCTCGTTGTGATTATGTGTGCGGAGCCGAACATTTTATTGTCCCAATAAAAAAAGAAATAAAAATTTTTACTGAACTGCGTATTCGTCTTAGTGGAATTGCTTGCCCCATGTATATTATTGATGTGCCAGGTGGAATGGGTAAGGTGCCTGTACCCTTAGATTTTTGGCAGTTTGATAGTAAACAATATAAAGATTTTACCGGGAAAAAGTTTAAGATCGTTGAATCAAAAAAATAACTTGATTTTTATATAAAAAAACAACCGCTAAGTAAGCGAATGTTTTTATATTTTGGCAACGCGCCAGGCTTCATTAAACAATTTTTGTTTACTCAAGTCTTGTGGCGCGTTGTCGGTACGTGCCACCAAGACCCTGCTCAGAAAAGACATGGGTCTTGGCGCCCATTAGCCTAACACCTGTACAGGTGTTAAGGAACGGGAAAGGAGTACCCCGACACGGAAAAGAACTACCAAGTTGACCTATTTATATTCCGCTTGGTCTAGCGGGTTAGGGGTTTAAGAAAATCCCAGTTGCCAAGTATTCTTGGCTGGTCTACTGGACGTCTATGGCCCAGTATCGGATGTCGTCCCTGATTTCTCTCAGGAGCGTTTGGCGGTCCTCGTGGCTGAGGACGACCCA
The DNA here is from genome assembly GCA_049287025.1 of Candidatus Magasanikiibacteriota bacterium. Lineage (GTDB taxonomy): Bacteria > Patescibacteriota > Patescibacteriia > Magasanikbacterales > UBA922 > UBA11710. The sequence continues at coordinate 44,549 of JBAQFA010000051.1, forward strand.
ATGATCTTCCTCTGTCTCTTCCAGAGACGTGAGGTTGTGGTAGCCCCTTTCCAGGCGGTAGGTAACCGCTCCTTGTTCGGGCGAACCACAATCGTGATCCCAGCGGTCGGTTTTTACTTCGATCTCCACGAAGTAATCACCTCTGTCTTCGTCGAAGACAAACTTGATTTTAGTGAGAAATTCCCACCGCTTCAAGTCGTAGACCAATTCGACGATTTGATCCAGGGACAGTTCGCAAATAGCACACCGTTCAGCGTTACGATACAGCATCCTGTCCTCCTTGGCACTTATGTGCCTTTTGGGGTGCACCCCAGCCCCTTGGCAAGGGTGTCCGAGATTTCTCCCGGTGTAATTTGGCTTAATTAAGGCAAAATTACATCGATAGAAATATCTTTTTTGGTACGATTTTAACAAAACAGTATAGCATATTTTAAAGGTTTTGTCAAGATTATCTTATCTTTTGTGTGTAGTTTGACTTTTGTGGTTTTTTTAACTAAAATAAGACAATAACTATTAATTGTTTTAATATGATAAAATATTCAATTCAAAATGAAGTCCCAAAATCAGAGGTTTTGATTTTGCCGGTATACAATGACAAAGGCCTAGATAGTTTTGCCAAAAATTTGGATAAAAAATTAGGTGGAATTATTAGTAAGGCAATAGAAAATAAAGATTTTGAAGGCAAAAGTAAACAAATGTTGTGGTTGTTTGCCAATGATAAAAATATTCCTCGGATTTTATTGATTGGTTTAGGGAAAGAAAAAGAATTAAATGTTAGTAATTGGAAAGAAACTGTTGGCAGTGCGATTGTAGCTGTACAAAATAAAAAATTAACCAAATTATCAATGGCTGTGGGTTTGGGTATGAAAAAATTGGGTGATAAAAAAGCGAGTATGGAAGCTGTGATCGCGACAGAGGTTGGTAGTTATTCTTATGATGAACACAAGACTGACGAAGAAGCCAAAACTGTAGCTTTGCAAAGTGTAGTTTTGGTGGGAGATTTTGATAATAAACAAAAGAAAAATTTAGAAAGCGGAATAGTTGATGGCCAAGTGATTGGTGGAGGAATAAATTTTGCTCGTCATCTTGGTAATATTCCACCTACGATTATGACTCCAGCTTTGTTAGCCAATGAAGCAGTCAAGCTTGGTAAAAATAATAAAAAAGTAAAAGTGAAAGTTTTATCTAGAGAAGAAATGACCAAACTGGGCATGGGGTGTTTATTAGCCGTGGCTCGCGGTTCAAAATTAGAACCAAAATTTATTATTGTTGAATATACTGGCGCCGATAAAAAGCAAAAACCGAGTGTGTTAGTTGGCAAAGGGATTACTTATGATTCTGGTGGAATTTCCCTCAAGCCCGGAGATGCTCTTATGGAAATGAAATATGATATGTTGGGAGCAGCCACAGTTTTGGGAGCAGTAAAAGTTTTGGCAGAATTGGATGTAAAAAAGAATGTGGTTGTGTTAGTTCCAGCTGCCGAAAATATGCCTAGTGGTGATGCTTTTCGTCCAGATGATATTTTGACAGCCATGAATGGTAAGACAGTAGAGATTTTAAACACTGATGCCGAAGGACGTTTAATCTTAGCTGATGCCTTATGTTATGCACACAAATATGAACCAAAAGAAGTGATTGATTTGGCGACTTTAACAGGCGCGTGTGTGGCCGCTCTTGGTGGTGAGAGGTCTGGTTTATTTTCTCCCGAAGATAATTTAGTAGAAAAATTATTAAAATCTTCTGAAGCTGTGGGAGAAAAGTTATGGCGTTTACCTCTAGGTGAAGAATATGGTGAAGCTATGAAAAGTAAAGTTGCGGATATAAAGAATATGGGGGGAGTGGGTGGTAGTCGTTATGGTACAGCCAGTACAGCGGCCGCTTTTTTACAATTTTTTACGCAAGAGAAAAAAGGTGATGAAATGGTGTCTTACCCTTGGGCGCATATTGATTTGGCTAGTGCTTTGTTTTCCAATTCTTCTGGTAAATCTTGGTTGCGTCATGGAGCTAATGGGTTTGGGGTACAAACGTTGGTAGAATACCTGCGTTGAGGAAAAAAGTTTAGTTGGTAAATTATTCCATTCGGCCTGAGCTCATGACCGAAGGCTAATTGACCTAATTTCTAATATCTAAATAATGTCAAATGACAAATTTTTAGAATTGGGCATTAGGATTTTTGTTAGAAATTAGAATAATTAGGAATTAGAAATTTTGGAGTTTTTATGAAGAAAAAAAATAAACAAAATAAATTAGAACTTTTGGCTCCAGCAGGAAGCCCTGAAAAGTTACTTTATGCTTTTGCCTATGGAGCCGATGCAGTCTACATGGGTATACCAGATTTTAGTTTACGCGTAAGAATAAATAAATTTGGTCTGGATGATGTAAAAATTGCAATTGAAACAGCGCATAAATTAAAAAAGAAAATTTATGTGACGGCCAATATTTATGCTCATAACGAACATCTAGAAAAATTACCAGTTTATTTAAAAAAATTAAATCAGTGGCGACCAGATGCTTTGATTATTTCTGATCCTGGAGTAATGATGCTCGCGAAAAAGTATGCGCCAAAAATTAAAATTCATGTTTCTACTCAGGCCAATGTGACCAATTGGGCAGCCGCCAAATTTTGGGCAGATTCTGGAGCCAGTCGGATTATTTTGGGTCGGGAAGTGACCCTAAAAGAAATAAAAGAGATTCATAAAAAATATCCCAAAATTGAATTGGAGTATTTTGTGCATGGCGCCATGTGTATGAGTTATTCTGGCCGGTGTATGTTGAGTGCTTGGTTAACTGGTCGATCAGCCAATCTTGGTGACTGTGCTCAACCTTGTCGTTGGAAATACGGTGTAGATAGTATCAGTGCAGAGTTAAGCGAACCTAATCGTCCAGACATGAAAATTCCCGTAGAAGAAGATCAAAATGGCACTTATATTTTTAATTCCAAAGACCTGTGTTTGATAGAATATTTACCAGATTTAATTGATGCTGGGGTTGTTAGTTTTAAAATCGAAGGTCGAGCTAAGAGTGTGGCGTATCTTTCTACTATTGTTAAGGCTTATTGTGAAGGGTTAAATGTAGTAGAAAGAAGAAAGGTAAAAGTAAAAAGTAGTGAATTGAAAAAAATTAAAAAGAAATATCTGGATATTTTAATGACCCGAGGTTATACAACTGGTTTTTTGTTTGGTCGGGATACTGTAGAACAAAATACCGAGTTTAGTCATATTAATGGTGAAGAACAATTTGTGGGTGAAGTAGTAGATTGTGTTAAATTTTATAAAAAATATTTAGCCATTGTCAAAGTTCATAATGTTATAAAAGTTGGTGATAAAGTAAAGATAATGCAACCCGAGGGCGATGACTTGAGAATAACTGTTAAAAAGATGTATAATAAGGATGATAAAGAAATTGAGAGTGCTCATGGAGGGACGCAGGAATTGATGAAGATTTTGGTAAATAAAGAAATTCAAAAGTATTCTATATTGTTTAAGGCAAAATAATTATTTGTAATTAGTAAATAGTAAATGGTAATTATGCTACATATTTAGCTGGTTTAGATGAAAAATTACCAATTACTAATTACTATTTACTTTTTCCTTTATACTTTTAACTATTTTTTTAAAATAATCAAATCTATGTCTAAAAATAATATTATCAAACGCATCTCCGCTCGTGAAATTCTTGATTCTCGAGGGAACCCCACGGTCGAAGCCACCGTCGTCCTAGAAGACGGCTCCGTCGGCACTGCGGCCGTGCCCAGTGGGGCGTCCACTGGTACTCACGAAGCCTTGGAGCTTCGTGATGGAGCCAAACGTTATGGTGGAAAGGGTGTATTAAAAGCGGTCAAAAATGTTAATACAGAAATTGCCAAATTGTTAATTGGTAAAGATGCTTTGGAGCAAAGACAAATTGATGACCTGATGATAAAGACTGATGGCACTGCCAATAAAAAGAAATTTGGGGCCAATGCCATTCTCGCTGTGTCTCTCGCAGTGTGTAGGGCTAGCGCCAATTCTCTTGGGTTTCCACTTTACAAATATATTCGCGTGGCTTACAAACTTCCAGAAAAAAATTGGCGTATGCCAGTCGCGACCATGAATGTGCTGAATGGTGGCCGACACGCAGATAATAATTTGTCTATTCAGGAATTTATGATTGTACCGATTAATAAATTATTTTCCGAACGGGTACGGATGGGTTCACAGATTTTTCATTCACTTGCTCAGATCTTAAATCAAAAGGGTTATAGTACAGGCGTGGGAGACGAAGGCGGTTTTGCGCCAGACTTATTAAATAACGAACGCGCTTTGCAATTATTAATGCAAGCGATTAAAGCCTCAGGTTTTATTCCTGGTAAAAATGTTTTCTTGGCCATGGATGTGGCTTCGTCAGAATTTTATCAACATGGTAAATATTATTTTGAAAGTAAAAAACAAGGTTATACGGCCGAAAAAATGATTCGCACCTATAGTTCTTGGATAAAAAAATATCCAATTCTTTCAATTGAGGATGGTCTAAGTGAAGATGATTGGGACAATTGGAAAATTTTGACCAAAGAATTGGGCAAGAAAATTTCTCTTGTGGGTGATGATTTATTTGTGACCAATGTAAAAAGAATTCAACAGGGAATTGATAATAAAGTTGGTAATGCCGTGTTAATAAAAGTAAATCAAATTGGGACTTTGAGTGAAACGATTGACGCGATTTATTTAGCCAAGAAAAATCATTATCAAGTAGCTGTGTCTCATCGTTCGGGTGAAACTGTGGATACTTTTATTGCAGATTTAGCAGTGGCCGTGAATGCTGAGTTTATTAAGGCGGGATCGATGAGTCGTTCTGAGAGAGTGGAGAAGTATAATCGGTTGATGAAGATAGAGCAGGAAGTTATTTAAACAATAATTTTACGTAAATTTTACGGAAATTGGACAGAAATTTTTTAGAATTCAGATAACAAATAGCAGATAACAAATTAATTAATTTGTTCACTTGCTATCTGTTATCTGTTTTTTGTTATCTGTCTATTTTTGTTAATTTCAGATAAAATGGCTTGTCTTAGCTAAAATATCCTATTTGACATTGACAAAGGTCTATCTTTGTGATATACTTGTCTGTTTAGTAAGATAGGATTGCTGTATTTATTAAACAAAATCTGTTATAAATCGCTTAATTTAGCTAAATTTTGGCCAAATGAAGCGGTTATATAACAATGTCGGCAAATCCGACTGAAAGGGAATCATGAACCGCATGGTGGTTGTTGTGATCCTCGTTCTGCAGAGTCTGGCGACGGGTTGTATGGCCACGAGTGGTCATCAGTTCGATCGCGAGGTCGCCTGGGACAAATACCAGGCGGAGCAGAAGAAGGCTCAGGCCGAGGCTAAGGCCAAGGCCGACATCGATGGGGATAACATCCCCGACGCCAAGGACAACTGCCCGTTCGTGAAAACCTACGGGCAGGATCAGCGTGACTTCGACGCTGATGGCGTGGGCGACGCCTGCGACAACTGCCCGGAGAAGTCGAACGCCGATCAGGCGAACAACGACGCTGACAAGCTCGGCGACGCCTGCGACCCGTTCCCGCAATGCAACCCACAGTTCTACAACTGCGGGAGGTAGCGTGGGGCTACGGACGAGGCGGGTGGATAGGTTCCAAAAGCAAGGCCAAGCGCTTTGCCAATGGACGATCCACTCGCCTCGAGACTATGACGAGATTTGTTTAAGATGGGGAAACAAATCTCGGCTTCAATTACTTTATTCTTTTTTTAAAAAAAGGATAAAGTTGAGAAGAAAAAATTAACTATTTAAAAACTCGCTTGGTTGGCGAGTTTTTATTTATGTAAGTTTTTTAAATATTTTTTGTATCAAATATTTTTTCAAAATTTGGTCTGTGTATTATAAGTAGTATGACTGAAGGTATAGCAAAGTATAAAAACATTTTTATGTCATAACCACTAAATCCTAAAACCAATCCAAAAATTACGATTGCTTCGCACATAGCAATACTTAATAAAAATGGTACGAGATAGGCAGATAATAATTTGAATTTTTGTAATTCATTGATATCTAGGCTTTTTATTTTTTCTACATCATAACCATGTTCTGGTGATAGTGAATCAATCACACTACCCGCATCAATATATTTTTCTTTTACTTTACTGGTTGTTTGATTTAGCATAGTTTTTGGTAAGATAAAAGATGCTATAGCAAAAATTATTGCAAGGACAGCGAGGGTTATTGGTAGATTGGTGTCTGGAATATTAGTAATGGTTCTTTCAGAAGACACAGTATATAGTACATAAAAATAAATAATTGGCGCAATCATAAAAGCTGTCCATAAAAGATAAAAGAGTTTTTTGGTTGGCTTAGTTAGTTCTTCAAATTGGGGTGAGGGCATATTGTCTAAAAATTAAGATTAAATTTTATATAATAGCGGTAATGGCCGTGGTAATACCCAAAATTATTCCTGGTATGTTGGCAATAATAATCGGCCAGTCGCGTTTGATTTTTAAAATACCATACAATGTCCAAGCTGTACAATTTATAGTCGTTATAATTGGTAGGACAATTGACCCTGGTTGGCCAGAAATGTTTAGTCTGATTTGGTCAATGTAAGAAAAATACATCGCGACCGCCATAAAGGAGGCAAACCAACCTATTTTGTCCACGATTTTTTCGTTCATATTTTTTATGTTATCCTGAGTCCTGATGTTGATTGGGATAAACTTTGTTGAAGGATCACTTTTATTAATGCATTAAAGTAAGGGATTCTTCGCTACGCTCAGAATGACAGTATTATACCTAAAAATCAACATTGAAACAAACTAATATTTTTGGTATAATGTCTTTACTATGCTAAAAAAAGCCAAAACTCAGAAAAAACCAATAGTTTTAGCCATTTTGGATGGTTTTGCTTTGGCGAGTCAAAAAAATAAAGGCAATGCTATTACTCCTGAGACCGCTCCGCATATTTTTTCTTATCTCAAAAAATATTCCAATTCCACTCTCAAAACTTTTGGAGAAAATGTTGGTTTGTTTCCTGAACAACAGGGTAATTCTGAAGCTGGGCATATTAATATTGGCGCGGGCAGAATTGTAAAACAAGATTTGGTTGTGATTTCCGAAGCGATTCATGATGGCACTTTTTTCAAAAATGAAGCTTTCAAACAAGCGATTCACCATATCAAAAAATACAATACCTCGGCTCATGTGATGGGATTATTGACTGATGGTAATAGCGCCCATGCATATCCTGAACATTTTTATGCCATGTTAGAATTATTCCGTCGAGAAGGCATAGACAAAGTTTATTTGCATTTGTTTACTGATGGCCGAGATTCGTCTCCGCATGGATCGGCTCATTTTCTCAAGGAGTTGCGTACTCATATGTTGGGTAAAGAAAAGATTGCCACTATCATGGGTCGGTTTTATGCTATGGATAGAAACAAGATTTGGGAGAGAACACAAAAAGCTTATGAAGCCATGGTTTTGGGCAAGGGTTGTGTCGCTCCGAGTGCCGAAGAAGCTTTGTCACAATCATACAATCGAGGTGATACTGATGAATATATTTGTCCTTCTGTCATTGTAGAAAACCCTTCGATAGGATCAGGACCAGCTAAACCAACTGGTCTGATAAAAGATAATGATGCTATTTTTTTTGTTAATGCTAGAAGTGATCGAGCGCGTCAGATTACCAAAGCTTTTGTACAATCAGATTTTAATAAAATGAATCCTGGTTCTTTCAAAAGAACCAAACAACCAAAAAATACTCGCTTTGTCGCTATGACAGATTTTGGTCCAGATTTGCCAGATATTTTTACGGCTTTTCCTAGCCCAGATATTGCCAATTGTTTGCCTTTGGTAATAGATGGCAATTATAAACAATTGTATATTTCTGAAACCGAAAAATATGCGCACGTCACTTACTTTATCAATGGCGGTTTTGCTGACCCCCTCAATGGCGAAGAGCGAGAATTAATAAAATCTCCGCCAATTCGTTCTTATGCGGATAAGCCTGAGATGAATACCAAATTAATGGTAGAAAAAATTGTAAAATATTTAAACACGGGCAAATATAATTTTATTTGTGTTAATTTTCCTAATACTGATATGGTGGGTCATACGGGAGATTTAGTGGCTGCACAAAAAGCCGTGACAATTGTTGATAATGCTGTAGCAAAAATTGTAGAAATAATTTTGAAATTAGATGGGCAAATGTTAATTACGGCTGATCATGGCAATGCTGATGAAATGGTAAATGAAAAAACTGGAGAGATTATGACTGAGCACACCAAAAATCCTGTGCCATTTATTTTAGTCAAAAAAGGTAAAAAAATAAAAATGAAAAATGGTATTTTGGCTGATGTCGCGCCCACCCTTTTGAAAATGATGGAAATAAAACAGCCGGAAGAAATGACAGGCAAACCTTTGGTTTGAAATTAATCTAATTATTCTAATTGACCTAATTAACCTAAAAAATTATCAATGTCTAATTTAGAATAATTAGTATAATTAGGTTAATTAGAAATTTGAGAAATTATTATAGTAAAAAGACATATCATAAAATAAATTATGAAAAACAAACCAGTTGTTTTGGCTATCCTCGACGGTTGGGGCGTGGCGCCCGATGGAGAAGGGAATGCCATTACTCAGGCTAAACTACCAAATTTTAATAAATTTGTTCGTGAATATCCAGTCATGACTCTGCATGCTTCGGGCAATGAGGTTGGTCTTATGTTTGGTCAAATGGGAAATTCTGAAGTCGGACATCTAAACATTGGTGCCGGCCGAGTTTATTATCAATCATTACCACGAATTACTCATCATGTTAATGATGGGAGTTTTTTTGCCAATAAAGCTTTTGTAAGAGCGGCTGAACAAGTGAAAAAAAATGACTCTGCTCTGCATATTATCGGCCTAATTAGTCCGGGCAATGTCCATTCTAGCCAAGATCATTGTTTTGCTTTGCTTGATTTTGCCAAAAGACAGAAAATAAAAAATGTGTATATTCATGTAATTCTAGATGGTCGAGATTGTATATATAATTCGGGAATTGATTTTGTCAAAGAATTACAAAAGAAAATAAAAGAATATCATCGCGGAGAAATTGCTTCTATTTCTGGTCGTTTTTTTGCTATGGATAGAGACAACCGTTGGGATCGGACCGAAAAAGCTTACAATGCGATGGCCATGGGGGTGGCAGAAAAATATTTTAAAGATCCAATTGATGCAATTGAAGAATCATATAAACGAGAAGTTTATGATGAAGAATTTGTCCCAGTGGTAATTGGTAAAGAAGGTAAACCAACCGCGACTATAAAAAATGGTGATGCTTGTATATTTTTTAATTTTCGTCCGGATCGAGCGCGACAATTAACCAAAGCCTTTGTCTTGCCTGGGTTTAATAAATTTACCAGAGAATATATTAAGGATTTATGTTTTGTGACTATGACAGAATATGAAAAAGAATTACCCATTGTCGTGGCTTATGGCCCACAGGTAGTACACAATTCTTTGGCCGAGACAATTAGTAAAGCAGGATTAAAACAATTTCATGTGGCTGAGACTACTAAGTATGCACATATTACATATTTTCTCAATGGTACAGTGGAAGACCCGTTTCCTTGTGAAGAAAGAAAAATTGTTCCCTCAGTTATGGTGTCATCTTATGATCAGGCACCAGAAATGTCTGCCGGAGAAATCACCAAGGAAGTAGTTAAGGCTATAGAATCAGGAAAGTACGATGCTGTTATGTTGAACTATGCCAATGTTGATATGGTGGGGCATACTGGTAAAATGAAAGCTACAATTGAAGCGTGTGAAATGGTGGACAAATGTTTAGGAACAGTGGCCGAACATGTGTTGGCAAAAAATGGTGTCTTACTTATTACCGCTGATCATGGCAATGCCGAAGAAGTAAAAAATTTACAAACTGGAGCCATTGATAAAGAACATTCTACCAATCCAGTTCCTTTTATAATTATTAGTAATGAATTGCGTGGTCAAGCTGGACCAACTGGAGATCCACCTGAGGGTGATCTTAGTTTGATGCCACCGGTAGGGATGTTAGGTGATGTTGCTCCAACCATGCTTTCAATTATGGGAGTAGAAGTGCCAAAGGAGATGACAGGACGGAGTTTGATTTGAAATTCACCTAATTATCTAATTTCTAATTCACCTAATAAAAATTAAAATGTCTAAGAATGAAAATAAAAAGCAATATGATTTGGAAGAAAGGACAGCAAAATTTGGTGAAGAAATAATTGATTGGATAAAAATATTACCAAAAGATGATATTACAAAACGTCTGATACCTCAGCTAGTTGCTTGTGCTACCGCTGTAGGTGCAAATTATTGTGAAGCGGACTGTGCAGAAAGTAACAAAGATTTTATTCATAAAATGTCTATTGCTAATAAAGAAGCAAAAGAGTCAAAACATTTTATTAGAATGTTGTCAAAAGTTTTTCCTGAACAGATACAAAACGGTAGAAAATTGTGGAAAGAGGCACATGAATTAAATTTAATATTTACTACTATTGTTAAAAAAGCAAGAATTACTGAAGAGAATAATAAAATTAACAATGATGAAAAAAATAGATAAATTTGATATTTTTGTCTTGGGTATTTTATTAGGTGAATTAGCCAATTAGGTGAATTAGAAATTAAAAACCATGGTTTTTTCCACGGTTTTTTGTTTTATATTTTAATCTTATCTTATACAGCCAATTGTCTTTTGATATACGCAATCACTTCTTCTTCCACCTCTTTCAATGTCTTATTTTGGATCACGGCAATCGCTTGTTTTTTATCGCCTTTAGTTGGTTGAAATGATTTTAAGAGTTCGTGAGCATTATAATTTTTATTGGTTTTGAGAATCACATGAATACTTGGTATGTTCAAGTTATTATTTTGTTCGTAAAATAATATAGTTAAGTTAGCCTCAGGTGAATTACTAATTAGTTCTTCTACAATATCATAGAGCTCATTTGCCTCAGCGCCAGATCTCACAAAATCATCGCGAGTAATTGTGGTCCAAACCAAACCATTGGATTTGTCATGTTGAATATGTGATAGAGCTTGGCCCCAGAGTTTGAGAGTAGAGAGTGATCTAGTACGATAAAGATTTTGGACAATATAGTCTCGGTCTGCCCCCAAGCTCATAAGTTTGCTCGCCAAGTTTAGAGTATTGGGTTTTATATTTTGGGTTTTGAAGCTATGAGTATTTACAATAATCGCTGTCAAAAGCGCAGTGGCCACATCCTCATTCATGTGTTCATTGCCAATATTATCAAGCATATTAGCGAGTATCTCTCCGACTGAAGTGGCAGTGGAATCTATCAGATTAATTTGGCCAAAATGTTCATTACCAGTGTGGTGGTCAATATTTATGACTGGCTTATTATAAAAAAGCTCGGTGTTGTTGTCGTATATCGAACCAAGACTACTTAATTCTTGCGTATTTAAAACAAAAATCAAATCATATTTAAAATCAGATTGGGCAGTGCGGACATCATCGCGAGTGAGAAAACCCTGTTTGGGCGTGACAAAAATTCTTAATTTTTCATCTTTTAGGTCATAGCTAAGTTCATGTACACCAGTCTTATCAGTATTGACTGTAATAACAAATTTTTGCAAATGAGAAAAATTGTTTTTAATAACAGCTGACTTTTTTAAAAATTTTAAATTATTAGGTAAAACAAAATTTTGCGATACAATATCTACTCGCTTGCCCAGACTTTCCAAAAACAAAGCCAAAGCCACACTAGAGGCAATTGCATCACCAGTGTCTTCGGGTTGAAAAGTAATCAAAATATCTTTCTTACTCTCCAACAGCTTTTTGATTTGTTCGTATTCAGTGAGTGACATAAACACACAAAAATGGGCTTTAAGCCCTTTTACTCTGTTTCAGACAGAATAAATGATTATACCAAATGTTTAGTTTATTGTCAACCTAGCCAAATTCATATAATTGTGGACAAGTTTTTCGCTAAAATTAGAGCTTTCTTGCCTTTTTGTAGAATATCTAGTAGAATATTATCATGTAGCATACAACATTTATCATGAATCAAGTAGTAGATTCTTGTTATATTTTGTTTATTTTTATGTTACATGTTATATGTTAAATGTTTTATGATCTATGGATAAAGCTTACGAATCACAAAAATACGAAGATGAGATTTACAAACGCTGGGAAGAAAGTGGATTTTTTGATCCTGATGTTTGTATTGAGAAAGGTGTAACAAGCAAAGACGCGAAACCTTTTACAATTGTTTTACCTCCACCTAACGCAACTGGGTCACTTCATGTTGGTCATGCGATGATGTTGGCTTTAGAGGATTTAATGATACGTTATCATAGGATGAAAGGAGAGAAAACTTTGTGGATACCAGGTACTGATCATGCTGCGATCGCGACCAATGCTATTGTAGAAAAACAATTAGCCAAAGAAGGTAAGACAAAAAATGATTTGGGTAGAGAAAAATATGTTGAGAGAGTAAAAGATTATATAAAGAATTCACAAGATAATATTCGTAATCAAGTTCGTAAAATGGGTTCTAGTTTGGACTGGAATAGAGAAGCTTATACTTGGGATGAGGAAAGAAATTTGGCTGTTAGAACCATGTTTAAAAAAATGTATGATGATGGTTTGATATATCGGGGTTTGAGAATTGTAAATTGGTGCCCACATTGCCATTCAACTTTGGCTGATGATGAAGTAATTTATAAAGAGCAAACAACTAAATTTTATTATTTTAAGTTTGGTCCAGTAATAATTGGTACGGCTCGGCCCGAAACTAAATTTTTGGATAAAACTATTATTGTCCATCCAGATGATGAGAAATATAAAAAAATACAGGGTAAAGAATTTGATATGGAGTGGATTGGTGGAAAAATAAAGTGTAATGTTATTGCTGACCCAGCATCTGATCCCGAGTTTGGTACAGGGGCGATGACTATTACTCCAGCACATAGTTTTGAAGATTATGCTTTGGCACAAAAATATAATTTGCCAGTGGTCCAAATTATTGATGAGGATGGTAATTTTACTGAAGCTGCAGGCGAATTTGCTGGTAAAAATGCTTATGCTAGTCGTGAAGAAATTGTTAAAATTTTAGCGAACAAAGGTTTAGTAGATCATATCGATGAAAATTATGTTCATAATCTTTCAATTTGTTACCGTTGTAAAAATCCAGTTGAACCATTACCGTCTAAACAATGGTTTGTGGATGTAAACAAAGAATTTAATTTTAATCAGTCAAAAAATCACCCGATTGTAGGATTAAAAGATAAACAGTTAGTGACTTTGAAAAAATTGATGCAACAAGTGGTGAATAATAAGCAAATTGAAATAATACCAGAAAGATTTAATGCTACATATTTTCATTGGATAAATAATTTGCGTGATTGGTGTATTAGTCGTCAGATTTGGGTAGGTCATCAAATACCAGTATGGTATAAAAAGGGGTCAAATGAAATTTTTGTTGATATTGAACCACCAAAAGATATTGACAATTGGGAACGTGATCCAGATAATTTAGATACTTGGTTTAGTGCTGGACTTTGGACTTTTTCTACACTTGGCTGGCCCAATAAAGTAGATAAAGATTTGAAAATTTATCACCCTACGGCAGTGTTAGAAACTATGTTTGATATCCTATTTTTTTGGGTGGCCAGAATGATTATGATGTCTACTTACGCTTTAGGTGAAATTCCTTTTGAGAAAGTATATTTACATGCTCGAGTTTTGGATAAAGATGGAGAAAAAATGAGCAAATCTAAACCAGAGACTATGATTGATCCTTTGGATGTTTGTAAAAAATATGGTACGGATGCCGTTAGACTCTCTATGTTGTTGGGTGTTTCTCCAGGTGCAGATATTAAGATGTCAATTGAAAAAATTGAAGGTTTTAGAAATTTTTCTAATAAGTTGTGGAATATTGCTCGGTTTATCATGATGCAGATAGCAGATAGCAAATGTCAGATGACAATAGACAAACCAACTCCAAAGACACTGGTGGATAAATGGATTTTATCTCGCCTGGCTTTTGTTGCAGAGCAAATCACCACCAACATAGAACAATTTCAATTTTCCCAAGCAGGTGAAATGTTGCGTGATTTTACTTGGAATGAATTGGCTGACTGGTATTTAGAGATTGCCAAGATTGAGGGTGGCAAAAGTGAAATACTAAACTATATTTTAAATACGATTCTGAAATTGTGGCATCCTTTTATGCCTTTTGTAACCGAACAAATATGGACAGAAATATACGGTGAAGAAAAAATGCTTATGGTAGAAAAATGGCCAATTTGTCATTCTGAACTTGTTTCAGAATCTTTTGAAGGATTTGAATTGGTTAAAAATATAATAACTGGCATTCGTTCTCTTCGTGCAGAAAATAAAATTGAACCAGTGAAAAAATTAAATGTTGTAATTTCTGCGGGCGATAAAGTTGAACTGCTCCAAGAAAATTCCGAGATTATTAAAGTTTTAGCTAGATTAGAAAATTTACAAATTCAAGAGACAACCACTAAACCAGTCGGTAGTATTGGTTTTGTTGAGAGTGGTGTAGAAGTTTTTGTAGATTTGTCCGGTGCCGTAGATATTGAAAAAGAAACAGCTAGACTAGAAAAAGAAAAACAAGAACTGGGAAAATATGTTAAAGGCCTAGAAGGAAAACTTGGTAACAAAGAATTTGTAAGTAATGCTCCGCCAACTGTAGTTGAAAAAGAACAACAAAAATTAAGTGAGGCAAAGGATAAATTAGCCAAAATTGAGGGACAATTAAATAATTTAAAATAATTTTATGCTAAAAGATGGTCGACCGTTGTTTATGGAATCTACTGGCGATGATTCTTTTGGTGGAGAAACAGCAGAAATGAGAGAAAGAAGAATTAGAATGCATATAGATAATATCAGGGGGGTGAATAAAAATATTTTTCCTTTAGTTCAAGGCTATCTTAGAGGAGAAGTTAAAGAACTTGATATTAGAATATTGCATGCTGCTTCTGAGGAGATTCTTGTGGTTCATGATATTTTGGAAGAAAGTGAAATGAGTGATTATTTTAAACATGATTTAGATGCTGATTCCAGACACGCTTGCTCTAATTTGATGTCTATTACTGGCGAAGAAGATGACAAAGATTTTGATAGGCAAACAATGCAATTTTTTGTAAAGGGTTGGAGAAGATTTTATGTAGCAGTGGAAGATATGTTATTGCGTAAGATTTACGAAACAAAAATATCAAAAGAAGATGTAAGTGAACTTAATTTAGAAGTAATGAAAGATGTTATAGACTATTTTGGTGAAAATGAAAAATCCCACATGGATAAGTTTGCTTATGAAATGCCAGCTTATAGTAATATTGAACAGAAAAAATTTACAAACGAAATAGATTTTAATGCCTTACAAGCACAATTGCATGATAAAGAAATCAAAGCTAATACAGCTGTGGTTATGAATCTTTTGTTGAATGAAATTAGAAATAGTTTAAAAGATAAAACTGAAATTGATGGTGTGACCACTGGCGTGGCTTTATCGGCACATGTTGAGGGTAAACAATTGGTTTTACAAGTTATTGATGATGGTAAAGGTATTTCTGCAATCGACTTAGATCCAGAAAGCCCAAGTTTTATTTTTAGAAAAGGTACGACTAAAACTGATAGTACTGGTTTAGGTTTAGCCAATGCTCAGGAAAGAATAGCAACAATGGGAGCAGAATTGAGAGTAATAAGTTACCGTAATGATGAGGATAAAACAAATTTTTATCCACCAGAGTCTAAGTTTGATTTAGATGAATTTAATAAAAATCGTGTGAAAGAAGGAAAAATGAAAGCTAGGACTATTTTTGAAATTCGTCTACCAATTGAAGATAAATAATTTTTAAATTAAAATTATGTCAAAAAATATTTTATTAGTTGGAATTTTATTTATTAGTTTGTTTTTGGGTGGTTGTGTTTTAAATAACAGTGGTGAAAAATTTGTTTTAACGACTGAACCACAGGATGCAGTGTTTTATATTGCTTATGGCTGGGTGGGTGGTGGCGGAGGCAGTATGCCAGTTTTGGATAATCAACGTAATCCTTTGCAATATAATAATTTGCCAGTGGCTTTTGACGAAACACAGGTTGATTTAGTTGGTAATAAGTTGCCAAGCTGTTATGAGGGCAAGCCCGAAATTAAAGTATCAGCCAAAATTCAGTTAGAGAAAAGCAGTTCAATTAATACCTCTATTCCTCCTGACGAAAATGGTAATCAACCAGAAGAATCATTTTATTCGGCCAAAGTTTTGGAATTGAAAAATATTGAGGTGAAGGCCGTGGAGTGTAAAGATTAAAATAAGTTGGCTAAGTAAATAAGTTTACTAAGTTGTCTAAGTTATAAAATATGAAAATTAATACTGATCCAAAATTAATAGATGAATTTTTAACTCGTGGGGTGGAAGCTATTTATCCTCATGTTGATGAGTTAAAGAAAAAATTAATGTCAGGTGAAAGATTGCGCGCTTATCAAGGCTTTGATCCAACGGGGCCATATCTTCATGTTGGTCATGCTATGGGCATTCGGGCTTTGCGTTTACTTCAGCAAATGGGACATGAAGTAATATTTTTAGTGGGTGATTTTACCGCTATGTTTGGTGATCCGGATAAAGATACTACTCGTGAAATGTTGACCGAAGAACAAATTCAAAAAAATATGTCTGGTTGGAAAGAGCAAGCTGGACAATTGATTAATTTTGAAGGAGAAAATCCAGTTCAATTTAAACGCAATTCTGAATGGCTCAAAGAGTTAAAATTAGCTGATTTATTGAAATTGATGTCACAAACTACTTTACAGAGAACCATGGAAAGAGATTTGTTTGCTCGTCGTCTTAAAGCCGAAGATCCAATTAGACTGCATGAAATTCTTTATCCTTTGATGCAGGGCTATGACGGTGTGGCCATGAAAGTTGATATTGAAATTGGTGGAGCGGATCAGACTTTTAATATGTTGACTGGCCGGATGTTGTCAAAAGCTTATTTAGACAAAGAAAAATTTGTTCGGGCCAATCGTATGATGAACGCGCCGGATAGTATTACTATGAGTAAGACCAAAGGCAATGGTATAAATTTATCAGATAGTCCAGAAGACATGTATGGCAAGGCGATGTCTTATGCTGATAATGAAATTATTAATGGTTTTGAATTTCTGACCGAAATATCAATGGAAGAAATTAAAGAAATGGAAAAAGAAATTAAAAATGGCGCCAATCCAATGGAATTTAAAAAGAAAATGGCTTTTGAGATTGTAAAAATTATTAAAGGCGTAGAATCTGCTCAAATCGGCCAAACTTATTTTGAAAAAGTAATCCAGAGTAAAGATAGACCAGAAGATATTCCGGAATTGAAACCAAGTGCTTATGATATTATTACGGTTTTGGTAGAAGCAAAAATTTGTTCAAGTAAGGGGGACGCGAGAAGACAGATTGAACAGGGTGGAGTAAAGGTGAATGATGAAAAAATTAATAGCTTTGATTTTCAGACTAAGGCTGGTGATGTGGTACAAAAGGGGAGTAGGTTTTTTGTACGAGTTGTTTAACGCGTAACTTGTAACTTGTAACTTGTAACCTGTAACATATTAGCTATGAAAGAGGGAAATTTTCATGATGAACTTAAGAGATTTATACATGAATATGTGTTATTATCTTATATTCATACTAAAAAATATCCTGTTGATGAAAGATATGGCTTAACTTCTCAGGATCGACGCGCTTCAGTATCTGTTATGTTAAATTATGTTGAGGGGTTTGCCAGAATGAAGTTTGGTGTAATGGTTAATCAATTTGAAATAGCTTATGCATCTTTAAAAGAATCAATTTATTGTCGTTTTTTATCAAAAGAATTAAATTATATTTCAGAAGAAGAATATAAACAAGCATTAATTTTAAAAGAAAAAATTGGAAAAATGTTGTATGGAACTATACAAGGGATAAAGAATAAAAATAGGTTATAAGTTAAACGATATATGTTACAAGTTATTGAACAACAAATCAAAAAAATCTTGCAAGAATCTGGGGTGAGGTGTGAGATTGAATTAACTGTACCACCAAAAGCTGAAATGGGTGATTTGGCATTTGCGTGTTTTGGTTTAGCAAAGGAACAAGGGAAGAATCCAGTCGAAGTGGCGAAGGAATTAATTGAAAAGATTGAAAGATTGAAATACTTAAAGATTGTTGAGAAAGTTCAAGGTTTTGGACCGTATGTTAATTTTTATTTAGATACTGGTGTAGTGGCTAAAATAATTTTGACTGAAGTTAATAAAAATAATTTTAGTAAAAATAATTTTGGTCATGGTAAAAAAGTTTTACTAGAATATCCATCACAAAATACTCACAAAGAATTTCATATTGGACATTTGCGCAATGTGGCGATTGGTAATACTTTGGTTAATCTTTATAACAAAAGCGGTTTCAAAATGATCCCAATAAATTATGTAAATGATTTTGGTGCTCATGTGGTAAAGTGCTTGTGGGGTATAATAAATAAAGATAAATTAAATTTATCAGATAGTAAATTGGCGGATAATAAACAAAAATGGTTGGGTGAAGTGTATGCTAAAGCCAGTAATTATATAAAAGACCATGAAAAAGAAATTAAACCAGAACTGGACGATTTGCAAAAGAAATTAGAAACAAAAGATAAAACAATAATGAAATTATTTAAGCAGACGAGGGATTGGAGTGTGGAAGGTTTTGCTAAATTGAGTGAAGATCTGGGCATAAAACACGATAAAATTTTTTATGAAAATGAAGTAAAAGATAAAGGGCAAAAGATTGTTGATAAATTATTAAAGAATAAAGTTGCTGAAATAGGGGAAAGAGGCGCTATCATTATTAATTTGGAAAAATTTGGTCTAGATATTGCTTTACTCCGTAAGTCTACGGGGGCAGGAGTATATTTGACTAGTGATTTGTCCTTGGCCGAAGAAAAATTTAAAAAATATAAAGTAGAAGAAAGTATAAATATTACTGGTTCAGAACAAGACTTTTATTTTAAACAATTGTTTAAAATTTTGGAATTAAATGGTTTCAAAAACAAAATGACTCATATTGGTTATGGACTAGTGAATTTACCTAGTGGAAAAATGTCTTCTCGTACAGGATCAGTAATTTTGTATGAAGATTTGCGTGATGAAATTTTTGCCAAGATGTATGAAGAAACCAAAAAACGCCATGTAGATTGGAGTGAGAAAAAAATTAAAAAAATTGTTAGTATTTTGACCATGGCTGTTTTGAAATTTACCATGCAAAAACATGAAGCGGCCAAAACAATAACTTTTGATATGCAAGAAGCGGTTAGTTTTGAAGGTTTTAGCGCACCCTATATTTTGTATGTCGTAGCTCGGATCAATAGTTTGTTAAAAAAAGCTAAGACAACTAAAAATGAAAAAATAAATTATACTTTATTAAATACCCCAGAAGAAAAAAAGTTGATGTTATTAATAGGTGAATATGGAGACGTGGTAATAAAAGCTTTGAAAAATTATAATCCGTCAGTCATAACCAAGTATTGCTTTGATTTAGCGCAGGCTTTTAATGATTTTTATAACAAACAAATTATTCTTGGTGATGACAAAGCCTTAGCTGTGGCGCGTCTAGGTTTGTGCCTAGCAGTAAAAAAAGTTTTACAAGATGCTTTGGCCTTGTTGACTATTGGTACTGTAGATGAGATGTAAAAATAATTTTTTTGTGGTATAATTATTTTGTATGGATAAAAAATCTCAAATTCTAGTTTATATATTTTTTTCATTAATAATTGTAGTTTTGGTTTTTACATTTTATAAATTTATTGTTGCCAAAGATTATTATATTAGATTCGAAACTACGTGCGAGCCGACAAAAGAGTATTGTTTTGTAAAAGAATGTAATTCCGAAGAAGAAGAATGCCCAGCCGATCCAGCCGAAGGTATTAGCTATTACAAAATAATTGAAGAAAAAGCTAGTGCTATACCAAGTTGTAATTTAGATGGCGAAGATTGTCCAGAAATTTTTTGTAATAACGGCGAAGATTGCCAAGAAATTCTTTGTGATTCTGAGACAAATGATACTGATCTAGAATGTTCAGATCCAGAAAAATTTATTACTTTATTAGAAGAGTCAGAGGGTGTAGATGTTGAAAATGTTGATTTGGCAAGCAGTTCGGTAATATTGGCAGAATGATTATTTCCTCGAACTAATTAATAGCCTATTATACTTTTGTATGATTCATTTGCTGGAGGTATCAGTTCTAGCTTTTTTGGATAGTCATTGGTTAATCTTGTCGTTTTTGGCACCAATGTTTTGGGCTTTGGTCAACATGATTGATGTTTATTTTGTTGATGGAGTGTATGCCGATGAACTAGAGGGTACAATTATCATGGGCATTTTTCAGGTGGTTCCTTGTTTATTTTTGCTATTTTTTTTGCGAGTAGATTTTAGTCAGTTGTTTAATTTTAATTTAGTCAACGGGCCGTTATTTTTTGAGCCAATGATTTTATGGGCTTTGGTAGGAGGACTATTATTCAATTTGTCCTTTTATTTTTATTACAAAGCGCTTTTTCATCATAATGATGTTGGTTTATTGCAAATTTTGTGGGGTTTATCAATTGTGGCTGTGCCATTTTTAGCTTTTGTTTTGTTTAGAGAAAAATTGCCAGTGTATAGTTATTTGGGAATGGCAATAACATTATTAGGGGCAGTTGTATTATCTTTTCATAAAGGAATAAAAAAAGGAACTCTGAAACGGTATTTGTTTATAATGCTCTCAGCGATAGTGTTTTTTTCTCTAAGCATGGTATTGGAAAATAAAGCCTATAATGTTTTTGAGGCTAGAGGCTGGGGTAATCAAGGTTTTTTGTTAGTTTTTATTTGTTTCAATTTAGGAGCCTTATTTAGTAGTATAATTCTTTTGTTTATTAGTCGAAAAAATCCTTGGCCATTAATCAAAAAATATTATAAAGTATTTATTTTAGGAGAAGGGTTAACTTTTTTGGGCAATCTGTTTTCCCAAAGAGCTTTGAGTGTGGCACCATCGGTTTCGTATGTAGCGACAATTGAAGCATTTGTACCGGCCTTTATTTTGATTTTTAGTTTGTTAATAGTGTTTATAGCCAAAATTTTTAATACAAAATTTTCTGCTATAAAAAAAATTTATCAAGATCAATTACAGGGTGTATTATTAAAAATTGTTGCCATGATAATTATGGTTATAGGTGTTTATATAATTAGCAGTTAAATTTTATTGAATTTAGTTTTATTATGAAAATATTGTTTATTACTTCTAGCAATATGATTGCCCCTGATATGGCTCGTCTTTTGCAAGATGAAGGTAACCAGGTAAAATTATTTATTGATGACAAAAATCGGAGTGATAATTTCGAAAATATTATTAAGAAATGTAAAAACTGGAAACAGGAATTGGCCTGGGTAGGTAAGGATGGTCTGATAATTTTTGATGATGTTGGCTATGGTAAGATTCAAGATAATTTAAGAGAACATGGTTTTGCAGTTTTTGGTGGTAATGCTGAGAGTGATAAGCTTGAAATGAAAAGATCTTATGCCCAGGATGTGCTAAAAGATCATGGTTTGCAGACTTTGGAAACTTGGGATTTTGATAATATTGATGATTGTGTTAATTTTATCAAAAAAAGCAAAAAAACTTGGGTTTTGAAACAAAACGATCACAAACTTAATATTAATACTGTCTCACAGTTTAAAGATAACCAAGATATTTTGGATGTTTTGAAATTGTGTAAGACTAAATATAAAAATAAAGTTAAGGTTATTACTTTGCAAGAAAAAGTAGAAGGGGTGGAAATTGGTGTAGGCAGGTTTTTTAATGGCAAAAATTGGGTTGGACCAGTGGAAATAAATTTTGAACACAAACGGCTTTTTGATGGCGACGTTGGACCAATGACAACTGAAATGGGCACTTTGGCTTGGCTTGAGACTGAAAAAGATAGTGTGTTATTTAAAAAAACCCTATCTAAATTGAAACCATTTTTGAAAAAAATAAAATTTAGAGGAGATTTTGAAATTAATTTTATTATAAACGGCCAAAATATTTATCCTTTAGAAATTACTCCTAGGCTAGGCTCCCCAATAGTCCATTTACAGAGTGAAATGTTAAATTTGAAGTGGGCGCAATTTTTGAAAGCTTTGGCTCTTGGTAAAAGCCTTAGACCAAAATGGAAAAAAGGTTATGGCTTGGTGGTGTTATTGGCTGTACCACCATTTCCTTATATGACAAAGTTGGGAAAAAATTCTCCCAGAGGTGTGATTGTCTATTTGGATAAAGTTACAAAAAATGATTTTAAACATATCTTTTTTGAAGGGGTGTCAAAAGAAAAAGTTCAAGGCAAGGAACATTTTTATATTTCGGATGATGAAGGCTATGTTTTATATGTGACTGGTGTGGGGAAAGCTATTGCCAAGGTGCAAAAAAATGTTTATGGAATAATTAAAAAAATCTATGTTCCAAAATCTCTTTATAGAAGAGATATTGGGTCCAAGTTTTTGTTTAGTGACGAGAAGCTTTTGAAAAAATGGGGTTATATTAAATAAAATTTATTTATGGCTTCTCTCTAGTTTAATATGGCCAAATTGTGTTATAATATAATTGAAAACTATTTAATCTAAAAGAAATTATGAAGAAAGAAAATAAATTTCAAAAAACTAAAGATTTTTTATCCCAGATACCTAATTGGGAAAAAGATTATAAAAAAAATAATGAAGTTCAATTGAATTATGAAAAAAAAGATTGGGCTAATGCCAAAGCGTGTTTTTCTGAACATGATTTAAAGATTTTAGGTGAACCTGTGATGGAAGACTGGGAAACCCCGTATATGAAAGATTTGGCCGAAGTAGCGACCTCTAAGGGCGGTGTGGTGTTGGAATTAGGTTTTGGTATGGCAATCTCGGCTAACTTTATTCAACAGCATAATATTAAAAAACACATTATCATTGAAGCTAACAAAGCGGTAGTCAAACAAGCTGAAAAGTTTGCAAAAAAATCTAAACATAAAGTAGTGATACTGGCTGGTTTGTGGGAGGATATGATAAAAAAGATTCCTAACAATAGTTTGAATGGAATTTTATTTGACACTTATCCACTTTCGGAAGTTGAATTGTATCAGAATCATTTTAATTTTTTTCCTTTTGCTTATCAAAAATTGGTTTCTGGCGGGGTGTTTACTTATTATTCAGATGAAATAAAGAAATTTGGTAAAGTCCATCTAAAAAAATTACAAGAAGCCGGTTTTAAGAAAAAAAATATCAAGAGTAGGGTATCTAAGGTTGTACCACCAAAAAGTTGTGAATACTGGAAAGCTAAAACTATTTTAGTTCCCATAATTACAAAATAAATTTAATTTATATAGACTTATGGACGATCCCTTTTACTGTTCCCTGTCAATCTCCCTAAGACATTTGGTGGATTTTAGTTTTGCTCCCCAATTGCTTTTTTATTCATATATCCCAATTATTGTTGTTTCTTTAGTCTTTGGTTTGTTTGTATTTTACAAGAGCCAACGTTCAGTCAATGCCAGAAATTTGCTTTATATTGCTATAGTTTTTTCGTTGTTTCTTTTGAATGAAATTGTGCAGTGGGTGGCTATTCCTGCTTCTTTAGTAAATTTTGGTTGGTTGTTGTCGCCACTTTTACAATCTTTGGTTTGGTTTTTTACGATTAGATTTTTTTATCAATTTTTAGAAGATAGAGTTTTACCATGGAAATGGAATTTGTTTTTGATAGTGTTATTTTTACCAATAATTTTTTCTTTACCAACCAGATTCAATATCGCTTTTTTTGATCTAGTAAATTGTGAAGGAACTGTTGGACCAATTTGGTATTATCTCTATTCATTACAAATTATTTCTATTATAGTTTTATTTATTTGGGGAATGATTAAATATAAAATAAATAAGATTAGTAATTTAAAAAGGCAAATATTGTTATTAAGCATTGGTGTACCATTTTTTCTTTTATCATTTGCTTTGTCAAATATTTTAGGTGAGGTCTTACAAACTTACCAAATAAATTTGGTTGGTCCTATTGGTATGGTTTTGTTTATAGGATTGTTGGGTTATTTGATAGTTCATTACCATATATTTAATATCAGAGTAATTGCGGCTAAGGTTTTAGTTATTACCCTAGTAGTTTTAATTAGTTCACAATTTTTCTTTATTAGGAATAATACTAACAAAATACTAACAGCGATTACTTTGTTGTTGACGGCAATTTTTGGTTGGCAATTGGCAGCTTCGGTTAATCGTGAGGTAAAACAAAAGGAAGAATTGGCCAAATTGGCCAAGTCTTTGGAAAGAGCCAATTTGCGTTTGCAAGAATTGGATCGACAAAAGACAGATTTTCTTTCCATTGCCTCTCATCAACTCCGTACCCCATTATCTATTATGAAAGGGTATGTAGAACTTATCCAAGACGGAGCTTATGGTAAAATAGATAAGAAACTTTTTGGAGTTTTGACAGAAATGGATGAAAGTAATGAACGTTTGGTAAAATTAGTGGATGAATTTTTGGATATTACGAGAATTGAACAAGGTCGGACAAAATTTTCTTTTGAATATTATGACATGAATAAATTGGCCGAGAGTGTTGCTAAAGAATTGACCAATCGAGCGCATGATAAAGGTTTAGAAATTATTTATAAACCAGACAAGAAAATTGAAAAAATTTATATAGATGAAGAAAAGGTTCGTCATGTAATTTTTAATTTTGTAGATAATGCGATCAAATATAGTAATAGTGGCAAAATTATTATTACTACAGAAAAAGAGCAAAAAGGTATTACCGTAAGAGTAAAAGATCAGGGTTTTGGTTTTGGTTTGGAAGATCAGGCTAATTTTTATCAAAAATTTTATCGTGGTAAAAATGTAGAGGGTACTAACGTGACTGGAACAGGCTTAGGTCTGTATGTTTGTCGTAAGTTTATTGAGGCTCATTCGGGTCATGTCTGGGCTCACAGTAAAGGTGTGGGAGAGGGGAGTGAATTTGGTTTTTGGATTCCATTAACCAAAAAAACTGCGGAAAAGGCAAATAAAATATTGAGTAAATAAATCCCGCACCACGAGTTTATGTCTGTGATATTAAGGCTGGGTGAATTGATATTCATTTTTTACGTCAGCACGTGAAGTGCTCGGTGGTGAGGGATAAAAACTTGTAAAATTGTTTCAAGTGGTGTATTATATCCATAAATAATTTTTAAAATATTATATATATGTTCCAAAAACCATCTCCAGAAATCGCTCTTAATAAAGACAGACAAATGAATTCTTCTCATGACGATGTCGAAACTGTCGTTGGTCCATCAGTGGTGGTTGAGGGTGATTTTGCTTCTGAAGGTAACATTATAGTAAAGGGGACAGTCTCTGGTTCAGTCAAAACTAGTCGCTTATTAACAGTAGAAAAAGGCGCAAAAATTTTGGCCAGTGTCAAAGCTGGGAGCGCAATTGTGGCAGGGAGTATTAGAGGTAATGTAAAAGTGGATGATAAATTAGATTTATTGGAGACATCACAGATTGCTGGTGATATTATTTGTCAGGTTTTAACTGTGGCGCCAGGAGCTTTGTTACAAGGAAAAGTAACTATGAAAGGTTTGGATATTATAAAAACTGAAGACGAAACTAATAAATTATTTGGTAAATTTAAAAAAGTAGAGGATACAGAAAAGAAATAGCTTGTTTTTTTAAAACTGATAAAAGTGATGCATTATGTACGTATATCTCTACGATAATTTTTTAAAGCAAAAGAAGTTTGATTCAATCTTAAAGGCAATAGAAACTAGATTGACAGATTTTAGTATAGCTGGTAAAATAATCCGGCTGCAAAATTTTACCAATGCCCAGGCAGTGGTAGAGGACGAAATCAATCGAGGGGCCACGACCATTGTAATTGTGGGTAATGATATAACATTTGGTCATGTTTTATCGCGGGCAGCTACCTGCGATATTTTATTTGGTTTTTTACCAGTTGGTACAGAGAACAATTCCATTGCGCAAGTGTTGGGTATTCCAATTGGAGTAGAAGCCTGTGATATTTTGTCAAAAAGGCGCAAAGTTAGATTGGATGTGGGCTGGTTCAATAATCGTTATTTTGTTTCTCAATTGCATATACCAGTCAGTGATATTACAGTAGAATACGATGAAAAGTTTAGAGTGTCGGCCAAAAATAAAATGGAGTTGGTAGTATGCAATCTACAGCCATATGTTTGGAAGGGTAGAGGTAAGATTAATGATTATATTGTTCATCCCCAAGATGGTAAATTAGAAGCTTTTTTGCGTCCGGTCTCTGGTCGGGGAATAATTAGAGAAAAATTTGAAGAACCAAGTTTGTTTCCGTTTGAGGAAATGATTGTGAGCAGTCGTAAGCCGTTTGTCGTAGAGGCTGATGGCAAAGAATCAAAAGAAATAAAAATTAAAATTAAATTAGCTAAAAGTAGGATTGGGATGATAGTGGGAAGGGAGCGGAAATTCTAAACAATATCCAAAATACATGGAACAAAATACACACAATAAAATACATAACATAAATTACGTGGATTAATAAAATTGTATGTTGTTGCGTGTATATTGTATGTTGTTTTTAAGCCCAGGTGGCGAAATTGGTAGACGCACTACCTTGAGGTGGTAACGCCGTAAGGCATGGAGGTTCGAGTCCTCTCCTGGGCACAAGTCTTGACAAACAAGACTTTTTTTGTTATAATTTTTTAGTTCATTACATAGTAGATGATCAATCTTCGACTTTATGTTGGAGGTAGGAAAGTCCGAACATTCACCCGATGTAAATTGGGTAATAGAGTAGCGGGTAACTCCCGTCGGTCGCGAGACTAGAGGTGCGAGCAGTGACGCCGAGACGCGAAAGTGTCGAGGCACCACGTAAAAGCGTAAGCTTTTCACGTGGTGAACTCTGATAGTGATATCAGAGGTGAAACGGCAAAATCCTTACTTGAATGAAAGAACAGCCTTTCGATTCACTTCGTTCGCTTAGAGCAGACTAATTATTGGATGCTTTGGGCGAATGAAGTGCAATTTGATTGGACAAGTTAGTTCGCTTGACCCAGCTGGTAACAGCCTGGGCAGATAAATGATCGTCCTAGACAAAATTCGGCTTATAGCTATGTAATGAACAATAAGAAATTCCCTAAAAATGGGGATTTTTTATTTATAGTCTAAGTTGACTAAAGTGTAAATTTTAGCTAAAATACAGAGTAATAGGATTTATTCCTTATTCCCTGCCTGCGCAGGCAGGTTTATTCCTTACTCCTTTTTTTATGAAACGTTCAGAAGTAATTTTAATGGTTTTACAAGTGCCAATTGATTTTGTGTTACTTGTTTTGGCTGGTATCTCGGCTTATTATTTGCGTTTTTCCGAATGGGCAATACAATTGCGCCCGGTAATTTTTAGATTAACTCTGAATGACTTTTTTGAAGTAGCATTTTTGGTCTCTATAATTTGGATAGTTATTTTTGCGATTTTTGGTTTGTATTCAGCTGATCAGAATAGAAAATTATCTCGGGATTTGCTACGAGTTTTATTAGCTTCTTCAGTTGGTTTGGGAATCATTGCTTTGTACGTTATGTTTGCTCTGCAACAATTTGATTCTCGCTTTTTGGTAGCAGGTGGTTTTATCTTGGCAGTTATTTATGTTAGTCTGGGTAGAATTTTGATGCGTGGGGTTAAGTCGCTTTTGTATAGAATGGGAATTGGTTTGCGTCGCGTAGTTATAATTGGTACCGAAGAAGTGACGAAAAGTATTGTTAATACTTTGCAAAATAGAAAAGAACTTGGATATAAAGTTGTAAAAGTTTTAGAAAAGTTTAACCTGTCTGCGCAGGCAGGTAAAAATTTAATTCCCAAATTAGACAAATTAAAATTGAATGAAATAATTTTTACTAATCCCAAAGCTGATGAAAAAGAAACTTTAGGAGCTTTAAATTATTGCAATCAACGTCATATTGTTTTTAAATATTCCGCTGATTTATTTGCTACTTATAGCGCCAATATGTCTGTGACGGCTTTGGCTGGTGTGCCAATTGTAGAATTAAAACGCACAACTTTGGATGGTTGGGGTAGGGTAATAAAAAGAATTTTTGACATTATAATGAGCGTCGTAGTTATAATTATCACTTCGCCCATAATGCTTTTAACGACTTTTGTAATTTTAATAGAAACTGGTCGGCCAATAATTTATAAAAATGAAAGAGTCGGAATTAGAGGAAAGAATTTTTTTACTTTAAAATTTAGGTCAATGTTTCAAAAAGATTCCACTGGAATGCAATTTGGTGAGGTGGGGTTAAAAAATGAACAAAAGGAAAAGGAATTAATTAAAACAAATAGTATAAAATCTGGTCCAGTTTACAAAATTGCCAATGATCCTAGGGTGACACCATTTGGAAGATTTATTCGTCGTTGGAGCTGGGATGAATTACCGCAATTTTTTAATGTTCTTGGTGGCAGTATGAGTATTGTTGGTCCGCGTCCTCATCAACCACGAGAGGTAAAGCAATACGAAGATGAATATAGTACAGTTTTTACTTTAAAACCTGGAATTACTGGTTTGGCGCAGATCTCTGGTCGGAGTGATTTGTCTTTTGATGATGAAATGAAGTTGGACGTATTTTATATAGAAAAATGGAGTTTGTTTTTGGACATTATTATATTTTTAAAAACACCGTTTGTAATTTTTAAAAAACGTAAGGCTTTATGAAAATTGCCTTGGTTCACGATTATCTGGCTCAAGATGGGGGAGCCGAAAGAGTTTTAAAAGCCTTTCATGAAATTTGGCCTGAAGCCCCGATTTTTGTTTTGTTTCATGACAAAAATAAAATTAAAGGTTTTGAAAAGGCTGATATACGTGAATCTTTTATTGCCAAAATGCCTTTTGGCCGGAAGAAATTTAAACTATATTTTCCTTGGATGCCAAGAGCGACTGAACATCACAATTTGCATGATTTTGATGTGGTTTTGTCTTCTACCTCGGCTTTTGCCAAGGGGGTTTTGACTCGCCCTGAGACTTTGCATATTTCTTATTGTCATACTCCGACGAGATATCTTTGGACAGATACCCATGAGTATATAGAAGATCTAAAATATAATAAATTAATTAAATTGGCCCTACCTCGGATTATCCACCACATGCGTTTGTGGGACAAAATGAGTGTGGATAGAGTCGATCATTTCATTGCTAATTCTGGGACAGTCAGAAATCGGATTCAAAAATATTATCGACGGGATAGTGATATTATTTTTCCGCCAGTAGATGTTAATAAATTTAAAATATCCGAAACAGTCGGAGATTATTTTGTATCGGGTGGACGTCTTGTACCATACAAGAGATTTGATTTATTGGTTCAGGCTTTTAATCGTTTGAAATTACCTTTGAAAATTTTTGGCGATGGACCAGAATTAGCCAATTTAAAAGAAATGGCTAAACCAAATATAGAATTTTTGGGTAGAGTGACAGATGAAGATAAAGCTGAATTATTAAGTAAAGCCCGGGCTTTTTTACACCCGCAAGTAGAAGATTGTGGTATTACGCCAATTGAATCAATGGCTTGTGGTCGGCCAGTCATTGCTTATGGCGTGGGTGGAGTGACCGAAACTGTAATTCCCG
The DNA here is from genome assembly GCA_049287025.1 of Candidatus Magasanikiibacteriota bacterium. Taxonomy (GTDB): domain Bacteria; phylum Patescibacteriota; class Patescibacteriia; order Magasanikbacterales; family UBA922; genus UBA11710. The sequence goes on from JBAQFA010000051.1 coordinate 74,182, forward strand.
GTAAGACAGGTATATTTTTTAATGACCAGACTTGGGAATCAATTGTAGACGCGGTAATAAATTTTGATCATGAATTGTGGTATCCAGACTATATTCGCAATTGGGCGCTACGTTTTGATGTGGATAGTTTTAAAGAGAGGATTAAACGATATGTAGAGGACAGACAGGAAGAATTTAAACAGGGTTTGGAACAATGTAAATTGGAAATACGGTGATCACATATCATATAACACATATCACATAACAAACATATAAATATGAATGTAGGTATTGATATTCGTTGTCTCATGGATAAAAACAGAACCGGTGTTGGGGAATATACTTTTGGTTTGTTGGATAATTTATTTAAAGGCATTGATTCCACAAATTTTAAAAAAGATTACACTGATAATAAGAATCAGTTTTTTTTATTTTATAATTCTAGTAAAGATATTTTAGCTAATTTGCCAAAATGGGGTTATGAAAATGTACATTATATTGGATTAAATTGGCCGAACAAATTGCTTAATTTGCTTTTGTGGTTGAGGTTGATTAGGTTGGATAAAATGGTGGCCAAAGTATTGAAAGATCAAAAGATCAACCTTCGTCCCGAGCTCAGGTCGAGGGAAAGATCAAAAGATCAAATTAACAATGTAACAATTCGACAATGTAACAATCTTAATATTTGGTTTTCTCCAAATCTAAACTTTACCAATTTATCCAAGGGAGTCAAGCATATCCAAACCATTCATGATTTATCTTTTGAATTTTTTCCAGAATGTTTTACTTGGAAACAAAGATTATGGCATTGGTTTCTCAATCCAAAAAAACAGTGTAAACGAGCGGACATTATTTTAACACCATCGGAGAATACGAGACGGGACGTTGTCGACAGATATCATATATCAGATAACAAAATACAAGTATTGAGACCAGGACTGTCTGTAGACAGAGGACATAAGACAGAAGACATAAGACATAAATATGGTTTACCAGAGAAATATATTTTGTATTTAGGGACGTTAGAGCCACGCAAGAATGTTGAAAGCATAGTAGATGCCTATAAATTATATCGGTCACAGATCACTGATCACTACCCACTTGTCCTCGCTGGTGCTCTAGGTTGGAAAAATAAAAAATTAATGCAGTTAATCAAAAACACTCCCAACGTCAAATACAGTGGTTATGTGGATGGTGAGGATAAAATGGTATTATATAAAAATGCCAGTTTATTTGTTTTTCCAAGTTTATATGAGGGTTTTGGTTTGCCTGTTTTGGAAGCAATGTCCTGTGGCGTGCCTGTAATTACTTCTAATCGCTCATCGCTTACAGAAGTTGGTCAGGATGCAGTTTACTATGTTAATCCTAACAATGTTAATGAATTGGCGGGGGCAATGGAATTGATCATGAAAAATAATGAGTTAAGAACGCGGATGATAGCCAGAGGTTTAGAAGTTGGCAAAGATTTTGATTGGCAAAAATCAGCTCAAGAACTACTAAGTGTAATAAATAATGTAAGTTGACGTTATAATAGATATAAATAACAGTTTAACATATATTATGTTAACATTAACACTGATAAGTCTGGTATATATTGGTAAAAAATGGCTAAAACTAGCTAAGTTTAAGAAAGTTATTAACCTGTGAAGGTTGACTAATGTTGATTTTTGGGGTATAATCCGCTATTCTTAATTTAATCTTAATAATTTTTAATTAATAATCTATGCGAAAAATCATCATAGGAGTAGCCGTTTTTGCTCTAGCAATCATGGCTCTACCAAATACAGCCAGCGCTGGTGGCTGTTATTATCCAAGGACAGCTAGTGAAATTATTGCTAGTAGTCCAACTAAAATAAATTTTGAAAAAACTTATGCTTTGCCTTTGACAGGCTATTGGAGTGATAATGGTGTGATGTTTTCTTCGGACAATGGAAAAGCTATATATATTAATAGTTATAATCGTGGTGGTTCCACAACAGCTTCTGGTGAATATTCTCTGTCTAATAATGCTACTTGGCCAAAAACTAGTGCAAATGATCCATTAAAAATAAATTTTAAAAATGCAGTAAATAAAGTTGGTTTGTATTTAGGTAATGGCGAAGGTAGCGAACCTGTTGTGGCCGTGGTATCTTTATTTAATAAGTCTGGAGAAAAATTGTGTGATATTGATGTAGATGTTAAGTCAGATAATGTAGATACATTTTTAGGTTTTGAAACTGTAGCTGATTTGTATTCAATGACAATTGATTATGGTAATACTACTCTAAGTGAAGAAATAGATGATTTGATGTTTACTTATAGTTCTAAATATGATCCAATTTGTTCAGAAACAGATGATGGAGAAGATTATTATGTAAAAGGTGAAACTACTGGTCACTGGCTTTGTGTTGAAGACGGATATCCAATAGTCACGGAAAAAGATGTTTGTGTAGATGCGAACACTGTAAGAGAATATATGTGTAATAGTGGATGTAATAATATTTTAGCAACCGACGTAAAATGTCCTAACGGTTGTGTAAATGGAGCTTGTGTATCTCCTAGCGATATTGTGGTGCCAACCTTATCCAATTTTGTAGCTTATGACACAATTAGTGGAATAGGTTTGGTAGAAAATAAAGTTGGCTACAAAAAATATGGTAGTTATTCAAAACCATTACCAGTTTCAATTTACAATTCAACTAAAGCAATTAAATTATCTTTGATGCTTAAAAATAGCAATGATAATTTTACTTATGCTTATGTCTGGAATAATAATCCTTCAGATGGTGTAGAAGCTGATTACAGTGAGCAGACTGTGAAATCTATGGCTGGGTCAGCCAATTTTAATTCTTCGGCTGTGACAACTTTGAATTTAACTGACTATTATCGTGGTAAGTATGTGATGGTGCATGCGTTTGTGAGAAATAATGATGGTAAATCCGAAGTGCCAAATATGTCAGTAGAAGTAGATGAAGTCGTGCCATTATATTTTAGAATTGAGAAATTAAAAACGCCAACAGTAAATAGTTGTGTAGATTCTGATAATGGTTTAGAAATTTATACCAAAGGTAGTACCAAAGGAGAAAAAGAAGGTACTAGAGTTTATGGGATTTATAATGATTCTTGCAGTAATAAAGTTGGTGAATCTGGTTTGTATAGTGGTAAATGGGTAGTGGAACAACATTGTAGTGGCCCAGTTGACAAACCATATGTACATACTCAATGGAATGATTGTCCAAATGGCTGTATGGATGGCAAATGTGCTGAAAAGACTGTTTATGATAATACCATAAAGCCTACGGTAGCTTATCCAACAAACAAACAAGTTCTAACAAATTATCCAAGAGTAGCAACCCTAAAATGGAATTCAATTAGTGAAGCAGTTTCTTATAATATAGAATTGACATGTGATCATTGTAATAGTGTCGCCTGGCAAGATTATTATAAATGGACTTCTAAATCTAATTATTATGTTACCACTCCTCTAGATGGTGACAATGAATTTAGATTTAAAGTAAAGGCTGTGTATGCAGATGGTAGTACCAGTCAATGGTCTGATTATAGATATTTTAGTTATAATACGTCAGCGTATTCTGAGAGTGTCTGTAGTGACCCAGATGGTAATAATACTAATGTAAAAGGTTATTCTAATGGTCTAAATAAAGTGACTAACAAACCGATGAATTATGTTGATTCTTGTGTGGTAAGTGACACTAACACGGTTTATGCTTATAGTAGTAATTATGTTAATGAATGGGTGTGTACCGCAGGAAATATTGTAGATAGTAGAGTTAGCAAGTGTAAAAATGGTTGTGTTGATGGACTTTGTGTTGAAGACAGCGAAGTTAATTATGATATATCTGGTACAAGAGTAGTATTTTATATTTCTCTGAACCAGACCATGAAGCATAAAGAAAGCGGAGTAAATATAAAGTTGAATTATTTTGATGATAAAAGAATTTTGGTAAATTTGGATGGTGGTGCATATTTTGATGAGACAGTTTTGAGTTTAAAGACAAAGACCCAATTTTCCTTGATAAATGACAGTGTAAATAAAATTGCCTTTACCTATTTAGGTAAGACAGCTGATGGTAAACAGGCAAAAATTTTACTTGATTATGGTGCAGATACCAATTTGAATGAATATGGTGCAGATTGTAATTTGAAAGTATATACAAAGGGTGACCAAACTGGTGGTGATGGAGTCTATCGTTTGTATGGTAGTGACAAACTTTATCATAGTGTATCTGGTATTACTATGTCAGCTGACCCACTTGAAAAAAGTGCTAAGATTTATTTAGCGCTAAAGGGTGCTAAAGTATCTAATGTATTGATTAGTGCGAGTAGCATGAAATCTTTTACTTCAGCTAATGAAAAATATAATTTGACAGTTACATATAATGGATCTGATCCTTGTGGTGGTAGTATTATCACAGTAAAAAGTGAAAAGATTAGCAATGAGGATTCTTGTTATAATTTATCTGGTATGGGAAACTTAGCTAAAGCTTGGGGTGATAATAAGGTCTGGTATGTGGAAGGTAATAATAAATATTGGTTTTCTTCAGCCGATGTTTATTTGTCCTGGTTTAGTGATTTCTCTGGTATCAAACTTACTGATGATAGTACAATTAATTCATTGACTCAGGGTGATAATGTTTGTCTAAAAACCGTATCAACTTGCTACAATCTTTCTGGTAAAGGTTATTTGGCCAAATCTTGGAATGATAACAAAGTTTGGTATGTTGATAATTCTACCAAGTATTGGTTTGCTAGTGAAAGTATTTTTAAATCTTGGTTTAAAGATTTTTCTGGAATCAAACTTATCAATGATAGTGTAATGAATTCTTTTGCTCAGGGTTCTGGTGTGTGTTATAAAGGTAGTATTACTATTCCAGTGGTAGAGAAACCTATCGTATCTTCAGGTGTGTCTTGTGGTAATTCGGCCGGTGGCGATGGTTTATATAGTATGTGTAAAGGTGATTCTATCCGCCATAGTGATGGGTTTACTATTACCAATCAAGCTTACACTGATAAAGTTTTGTCTTTAAAAACTGATGGTTTGGTAGCAACTTATATGCGTTTACCTATGAATGTCCCAGTCGTCATACAAGATATTACAGGAAAGAATAAGTATGATGTCACTTATACGCAAAAAACAGATAAACACGGTGCATTCTTACAGATTGACAGTAAATAAGATTTGAAGTTAAATAAAACCCCACTTGAAAGAGTGGGGTTTGTTTATGAAATTATTTTTCCAGTTCAGCTAGTTTTTTTTCCAATTCATCAAAAGTTAAATTTCCAGCCCTGTATGATTCAAAAAGTGTTAATTCTTTTTTTATCAGCTCAGAGTCAACTGGTTGGTTGTCTCTTTCTTGACCGTATATGGCTTCGGCAGCGGCAACGTTTTCTTCTGTAATTCTTTGTATTTCTTCATCAGTGCGCTGTGGTTCACCAGTCATTTCATCTTTTAGTTCCAGAGCTTCTTTAAGCTCTGGGTATTTGGCGAGTAAAGCCTCCAATTTTTGATTGTCCATAATTTTTAAATTAATTAATTAGTAAAATAATTCATTTGTTTTAATTTTTCAACAGTTTTTATTGTTATTTTTTCAATTACTTCTGGTGTTAAGTCTTTAAATTGCGTTGCTAATTCTTTTGCAGATTCAGCAATAACTTTGGTAATTTGGCTTGTATAACTTTCGCCATTTTTACTTTCTTTTTTTCTTGTGTCGTCAACAAAAGACACTCCTTTACCAATTTTATCAGTAAAAAATGAAGTTTTTTTTCGTACTGCATCCTGTGGTATTTGTGAAATTATTGTTTTAATTGCTTGTAGCCATTGATCGGATTCTGTTTTTTGTTCTGTTGTCTCTGCTTTCGGTATATATAAATATGCGACACAAGTATCAGTTCTTTCATATGCAGCAAAATCTTTTCTAAACTTGAATTTTAAGCGAATTCCGTTTTGATCTAAATAATCAGAAAGTTTACTGAGACATTCTGCAACTTTAGTAGTGCCATCTGGGCTGGCGTTAATATAGAATCGTACCTCTCGTGCATTATCCTTGTATGGAGCATTACCTTTAAACCAAACGAATCCCGCTGCTTGGTCTGGCTGTTGACCGTCGATAAGTTCTTGTTCGGTAATGTGTCTAACTTTAGAAGATTGTGTTACTATATCAATTAATCTGTTACTAATTTCGGTATCGAAGTTTGCAATGAAATTTTCTTTGTCTGGGACATTAATCTCATCTTTTACCTCTTGGTCAGTCATACCAGATTTATGTATATATTCATACATTACTACCGGCATTTTTGCTAGCATCTCAACATCACTTAAAGACTGTCGTTTTTTAAATTCATCATCTGTTTCCCCAATATTTTTTCTGTTTCTAAATCTATCCATCTTCCCTCGAAAGTCTTTATCATTGAGAACAAGTTGTAGAAAATTTTTAATTTGTTCTTCAAACAGTTGTTCTCTTTCAGATTTTATTTTTGTTTCAAGCTTATTGGTTGTTGTTTTTGGTAAAGGTTGTTTTTCTTTCTGCCTGAGATAATCTAAAATTTTCTGTCGCAGTTTAACTTGTTCTGGGTCTGTGGTTCCCCAGAGTTCTTGTACAATTTCAGAAGACAGCCCTCGATACTTGGTTGGGATGTCTTGTTCTGTTATTGGTGGTTCGATACTCTCAGGCTTTGACATTGGCTGTTTTTCCTTGCCTCTTAGATACTCCAAAATTTTTTGACGTTTTTCAATCTCGTCTGGATGTGAAGTCTGCCAGATCTCTTCAAGTATTTCTGCAGAAATGCCACGATATTGAGGTGGTATATCTTCTTCGGTTGTTGGTTGTTCAGTGTCTTCTTCCAATTCAAAAAGCGTCTCAGTTGCTAATTTTTCTTGAGCTTTTGTTTGACCAGAAGTTGAACGAGGCTGTTTTTCGGTTGGGTGTAATTCTGGGTTTATGATTTGTTCTATTTCTTCATCTCTGTCCATAGTTAGTTTAATTCCTTTATTTTTTTGATTAATTCAGAAACAGGCAAACTATCTCCAAATGGTTTGTATAGCATTCCCTTAAATTTTTTTAATCCAAACTTTGAAAAAGTTTCTAAAATATTTAGATTAAACTCTTTTAAAGCTAAAAATACTTTTTTTAAATCTTGATCATAAAAATTTTCTTCCAGTCTGTAAAAGGCTGCTAATAATTGGTGACGTATTTCTGGGTTAAAGATTTTATAACACAGTTCTTTGCGGAAAGTATTCTCTAGAGGATAATATGCTGGTAGATTGCCAGCTTTGGTTTGTAATCCCGTTGTAAGTAATTTTTGTTTGTCGTTCTCATTTAAGTAAGTAAATTCATAGAGCACTTGTAATGTGTATTCTAAAACATAAAAAATACCTATTTTTTGAATAACATCTTTATCATTTTTTTCTTGTTCTTCTGGGGATAGTTTTTTTGTCCTGTCCGCTAATTTTTTCAATAAAACGTGATGTTCTATTACGGCTGTTTTGGTTTTTGTAAATATTTTGTTTATATCCCCTAATAATTCTTCAACTTGGGTGTTTGGTGCTGGGGTGTTTGAATAAATATCAATAACATTGCCGAGCGCTTGGATAAATTCAACCTCATTAATTTTTGTTTCCATTAGTATTATTTCTGTATTTTTTATAGCTTTGTAAGCGTGAGTAGTGGTTAGGTTTTTATTTTCCAGAGCATTTTTTAGAGAAATTGTTGCTGATAGAATATTTTTTAGAATTATTTTTTGTTCTTCTGTACCCCAAAAGTTTAATGGTTTTGTGCCCAATTTTTGAATTGTTTCAAGAAGAGTGTAGAGTGGTGTCATAAAGTTTTGTTTGTATGTTAAGTATAATATAATGGCTTAGATTAGTAAATAGTTGTTGGAGGGGTTGTTTTTTTGTTGATTTGTGATAAATTATAGCTATATGAAAATAGGTATTGACGCTAGAATGATGGGTTCAAAACAAGCTGGTTTAGGACGTTATGTTGAACAGCTGGTTTTGGGTTTATTGGAACAGGACAAAGAGAATGAATATGTACTGTTTACAAACAACGGTAACACACCATGTCTGCCTGCGACGGCAGACACCCCACTCAAGAGGGGATTTAAAATTGTTGAAGCAAACATACCTTGGTACAGCTGGCAAGAACAGACAAAATTTAAAAAAATAATTGATAGGGAAAAAATTGATTTAATGCATTTTCCTCACTGGAATGTGCCGTTATTTTATAATAAGCCATTTGTCGTCACGGTGCATGATTTGATTATGTACCATTATCCTCGGCAAGAGGCGAGTACTCATGGGCCGTTTGTTTATTGGCTGAAAGATTTAGGACATCGCCTAGTACTTAATCACGCGGTACAAAAAGCCAAGCATATTATTGTGACGAGTGAATTTACCAAGCAGGATTTACATCAGACCTTGGGAGTTTCATTAGAAAAAATGACTGTGACTTACCAAGCACCGTTTCAAAACACGATTCATGATTCACATAACACGACACAAGTTTTAAAAAAAAATAATGTTGAAAAACCATACGTTTTGTATGTTGGGAATGCTTATCCTCATAAAAATTTGGAAGGATTGTTAAAGTCTTGGAAAATTTTTAATGAAAAATATGGCAATGAATACCAATTAGTTTTGGTTGGCAAAAAGAATTTTTTTTATGAAAGACTTTTGAAAGATCAAAAGATTGAAAGATCAAAAGATCAGGAAGAAAAATCAGGATTTTCCGATCTTCCGATCTTCCGATCTTCAATTATTTTTACTGATTACGTCACAGACAATGAACTATCCCAACTATACGTCAACGCTTCACTCTACGTCTTCCCTTCACTCTACGAAGGTTTTGGTTTACCACCACTCGAAGCACAACAATATAATGTGCCAGTGGTTTCTTCCAGTGCTAGTTGTTTGCCAGAAATATTAGGCGAGTCGGCGTTGTATTTTGATCCAGAGAATTATGAACAAATGGCGGAGGTGATTTATACTGGTTTGACTAATGAAGATATGAGATTTGAATTAAGACAAAATGCGAGAGAAAACCTAAAACGTTTTAATTTAAATAATATGATTAGTCAGACGTTGTTGATTTATAATAATATTGTTAAATTATTACATTATTAAACTGCTATCTACCTCTGTTTCTCTGTGTAGTAGAACAGTGCAAAAATGTAACAATGTTTCATTATATTTATCCACCCCAAACAGGTGGTTTTTCTTTTTAAGAACACAAAAATATGGTATAATATTGATGTTAAAATTAAGTCAGATTTTTCTCTTAAATTAGCTAAAAAATAGAGTTATTAAAATAGTAAAAGTTTTTTGTTAAATGCCAGCAAAAAGAAATGTACAATTGAGGTCTTGTTCTCTGTGCGGTCGCACTGGTCATAATCGAGCGCGGTGTAAAAATAATATTGCAGAGACAAAAATTGAAAAAAAGGCTAAACCAACGCAAAAAAACAAATTATCAACTAAGAAAAAGTTGGTAAAAAAGATAGCGGAGGATTTTTTTGTTTCTCAAAAAATTGGTTTAGGTAAGCCTATACTTGTTAGAAGCGAGATTAATACCAAATCATCACCGCACATAATAAATTTGAAACGAAAAGAAGAAACAGTTTGGGACAAAGTTGGTGTTTATCAGGAAAAGGGTTTAATCCAAAAACAAAATGTGGTGGTAGATTTTGGGCAAATGGTAAAGAAGGCTAACGCCGTTGGATTGGGAATGAGGAGTAGGGGTTTGGAGGCGAGAAATATTAAAATACATAAATCAGATTCAGTGTTGAATAATAATTATAAAAAAAATAAACAGAAAATAAATATTAATTCAGTCTTCGCTAACCTGTCTGTGCGGGCAGGAGCTGTGATGGACAAGCAAAAATTAAACAGAAATTTTACAAAAATTAAAAATATTATTTTAAGTACGTGGAATTCTACATTCTACATTCTACATTCTACATTCCGAAATTTCAATTACAAAAAGTTAGCTTATGCTTCTTTAGTTTTATTAATACTAATTAGTTTACCATTTCCAGCTTTTAGTTATTACAATAGTGTGCAAAATACTAGTGCCAGAATAGTAGAGGCGAGTACCAATGCTTTTTTATCTTTACAGTCTTCAACGGTGGCGGCTATGAATTACAACATTCCTCAAGCGCAATTTGATTTGAATGAAGCTTTAATTTCATTTGGTGAAGCCAATACAATTGTAGACAAAGAACATCAAGTGTTGCAGTATGTGGCTGGCCTTTTACCCGTGGTTGGTACCCAAGTAACTAGTCGTCAACATTTATTAGTAGCTGGTCACCACTTGGCTTTGGGTAATACTTATCTTGTAAAGGGTTTAAAAGAAGTGGAAGATAATAATAGTTTTTCTACAACTGACAAAATTAAAATTATTGCTAATCATTTGTCTAGTGCTATACCACAATACGAAGAAGCCTTGGCTGATTTGAGTGCAGTTGATTCTTCGGCTGTGCCAGTTGAATATCAAGAATCTTTTAATGATTTTAAGGTTTTATTTACGGCTCTAGTTGATGATATGAATGACATCGTTGATTTGTCTGATTCTCTAGATTTAATTTTTGGTTCAGACCAATTAAAAAGATATTTGCTTGTATTTCAAAATAATAGTGAACTACGTCCGACAGGTGGTTTCATGGGTAGTTTTGCGATTATGGATGTGCAAAAAGGCAAAATTACAAATTTGGATATTCCGGGTGGTGGAACTTATGATTTACAAGGTCAATTGAATGAATATCTTAAACCACCATTACCTTTGCAATTGTCTAATGATAGATGGGAATTTCAAGATGCCAATTGGTTTCCAGATTTTCCAGCTAGCGCAAAAAAGATTGCCTGGTTTTATGAACATGGTCGTGGTACCACGGTTGATGGGGTAATAGCTCTCAATGCTTCAGTTTTGGAAAGACTTTTATCAGTTTTGGGTCCAGTGACAAATTCAGAAAATAATTTGACATTGGCATCTGATAATGTTTTACCTCAATTACAATACAAAGTAGAAGTTGATTATGATAAAGAAGAAAATAAGCCAAAAGAAATTTTGTCAGATTTGGCTTCGCAATTTTTAAATAGTATGACTCAGTTGGATGCCATGAGTGCCATTCGTCTTTTGTCAGAATTAAATGAAGCTTTGACACAAAAAGAAATTCAAGTTTATTTTAATGATAGTATGCTCGAGTCCAAGATGAAAAGTTTTGGCTGGGCTGGAGAAATTATTAATAATACGAATGATCAAGATTATTTGTATGTAGTGAATACTAATATCCATGGACAAAAGAGTGATGCAAAAATAAAACAAACAATTGAACATCAAGCGGTAATTGATGACAGTGGTTCAATTTTGGATACAGTGGTAATTACTCGGGAGCATACCGGTACACCAGGAGAAATGTTTTTTGGTGTTAACAATGTGGACTATATTAGAGTTTATGTTCCAGCTGAGGCAGAATTAGTTGAAGCGGGTGGTTTTGTTTATCCGCCCGAAGAAGCTTTTTATGTGCCAGAGGATTGGTATAAAATTGATTCTGATTTGGAAACCAATGAAAAGGAAATTAATATTGATAAAAAAACCGGTACGAGAATTACTAGCGAATTTGGTAAAACCGCTTTTGGTAATTGGACAATGACTGCTCCTGGTCAAATCAGTAAAGTTTATTTTACTTACAAATTACCTTTTAAAGTGATAACGGAAAATAATAAAGAAGAGACGACTTTTGAAAAATGGAAAAAAACTTTTGTAGGTGAAGCGACCGAAGTATCACGTTATAGTTTGTTTGTCCAAAAACAATCTGGGATTGATAGTGATTTTAATTCTCGGGTTATTTACCCAGCCAACTGGACACCAATTTGGCAAGAAAATGAAAATTTGCAGATGGCTGTTAATGGGGCCGAGTTTTCAACCAGACTCAAGACTGATGATTTTTTTGGATTAATAATGGAAAAAAATAATTAAAATTATATTTGATAAAATTTTATGATACAAAATAATAATAGAGAAAATACTGATCATGAGTTTGTAAAAATTGATTTGGATAAAAAATCAATTGCCAAAAAGACAACCGTTTCTAAACCAATTGTAAAAAGAAAAGTTGAAAAAACCAGTGTAAATAAAGGTGAACAAAAAATAAAAAAAGAATTGCAGGAAATTTATAAAAATGATGATGGGACTATGCCTAACATGAAAGATTTTAAAAAAAAGAAAAAAAGAGGCTTAGCCAGAGCATTTATGACACTGTTGTTGGCTTGCTCATTTTTGGCTGGGGTAGCTTGGTTAGGTTTTTTTGTTTTTCAGCCCAAGGTTCAATTTGCTGAAAATGATGTAGTCTTGGCCATTGAAGGTAAAGAAAATGTCATGGTGGGGGAGGAAGTTAAATATCGGGTAAAATATAATAATATTCAGAATTCATCTTTAAAAAATGTAAAGCTGCAGATTCGTTATCCAGAAGGTTTTGTTTTTAACAATGCTAGTGTGAAACCAACCAATGAAAAACAAGATGAATGGGAGCTTGGTTCATTGGGGCAAAATGCTGATAATTATATTGATATTTTTGGTCAGATGTATGGCAGTTTGGAAGAAAAACAGTCTTTTCGCGCTTTCTTAAATTATACTCCAGATAACTTTAGTTCCGAGTTTCAAAAAGTGACTAGTTTAAATATTCAGATCACTGGGTCTCCAGTAGAAATTAATATTAAATCACCAAATGAAGCTGTGCCAGGATCAGAAATAGAATTTTTAGTAGAGGCAACCAATCGTGAGGAAATAAAAAAAGATAATATGTTTTTGGTTATGGAGCCAGCTGGTGGTTTTGTCAAAACTACTAGTAGTTTGTTAAATATTCCAGACGAAGAGTATCAGTGGAGCTTGGCATCCTTTGGTGATAAAAATAGTTTATCAATAAAAGGGAGTTTTAATCCAGAAGTCGGCACTGAAGAGGCAAAAGTAGTTTTTAAAGTTGTTGGTTGGAAAGATGTAGACAGACAGTCTGATCCTTATGTTTATTTAATGAAAGAAGTTCCAGTAAAATTATTAAAAACTGATTTGTCTTTAAATTTGGCAATTAATGGTTCAATTAATGATATTAAAGTAGAACCAGGAGAAGTTTTGAATACCAGTATCATTCTAAAAAATGCTGGCAGTTCACTTTTAAAGAATTTTAGTGTTAGATTGGTTTATGAAACACCATCATATAATGGTTTGAGTATGCTTGATTGGCGGGCATTGACTGATAAAGCTGATGGCGACATAATTGGTGAACAGATTAATCCTCAAACTAGACGAGGTATAATAAATTGGACCTCTAAACATATTAGTGATTTGCGCCAGCTAGATCCAAATGAAGAATTAAATATTGACCTAAATATTCCATTTAAAGATTCAACTGACGTGGATCTGACAAAGTTTATTGGTACTAATGCTAAAGTTTTTGTAGAAGTAAAATATGATACAGATAGTGGACAAAAATTACTTACCAGTAATGAAATAAACATGATAATTAATTCTGATTTGAAGTTTGAGGTTCGTGATCAAGTAAAACAAGATTCACAAAATAAAGATGTTCATACTTTTACTTGGTTATTATCCAATAATTATCATGAACTTAAAGATATAGAAATTTCCGCTGATATCTATGGTGATATTGCTTGGCAAGAAGAAAATCTAGTTGTACCAGCTGGTGAGGCTAAGTGGGATGACAAAGAAAAGAAATTAGTTTGGAAAGTTGCTTCAATGCCAACCAGTCTAGATGTTTTGGCCTTACAATTTAGTTTTGTTTTAAATAGTAAAAATCCATCACAAACAAATCTAACTTCCAAAGTTAGTGTCAAAGCTACAGATACTATTACTGGAGAAGAAATATTAAAATCTGGTAATGAAGTTTTGTTAAATCAATAAAAATATGAACCCAGAAAAAATAAAAGTTATTTGGGATGACAAAGATAAGTTAGTCTATATAAAATTAGTAGGTGAGTTTGATCAAGACCATGCTGAACAAGCCGTTCAAAAATATCGAGAAGTTTTGGATGAAATAGAAGAAAAAGATATTGTTTTGAATAAAGTTTTATATGATATTACTGAAGCTGGTGATGCTACGATTGGCGCCAGAAGAATTTTTGCTAGTTTTGCCAGAAGTATTACTCAGAGTTTTAAAAATTTAAAAGTTGCATATATAGATGGACCAAGGTTGGCTATGATTGTTAGTCGTTTTATCCATAGACTTACAAGTATTGGGGAAGTAAGATATTTTAAAACAGAAGAAGATGCGAGAGGATGGCTAAGAGGAGAATAACGTTTGTAAAATATAAAACTAGCTATAAAGCTAGTTTTTTTGATTGGTGCCCTCGGCAGGAGTCGAACCCACATTACCAGGTTCGAAGCCTGGTGTCCTATCCGTTGAACGACGAGGGCAAAAAAACACGATACAAAATACACTTATCACTACACAAATAATATGTATCGTGTTATGTGTGTCATGTATCGTGTTTTGGTACGCCGCCTGGGGATTGAACCCAGGACCTTGGGCTTAAGAGGCCCCTGCTCTACCAACTGAGCTAGCGGCGCGCGTGTAAAATTTTATAATTCTACTCAAAATATTCACTTTTTGTATCTTGTTTAATTATATTTATTTTTGGGCCAGGCCATTTTTTTATTTCCAAAGCATTTTCTGCCGCATTTACTTGAGCTTCTTGTTTACTGCTACCACGACCTTCGGCAATTTTTTCTTTATCTAAGTATACACCAACAATAAATTCCTTGGCATGATCAGGGCCGTCTTCTTGGATTACTTTGTAAGTTGGAGTAATGCCAATAATTTCTTGAGCTGATTCTTGGAATCTTGATTTTGGATCCATCCACAAACCTTTTTCTAAGACTTCTGGTAATTTGGAAATAAACCATCTTAAAATAAATTGTTTGGCCATATCCCAACCCTGATCAACATAGATAGCACCGATTAATGATTCCATGACTTTAGCTAGAATATATTCTCTGGCTTTAGTGCCAGCGTCTTTGGATTCACCATGGCTCAAAAATAAGTATGGCTCCATGTCAATTTCACTGGCAATCTGGGCGCACATCTTGGCGTTTACCAGAGCGGCACGCCAATTGGTCAATTCACCCTCGGGATTTTGATAATTTTCAAATAAATGTTCAGTAATAACTAATTCTAATACGGCATCACCCAAGAATTCTAACCGTTCATTGTGACCCAAAGCAAAATCACGATTTTCATTTAAATAAGAACGATGAACCAAAGCCTGAACAATATAATTGGAATTATTAAATTTTATGCCGATTCTATCTTCAAGGTTTTTAAATTTTTTTTCTTTGTATTGTTCAACGACTTGCATAATTTTCTCCATCATCTCGAGTGAGCCTGAATAGGCGACGAGAGATCCCTTAAATAAAAAGGTTAGATGGACACACAGATTCAACTAATTTAACGAATTGGAACTGATCTTTTGTTAGGTTAAAACAATCCGTTCAAATTCGTCTAATTTGTTGAACTAGTAATCCGGTTTAAAATTAATAAAGAACTCTTATTCTTTTTTTACTTCTATATTTTTATAAATTGCTCCTAATACACCATTAACAAATTTGCCACTAGATTGTCCACCGTAAGTTTTGGCTACCTCAATGGCTTCATTGATCGCAACTTTGGCGGGAATTTTATCATTAAATTTTAATTCATAAATACCAATCCGCAAAACATTTCTATCTACGAGTGATAATTGTTCTAAAGGCCAATTGGTGGCATACTGGGTTATTATTTTATCAATTTCAGACAAATTATTGATAACCCCGTCCACAGTATCATAGACATATTGTTTATCTTCATTTAGTCCAGCGCCAAATTCTTCTAGGTTCTGATCAATAATGGCAGGCAAAACAGCCGTGGGTTGATTTTTGAAATCCCATTGATACAAAGATTGCATGACAATTGATCTGGCTAAATGACGATTGGACATAAGACATTGATTACACAGATTATTATGGATTTCACTGACTTTACAATATTTTGTTGGTTTATAAAATCAGTCCCAATCTATGTTATTTTGAAGTCTTACCAGTGGCTTTATGACTGCGTTTCAATCTAGCAGTGCGTTTTTCTACATTGACGACACTTTTGCCACGGTAGTTGCCACATTTGGCACAGGCAACATGAGGCTTGATAACAGCATTGCAAGTACTACATTTGGTGGTAGTGGTTTTTTTCAAAGCAAAATGAGAAGCTCGGTCATGCTTTGATCTAGGTGTGCGTTTTTTTGAAGGTAGACCCATATAAAATAAATTATAAATTACAAATGTCAAATTCCAAATGTTTGGAAAATAAGCTGGGAATATTATACAATAAATAGAAAATAAAATCAAGAGGTGGTCCAGGAATTGCTAAAAATCCGTTTTTTCGCTAGAATAGTAGTATGTTAGAGAATAATAGACAGCTAGATTTGGCTGAATTTTTACAATCCAGTGAATGGGGCAGGTTTCAAGAGTCCACCGGTAAAAAGGTGGTAAATTTTGTGATTGATGATATTCAGATACAGGGGCTTGAACACAGTCTGTCTTTTTTAGGGAAATATTTGTATATTCCCAGACTTAAGACATCAGACCTAAGACTTAAGAATGTAATTGAATATTTAAAAAGTTCAGATTATATCTTTTTGAGGATAGAACCAATTGAAGAATTTTCAATTTTAAATTTTAAATTTTCAATGATTAAGAATAGACAGCCACAGACTACTTTAATTTTAGATTTAACAAAATCAGAAGAGCAGTTATTACAAGCCATGCATACCAAGACTCGTTATAATATTCATTTGGCGGAAAAGCATAATGTAGAAGTGAAAAATGAAAAAGATGTAAATGTTTTTTGGAATTTGAATTTGGAAACTACAGAACGTGATAAATTTAAAAGCCATGATAAAGATTATTATAAAAAAATGCTGGATAGCGGAATGGCTTTTCAATTAACAGCTTATTATAATGATAAAGCTATTGCTTCAAATATATTTATAAATTATAAAAATACTTTTACTTATTTGCACGGAGCTTCGTCCGGAGAATTTAGAAATTTAATGGCACCATATTTATTACAATGGGAAGGAATAAAATTTGCTAAGAGTCAGGGCTGTGATTATTATGATTTTTGGGGGATTGCCCCTCAGGTAAAAGAAAACGATAAAAAATCCCGTAGTTGTTTTCATAATTTATGTTGGGAAGTTAATCATAAATGGACCGGAGTGACTCGTTTTAAAGCAGGCTTTGGCGGACAGGTGAAAGAATATCCAGAAGGAGTAGATATTATTTTAAATAAAAATAAATACAAAATATATAAAATTATTAGGTTTTTTTGGCTTTAATATTGCCTTTTTTGTGCATATCTTGACTTTTTCTTGATTTTATGCTATATTATTATGTTGATTTGTGATATAATGAAGACAAAATTAATTTCTTTTTATGAATAAAATAAAGGAAATTTTGGCTAAATTTTGGGATATTTTTACGGTTTATAAACAAGGTAGAGACAGATTAGAAAAGGAAGAATATCAGATAATTAAGGATGCAATAGAGGAAGCTAAAATAAACAAAATTCAAAAAATTAGAGAACATATAAATAAATTATAATTTTTTACTATGTCTTTTAAAGAATTCAAAAATTTTTTTCAGAGTCCAAAAGGTATAAAAAGAGATGAAAGAATTACCGCATCGGTAAAAGGTTTTTTTGATGATAGGAAACAAACAAAAGGAATGGTGGATGCTTATGAATTTGATCGCAAAGAAAAAGAGAGAAATGATGCCGAGGCTAGTAAAATGGTGACATCTAGAAGGTTTCAAAATAAAGGTGAAAATATTGATGAAGGTGAAAGTGAAGTTCACAGTGCCGTTGAATATCCTGGTAAGTGGGAGATGTTAAAAGATCGATTGGTTGGTGGTAACAGACAAGAGCCGGTGGCAGATTTTTTGGAAGCAGAAGCTAGGGCTGAAGCCAAGATACATAAGCGTAGAGTACAGGATTGGATTGAGGGTAGTGAAGATGGTTCAGTAAAAGGTATAAGACAAATAATTGAAGAACAAAATCTTGATATTGATTTGGAATTTGTTTTAGAAAAAATTAATCAAAAAGAAAAAGATTGGGGTACACATTACGAACAATTTATTAGAGATATATTTAGTATGGTGGCAGAAATGAAAGTAATGATTTATCAGGAAAATCTTGTCCGATGGATGACTGATTTGGTTGAAACAGAAGGTTTTGATATTGAAGTTGATCTAGATGGTATTTTGGGTAAATTAAATCAAGCTATAAATAGATCGGGTGGCGACTTTTCTAAGGTAAATTCGGAATTACAAGAAACAGAAAGAGAAATCAAAATTGAAGTCAAAAGACAAATGCTTTCTGGTTGGTTGGACAAGTTTTTGGCACCATCTGAACAGTGTAAAACCGAAAAAGATACAGCTGTCAATGGGGTGGAAGAGGATTTGAAAATTGAGTTAGAAAAAGTGGATGGATTATCAAAGGCAACATCTGAAGTAAATAAATTAGTCCAAAAACAAGATGCTTTAGAACTACGTAAGAGAATTTTGTCAGAGGAAATGTTAAAATTAGAGAGATTGGAACAAGAAAGTGAAGTGGGTGCAGAGGTTGAAGGTGGCGAAGTTGAAGTAGTTGTTGAAGGTGGTGGTAGAAAAAAAGGGAAAAAAGGTAAGAAGGTCGAAACCGCTGGTAATGCAAGTACAATAGAAGAAAGAAAAGCTAGAGTTCAAAAAGCGATTGATGAATATGAAGATGAATTGAAATTGGCAAGAGCAGAATTGGCTTTGTCAAGAGAAAAATTAGCTACAATAACTACCCAAGCTGGGGGTTCAGCGGAAAAGGTTAGGGTGTTAAAAGAAAGAAAAAAACAATTACAAGGTGAACAAAAAAGTGCAGAAGATGAACTTAAAAAAGTTAAGGGAGTTATAGAAACATTTAGACAAGATATTAATACTCAGGCTAAGTCTTCTGGAAGTAATGAAAGCTCATTTAGATTGGAAATAGCTAGAATTAAACGTAAAGCTTCTAATGATTTGGATAAATTGGGTGGTATAAAAGATTTTCCTGATTTGGATAATATTCCAGAGATGCCAAAATTAGATCTGCCAGAATTGCCAGATGAGTTTTGTTATTTGCCAAGTGATGTCCAAAGTAAATTATCCAAAAAGAAACCAGTAGATGTAAAAAAACCTTGGGAATTGACTGGTCCGATGGCACCAAGTGGAATATTTAGAGCAGCTAGTGGTGGTAAGATTTCTCCTTTTAGAAAGGAAAGAGGCGGAGAAACAGAAAAAAGTGATAAAGATAGATTGAGAGAAATCTTAGCCGGAAATAATTTGGAGAAAAAAATTCAAGCTTTAGTAAAATGGGCAGAAGAAAAAAATAGAAGACAAGGACTAGGTGACGAAAGTGATGAATATAGCGCTTTGAGTTTATTATTACGCGCGGAAAGTTTTGTAAATGGTTTGTCGGATAATGATAAAAAAGTGGAATGGTTAAAAACCATAGGTACATGGATAAATATGCCAGAAAGGGATAAACAGAATTATGATGCTTTGTCAGATACTGATAGAGCCATAATAAATGATTTAGAAATTAATTATAATCCTCAAACTGGTAAACCAGAATTATTTAGAAAAGATGACCTGGATAGGCTTGAACAGCAAATAGAGAATGAAAGTGATCCGGAAAAGAAATTAATTCTTTTGTTAAAAAAAGCCCAATATGAAGCTATGGGCTTGTTAGAAGGTGATTTTAATAAAACTTTGGAATTGGTCAGTCAAGAATTAGAAAAAATAAAAGATAATTGTGCTAGATTTATTTCCCTAGCTTGTTTGGTGGCAGAAAGAAGAAATAATCTTGGTGCTGATGATGGAGAAACCAAACGTATATTAGGTACGGCTGTGGAAATGACGGAAAAAGTTGAAGACTTGACAGAAAGAGAAAAATTAATAAAAAAATTAATTAAATCATATGGCGCACTTGGTCCAAGAAAAGAAGCGATTGATCACTTGGTAGGTGATACTAGTGAACCAATTTCAGAACCTGTTGAAGAGTCTGTAGAGACAGAAGAGTTAGATGAAGACGCTCCAGTCGTTGATGAACAATCTACTAGAACAGAAGATTTTGTTGGTTTTGATTATGATGAAGTTTTTACTGATGATGAAGCAGCTAGTCAAGTAGATGAAGATGTGGACTCACAAACTGTTCCAAATCAAGATAAATCAAAGGATGTTGCCAAATTGGCCTGGTTGAAAAACTTGGGTAAAAGACTAGTTCCATCATTTTTGAAAAGAAATCAAGAAAAAGTTGAACCAAATCAAACTGGACCAGACGTTCAAGAACCAGAACAAGAGAGTGAAAGTGATCAGGAATTCAACAAATTGTTAGAATCGATGGAAGGAGATCATGTTAATATTAAGCTAAAGTCGTTAGCTGAGTTTGTTCAAGATCAGGAAAGTAAGGGTACTTTTGGAAGTATTTCTGATAGAGTAAAAGATATGGTTGGAGGGTTGAGTCAGGAACTTAATAAACGAGGAGAAAGAAGTTCAGAAAATACAATGGGAGCATACATTGATTTGGCTAGAGTTAATACTGCTTTGAATAATTTTACTGAAGCTAGAAAAAATTATGATAAATCAAGAAAAATGGGTCCATCTATAATTACCAAGGGTCCTGGTTATTATCAAGATAGTCATTTGGATCAAACTTTTAAATGGTTGGATGCTATGATTGATGGATATATAAAACTAGGTCCGACTTCAAGAGCAAAGAGTAGAGCCAAAAATTGTTATAAAGAAATGGCAAAATTAAGAGGATATGTACGTAAGGCAGAAAAGAAGTATAGAGGAGATCCTGATAAACAGCCATTTGGTAATCATTTATATGAAGATATTAACGCAAGGATGGAAGGTTATGTACATCAAATAAATAAAAAATAATTAATCATATTTTATGACAAGAGAATCAACTCCAACAATTGAACAACCGAAAGATAAAGCAAAAGAACGTATAATTTTAGAGAAAAGAGCGAAGGAACAAATAAAATTAATAAGTGATATGGCACGAGAAAGTCGTTTGCATGATTATTATAATATGCTGAGAGCAAAAGGTGAAAAAATGGCAGTAAAGGCTGACGCAGAAATTTTTAATAAGAGGGGTGAAAGTAAGAGAGGGGTAGATTCTGATGCCGCCAATCTGTGGGCGAATCAAGTGACAAATAAATTAGAAAGTTTTTTGGATAGAAAAGAAAAAAATAAATCTTATATAAAGGAAATAGAACTTATTAATAAAGCCATTCAAGAGAGTAGACTTAATGATTATTATTTGGAACAAAAATCTGCCGGTGATGCTGTAGCTGTTGAGGCTGATACTAAGGTTTTTGGTACTGGTGATAGAAAGCGTGGTAAAGGAAATGATGCTGCTAACCAATGGGCTAATGAAAAAGTAAAAAAATTGGAAGAAATGATTGCTGGAAGTGTTTCAGAAAAAGAGATAAAAGAATTACTTGATGTTTTAGATGGTAATAATTTAGTTGATTCTGAAGTTAGTGCAGAAACTCCAACCAAGCCAGTTGATGTGGCGGAAGCGAAAGAGACAAAGCCGTCTACTGTAAGAGTACACTTGGTTGAAACTGGTGTAAAAGAAGAAGGATCGGAAGGTGGACCTAGAAGGAAATCAACAATTTTAGGAGATCCACAGCCAGAATCTGGTGTTGCCTCAGCACCCAGAGCAGAACAAAGTAATTCTGAATTTCTTACTAAATTGGAAACAGAGAAAGACCCTGCCAAACGAATTGCTTTGTGGTTGGAATTGGCCAAGGAACAAAAGAAAAAAGGCCAAGGTGATTTTGAAGATTCTTTAGTAAAAGCTGAGAAAGAATTATCAAAAATAGATGATATTAATAAAAAATTAAATTTATTAGTTAATATCATTGATGTTAGAATTAGTTTGGGTGCTGATGAAGTAGAAACAGGTAAACTTTTGGATGAAGCTGGTAAACAATTGGATAAATTAACTGATACAGATTTAAAAACTGTAATTCGTCATAATCTAATTATATTAAATGGAAAAATGACAAATGAGGGCGCTGAAATAACAGCATTAGTGGACAAATTAAAGAAAGTACAAGGTGATTTAAAAGCTGTAAAAAATGATCGTGATACTACAGGAGAAAAGAATTATCCAATGATACATGTAAAAAAACCAGAGTCTGGCGCTATTACGACTGGTGATAATGGCGATTTGGAAAAATATAGAAAAATTATTTTGGAACAACCTAGAACTGTGTTTGATGAACAACTTTCAGAATTTGCAAATCGTAAAAATTCAGAATCAGATGAAATAGTTGAACTTTCAGAAGATGAATTAATGACCTCAGAAAAATTAGCTGACGCTTTGTTAGATTATTTTTGGGATTACATCAAAGAAAATCCAGATGCTGGATTTGTACCTTTGAAAAGTTTTGTGGATGTAAATAAATTAGGTGCCAAAGATATTCAAGAAATAATAGACAATTTAAATAAAAGAGGTTATCCAGTCCAGGGTGGTTATCCTATACAAATGGGCGATCCAACAATGGGTAGAATAAACATTGGTGAACCAGTACTAAAGAGGATAATTTCTGCAGAAAATGATGAAGCAAAAAAAATTGGTGACAATGAGGCAAGTGCTTATAGATTATTAGCTTTGGCTACTAATCGTATTTTGGTAGCAAAGGGTAGACCGTCTGAATCATTAGATTCTGGTGTTAGATTTGCTCTAGATCAGGCCTGGCAGGTGGTACAAGATCTGAATAAAGATGATAAGAATTTTGATTTGGTAGATAGATTAAGAGAAGAAATTGCTGTGTATTGGCAAGAATACGGTGATAATGGAAAATATTTAGAAGTGATGAGTTGGGACAGTGGTAGATCTAAAAAAACGGATAGTTTTGAAGCTCCATCTTTACCTGACAACACCATCGACCTCCTCGACGAATCAGGTTATGAAAGATTGGTACAACAATACCATGAAGCCTATCCAGATGAAGATGAAGAAGTACTAAAAAGTTTTGTTCAATCTCAATTAGATAAAGGTGTCACCACTATCAAAGCACCAGATCTAAAACATTTAAAAGAATTGGCTGATATATATACATATGAATATGGTATTAATCTAAAAACTGATGCCTATCGTGGATTAATCTCAGCCTTTAATGAAAATTTCCCTGACGCCACTCCAATTGAGTTAGTCACAATTGAACGTGCCTTAGAAGCTCTACCAGATGATCCAAAACAACTAGAAGCGGCTCGCTCAACATTTTTAAGTGTGCTTGAGGCTAAGAAGAGAAAGGGTGTACAAGATTTTGAACAATTTACTAGAGATTTGTCCCAAGCTTTTTCTGGATTATCTGAAGCCGGTAAAAGGATTAATGATATGATTGAATATGGAAAAAGATTAGATAAAGATGCAGAAGTTCAAACCATGTTAAATGACATTAAGACTTGGTCAATTGATCAATTAGAATCTGAATTGGCCAAATATGGTAATGCTACAGTTATTAATTCTCCAGAAAGAAATGCTTTGAGTATTGAAGAGTCTGTCCGTCTTTCGTTTATTCAGGATGAATTGAGGAGAAAAACAGATGAAGTTTCGGTTGGTAGTTTGCGAACAACTGAAGCCGAAACCCAACAAGAATTTGCCGACATGACTACAGATAGATTGGTATCTGAATTGATTAGATACGGTAGAATCGGTGGTTTTGATCCGTTTAACGTGAGGAAAATGTCAACAATTTTGTTGAATAATGCAGATCGTCCACGCTTTGATTATATTCGTAGTGAATTATTGAAAAGACCAGCTAATGAAGTAGCTAAAGCTAGGTTAGAATTGATTGGCAAAAACAGAACATCACGTGGGGCTACAGAAAGAGTATTGCGTGATTGGGATGCAACTAAAGATAGACCGGACTATGTAGATGATTTTGAACCTAATTTGGATGAAGATGCTTATCATGAATTAATTAAATCATTTCATGATAGATTTCCTGATGCCACTCCAGCTGAATTAGCTACAGTTGAACATGTTTTAGAAGGCCTACCTAATGACCCTAAACAATTGGAAGCGACTCGCTTGGCATTTATGAGTGTGCTTGGGGCTAAAGGAGATAAAGACGGACAAGCAGAAGAAAAAAGCAGACTCTTGTTAGAAGATAGTTTAAAAGGGACTGGATCAAAACCAGATGAACTAGTAGAAGAACAATTACAACAAAAAAGATTTGATGAATTTACTAGAGATTTGTCCAAAGCTTTTGCTGAACTTGGTAATATAGATTTTAAAATAAAACCAAGCGCTATACCCGATATCTCTAATGCTTATCATGAGTTAGCAGGTCTTGAATTTGATTCAGATGAATTAAATGCATTACAATCAGATTTGGATACACGTGGAATTGATTACTCCTCTTTGTTAAAAGAAGATAAAAAAGGTCTTGATTCAGACAAAGTCGTAGATGCTGTAACTTTGGCTGCTGGCCTAGGTGTTGGTGTTTCTGTAGATGCACTTAAAAATATTCCCGTCGCTATAAGAAAGGGTTGGCTTGCAAAAGGATTAGACTTTATTCTTGGAAGAAATAAAAAAAATAAACGACCAGAAATAGTATTAAAAACTGGTGCCCAAGAAGATTTAGATGTTGGGTTTGAAGATGACGAAGCCACTGAATCTACTGAACCTGGTAGAACCATACCATTTGCTTTACAAGAAGACGAAGAACCTTTACCATTAGAAAAATTAAAAAAAGGGTTAGCGGTTGAAGGGGGCGAAGCTGAAATTGATGGTAAAATTTCATCCAGGATGTCCAACCAAGAAAAAGAAGCTGGTAATGCAAAAGATCCAGAAAAAAGAACACAAGCATTTTTAAAATTGGCTAATGTTAGAGTGGCTGATTATGAGGCTGGACATGATGTGATAAATTTAGTAGGGGCGAGAAGCGTTTTAAATAAGGCTGAACTATCTGCTAGACAAGTAAAAAATCCCAAAATACGAAAAGGTTTGATAGATGATATAGTTGTGTACTGGCAAAGACTTGGAGATAATGATACCGCCGGTAAAGTACGTGCTGGAAAGTAATTTGTCTGAGTAAAAAATTAGACATGAACAAATTTAAATATTCTTGGTCACAAAAATTATTTTTAAGAATCAATGCCGAGATTGGCAGGCGAATTTGGCTTGATGAGATAATGAAACTGGCTGCCCACTGGTTAATTTATCTATACTCTTTTATTGTTTTGGTTTGGGGAGTGATTGTCTTAACACCGGTTGAGCTGAAATTATTTATAAAACTTCTTTTAACCGTGGTTGCTTTGAGTAACGTTATTGTTTGGCTCTTAGCAATTATTTGGCGTCACCCTAGACCAATTGAAGAATTGCCAAATGTAAAAGAAATTGTTTTACCCTTACAGACTTTTCGGTCATTTCCTTCTATTCACACTATGTTGTCGTTTATTCTTTTGTTTTTGACAATTCTTAGTGGAATTGGTATCTTGGGAATAATAATATTTTTTATTATTTCTGTAATTATTGCTACCGCGCGAGTGTATGTCGGAGTTCATTATCCTCGTGATATTATTGGGGGAATATTATTTGCATTATTTTTTTCTGTAATTGTTTTTTGGTTATTAGAAAATGTTTCACAGCCGGTTTATCTTTGGTTGATAAAACTTATTTAATATTATTTATGAAGGCAATAATTTTGGCCGGGGGGTTGGGTACACGTTTACGTCCATTGACCTTAGAGACGCCTAAACCACTTTTACCAATCAAAGGTATCCCGATGGCAGAACAGGCGATTTTGAATTTTAAAAAATATGGTATTACTGATATTGTTTTATCTATTGGTTATTTGGCCGATAAAATTAAAGAGTACTTTGGTAATGGTGAGAAGTGGGGAGTACAGATTGCTTACTGTGTAGAAGATGAACCTTTGGGTACTGGTGGAGCAATCAAAAAGGCAACTGAAGGCATAAAAGAAACTTTTATAGCTATTAATGGTGACAATTTGGCAGACTTTAATTGGGCGGAAATAATTTCTGTCCATAAAAAAAATCAAGCAAAAATTACTTTGGCACTTTTTCCAGTAGAAGACGTTACTCAATTTGGTATTGCTGAATTGGAGGGAGACAAAATCAGGCGTTTTATAGAAAAGCCAAAAGTTGAGGAAGCGCCCTCAAATTTAAATAATGCCGGCGGTTATATAATTGAACCAGAAGCTCTGGATATTTTGCCAACGGGGGTTTCTTCTATTGAACGTGATTGTTTTGAAAAACTTGCAAGTCAAGGTGTGGTGTATGCCTATCAGCACAATGGGCAGTGGTATCCAACTGATACTTTGGAAAAATATAAACTGGCGGATGAGAAGTTTGTGCCAGTCGTCATTTTTTAAATTTTTAATTTCTAGTAACTAATCTCTAATGAAATTTCCAATTTTTAATTTTCAATTTTATAAATTTGTTGGGATATTAACGTTGTTGTTTTTGTTGTTGTTTGGCAGTTATAAATGTTATCGTTATTTTCATCCTAAATATATACCTTTACCACCCCGGCCGGAAGTTACTATTACTATTATACCAGGTTGGGATTTACGTGATGTAGCAGAATATTTAGTCGCACAAAAATTGGCCAGCAGTACAGATGACGTTTACACCATTACTGGAGAGTCAGCGAAAAAATATAAAGTAAGTGATGACGCGGTTTATTTTGGACCGTCAGATGACTTACTTGAACAAAAACCATTTGGTTTGAGTATGGAAGGTTATTTGGCTCCAGAAACTATTCGAGTTTTTGCTGACGCTGATTTAGCAAGTATAATTGATAAATTTTATTTTGCTAGAAAAGATCAATTAACTCCAAACATTTTAGAAGCAGTAAAAGTTTCTAAAAAAAGTTTGCATGAAATTTTAACCATGGCCAGTATTTTGGAACGTGAAGTTAGAAATTTAGAAGACAAGAAAAAAGTCGCTGATATTTTTTGGCGGAGATTAAAGATCAATTGGGCCTTGCAAGCTGATTCTACCGTACATTATGCTGTGGGTAAAGAGGGAAATGTATTTACTACAGCCGAAGATCGTCAAGTTGATTCATTATGGAATACTTATAAATATCCTGGACTGCCACCTAGTCCAATTTGTAATCCTGGGTTGGAATCAATTCAAGCTGCGCTTTATCCAGAAGCAAATAGTTATTGGTATTTTTTGACAGATAAAGATGGAACTGTACATTATGCTAAGACGTTGGAGGAACAAAATAGTAATAAATATAAATATTTAAATTAATTTTTATGTCAGATGAAAACAGAACAGGAGAACCACCCCGTTTTAAAATTGTTCCACCAGAACCATCTGTTGATGTTGTTGTAGTAGAAGAACCAGAAGGTGAAGAGGTAATGGAGTTACGAGAGAAGAGTCATAAAGTTGTGGCTGACATTACTAAGTGTCACGAGATTGTCGATTCTATAACAGTTGAAAATTTATTTGATCCGTCTTGTGTTCCAGAAAATATAAAAAAATTAGAATTGGTCAAACAGGTACAAGATGAGGTTCACCAGACTTTGGAAGAAAATAATGATAATTTTTTTTCTTGTAAAGCATATTTAGAAGTCCATGATGCTAAAGTTTTGTTGAGTGCTTTAGAATTGTATGAAAAAATTAAACAATTGTCATTAAAAAAAATTGGTCGCGAAAAACCAGATAGATTATCTGTTGAATATGATGTATGGTCGCTTTTAAATTCTAATGAGTTAAATTTGAAAGATTTACAATCTAGGCTAAATAATTTGTGTTATAGGAGTATAACCTCTAAGAATCCACATCCAGAGATTATTAAGGGTGTGCCAGATATGACTGGAGATAAAAAAGTTGATTATAAAATTGCTTTTGATACAATAAAACCTTTGTTTGAAGTTTTGACAAGGGTTAGAGATATACAGTTACGTAATGGTTTGGTAGACAAAGACACTCAGCTAGATCCTCTAGGAGTGGTTTTGGCAAAAATTATGAGTTATGGTCATGACAATACCGAAGCTTTACATCTAGCTTTGAGTCATTATGATGATGTCTCAGAAGCAGGTAAGAGAGAAATATTATTTTGGCTTCAACCTTTATTTGGTGAACAAAAAGCAGAAGGTGAGTTGGAAGAACGAATTAGGGAATATAAAAAGACCGAAGCAATCGGTGAATTGATGGCTCAATTACCAAACGTAGAAGCATTGTCACAATTTATTTATCAACATGTAGATAAAATTGCCATTGAACACACAACTGAACAACATGATTATCATGATAAAGAATACTTACTAAAGGCAATTTTAGAGTTGATTAAAGCTAATACTTTTTCTTCTGATTTACAAAATATAGGAATGGAAGGGGCATATGAAGCTTATAAGGCACAAGTGCATGAAAGGATAGAAGCAAAATTATCTGGCAGTATAAAAGAAATGAGACATCCTTTAACACGACATGTTGGAGATTTTAATTTGCGTGAAACAGTGTCAGGCGACATAAAAAAAGAAATGATAGATGAGGCGGAATTTTTTGCTACAATGGGGCGTAATTATAATTTGGTCGAAGCTTTGGAAAAAGGTTGGATATCAACTATTTGGTATTTTCAACGTACTTTTAAACCAGAACAGACAATTACGGCGGTAATTAAAATTGAAGAAGTGGACACTATTGTAAATACAACAGGCAAAGAATTGTTAGAGTATGTTGAAAATCGTCCAAGAGGTGTAAAAGATGAAAAATTAGATAAAATTATTGAATATTTAAAAGAGCATGATGTGGTGTAAATGTTATGAACACATCAGACTTTGACTACAATTTACCTTTAGAATTAATTGCACAAAAACCAGTAGAGCCACGAGATTATTCACGGTTGTTTGTGGTTGATAGAAAAGAAATAGGAAAAGATCCTTCGGCGAAGTTTACCCCGATGAATATCGGGGCTCAGGACAAGCATTTTTATGATATTATTGATTATCTAAAACCAGGTGATTTGATAGTTTGGAATAATTCCAAAGTTTTTAAAGCTAGATTATTTGGTGAATTAGAATCAACCAATAATCAAGAATTGTTTGAACATAAAAAAAAGATTGAAGTGTTTTTAGTTAGAGAAATGGAAAATAAAGGCGTATGGAAAGTTCTTGCTAAACCCGGTCGGCATGTGAGAGTGGGTATGAGAATTAGATTTTCAGAAGACTTTTATTGTGATGCTATGATTAAAGATCCAGAAGGAACTATTCTAGTGCAATTTCCATATGATGCCGAGACAGTTATGAAGAAGGCGAATAAATATGGTCATATTCCAGTACCGCCATATGTAAAAGACGAACCAGATCAAATTGAAACTTACCAAACTGTTTATGCCAAAGACGAAGGGTCGGTCGCAGCACCAACAGCTGGTTTTCATTTTACCAAAGAACTAATTGAAAAGATAAAAGCCAAAGGCGTGGAGTTTGCTGAGGTGACTTTGCATGTTGGACTTGGAACTTTTTTACCAGTGAAATCAGAAAGAGTAGAAGATCACACTATGCATAGCGAGTGGATAGAATTGTCACAAGAAAATGCAGATAAGATTAATAAAGCCAAAGCTGAAGGTAGACGGGTGGTGGCGGTTGGTACTACGACTGTAAGAACTTTGGAAGGTGTGGCGCAAAAGTTTCTCCCCCTACCAGGGGGAGTTAGAGGGGGTCTGCAACCAGAAGGACCCCACCCAACCTCCCCTTATAGGGGAGGAGCTGTTCATGCCTACAAAGGAGATATTAATATTTTCATCACCCCAGGTTTTGAATTTAAAGTTGTTGACGCAATGATTACTAATTTTCATTTACCAAAGTCTACCCTACTTATGTTAGTGAGTGCGTTTATTGGTGATCGGGAAAAGACTTTGGAAATATATAATCAAGCTGTGGCAGAAAAATATCGATTCTTTAGTTTTGGGGATGCAATGTTTATACATTAGACAGTCTCCAGCAAACAGTAGACATTATTTATGAAAAAAGAGTTTGAAGAAAAATTTAAAAAGACTCTAGAATTTTTGGAAGATTCCAAAATAGAAAGTCCAAATAAGCCTGCTCTTCCCCATGTAAAAAGAGTCGGAGAATTTTTGTATAAAAAAGGTTTCAGTGATGAGGTTGTTAATGCTGGCTTACTGCATGATTCTTTGGAATGGTCAGAGACTGGAGAAGATGATATTGAAAAGAAGTTTGGCAAGAGAATTTTGGAAATTGTAAAAGCCAATTCTAAAGATAGATCTATAGATGGTACAATGAACCGAGCAGTAGACATGATGGAAAGATGTAAAAAATTTGGTGATGATGCTTTGGCAGTCAAAGTGGCTGATGTGTTGGATAGCTGTAATTATTATTTTGTACAAAAAAAGGAGAAAGAATTGATAACTTATAGAAAATTTGCAAAATTGTTATTAGAAAATTTGTCTGATAATTTAAAAAAGATTTTTTTGGAAGATTTAAAGATAGTTGAATAAAAAAGTAGTGTATTTACAAAAGTTTAATTTGTGTTATATTATCTATATTAGCATAATAAGACTAAGAAAATAATTTAAAAAATATGTGTAGTCGAGAAGTAGACTTAAGTTTTGGAGAATTGGCTAGAAAAATAAAGTATGGGCCAAGACCTAGTACGGAAAAAATAGAACAAGATTTTTTTGGGGAAGGAAAAGAGCTTCCCCAGTCTTTTTTGGATAAAGTGACAGATTTTTTAATTAGAGAGGATCACTACTCGCCTAGACCAGGACACCACAGAGTCTTCGATTCCATTTTTATGTTAGAAGGTCATAAAATTTTGGTTCACTATATATTGAGAGAACGTTTTGACCATAAGAATCAAACAGATGATTTGTTAACACATGATGGTATGGGCTATATTAGGATAGGAGAAGGAGAATTGCATAATAGTATGATAGAAATTGATGATAAAAATCCAGAAGTGGGAGAAAGAGAGACGCTGGGTCTAACCGATGATAATTTGGTTAAATTAATTAGGAAAGAGATGATCACTTATCTACGTAGTCTTGGAGAATTAGCTTTTAAAGAAAAATAAAAAATCGGGGTATGAACCTCGGTTTTTAGTTTGACAAAACACGAAAAATGTGCTATAATATCTCTAGTTTTTAAATAAAATTGGCTAAATAAAGCCAAATAATTAGAAAAATATGAAAGAAGGACCATGGTTTAAAACGGCGGCTAAATTTGTCATACCATTGGTTGGATTAGGAATGGCAAGCCCAAATGCTGAAGGAAGAGAGCTTAAGTTTGAAAAAAATAAAGCTTCATATGCTATTGACCCCGATGGTGATGGTGTACCATCTGTACGTGAGGACTCAGAGGGTCGACTGGTTAGAGGTGATAATTGTCCAAAAAAGCCCAATCCTGACCAATCGGATGCTGATTATGATGGTGTTGGAAATGCATGTGACAATTGCCCTGAGGAAAGAAATCGAAGGGAGAATCCTGGTGAGAGTAAAAGATACCGGGTGGGAGGGGATGGTTCTATCATTGGTGATCCTTATGAAATATTTGAGAAAGCTAAACAGCCAGATAAAGATGGTGACGGTATCGGCGATGAATGTGATTTTGATGGCAATGATGTGGATGGTGATGGCATTATTAATGGCGCTGATAATTGTCCACATAATCCGAACAAGGGTCAATCAAATTTGGACCACGATGGTCTTGGTGATGCATGTGATGACGATGCTGATGGGGATGAAATTTCTAAAAAGAATGATAGAAATGACTTAGATCCAAATAAATTTTAAAATTATTTTATATTAATTCAGTCAATTATAAAAATATGGGAAATCCTACACAAGAAGGAATAAATCCAAGTGCTCGAGAAGTTGAAGGAGCTTTTTTTGGGACAGATTCTCGTGGAAAAAAATATCAACCTTTAGAAACTGATGAGGAAATTTTCGTTAGAGAAAGAGCAAAAAAAGTAAGTAGATTGAAAGAATTGTTAAGATATTGGAATAATGGAATTGATGATTTTGATATCACTACACGTCCGGTAATTGATGACGACGTAGAAAAACTTGTATCTGGTGGATATCCTATGGCGGTAGCGGAAACTGCTGAATGTTTAAGATTTTTAAAACACGATTGTGGTATGAGTGAAAATGATGTCAAAAATTCACTTGTAGGTGTGACTCCTATTAATTCCAATTGGTTTGACAGAGACTTAGAAAAACACATTTTAGAAGTGTACAGAGAAATTTAAATAAAATCCGAGGTTCATACCTCGGTTTTTTGTTTTATTGTGTTACTCTGTTGTTCTGTTCTAAGTGTTCAAATGTAATGGATTAAAATTTGTATCCTTATCAAAAAAATCTTCATTTTCTTTTTTCTTTAGGAAATTGACCACACGGTAGGTGAGAGGTAAGAAAATAATTTCAATCCCAACTTTGAAAATGTAGTTTGATATCCAAATAATCCAAATCAAGTCCCAAGGCAAGACTCCTGCAAAGGCGATGAGTAAAAATATAGTAGTGTCAAAGAATTCACCAACCAATGTGGAACCTATGGCACGGAGCCAAAAATATTTACCAGCGGTTTTTACTTTTAATTTTGCCAAAATATAACTATTTAAAAATTCACCAATTAAATAAGCACATAAACTTCCCAATACTATTCTAGGTACGACACCAAGGATTGCATCATAGGCGCCTTGGTTACCCCAATCCATGGCAGGAGGAAGAATACCTACAACAAAAAAAGTGAAGACCATTAATAAATTCATGATAAAGCCAGTCCAGATAACTCGTCTGGAGTTGGCATAGCCATAGACCTCTGTAAGAACATCACCAAATATATAGGCTAGAGGAAAAAGAATTGTGCCACCATCAAAACTAAACCAGCCGAGTGATAAAATTTTACTACTGGCGATGTTAGATAGGATTAGGACGACTGAGAATAATGTGGTGATGAAGGCGAGGTATTTGTATTGTTTCATAAATTTTAACTATCCAGATATCCGGATAATCCAGATTTACGGATAAATTAATGAATAAAAAAAAGATGAGCACCGAGCCATCTAATGTCACCTTGATGGGGTAATAAATTATGGAAGTATTATATGGAAAAAAATTTATTTTGTCAATAATTACATCCACTTTTTCTTTAACTGTAGAAATTTATCTTGCTTGATGGCTTCGCGCATTTGTTTCATGAGATTCAAAAAGAAATGAAGATTATGAATTGTGGCAAGACGCATGCCAGTAATTTCTTGAGTAGAAAATAGATGATGAATGTAAGCGCGTGTGTAATTTTTGCACGTGGAACAAGTGCAGGTTTTATCAAGTGGATTTTTATCATTTTTATATTTAGATTTTTTGATATCTAATTTGTGTTTATTTTTCTTATCAAAAATATAGACTAGACCATGGCGCGCTTGTCTAGTGGGAGCGACACAATCAAACATATCAATTCCGCATTCTACTACTGTAAATAAGTCACTCGGATTTTGTCCTAGACCCATGGCATAGTGAGGTTTGTTCTCTGGTAAATAGGGATAGACCCAATCCAAAATATTTTTTGTCGCATCCATATTGTAGCCAACTGATTCACCACCGACCGCGATGCCGTCAAAGTCCATGCTGGAAATAAATTTGGCAGATTCTTTGCGAAATTGTTCGTTGTTTGAACCTTGGATTATTCCGAATAAATAGTTTTTAGTTTTTAGGTTATAGGTTTTAGGTTTTTGTAATTTTGTGTGTTGTTTTAGACTGCGTTCTGCCCATCTATGTGTTCTGTCCATGGCTTGTTTAATATATTTTTCATCAGCGTCATCGGGAGTACATTCATCAAAAGCCATAATAATGTCAGCGCCAATTTTGTGTTGGATTTTTATAGCCTCTTCCGGAGTAAAACGATGGAGAGAACCATCAAGATGAGATTTGAAAGTGACACCATCGTCATCAATTTTGACAAACTTTTCGCCATTTTTATTGCGATTATCTTTTTGTAAGCCCAAACTAAATACTTGGAATCCACCAGAATCAGTGAGAATTGGTTTGTCCCAATTCATGAATTTGTGTAAGCCACCAGATTTGGCAATCAAATCTTCTCCAGGACGTAAATGTAAATGATAAGTATTACCCAAAATTATTTGGGCTTTTAAATCTTTCAAATCAGAAGAATCCAAAGTTTTCACTGTGGCCTGAGTACCAACCGGCATAAAAATTGGTGTTTCAATTTTGCCATGATCAGTCTTAATAATTCCGGTGCGAGCCCGAGAATGTTTGTCTTGGTGAATGACTTTAAAAAACATACTTAAGACACAGATGACGCGGATTTTTATGCAGATGATGCGAATCACGCGGATTGTTTATTTACCAATTTTATATTATTTTGCAATAAATTTCAAGGTGTGGTAAGATTTGTTTGTTAATCATAATTTTATGCAGAGAAATCGAATTGAAATGGGTGACTTTAAAAAAGAGATGGGTGTTGCTCCACATGTTTCTTTTAAAGGACAAAAACATAAAGAAATATTATTTGAAAATAATCCAGCAAAATATCCTCCGGAAGCATATCCAGCCGAGAATACACCTTTTGGTAATATAAATATAGAAGAAAATCCAGTTATTGAAATTGCAATGAAACAAGGTTTGATCATGATTTTGGATGATGGTAGGGCATGGGTGACTATTAAAGGAAAAGAATTTTTAGAATGTCATAATAAAAAAAATTTTGAAAATGGTTATTTTGACGGTCAAGACAGAGTGCCTTTTTTTGGTAGGCTTGATAAAAAAGATATTGAAAATAATGGTTATTTAAAATGGGGTTTAGAAAATGGCCTGTTGGAACAAGAGGGTGAGGGAGAAATTAAAGTTAAAGTTCCAGAAGGATATGAATTTTTGAATACTCTTAAAAATTTAAATACAGCGTTTGCTGTTGATGGCGATAAATACGCTTATAGTAAATTCACAGATGCTGGTGGTACGTTGGCTCAGAGGGCAAAAGAGCGTAAACGTGATCAGAGGGATAAATATAGACAAACATTGGAAAAAATTTTAAAGGGCCGATAAGCCCTTTTTTTATTATCTTTTTTGTTCTACAATATAAGAATGAGAGAATACTTTTGGTTTAATATAATGTGCTTATCAATCTCAGTGTTTTGTGGACTGGGGACGTTTTTGATTTGGCAGAATTTTTTAAATACTGAGTCATTTGTTCATTATACAATTACATCACAAATTGAAGTAGAAGATCAAAAGACTAAAAGATCAGAAGATCAAGTAATTTTGAATAAAGATCTTCCGATCTTGCGATCTTCTACTCTTGACATAGCAAGTACAACAAAAAATAAAAAAATTATTGAACTACCAAAACAATACAACCTCGCCGTCCCATTTACTTCCCAAGCGCCAGAAAAGAATTGGGATCAGCCGTGGCAGGATGCTTGCGAAGAAGCAGCACTTCTGATGTTGGATGCTTATTATAAAAATTATAAATTGAGTCCTTTATTTGCCAAGGATGAAATTTTGAAAATGGTAAAGTGGGAGGAAAATAAAGGCTGGGGGAGAAGTATTGAAATAGAAAAGATAAAACAGGTAGCAGAGGAATACTTAAAAATTTCCAATTTCCAATTTCCAATTTCCAAACTCGTGATTATTGAAAATCCCACAGTTGAAGATATTAAAAAATCGATTGCCAATGATAATCCAGTGTTAGTCGTGGCCGATGGAAAAGCTTTACCCAATCCACATTTTCAAAATGGTGGTCCAGAGTATCACGCCTTAATTATTCGTGGCTATACTGAAACCAAATTTATTACCAATGATCCGGGTACACAGTTTGGTGAAGCGTTTGAATATGAGTATGATGATTTGATGGATGCGATTAGAGATTGGAATAATGGAGATGTGAAGAATGGACGCAGAGTAATTTTGGTGATAGAATAAGGCAACTATGATTGATTTTCAACAAGAACTAAATGATGAACAATTAAAAGTCGTTACCAATGGTGATGGACCTTGTTTAGTTTTGGCTGGGGCGGGATCTGGTAAAACACGCACGATTACTTATCGCGTAGCCTATTTATCAGAACAAGATGTAAAGCCAGAAAATATTTTACTAGTAACTTTTACGAATAAGGCAGCACGGGAAATGCTAGAGAGAGTAAAGGTGTTAACTGGTGGTGATATTCATTTGCCATGGGCGGGGACGTTTCATCATATTGGTTATAGATTACTGAAAAAATATGCGACTCTGATTGGCTACAAAAATAATTTTTCTGTATTAGATAGTGAAGATAGTTTGGATTTGATTAAACTTTGTCTTAAAAATGAAGGTATTGATCGAAAAGAAAAACGATTTCCTTCCCCAGCTGTGGTTCAGGCAATTATTTCTTATGCGCGGAATTCAGAAACCACGATTGCTGATGTTTTGGATTTGAAGTATGAACATTTTTTATATATCAGTGATATAATTGTTAGAATTGCTGAAGATTATCAAAAAAGAAAAATAGCTGCGAATGTGATGGATTTTGATGATCTACTGGTGAATTGGTATATGTTGTTAGTTAAGGAACAAGGAGTAAGGAGTAAGTTAGCCGAACAATTTGAATATATTTTGGTTGATGAATATCAGGATACAAATAAAATTCAGGCCTCAATAATAAATTTATTAGCTTCTAAACATAATAATTTATTGGTCGTGGGTGACGATGCTCAGAGCATTTATTCTTTTCGAGCGGCTGATATACAGAATATCTTAGCGTTTGAAAAAAAATATAGTCAAGCTAAAATTTTTAAATTGGAAACTAACTATCGCTCTACGCCAGATATTTTGGATTTGGCCAATGATATTATCGCGAATAATCTAAAGCAATATGAAAAGAATTTAAAAGCCATTAATACTAATTTTACTAAACCAGAACTGATTGCTTTTGCTAGTCAGGCCGAAGAAGCGCAATTTATAGTGCAAAGAATTAAAGAATTGGAAAATGAAGGTATAGACCTAAATAAAATCGCCGTATTATTTCGTGCAGCTTATCATTCCCAAGCTTTGGAAATGGAACTGGTAAAACGGGGGGTTGACTATGATTATCGTGGCGGAGTAAGATTTTTTGATCGAGCGCATGTCAAAGACGTTTTGGCTTATTTGCGGATTATAAATAATATTGCCGACGAGGTGGCTTGGCGGAGAGTTTTAAATATGCAAATTGGCATCGGCCCAACTTGGGCAGAGCGGATACTGTCATTAATTATTCAGAATCCAGAATTAGCAAATGACCTGTCTCATGTTGGTGCACAATTGCCAGCCAAAGCTCAGGTAGGGTGGAATGATTTTTTACAGATTTATGAAAGATTAATGTTAGTTGAAAATAAAAATCCAGGTGATCTTATTCTTGCAGTATTAGAATCTAAATATACAGAATATATTGAAAATGAATATCCAGATTATCGTGAACGTTTGGAAGATATAAAACAATTATCTTTATTTTCAAAAAATGAAACCGAACTAGATAAGTTTTTGGCTGAGGCTACGTTGCAAGAGAATTTTCGTTCACTTACCCCCGGCCAATCTCTCAAAGAAAGAGAGGAGAAAATTGTTCTTTCTACGATTCATCAGGCCAAGGGTTTGGAATGGGAGGCAGTGTTTGTGTTGGGTTTGTCAGCTGGACAATTTCCCAATGATCGGGCTTTGCGTGAGCGTGATGGTATAGAAGAAGAAAGGCGTTTGTTTTATGTAGCAGTCACTCGCGCTAAAAAATATTTATATCTTACATATTCATTTGGTGGTGGATGGGGTGATTCTTTGGCTGGACCAAGTATGTTTATTGATGAGCTTAATAAAAAATTAGTGTCGGCCGAAGGTGTTGGAGGAGGAAATGTGTTTGAAGATTTTGATGATGAAGTGGAATATATAGATGAAGATTCTCAAATTATAGATAGTAAAAAGTTTCCTGGGAGTTTTTTGAAAGATTTGGGTGAGTTGTAAATTGTATTATTGAATTTATAATAATAAAAACAGCCTTTGTGGGGTTGTTTTTTTGTATAGAGTTTAATTATAGGGCGCAGAGATGGAGTGCTGCGCGGGTTATCACGACGCCGTGCAGGCCGGTAGCACAGCTCTGAGCTGAACTACCCGGATTGCATTGCAACACTCCATCTGGACGCTTTCACGTCCTTGCCCTCCTTTTTGGCTTTTGCAGTCTGTAAACACGCTTTGATGCGGCGACAAGGGGGTGCCTTGATTGGCATACCCTTTGTGCTTACAGACGGCGTCTGCCTTTTCCATTTTCCTCCTAGTTAGAGTAAACAACAACC
Organism: Candidatus Magasanikiibacteriota bacterium; assembly: GCA_049287025.1. Lineage (GTDB taxonomy): Bacteria > Patescibacteriota > Patescibacteriia > Magasanikbacterales > UBA922 > UBA11710. The sequence continues at coordinate 112,531 of JBAQFA010000051.1, forward strand.
GTGGTGCGTGAACTATCTTCGGTTGTTGTTTCTCTCGGTTGGTGTATTTGAGATATATCATTATTTATTAATTTTGTCAACAGTCTTGACTTTATATAAATTTCATACTATAATCTAGCCAATAAATTTTAATCTATATTTATATGAATTTTGAAGGAATTTTTGAAAAAACGATTTTAATTGTTAAACCAGATGGCGTACAAAGAAGTTTGGTTGGTGAAGTGTTGCGTCGTTTGGAATTAAAAGGTCTTAAAATTGTTGGTCTAAAAATGATGTTACTAGACGAAATAAAACTTCGCGAACACTACGCTCATCATGTAGAAAAGCCATTTTATTCTGGTTTGGAAAAGTTTATGAAATCCAGCCCAGTGGTTTGTATTTGTGCTGAAGGTAAAGGGGCCGTAGAAGCTGTGCGTTTGATCGCTGGCACCACTAATGCGGCCAAAGCTGACGGTGGCACAATTCGTGGTGACCTCGCTATGGGTATGTGTAATGTGGTACATTGTAGTGATAGTGTAGAAACTTCCAAAGCTGAAGTAGAGAGATTTTTTAAAGAAGGTGAAATCTTTGATTATGATAAGACAGAATATTTGCATGTATATATGGATGATGAACGAGTGTAAGTTTAAGAAGTATCTAAGTTTTCTAAGTTAACTAAGTTTAAAAGCGCCTTTATATTATGAAGCGCTTTTTTTGTACAAAAAGTTATCCACACTAGGTCTTGCAAATTTTTTGGCGTTTTAGTAAGATAAAACAGATAGAAATAATATGAATTCACAAAATAACAACCAAAATATATATAAGAACTGGAGTATCAAGTTGTCTATTGTCGTACGCAATCTTTTTGTGTACGTTTTGTATTCTAGGGTGCTATATATAAATGGTTGCTATAATGATTAATAAATATTTATATAATAAAAAGCACTCTAGAAAAACTAGAGTGCTTTAATTTTATAAAAATTGTTCTTTAAACAAGGAGGAAATAGGGTAGACAAATATTTTTAACAGATAGATAATTAAAATTAGTTATTTTTCTGGTGGAGATATCAACCAAATATCTTTTGGAGGGATCCAATGGGAAAACAGGAGTGGACCTGTCCTGGATGTGGTTGTGATGTCAAGAAGAAGAACACTCGGCTCTGCCCCGAGTGTGGAGTTGGTCGGTACGATAAAAAGCGTACACCACAAGTTGGTGTGTCGCCGGCAATCATGAGCTTTTTCGAGATTGCTTATCCTCCTGAAACAAGGAGGAAAAAATCGTGACGACAGTATGGGGTGGCGGGAGTATGGACTTGTGGTCTTTCCCGCCACCCTGAGGATCATGACAAAACCGCCAGAAACTTGAGAGAAAAATTTATTGTTCTTTCAAGGAGGTTACGGCGGTTTTGTTTTTAAATTTGACATGGTTATTTTGATGTGAGATAATATGTTTGATCCTGATAGCTGTGGCAGTTCATATCATATCCGCAAATATTCATACTTGGGAAACCTATATTTCTCCAGCCTGTGGGCTAGAGGTGCGGTTACCCACCTGATTTTCAGGGGTATGGATATGTCCTGCTTCGGGCTGATGGATCTACAAAAGACAATCTTAAAGAGGTTGTTTTTTTAACTTGACTTTTGTAATTAATTAGTGTATTATATTTTTGCTTTTTATGGACCCGTAGCTCAGTTGGTTAGAGCGCTACATTGACATTGTAGAGGTCAGAAGTTCAACTCTTCTCGGGTCTACAGAGGATGCTCAGTTTCGGCCAAAGGCCGACCAGCCTCTGGCTGGGGTTAGAGCGTCCCGATTTTACATCGGGAAGGTCAGAAGTTCAACTCTTCTCGGGTCTACTAGGGCTTTGCTTATACTATGCCCTATAAATAGTTTACTACTTGAAAAAATTTTATAAGTGTAGTATACTCCTTTTACTTTTTATAAAGGGCAATTAGCTCAGTTGGCTAGAGCGCAACACTGATAATGTTGAGGTCCCAGGTTCGATTCCTGGATTGCCCACCAAACACAGTTGGACAAAACTGTGTTTTAATTTACAAAAAAGATGCTTAGTAATGAGATTCTCGGAGCGAAGCGAAGATCCCGATTTTTATCGGGACTGGATTGCCCACCAAGCCGTCCAAAATAGGACGGTTTTAAATTTGATTTTTTTGGGAAATAGGTATATAATTGATTTTACATTAATTTATTTTATGATACTAAATCTTACAGAAAAACAAAAGGCTGAAGAAGATGGAGAGGAAGAGTCTTTACCGATTGTAAGTGAGACAGAAAAGGGTTTTTTGGCTAAAACCAGTCTTTTCTTTTTGGAGTTAATCAAGATTGTCATCTTGGCGGCAATTACCATTGGTTTGGTACGTTATTTTTTGTTCAAACCATTTTATGTAAAAGGTCAATCAATGGAACCAAATTTTTATGAAAGTGACTACCTTATTATAGATGAGTTATCTTATCGTTTTCGTGAACCCGAGCGGGGGGAGGTTATTGTTTTTCGCGCTCCCGTAGATAAAAAAGAATTTTACTTGAAAAGAATTTTAGGCTTGCCTGGTGAGAGAGTGAAGGTTGGTGATGGTAAAGTCGTGGTTTATAACAATGATTATCCCCAAGGAATTTTAGTGGATGAATATTATTTGACCGAAAGCACACCTGGTTCAACTATGACTACTTTAGGATCAGATCAATATTTTGTAATGGGGGATAATCGTGATGCCAGTTATGATTCACGTCGGTTTGGTCCGATTGACAAAAATGACGTTGTTGGACGCGCTTGGGTGAGAGGTTGGCCATTTACTCGAGTAGGTAAGTTGGGCACGCCTGAATATAATTTTTAGATTATAAATTTTTAAAAGATATTTATGCTAACAAAAAATAAAAAAACTGCAATTAAAAAAAAGAAAATCATATCACCGAAGAAGGTTGAAAATAAAGTTACTGTAAATTTGGAAGAAAAAAATGATGAAATTGTTGAAGGGATTAAAACTGCCAAAGGTAAAGTTTTGTCTTTACTGAGAGGTTTTAAAGATATTCTTCCAAAGGAAGATAATTATTGGAAAACAATTCGTCATTCGGCTGAAGATTTGGCCGAAGCCTATGGCTATAAATGGATTGAAACACCGATTGTAGAAGAAGCGGGTTTGTTTATTAGATCAATTGGTAAAGGTACAGATGTCGTGGATAAGGAAATGTATGTGTTTGAAGATACTGATGGTGATAAAATTTGTCTTCGACCAGAAGCCACAGCTTCAGTTGCTCGAGCTTATATTTTACATGGTATGCATTCTTTGCCTCAGCCGGTAAAGGTGTGGTATTTAGGACCAATGTTTCGCCATGACCGACCACAGGCTGGCCGATATAGAGAATTTCACCAGTTTAGTTGTGAGACTCTAGGGGTAAAAGACCCAGTCGTAGATGCCGAATTAATTGCGGTGGCTTATAATTTTTTAAAAGATCTAAATATTAGTTCAGTGGTTTATATCAATAGTATTGGCACTTTGGCAGATAGACAAAATTATATTGTAGAATTAGTTGGTTATTTGCGAGCCAAGAGAAGCTATTTGTGTGAGGAATGTAAAAAAAGAATAAATAAAAATCCATTGCGGGTTTTGGATTGTAAAAATCCTGATTGCAAAACTATTTTGGAAGAAGTGCCCCAGATTATAGACTGGTTAAGTGATGAATCTAGAAATTTTTTCATGAAAGTTTTGGAATATTTGGATGATCTTAATATTCCTTATGAATTAAAACCAACTTTGGTACGTGGACTAGATTATTATACTGATACCGTTTTTGAATTATATAAAGAAAGTGGCGAAGAGGGAGCCCAAAGCGCTCTTGGTGGTGGTGGTCGTTATGATGGTTTGGTGGCTGAATTAGGTGGTAAAGAATCAGTTCCGGGTTGTGGTTTTTCTCTAGGTCTAGAAAGAATTGTAAATGTTTTGAAAGAACAACAACAGGCGAGTGGTATTGAATATCAAGAAACTAATAAATTTTATTTTGCTCAGCTTGGTGAACAGGCTAGACGTAAGACTTTAAAAATATTAGAAGAATTACGTTTGAATGGAATTGTCGTAAAGCATAATTTGGCCAAGACTGCCTTGAAGGCACAGTTGGAATTGGCCAACAAATACAAAGCTGATTACACTTTGATTTTGGGTCAAAAAGAAGTTCAGGATGGTACAATTATTATTCGTGATATGGAGTCGGGAATTCAGGAAATTATTGATCAAAAGAAATTGGTTCCAGCTATAAAAAAGAAATTGGAGAAAATGAACTAGTTTATTTGACTTTTGGCTAGAACTAGTGTATTATTAAAACAAGATTAATTTATCTAATTTTATTCACAGGAGGTGAATAAGTATGTCAGAAATAAAACGTAAAAAAGGTGAATCCTTTGAAGCTTTTATGCGCCGAATTAAACGGCGTTGGCAACAGTCCGGTAAATTGTTACAGGCTCGTAAAATCCAATACGTCCAACCTACCTTGAGCAAGAACATGCAAAAGAAGCATACCGTAAAAAAGTTGCAAATGGTTTCAAAAATGAATTATCTGCGTAAAATTGGTCGTTTACCAGAAGAAGAAGAAAAATTCACTAAAAGAAAATAAACTTTATGTCTTTGCGTGATGTAATTCAGGAGGCGCAAAAACAAGCTATGAAAGAACGCAAAGAGAAAACCTTATCTACTTTGCGTCTTTTGTGGTCACAAATTAGAAATACCGAGATTGATAAAAAAAGCGATCTGACTGATAGTGAAATTTTGGATGTGATCAAACGGCAAGTTAAACAATTAAAAGATTCATTAAAAGATTTTGAACGGGGCGGTCGACAAGATTTGATCATGGGTGTAAATGAAGAAGTGAATTTGCTAGAAAGTTATTTGCCAGCGCAAATGGGAGATGAAGAACTCAAAAAAATAACTGAAGAAGTTTTGCAAAAAAATAATATTACTGAAACAAAAGATATAGGAAAAGCGATTGGCCTCGTGATGAAAGAAATTAATGGTGGGGCAGACGGTAATCGAGTGCGCGAGTTGATCAGTCAAATTCTAAAATAAATAAAAAAATTAATTCTTGTCCCTGGTTTCCATGCTGACTAGGACTGACAAAAAATTAAATTGGTTAAAAAGAACTACCACATTGTTTGCGGTTATTTTTATGGTAGTTTTTTTGTTTGCTTTTTTGCAACCGACCTCTGCTCAAGGAGTAATACAAGGTGGCAATGAAAATACTGATACTCTTGGTATAGAAACTATTGATCAAAATATTGGTTTGACTGGTATGGACATAAGATTAGTAGCGGTCAAAATCATTCGGGCAGTTTTAGGTTTACTTGGTATTATTGTTTTGGGTTTAGTTTTATATGCAGGTTATACTATTATGACCTCAGGTGGTAATGAAGAAAAAGTTCAACAAGGTAAAAAGATCTTGATCAATGCGGTAATTGGTCTCATAATTATAATGTCTGCCTTTGCTATAGTACAATTTATTATTAATATGCTTAGTGGCAATGGCGGTAGATTTGGAAATGATAATAGTTCTCGTCCAAGAATTGAGACTTTTGCTGGCAGTGGGTCACTGGGCAAAATAATCCGTGATCATTACCCAATGCGAGGGCAAACTGGAGTAAAAAGAAATACAAAAGTAATGATTACTTTTGCCGATGCAATTGACCCGAGTACCATAATAGAAAATACTAACAATACTTGCTGGGCTCCAGATGGTTCCCCAACATCCACTTGTCCTACTGGAGCAGTTCCATATTATGGTGATTGTTTGGTGCGAGCAGATTTTGATTGGGGGAGAGATTGTGATCATCTAATTTCCAACAATTTAATTATTTATAAAACAGATGATACAACCAAGACTCCGGTAGAGTCGGCTGCTATGACGACTTATAATGCTGATAGAGATGCTTTTACTTTTGTATTCAAGCCACTTTCCCCATTAGGTAGTGATGAGGGAGACGTGTGGTATACAGTGACTTTGGATAATGATATAAAAAGAAAAACAGGTGAAGGTGCTTTTGATAGTCAATTTTATAAATATTATACGTGGCAATTTCAAACTGATACAGGATTTGATTTCACACCACCATATGTAGTAAGTGTTGATCCAGTGGCAACTGATAATAATATTTCAAAAAATACTATTATACAGATTATGTTTAATGAAGCGATGGATCCGACAGCGGTACAAGGAGTTTTGGACGGTACTGGTTTATTTAATAATTTAGTTTTTCATAGTGTGAGTATAACTGGTGAGTGGCAAGTGTCCAATGGTTACACAACCGTAGAATTTGTTTCAGACCAACCGTGTGGCATAAATAGTTGTGGCGGAACAATTTATTGTTTGCAATTGGATTGTTCGCCAATAGACACAGATTGTTCAGAAGATTTTCAAACACTTATTCGTACAGCCGCGAAGTTGTCTGGAGGGCAATCATTTGAAGCTCTGCCTTTTTCTGGAGTTATGGATGCCGCTGGCAATGCTCTAGATGGCAATGAAGATGATATAGCTCAGACTAAGCCACCTATGCCAGGCACAATGGAGGAGAGAGCAGTTATTGGGCTTGGTGAAGAGACAGCTGACAACTATTTGTGGTCTTATAACGTAAAAAATAAAATTGATAATATATCACCCTATGTCCAAAAAGTTTATCCTGGGTTAGACGAAGGGTCGGTGTCAAAAGACGCTGTAGTAGAAATTAATTTTAGTCGAAAAATGCGTTCGTATAATTTTAGTGATATCCAATTGGACCAACACCCTGATGTTGTAGATGATTTAAATATTGATTTTGCTTTTTGGGTCAGATCAATTGTTAGTGAAAATAATAAAACAATTGGAAGAATATATAATAGTAGTGGTTTTGGTTCTAATGGAGCTAATTTTTATTATTTTCCTCAAGTGCCAAGTAGTATCGTAAGTACAAATTTTAATTGTTTGTACCCTGGTCGGGGTCCAGTCAGATCACCATCGGATATTAATTTTTCTCCCACTTGTGTTGTTGGTGAATATGACGAAAATGGTAATCCGATTGCATCGTCAATTCAAAATTGTGTGAATGTTAGTAACGTTAGTTCAACTATAGATACTGGCTGTATTGATGTTAGTGATGTAAATGTACAGGCAACTGATTCAGTGACTAGTTGTTTAAATTATCTTCAACGACTTGATGTTAGTCCAATTTTTTAATTAGTTTATGAAAGGTTTAAAAAGCAAAATTTTATTTAGTTTCTTAATTGCAGTTTTTTTAATTGGAGGCTTTTTGTGTGTTTCTAATTTTGCTTTGGCTCAAACAGATACTTTGGGTTTAAACTCAGTTGGCGATAATATTGCCTTAGCTGGGACTGATATTAGAGTAATTGTTGTTAAAATAATCCGAGCTCTTTTGGGGTTATTGGGGATCATTGCTTTGGTAATAGTTTTGTATGGTGGCTACGTATATATGACTTCGGGCGGTAATGAAGAAGAAATTGGTAAAGCAAAAAAGATTTTGATAAACGGTGTAATTGGATTAATAATTATTTTCTCGGCTTTTGCGATTGTCCAATTTGTTTTGAACAAATTGGCCGATGCTACTGGTCTTAATGATAATAATATATCCAAACTTTGTTCTGATCCAAATTATGCTGTATTACATCATGACCAATGTTATCCAGATAATTGGTGTCAAGATCTAACTGATTGTTGTGAAAAAAATAGTTTTGTTGTAAAGAGTATTACCCCAAACACTGATTCCACTAATATGAATAATGTGTTGGTTAGAGTAGTGTTTAGTGGTCGTATTCAGTATAATTCTGGTGATGTAAAAATTTATAAAAGTGGTAAAGACATTTCTACTGATTTTGAGTTTAGTGTGGTAGGTTCTAGTAGTAAAGACGAAAATTCAGTGATTGAGGCTAGATATAATGGTCAAGAAGTCTGTGATGAAGGTGGAAAATGTCTGCCGTCTGGTGAATATAAGGTAGTTGTTAGCCCTGACATAAAGGATCTGTCAGGTAGACAAATAACCAAAGATACGGCTTGTGGCACCTATTTCTTAGAAGCCAGTTTCCAAGTTAATACAGGGGAGTTTGCTGGTTATTATCATTTAGATGGTACAACTAGTAGTTTGTATATTACACCGAATACAGTTCATCCTTTGTTAAATGACAAAGTGACAGTGGGGGTATGGGTAAAAGTAAATGGTCCAGCTATAGATAGTTGGGTAGATGCTACGAGTGGTAAGACTGTAACATCTACAGCGGGTTGGGTTATATCCAGCGAAGGTTTTGGAGTAGAGTTGATGGCCAATCTTAATGCTAGTAATACTGTCAATATAGCTGGTGGAATTATGGATGCAATTGATCCAATAGTTTCGAATGGAAAAGGTGGATACTCGTCTCATCCCAGAACTAATACTACAGTGGTGACAGATAAAAAGGTAAATGAGTGGTTTTATGTGTCAATGACTTATGATGGTAGTATTATAAAATTATATATTAATGGTGAATTTAAAAAATCAGTTGTTCAGACCGGTCCGATAAAACAATCTAAAACAAGATTTAGTATTGGGTCTTTGGATAATTTACGTTATAATTTTAATGGTGACGTGGATGAAGTTCATGTTTATAATAAAGTTTTAACGCCTCAACAGATAACACAAAATTATAGTGGCGGTCTTGGTCGGTTGGATCATTTTAGTTTAGTTCAAGACGGTATTATCCTAAATTTACATTTTGACAAGACTGATGATTTGACAGATTATTCTACCTATAAACATGTAGTGAAAAATAATAATGCAATTTGGGTAAATGCTACTACTGAACCAGGTGTTGATAAAGGAATAAAAAAAGATATAACGCCACCTAATTTAGAAAATATTATTATTGATGGTAAAGTGTCTAGTAATGGTCAATTGTATCGAGGTCGAACTTATAGTTTTAAAACTAGACTATCTGACAACAGTGGGGCGGGTTTGGTGCGTTTTTCATTAGACAAAATAAAGTCTGGTGATGTTTTGGAACGAAATTTAAATTCTTATGGTGGACCTAGAATAAATAGGGTAGGTGGTTCTGATGCTCCACCGAGTAATAAATATGATTATCACTATGCACTATATTTACCTTTGGTTTCCACGGCTCTACAAGATTACCAAGTGACTTTGGAAGGTTGGGATATTGATAGTAATAGTACGATTGTGACTACTACGTTTAGAGTAATTGGTGAACATTGTGACAATGAAGTGCAAGATGGTGATGAAACAGGTGTGGATGTGGGTGGTTCTTGCGGTCCAGGTAGAGATGGTGCTTGTAAAAATGATATTGACTGTGCTCCAAATTATAAGTGTGTAAATAATTTTTGTGTACCTAGTCCATTGATTACTGATGTTTTGCCAATGCGAGGTGCAGGTGGTAATTGGGTCACAATTCTTGGTAAAAATTTTGGTGATAGTGGAAAAGTGTATTTTGGAGCAGACACAGTTGGTAATGCTCAATATAATGGTCCATGGAATTGGTCTGAAGTTAGTCTGGTTGATTGTGGTGGTTATGATACTTGGCATAATAGTTGGATAATTTTTGAAGTACCAGAAGGAGTAATAAATGATTTGTATAATATTAAAGTAGAGAGGGCTGATAATGGTTTATCTGATACTACTAGGGATAATATTGGCCCAAGACCAAATGAAATTGGTTTGTTTGTAAAAAATGATACTAAGAGTCCAGGGTTGTGCCAAGTTGGAGTAGACATAAATGATAATGATATCCCATATGGAGCAGTTGTGGCCACAAGAAATACCCCAATATTTTTGGTTGGTAAGTCATTTGGTGATACTACCAAATCTGGTAGAGCGGTAATGTTTGGTGGTTCTTATGATGCTCTCCAAGGGAAATTAACTGGGGGACTTCAAGCTCTGATACAGACCAATGGTTGGAATGATGCTCGGATTAATTCTTTTGTTCCTAGGAATTCTCAATATGGTAAACAGTCAGTTTATGTGACAGTTGATGGTCAGGCTAGCAATGGTTTACCATTTACAGTGGTAGATAAAGATGGTTTGTCTGAGCATACCCCAGTGATTGAAGAGATTAGTCCAACCTCCACTACGCCTGGCAGTTTAATAACTATTTTTGGTAAAAATTTTGGTGACATGCCAGGTAATATTTTTGTGGCCAAAACTAAAGCTGATGCTTTGAGTTGTAATGTGGATTCACCCCAAAATAAATGTATAAGGCTTTACAATCAAAATGACACTGAATTTCCAGAAAAATGTGATAATACCTGGAGTGATGATCAGGTAGTGGCTAAGGTACCGGGTGGTTCTTGGCTTGATAGGCCTATAGTAGCCCCAGAATCTGGTTATCAGGTAACAACTAGCACTAACAATAGAATATTTAATATAAATTCTTTGCCAGCGGATGAAAGTGTTTTGAAATCGGCTTTAGATTTTTCTTCGCCATTTACTTTGGAAATAAAATTTAAATTGGACAAATTACCAGCATACCATCAAACAATAGTAGATTCGAGTGATTGGCCTTATCCACATTTGAGATTTGATGGGGTAGATGATTATGTAGAAGCACCAGGGTTAGATTTGACTGGTAAGTCTTTTACTGTGGAATTTTTTGCTAAACGTGGTGCTATAAATAGTGGTGACGATTTTATTATCGGTCAGGGGATTAGTGAAAGTTATAAAGGATTACAAATTGGTTTTAGACCAAATAATAAATTTACCTTTTCGTTTTGGTATTCAGACGTTGATACTCCTGCTTACACTGATTTGGATTGGCATCATTGGGCGGTTACTTATGATAAAGATATACACAAAAAAAAGATTTATAGAGATGGGATATTAATTTTGGAAAATATAAATCCTAACGGCTATATTTACACCGCTGGTAGTAAATTAAATATTGGTGGGTGGGTAGATGATGTCTACGGTAATCGTTGGTTCAAAGGTGGTTTAGATGAATTGAGAATATTAGACAGAGTTTTGTCTCAGCAAGAAATCAGTGAGGATGCTGCCAAAATAAATACTGGTGATAGTTATGTTTTTAGAAATAATGTTTTGCTCTGGTATCACTTTGATGATAGTAGTGAACTAGTTGTTGAAGATAAATCTACTTATGGTAATAATGGTACTCTAAAAAATGGCGTTGTTCGTGCCGGTTGGGGAAGTGGTGGCTCGAGAGGCATATATGAAGGTATCGTCGGTAGAGCGGGAAATTATGGATTTATATTTCCTTTTGTTGATGATAAACCAGTTTTTTGTTTTGCCTTGCCAACTGTTGGTGTTGAAAATGTGGAACCAATATGTAGTATCCAAACAGTTAGAGTTGGAGAAACTTACCATTATGTTATTACTTGGGATAAAGATAGGGGGGCAATAAGATTGACTGATTCTGGTGGTCATAGTGAAACAGCTTTTGCAACTGGTTTAGATTTGAGTCAAGATCAATTTTTGATTGGTAAATTTGTGACTGATAACAGTGAAGCAACGATTGAATATTCGTTGAATAGGTTAAATATTTTGCCTGGTTCAGCTTTGTTTGATAATGATGTAACCAGCCTTTTTAATAATAATAATCGTCCTGGTTGGTCAAATTTAATGACTAAGTCTGGAATTATTTCCACCGACTTAACCGGTGGTGAAATTACCCCAACAAATGGCCTAACTGCTGGTAAATTTTATACAGTTTTAAGACGTTATGATGGTCTAAGTAGTTTAGGTGATGATAATTTTGATATAACAGATGGTCCAACCAAGCCTGGTTTGTGCAAGTTGACGCCAAATAGTGGGTTGTCTCCATTACCATCAGGTCAATATTTAACTTTGAATGGTGAGGGTCTTAGTTCCAACGTTGATCCAGTTGTTTATTTTTGGCAAGTAGGCTCTGTGGCGGGTAACTATAGTACCTGGCTTGGATCTAATAGAGATTTGTATAATGGTGCGCCAGTTTTACACAGAACCTCAACTAACGAGATTGAGACTGCTATCCCGGTGTCTTCTCTTGGTAATAGTTTGTCAAATCCAGGGGACATAAAAGTTGTTGTAAATGGTCAAGATACTAATTCTCTACGTTATCAATTAAGTGATTGTACCCAAGCGAGTGAAGTTGAAGCTAATGTTATGTCAAGTTCAAGTTATCATTGCTGTTCTACTCCTGACTCAAGAGATTATGGTTTGTGGAAAAATACAGTTTGTGATGGTGACACTGTTAGTGCTGGTTATGTGTGGCGTTTTACCAATGGTAGAATAATTACCGCCCCATTTGTTTTGGAACGTTGTGATGCTGTTTCTATACCTTCGCCCTCACCTAGTTTGATAAATACAGAAGACGCGAGAAATGCTTGTCCAAATGCTATTATAACAACGGTATTTTCTAGACCCATGAATAGTTCAACCTTGGTTGCGAGTAATGTGAAAGTTTATACTTGTGGTAGCACGGAGTTTGGTAGTATTGATTGTGATACAAATAAAGTTGATGTCACAAGTAATTATGCTTTTGTTGTAGAAGGAGAGAGTGTTTTAAAATTAAATCCACCTGCGTCAGGTCATACCACCAATACTTGGCATCGAGTGGAATTATCTAGTAATATTGAATCAATTGAAGAAATTGATGAATTTGACAGTCAGAGATTGGTTGGTCAAAAATTAAAAGCCACCAGACCTTTATCACGGACTAATATTGCTTATCACTTTGATTTTAGAACCGGGGCAACCAATTGTAAATTAGTCGGAGCAAATATTGAACCAAATCTTTACTCAGTAGATTATCTTGGTAAACTCCAGGATCGTCGTTATCTTTTTGACAAGAGCACTAATGCTCTGTATCATCCGGCCAATCCTTTATATTTATTTATCAATGGTCGAGCAGATCAGGAATGTACAAATATTAGTGCCGAAGGTTATCCTTGGCAGTGGAATCCACGTTATCCAAATTATAATAGTGATACACCACCGGCTACTATACCCACTGATGTAGCTACAGCAACTGTACAGTTAGCACCGTCTTCTGGTACTTCAACACCTATTTATACCAATACCAGAGCTACAGCCATTGGTTGGCATGAGGGGTTGGGTAATTTATCAGTTAGTACAATTGTTTCTTCTTCTGTAGCTGGTGATTCTGATAAAGTAATAACAGCTACTTCGGCTATATCAATTATTTTAGGTCCACCACGGGTGACATATTATGAACCAAATTGTTCCGAAGCTTGTATTAATGGCAGCCTTAGAATTGGTTTTAGTCGACAAATGAAAGTGGATACTTATAATGATAGTAATGGTATAAAAATGTACAAGTGCGCTAATGCTAATTGTTTATCAGATCAACTAACGGCAGTAGATAGTAGATATTATGAGGTTGATTCCGATGCTTCTACTAATTGGGAAATGATTGTACAGATGGTAAGTTCCTCACATTATTTAGAGCCAGATACAAATTATAAAGTTGTTTTAAATGGTTATTATAATTCTGGTGTTTATGTTAGTAGCACTGCAATACAGGGTCTGACTGAGTTATCTGGTATTATTTCTGATAACACCATTAGTCTAATACCGTTTCAGTGGCAATTTAAGACTGAAGCCGGTGGCGTGGTTTGTAAGGTAAATAGAATTGAGACTGAACCTGTAAATATTTATCATAATTATATTGGACAAAAATCACTAGTAGTAGCCAATCCCTATAGTAGCCCAAATGAGTGTAGCGCGACTGGACAACTTCTAAATCGTTGGGATTATGGTTATACTTGGAGTTCAGCTAACGGTTCAATCGCTTCGGTGTCTAATTTTAATTATAAAGCTTCTTGGCCAGATTTTTGTGCAATGGATTGCTTACCAAAGGGGAGTGATATCTCTTCTAGTACTAATAATATTGGTTTGTCAGTCTGTGGTAATGGTACAGTTGATTTGGGAGAAGATTGTGATATTGCGCGTGCCGGTGAGGTCATTGGTGTGTCTTGTAGTTTAAGTTGTTTGCGTCCAGGAAATAATGTTACAACTGGTACCTCTGGTTTTGTTTGTGGTGATGGCATTGTTAGTTCAACATTGGGAGAACAATGTGAACCGTCTGTTGAGGGTACAGATGTTTGCTCAAGTAAATGTTTGTTAACTGGTTCTAAACCACAGACTAATGTAGTGGTTTCCGGCGCCTCTATTTGTGGTAATAATAAATTAGAAAAAGGCGAAGCCTGTGATCCAGAAATTGGTGTTAGTGGTTGTACCAATAATTGTTTGCACACTGGAGCGCAGTTAGCATCTTATTGGTGTGATAGTGATCCAGCCTCGGCTTTTGCTACTTCTACAATATGTCTTAATGCTCCTAGTGTTTGTGGTAATAATAAAATAGAAAAGGGTGAAGAATGTGAAGTCAATTTGGATAGTACTTCTTATTTAAGAGTTTTAAATCAAGATAATTATAATGCTGTAAATGGTAGTTCTGGTTTACTTGTAACTAGTGGCACGCCCGCTTATTATTGTTCAGATTCTTGTTTACTAAAGAATTTGTGTGGCGCGACTTTTATACCAGATAGTTATGGTCATAAATGTAATGCCAGTAGTGATTATTGTAATAATGATTGTACCTTAGCAGGTTCATCGCCTGTGTATGCGACTTCATCTTTTTGTGGTAATGGTGTAGTTGAAAATGGTGAATCTAATATTTGTGAGGTGACTTCCACTATAGCTGATACTGTCCCTGGTACCAACCCTACCCAAATGGTGACAGCCATTGGTAGTCTGATGACATCTAGTTCCACCCAGGAGACTGATATTCGGGCAAATTTATTTCAAGATAGTACGATTTTAGGTTCATCCAATTATTATTTGATGTGTGGTTATAATGAGTTTGAAAATCCTGAATCTGATGTATATAATAATTGCCCATCAAATGCTAATAATGGCTATGGTGTAGGAACCAATTCTTGTTGTTATGCTAGACCTCTGCGTAAAACTGGTTCAGAATATCCTTTGGATTCAGCTGGTCTGTCTGGTCCTGGTGTTTGTCGTAATACTTATATAGCGGTTGAGTTTGATGGTTATTTGGATGAAAAGACAGTTAATAAAGATACGGTATTTTTGGCGACTGGTATAAATACTAATACTAGTACATACAATTGCTGGTCTGGAAGTAATAATGTGACTGATAAAGTAATTTCTGCTTTAGATTATGTACCAAATTATCTGGTTTTAGGAGACGGTAGTTTTATAAATAAAAGTTTGGCTTTTATAAAGAACATTTTTGTAAAAATTACAAGATTTTTTGTTGAATTAGTTTATGCATATAGTCCTGTGGTAACAGATTATGATACTTGGTGCTCACCAAATTTGGTAAAGGATGTTCAGGTAAGTTATAGAGTGGATGCGTCATCTACTACCCATAGTATTATTACAAAGTTAGATATACAGTTAAATGCTGTTTTGGAAGCGGAAAAAACTTATGCTGTGGTACTGGTGGGTGGAAAAAGTGGTATAAAAGATAAGTATGGTGTTGGTATTAAAAACCAGAGAACAGACAGTAATGCTTTAAATGATGGTTGGGTGTTCAAGACCAGAGCTGATATTTGCACATTGAGTCAAGTGGATGTAAGACCCGACAATCATCTGTTTACAAGACCATTAACAACCACAACCTTTGAAATTTTTGGTATTAGCCAGTCAGCTAATAATCAATTATTACAACCAATTGCCAATGTGTATGATTGGAATTGGATTTGGTCGCCGACTACAACTCAATTATTCGATATACCAGTCGCTGGTACTAGCTGGGATAGTAATAATATTATTATTGGCTCTACCGAATTAGAAGGGGATTTAATGGCTGTTGGTAAAGCAGAAATTGTTAGCTCGACTGATGCAAAAGAGGTTGGGAAAGTTTTGGCAGATACTTTTGATTTGACAGCGAATTTTTGTGAAAGACCATGGCCAGATTTTAATGATGATGGTACTTGGGAACCATTTAAAGACACTGTTTATAATTTTAGCTTGAGCTATTGTGCAGATAAGGGGGCTTCTGGGGATACGAGTGATGATTTACCATTTTTGACTAATTCAGTATTTGTCACCAGTAGCGATCCAGCCAATTTGAGTTTTGCTGCGTCCACTGGTACTTTGAAAAGGTTTTTCTTATTTAATGATAAAAATGATGATGTAATTGGGATTCAAATTTTTAGCAATGAAGATGGATTGGATGTTGATAAATGGTACAAAGCTCAGCCGTTTGCTGGTCAAAAAACTTTGACAACTGGTAGAGTGGCTAATTACCCAGCTTTGGTAGATGAAAATAATTATTATGTAAATGTTTTGAATATTGATGAAGCTACTAATATTACCTATAGCAATATTTATTTGTTCAGTCTTAATAAAGGAGCGCAAAAAAATACTAGAACAGTTTTTGAAAAATTAGTCCTGGACTCACTCAAGTTTAATATAAACCTAACTGATTTTGGTTATTGTTTGCGTTCCAGTGCTGATCTTTATGTTTCACCTTATAATTATATAGAAAAAGAATGTGATACAGATTTTGATTGTCGTGATAGTTTTGGTGTGCCTCTCACCAACGCCAATGGAACTTGTTCCAATGTTAAAACCAAAATATTTAGAGATTTGGATAGACTAAATGATATAAAAGAAATTCAAGGTATTTTTGATAAGTTTAAAGCTGGTTCAACAATGTACCCTGATCTAAAAGGTGGTACTTATATCCCAGGCTATACCAATTCCAAATGGTCTTCTTGGGGATTATTGGCAAGTAAAATAAACAGTGGCTTACCATCAGACCCCTTAAACACCTGGGTAGGTTGTGATAGTAATGCCGAACAGGGTACCTGCTGGAATGCAGTTAGTTCAACTTTTTATTGTCCGCATTTTGCCAGCATCTATGAATACAAAGTAGCCACTTCTACCAATACTTTTTTGTTCCATGTACCATTAGAATATTTCAAACCTTGGTATGGGGTGTCTAGCCACTATGTTTCACCGACTGGTAGTTATTCATTTGACAGACTGTGTGAACCTGATTTTTCTTATAGTCCATTTGGAGCCTCTTGTGGTGATGGAGTGGTAAATAGTAATGAAGAATGTGATCCACCCGGTTCAATGCGAGTAATCGCTAGTACTACCCAGGGTTTTGTGGCGACTTCTACTTGTAGTGATACTTGTATGTGGAGTGATAATAATTTTTATGAAACAAAAGCCTGTGGTAATGATATTGTAGAAATAGGGGAAGCCTGTGATGATGGTTTATTAAATGGTACTTATGGGCATTGTGCTGGTGTCAGTAGTACTCCTGGTCATCCAGAATTGGCATGTAAAGAAATTCATCCAGAATATTGTGGTAATAACACAAAAATTCTTTATAATGATAAGAATGAATTGTTAGATTATAAAAGTGGCGCGCCTCTAGAATTTTGTGAAACCACACCTAATTCACCTACATCTACCAGGATGGCTTCATTAAAATTAGGTAATAATTTAATATTTAATGGGTCATGTTCTAGTGCTAATCAACCAACAACCCAAGGTACATTTTTTAATCATTTGTTGATCTCAATCAATTCAGCGTTGTTGTCTTTTAATAAAAATACTAGCGCTATAAAACCTTCAATACCAATACCACCTATTCAACCTGAAGCTGATTTAAATTTAATTCCTTTAGCTTGTGGAAATATAAAAAGTGATATTTTTGATTGTGATAATGACGGAATAGTTAATTCTGAAGATAATTGTCCAAAAAATAGGATTGCTTCAGGCAGTGGTCGTTGTTCAAATAATTCAACTCTGTCTTGTGATTTACCGGTTGATCCAGATAATTTAGGTGTTACTGA
Source organism: Candidatus Magasanikiibacteriota bacterium (assembly GCA_049287025.1). Taxonomy (GTDB): domain Bacteria; phylum Patescibacteriota; class Patescibacteriia; order Magasanikbacterales; family UBA922; genus UBA11710. Next base: position 130,331 of record JBAQFA010000051.1, read on the forward strand.
AATACCTAAAATGGCAACACAATGTCAAACTAATGAATACGAAATAAGATTAAAAAATATTTTTTGCAAGCCAGTTTATGTGCCTAGTCCTGATAGTGACAATGATGGAAAAGGAGATATTTGTGATGTTTGTCCAAGTGATAAAGATAATGATAAAGACCAAGATGGTTACTGTGCCAATTTGGACAACTGCCCAAATGATTATAATCCAGAATCACCTCAGAGTGATCTTGATGCGAATGGGGTGGGTGATGTATGTGATGGTGGAGTTAATTATATTTTAGCTTTATTATCAGATGGTATGGAAAATAATCTTAAAGAACAAAGAGATGCTATTTGTATCGCGGATTTTGTTGGTTATTGTAATAATAGTACTTATAATTATGCTTGTCGGACTGATGCTGATTGTGCCAAGGTTAATGTTAATGCTTTTAATATTGATAGTCAGGATACTTATACAGTAGCAGATTTTATTAATTTGGCTACTACCACAGGCATTAATTTGGGTAAGTGCGTCCCAAAAATTTCTTCTTACAATATAAATAAAGAATATTCCTGTTCTTGGGATTGCCAGAATTATGGTGAATATTGTGGTGATAATGTGGTAAAAAATGGTAAAGAAACTTGTGACGATGGTAATAATACTAATGGTGATGGCTGTAGTAATAAATGCCAGCCTGAAGGTGTTTATTGTGGTGACAGAGAGATTAATCAAGTGTCTGAAGACTGTGATGGTGGAACAAATTGTACTCCTGATTGTAAACTAATTATTTCTGCTGAACCACTGTGTGGCGATGGTATTAAACAGACTGACAATAATGAAGACTGTGACGAGGCAGAAAAAAATGGTATTGCTTGCACCCCAGGCTATGGTTCGTCTTGTAGTTATTGTTCGGCCGACTGTAAAGAAGTTAAATATGTTGATGCTACTAGATATTGTGGTAATGGTGTCGTTGATATGATAAGCACTAGTACATCAGAAATTTGTGACTATAGAAAAGATTCCGATGGAAAAACGTTGGTGGTTGGTCCTTATTTACCATTTATTTGTCTTGATAAAGGTAGTTATCAGTGTGTAGAAGGTTGCACTCGCACGACTAATGATTGTTATAGTTGTTCTATAACCCCCGATAACAATAAAAGTGACGTAGCCAAAGCAGTAATTGATGTATTTAATGTAATGGCTCCTAATAAAAATGATCAATGGCGGTCTGACTTTAATACTAACAATATAATCCGGGCTGAGTTATTTTATAATCATTCTTTGGAATTAAATAATAATAGAATTTTTTGGAAACAATTGTTAACTGGCAATCGATTTGATTTTAATTATACTAATAGTGGTGGTTTGACCAAATATTATGTTAAAACGAATAATGTCTGTGATCAAGGTCCAACTACTACATATAAAATTAGATTTAGGGATGAATATAATCAGGCATGGAATAATACTTTGCTCGGTGAAGTCTTTGATTTTCCGGTAAGTAAACCAGCCATTGACAGTCAAGGTGTTAATACTGTGTCTAATACTTATGCGATTGTACCACCAGTCAGTAGTAGTAATACCTTTAGAGCTGTAATAAAGTGGGATGGTAGTGTAACGGGTGATTTTGTGGCTAATGTTTTCAACAGCTCATCTATTTTTGGACAGGTAGCCAGGTCAAGTGATGCTGTCACATCTACAGATTTGATAAACGATAGTCACAATCGTATTTGTGATTTTGCGAATTATCTAGACGATTGTGCTGGTAAGCATTATCGGGGGGTTTATTTTCATGGTTCAGGTGGCAGAAATGGTTTGAATACTCAAGCTGTGACTATAGATCTAAATGAACGAGGTTTGGTGAATGGCACTTATTCTTTTGCGGTTTCTGATTTGGTTGAAGCCATTGGTAATCAAGTAACAAAAAAGTCTAATTTGGTAGTAGAACTATATCGTTACCATCCAGAACACACTTACTTGGCTGATGGAACGGGTATGCATGATAATGGTTCTATATATAAACCTGATTATACATTTAAGATTAGTGATCCGGCAGTTGACGAGTCTAGTTCCAATGATAGCGCGGCTAATTATTGGCATGTGTTTGATTTGGTGATGGATGCTAATGGTGACTATAATGTAGTAGAAAAACAAGTAATCAAAACTACTGAAAAAAATTGGAAAGATAATATCACTTCAAGTGTTGTGACGACTGGCGCACCAGAAGGTTATGAAGAAGTTAGTCGTTTGAGTAGTATGAAATATTCTGGCAATCCATTATTATCAAGTAGTACTATGCAGTTGCCACAGAGTTTTGGTAATAATGATTTTATGGTTTTGGCTTCCTATCCGTCAGAAATTATTAGTGGAAATAATTCATATAATGTACAAAATGAATTGGTTAATTTTATTTATGAAAAGTATAGTCAGTATATAAATAATTTTTATGATTGCAATTCATTCAATCCTAACCCTTTGATTTGTTATAGTAATAAAATTGGTATTGATAATAATTTAGAAAGTAATATACCGGCTGGTAACAGCAATCCACCTTATCAACAAAATGTTAAATTGACTCGGTTAGAAAATGGTGTGCCTTATCGTTATGTGTTTAGTTATGAATTTTGTGATTACGCCAATAACTGTTTTGATCAAAAGTTTGCTGATTATCTAGTTGGTAAACCAATAGCTAGTGGTGGTACTGCCTACAACCTAATGTGGGGTAGTGGAATTAAGGTATATATTGGTTATAAAGGTACAGATGGTAGTTTATTTGTGTTTAAAGATCCATTTATTTTAAATTATAATGATTATTCTAGGGTCAAAAGCACAGAAATTAGTCAGTGGTATGTATTTAGTGTTTTAAGGGATAATAATCATATTTATATAGATGTTAAAGATAAGTTTTTAGATCCCGGTACTGATGCTATAGTTTTGGGGGAAGGTAATTTTGATTAAAAAATATGAATAAGAAAATTATAATTATTATTTTACTTATATTAACCATTGCTGGGGGAGTATATTATTTTTGGTCAAAATCAGAAAATAATCCAAACGAACAGGTAGTGTCTCCAACTCAAGAGGAAGATAAAGATGCTGTACGTGTGTATGTCAAACTGCCAGAGATTTTGGATGATATTGATAGAGATGGTATTACTGATGATGAAGAAAAAAAACTTGGTCTAAGTCCAGAAGAGTCTGACACAGATTATGACGGCCTTAGTGACAATATAGAAATAAATAAAACTAAGACTGATCCCAAGAAACCCGATACTGACGGTGATGGGTTTAATGATGGTTTGGAAGTGATACGTGGTTATAATCCGTTGGGAGAAGGAAAATTGTGAGAAATTATAAATTTTTAAAATCATATAAATCATATTAATCTTTGCTAAAAATTAAAGGGCAAAGATTTGTATGATTAATAAGATAACAAATGTTGTAATAAAAAATAATTTATACTTTATAATTTAAAATTTTTATCATATGTTTGATGATCAACAAAACAATCCAGCCAGTGGTGTGCCAAATAATTTACCAATTGGGGAACCAGATGATATTTTTTCTGGGGTAGAAAAAGACCAACCAGAATTAGGACAGGTAGGTAGTGTAAATGAGCCAATATCAGTCGCTGGAGCATCATCAGCTCTAGGGGCGGGCATTTTGCGCCCAAAAGCACAACCAATAGATTCTTTTGCCTCGGATATGAACGACAATTTGCCACCAGTTCAACCGAGGTCTAGATTGGTTCAAGATAATCAAAATATGGGACAACCAGGAAATTTTAATAATTATCCAAATCAACAATTGCCAAGTCAAATGGCTCCAGTTGAGCAAGATATTTATAAAATAAAAGAGCCAGTCTTAGGTGGTGGTTTGGTGAAATTATTTGTAGCTGTAGTTGTACTTGGAATTTTGGGTGGCGGTGGTTGGTGGATTTACAATTCTTTTGTTAAGGTGGATGAAGGATTCAATAATATTACAACCGATGGGGTAGAAGATGGAACTATGGTTGATACTAACACACCAGATGTTGATAATACTGTGGATGTGGTTGAAGACATCACTGTTCAAGATGATTTTACTGTGGAAGGAGATAATAATTTGGCCAATGATATAAAAGATGATCAAATTTTATTTGGCGAACCAATTGATAAAGATTCTGACGGTCTAGATGATGATAGAGAAATAAGCATTGGAACTGATCCTAATAATTGGGATACTGACATTGATGAATTGGGTGATGGCGATGAAGTCACAATTTGGAAGACTGACCCATTAAATCCAGACAGTGATGGTGATACTTTTTTGGATGGAGCGGAAATAAAAAATGGTTATAATCCAGCGGGTCCAGGAAAAATTTTTGAACCACCAGTAGAAAATAAATAAAAAATATTTTAACAACATAACATGTAAGCATCTTGAACGTTGTTTACACTTTTGTCTAATAGGATATGATAATATAAGGCTGTATATAATCTGTTAAAATCTGCTTTAATTCGTTAAATCTGCTGTTATAAATTACATAAAGAGACAGCAGATTAAACAGATTATAACGAATTTTAACAGATAGTAAAAGTGTTTCTGTGTTTATTTGTTTGTATGTTTAAATGATTGTATGTTTGGTAAAAATAAAAAAGAAAATAAAAATGATCAACAAATCGCGAATAATAACATTCAGGTGATACCGAGTGAATTTTATGGTACAGCTGATCCTGTGATTCATTATGAAAAAAGTTCAACTGGTGGTAGTAACGATAAAATGAAAAATGTTAATATCATGGATAGTAGCACAAAAATTCCTAGCGCTTTTTTTGCTAGTCTAGGAAAAAATAAAAGAATTATTTTTATTGTTTTCGCTAGTATTATTTTTTTATTAGCCGTAGTTGGGATTGTTTGGTATTATCTTTTACAAGCGGGAATTATTGGTAAGACACCCGCTGTTGTGGTGGTAGAAAAGACAGAAAACAATAATGTTACAGACACTAATCCTATCAACGAAGACAGTAATGCTAATCCTGAAGATTTTCAAGTGACAACCGACACTTTGGATTTTACAGCTAGTACGACGGTTGATAATAATGCCAGTCCACAAACCCCAGATTCTTTATTAGAACAACCAATTGATTATCCTAGTGTAATTTTGACCAATAGTTCTGATTTGGATAGTGATTCTCTAACTGATACAGAGGAAGAACTCTTTGATACCGATAGTGGTGTGTGGGATACAGATAATGATGGCTTTTATGATGGCCAAGAAATGGTTAACTTATATAATCCAAAAGGCACGGCTCCAGTAAAATTGATTGACTCTGGTTTGGTTCAAGAATATATCAACCCTACTTGGCAATATCGCGTTTATTACCCAATCGCTTGGCAACAGGGTGAAGTTGATAAAGGTTTAAAACAAACTTTGTTTAGCGCTATTACTGGTGATTTTGTGGAGATTTTGGTTGATAGTTTGGAACCAGGAGAAAATTTTAATAGTTGGTTTGCGCGTCGAGCTGAAGGCCAGAAGTATGAAGACTTGTTATTATTTACCAATTTGTTTAAAGAAAACGGTTATAAAAGAAAAGATGGTCTGGTAGCTTATTTTGTAGCCAATAATAATGTCTACGTCATGATTTATCATCCAGGTGTGACTGGCTTTATTCCGTTTAGGCATGTAATGGAAATGATGATCACTAGTTTTCGTCCGAGTAAGACTCTGATTGAGATACCCGATCAAGTGGCTCTGCCACCCGTGCCATCTTTTGACGACACTAGTACAGGAACAGAATTTTAGTTTTTATGTTAGACATTGTTATTAATCAATCAGTAAAAAAAATCGATTTTGATCGTTCCAAATTGGTATTAATTGTAAAAAATATTTTAAAAAAAGTTAAGAAAGAAAGATATTCTCTTAGTATAAACTTTGTTGGTGAAAGAAAAATAAAAAAAATAAATCATGAGTATCGTGGACACAATCAGGTGACAGATGTTATATCATTTGCTCTCCAAGAAGGGGAGACGCAAATAATAAATTATGATCTAGGTGATTTGTTTGTCTGTGTGCCACAAATAAAAATACAAGCTAAATCTAACAATGTATCTTATAAAGAAGAATTAATTCGGATGTTGGCTCATGGTATTTTGCATCTTTGTGGATATGATCACCAAAAATTGTCTGATGAAAAAAATATGTTTAAATTACAAGAAAAAATCGTGGCTGAATTTTTATGAATTTATCACGTTTAGTACAAAGTTTTAAGGAAGCTATCCAGGGGGTAGCTTATGTATTTAAGCACGAACAAAATTTTCGGCTTCAAGTTTTGATTTCTTGTTTAGTTTTGTTATTGGTCTGGTTGTTTGAATTGTCAAAAGCGGAAATGATTGTGATTTTTTTGTTAATTATATTGGTTTTAATTTTAGAATTACTAAATAGCGCTGTAGAAAAATTGTCTGATATTCTGAAACCAAGATTATCTTTACAGATTGGCGTGGTCAAAGATATAATGGCGGGTATGGTATTTTTGTCTTCACTTGGGGCGGTGGTAATTGGCTTAATAATTTTTTGGCCACATGTGTTTGAATTTGTAGAAAGAATTTGGTAAAATAGAGATCATAAATATATTATGAATAGAACAAAGAATAAAATTGAATTAATTACGGGTTTGGACATTGGATCCACCGCTGTTAGAATTGCTATTGGCCAACAATCTTTTGGAGAAAAAGGCGTGGAATTGCAAATAGTGGGTGCAGTTGAAGTGCCAGCCGAGGGTATCAATCGAGGGGCTATTTCTAGTATTGAAGAATGTGTTTCTTCAATTTCTAATGCTTTGGAACAAGCTGAACGTTTGGTTGGTGTGCCTATAGAACATGCTTGGGTGGGAATTTCTGGTACACACATAGAATCACAGGAAAGCCGAGGAGTAGTCGCAGTCGCCAAGTCTAATGGTGAAATTGCTGAGGAAGACGTAGCGAGAGCCGTAGAGGCCTCTAGAACAGTGGCTACGCCCCTAAATTATGAGATTTTGCACGTATTACCTCGGAGTTTTACGGTGGACGGTCAAACTGGTATAAAAGACCCAGTCGGTATGACTGGAATAAGATTGGAAGTGGAAACCAAAATAATTCAAGGCGTGACTCAACATATAAAAAACCTTACCAAAGCAGTTTATCGGACGGGGATTGATATTGATGATTTGGTATTATCAATTTTGGCAGTGGGCGACACCGTAGTGACTTCTAGACAAAAAGATTTGGGTGTGGCCGTGGTAAATATTGGCGGGTCAACCACTAGTATGATCGTCTATGAAGAAGGCGATATTATTCATACTGCGGTTTTGCCAATTGGTTCAGAACATATTACCAATGATTTGGCCATTGGACTGCGTAGTCCAATTGATGTAGCCGAAAGAATCAAAATAGAATATGGGGCTTGTATGCCAAAAAATATTTCCAAAAAAGAAATGGTTGATTTATCATCAGTGGGTGGGGGAGCGAGTGAAACCGTGGAACTAAAATACATTGCGGAAATAATTGGGGCTAGAATGGAAGAAATTTTAGAAAGAATAAATAATGAATTAATGAAAATCGGTCGGAGTGGTTTGTTGCCAGCGGGAATAGTGTTTACTGGTGGGGGAGCAAAATTGTCCGGCTTGATTGATTTGTCAAAAGAAAAAAATCGTTTGCCTGCCTCTCTGGGTTATCCAATTGATTTGGTTAGTATTACTGATAAAGTAAATAATTTATCTTTTGCCACGGCGATTGGTCTGGTAAAATGGGGGGCCAACATCAATCAACGGGGTAGAGGAAGACAGAGCAGAATTAAAAGTGTAGAACGAGTTTCGGGTCAAGTAAAAAATTGGTTCAAATCTCTTGTTCCATAGACAAAACTTATACACAGTCTTTTTTTGACGTAAAGGGATAAAAACTATAAAATATTAAGTGGAGACCTCTCCACTTATTTTATTTATAAGTATTTGAATACAAAATGTGTTCAATTATTTGCTTGGACTGGGATAAATATTTTAAATTTTAATTCTTTTTTGAATAATAATTTGGTTATCAAGTTTACAAGGCCTTTTAAGCCTTTTAAGCCTTGCTAGCCTTGTAAGCTTTTATATGCCTCAAGTAAAACCAGATATAGAAACCTTTGCAAAAATTAAAGTAATTGGTGTTGGCGGATCAGGTGGTTCAGCTGTTGATCGCATGGTAAAGACCGGTATTAGAGGGGTAGATTTTGTGGTTATGAATACTGATGTCCAAGCTCTTCATCATAATAGCGCAGCCCACAAGATTCATATTGGTAAAACAGTCACTCGCGGTTTGGGAGCAGGTATGGATCCAGAACTAGGTAAACGCAGTGCCGAAGAAGCTCAGAATGAAATTAGAGAAGCGTTAGCAGGAAGTGATATGGTTTTTCTTACTTGTGGTTTGGGTGGTGGTACTGGTTCAGGAGCTTCACCAGTCATAGCCGAGATTGCGCGGGAAGCAGGAGCTTTGACTGTGGCCGTTGTGACAAAGCCTTTTTCTTTTGAAGGACCACAAAGAAAGAATATTGCTGACAAAGCTTATGAAGCTTTGATCAGGAATGTTGATACAATTATTACCATTCCAAATGATCGGGTTTTGCAGGTGATAGATAAAAAAACTAGTCTTTTGGATGCCTTTAAAATTGTAGACGATGTTTTGCGTCAGGGTGTACAGGGAATTTCAGAATTGATTACTGTTCCAGGTTTAATCAATGTTGACTTTGCTGATGTAAAAGCGATTATGCGTGATACTGGTTCAGCTCTTATGGGTATAGGTCAAGCGAGTGGTGAAAACCGGGCGGTTGAAGCTGCTCAGATGGCAATTTCTAGTCCATTATTAGATATATCAATTGATGGTGCCAGAGGTATTTTGTTTACTGTGGCTGGTGGTAAAGATTTGGGTATGCAGGAAGTGGCCGAAGCTGCCAAAGTTATCACAGCTTCAGCGGATGGTGATGCCAAAGTAATCTTTGGAGCGGTAATTGATGATTCTCTGGGAGAAAATATTAGAATCACAGTCGTAGCCACTGGTTTTGGTGATGAGAGCAGAAATATTTTAACCGCTTCGGAAGATGAACCAAGAACATTTTTTGGTTCAGGAAGAAATTTTTATGGCAATAATTTTTTAAAGAAAAAAGTGGAAGAAGAACCAGAAGAAGAACCCGAAGTAAAAAGACCAGTTTTTATTAGCAAATCTGTTTCTACCAATATTAATAATGCTCTAGAAGATATTCAGAAGCCAATAATAAAAAAAGAAGAACCAAAAGATGATGACGAAGATTTGGAAATCCCAGCGTTTATTCGGAAAAAAATGGGTATGTAAATGGGAGTTATAAAGTTGAAAGTAAAAAGTTAAAAGTTCTCTAATAGGGGACTTTTTTTATTAGAAATAAGATGGTATAATACTTTTAACTTTATAACTTTACAAACTTTATAACTAATGTATGTTTTGTCCAGTTTGCAAATCAAAAGAAACCAAAGTAGTTGATTCACGCCTGACCCAAGATGGCATGGCGATTCGTCGTCGACGGGAGTGTATTCTTTGTGCTTATCGTTTTTCCACAGTAGAAGAAATGGAATTACTTGATATTACCGTAGTAAAGAATAATGGCAATCGCGAATCTTATTCCCGCAACAAATTGGAACGGGGGATTCTGCATTCTCTGACCAAGCGTCCATATACTCAGGATAAATTTGATCGGATGATTCATGCCATTGAAACTGATATCCAAAAAAAGAAAAAACGCGAAGTGACCAGTAAAGAAATTGGTGAATTGGTTATGAAACATTTGCGCAAGTTTGATAAAGTGGCGTATATTAGATTTGCTTCTATTTATCGGGCGTTTGAAGATGTGAATAAGTTTCAAAGTGTTATTACAGAATTAAAAAAGTGAGTTTTAGTTATCAGATAACAAATAGCAGATAGCAAAAGATGTTATCTGTTATCTGTTATCTGCTATTTGTTAATTAAAATTAGTATGTCTGAAGAAAAAAAATTAGAAATACCAGCCGAAGATGTTGTTCAGCCAGATGATCTCAAGTCTTTGATAGAAAAGAATATTAAATGGTCTCAGGTTATTTATGAACAAAACAGAAAAATAAAACGCCGTTTGACTATTATGGTGGTGGCTGGTTATTTGAAAATATTATTTATTTTAGTACCATTAATTTTAGCTTTTATCTTTTTGTCTCCAATGCTAAAAGGTGCCTTAGATCAATACTCCAGTTTATTAGATGTTATTAGTAATGGTGGTGCAAAAGAAGGTCAGATTAATGATGTTTTATCACAAGTGTCTGGTGATCAGATAAATGAAGTTTTGAAAATGATTGGAAATAAAAAATAATTTATGTCAGATTTTACTACAGAAGTTTATAAAATAGTTAAGAGTATCCCCAAAGGTAGAGTAATGACTTATAAACAAGTAGCTAGTCTGGCTGGTAATAAAAAAGCTATGCGGGCAGTAGGCAATGCTTTGAACAAAAATAAAGATTTTAAAAATGTTCCTTGTCACCGGGTAGTTAGGTCTGATGGTAAAATTGGTGGTTATGTATTTGGAAGTACTAAAAAAAGCCAGATTTTGGCTTTGGAAGGCGTTGTAACTATAAAAGACAAAGTAGATCTAAAACAATACCAAGCAGTCTAAAAAGGCTGTTTTTTGTAACAATTGGCTTGTTTATACGTCTTCTATAGTAGAAAGTTTAATAATGGCAGTAAACCCAAACTCTAGAGAAGAGCGGGGTTTTTTCTATATATTGGCATTATGAAAGATTACACCAAGAAAACTTTTAAATATTATTGGCAACATACTTTAAAGTATAAGTATGCTTTGTTTATTTTGGTTGCCTCTATAGTTATTGGTGATGCCTTTAGTATTGCCGTTCCTTTTTTTTACAAAACATTTTTTGACAATTTAACAACCAATAGTCCGATTATAAAAGATTTGTTCAATATTGTTTGGGTGATTTTGGTATTAGAATTATTTCATTGGCTTTTTATTCGTTTGGCTGCTTTTGTAAATAGTTATTTTCAGACCAATGTAATGCGTGATTTGGCCAATACTTGTTTTGCTTATTTACACAAGCATTCTTATTCTTTTTTCAATAATAATTTTGTTGGTTCTTTGGTAAAAAGAGTGAATCGTTTTTATCGGGCTTTTGAAGGAGTGGCTGATAGATTGATTTGGGATTTATTGCCAATTTTAGTTAACGTTAGTATTATCATCGTAGTTTTGAGTACTCGTCGTTTGATTTTGGGTATGGCGGTTTTGGTTTGGGTGATAGTATTTTGTGTTTTGAATTATTTTTTTAGTCTTTATAAACTCAAATATGATGTGGAACGTAGCATGTGGGATAGTAAATTGACTGGGGTTTTGGCTGATACGGTTACTAACCATACTAATATAAAATTATTTGTTGGTTATAATAGAGAGTATAATAATTTTGATAGTGTTAATGAAAAATTAAATAAGTTACGACGTTTTACTTGGGATCTAGGTTCAATTTTTGACAGTATACAGTGGCTATTAATGATAATTTTAGAAATTGGTTTAATGTTTTTGGCTGTTAAATTGTGGCAAAAAAATATATTAACCGTCGGTGATTTTGTTTTGATTCAGGCCTATCTTTTGCGGATTTTTGAAAAGTTGTGGGGTTTTGGTCGCGTGATAAGAGATTTTTATGAGAATTTGGCTGATGCCGAAGAAATGACAAAAATGTTGGAGACCCCTCATGAAATTGTCAATAAAGTTAATGCTAAAAAGTTGAAGATTACTGAGAGTCGTATAAAATTTGACCAAGTAGATTTTAATTATAATCAAACTAGAAAGGTTTTGGATAGTTTTAATTTGGAAATCAAACCACAAGAAAAAATCGCTTTGGTTGGTCCATCTGGGGCGGGCAAAAGTACGATTGTCAGATTATTATTGCGTTTACATGATATCAATGCGGGAGAAATTTTAATTGATAAGCAAAATATTGCCAAAGTGACGCAAGAAAGTTTATGGCAAAATATTAGTTTGGTTCCTCAGGATCCGATTTTGTTCCATCGGACTTTATTGGAAAACATTCGTTATGGGCAACCCAAAGCAACTGATAAGGACATTATCAAGGCAGCGAAGATTGCTCATTGTCATGAATTTATTTCTCAATTGCCAGATAAATACAATACTTATGTTGGTGAGCGTGGAGTCAAATTGTCTGGTGGAGAAAGACAGAGAGTGGCGATTGCTCGGGCAGTTTTACGCAATGCCCCAATTTTGATTTTGGATGAAGCGACGTCTAGTCTGGATTCAGAATCAGAACATTATATTCAAGATGCTTTGGATAAGTTAATGAAACAAAAAACTGTTATTGTCATTGCTCATCGGTTATCTACGATTATGAAAATGGACAGAATTATTGTAATTGATAAAGGTGGGGTGATAGAAGAGGGAACACATCAGGAATTATTAACTAAGAAAAATGGAATATATAGAAAATTGTGGAAAATTCAGGCGGGGGGGTTTATTGATTGATAGTCAAAAGTCTTTAAAGTCCATAAAGTCAAAAGTCCTCGAATTAGGGGGCTTTTTTTATTGTAGATAAAATGATATAATATTTATATTAATAAATTTTTTATTTTACTCCCCGCCTGCAATTCCGATTTTATCGGGACTTGCATTGCGGGCAGGCTTACTCCTTACTCCTTACTCCTTACTCCTTATTCTTTATTTTATGCAAAAACGCACGAAAATTGTTTGTACGATTGGTCCGGCTTGCGATTCAGAAGCAACTTTATTAAAAATGATCAAGGCTGGCATGAACGTGGCTCGGCTTAATTTTTCTCATGGGATTTGGGATTGGCATTTGGCGACTTTAAAAAAAATTAGAAAAGTAGCCAAAAAAGCTAATGAGCCAGTGGCGATTATTCAAGATTTACAGGGACCAAAAATTCGCGTCGGGGCTTTACCAGCCAAGGGTGTAGTTTTAAAAGAAGGTAATAAAATTTGTTTTGATACTAGTCTGTCTAATTATAAAAATGAAATTATTCCGATTGATTATAGAGATTTGCATTTGTACATAAAAAAGGGTGAACGTATGATGCTTGATGATGGACGAATGGAAGCCAAAGTAATTAAAGTTTCTGGCAATGTCATTACGGCGGAGGTAATAGTGGGCGGTATTTTAACTTCACACAAAGGTATCAATTTACCTGATTCCAAATTAGCCATTCGTGCTTTGACAGACAAAGATAAAAAAGACGTTTTATTTGGAGTAAAGAATCAAGTTGATATGATGGCTTTGTCTTTTGTCAGCAATGCGCAAGATGTTTTTGATTTAAGATTTTTAATTGAAGAGTATGAAAAAAAATACAAAATAGAGAGAGAGCAACCAATTAAAATTATTGTAAAGATTGAACGTTATCAAGCGGTAAAAAATATCAAAGAAATATTGGACGCGACTGATGCGGTGATGGTAGCGAGAGGGGATTTGGGCGTAGAAATTCCACCGCAAAATGTTCCTTTGGTGCAAAAACAACTAATTGATGAATGTTTGCTAATTGCCAAACCAGTTATAGTTGCCACACAAATGCTTGATTCAATGCAAAACAATCCGCGACCGACCAGAGCCGAAGTGTCTGATGTGGCCAATGCAGTCGTGGATCATACTGATGCCGTTATGCTTTCCAATGAAACTGCGACGGGTAAATATCCGGTTGAGACTGTGGCTATGATGACAAGCATTATCCAAGAAACTGAAAAATCAGTTTACGATGATTTGGAAGTAATGCAGTATGTAAAGAAAAAGAAAAAAATTGATGAAGTGGTAAGTGAGATGTCCAAGCTTTTGGCCGAAAAAGTTGGTGCCAAATTAATTTTGGCCGCCTCAATTACTGGCGAAACAGCCAAACTTATATCTCGTCATCGACCAGAGCTACCGATTGTAGTCGCCACTGACAACGATAGAACTATGCGTCAGCTCAATCTGTCTTGGGGGGTGAGGTCTTTTATTTTGAAACCTTGTCGGACGATTGAAGAATTGATTGCTCGGTCAATGGTTTATGTTAAAAAAGAAAAATTAGCCAAAAAGGGTGATGAAATAATAGTAGTGTCTGGTGAACCAGTAGGTGAGAGTGGACATGTGAATTTGTTGGAAATAAGGGAAGTGAAATAGAGAATTATCTAACATAAAATACGTTTTTTGTGTACCTGTGCATAACTTTCAGTTTCTGTCTTTAAAATATTGAAAAAGTGTGATATAGTGTTATTAATAAAGGTTTCTCGGGGTAAATCCACGAGGTATTGGCTTTAGTCTTTTTTTAAAAAAAATATTTTAATATTTATAATAACTAAAAACATATGGGAAAAATCAAGTTTTTAATTAATAAAATAGGTACGTTTTCTAGACTAGATAAGGTATTTATTTTATTAATTGCCAGTTTATTCATAGCCTTTCCAGCTTTTGCCTATTTCAATAGAATAACTGGTGATAGAGGTTGGGGTTATGGCTATGGTTATGGCTATGGCTATGGTTATGGTACTGATGATGGTGCTTATCGTATTGATGGCGGTTCACCAGATCAATATTTGTATGATTATGGTTATGGTTATGTTGCCCCAGGCGGTGTCGTTCTTAGCCAAACCACTAGAACTGTTGCCGAGGATTCTGGAACAGCTACTTATACTGTAGTTTTGGATAGTGAACCTAGTGAAGATGTTGTGGTATCTGTGTCCGAATCAAGCGCTGATTTCTCAGTCTCACCATCCAGTCTTACTTTTACATCAGTTAACTATGCTACACCACAGACTGTGACAATTACAGCTGTTAGTGATAGTTCTGTTGAAGGTTCTGAAACAGCGAATATTACCCATACTGCTAGTAGTACTGATGTAAGCTTTGAAGGTGTTACTATTGATGCGGTGACAGTGACGATTACTGATAATGATACAGCTGGGGTCACTCTTAGCCAAACCACTAGAACCGTTGCTGAAGATTCTGGAACAGCTACCTATACTGTAGTTTTGGATAGCGAACCTAGTGAAGATGTTTTAGTATCTGTGTCCGAATCAAGCTCTGATTTTTCAGTCTCACCATCCAGTCTTACCTTTACATCAGTTAACTGGGCTACACCACAGACTGTGACAATCACAGCTGTCAGCGATAGTTCTGTTGAGGGTTCTGAAACAGCCAACATTACTCATACTGCTAGTAGTGATGATACAGATTATGATGCTTTAGATATTGATAGTGTGGTTGTAACAATTACAGACAATGATCGTCGGTCTGGTGGTGGTGGTAGTAGTGGAACAGTAAAATCAAAACCGGTTCTTGAATCAAATTCAGTTTCTTTGAAACAAACCATAATTAATATTGATTTGAATAAAAAAGTTGTTCCAGTAGAATTATATTTCTCAGTAAAAAATGCTAAACTTGTAGCGATAGATGACAATTCTGATTTTTCTGGTGCTAGCTGGGAAACATATCAGACAACATTTACTTATTATCTAAATGATCTCACTCCTGGAACCAAAACATTATATATCAAATTCCGTTCTGATGATGGAGGCGATTCATCTGTACAAAAAGTTACTTTTACTTTGACAAAGGATGAAGCTGGAAATGTAGAAGTGGTGCCTACTAGTCCTGAAACAACCACACCAATCTCGAATCTAACTCCAACTACAGTAAAAGTGTTGTTTACTAATTATCTTGCTTATGGTATGCAAGGTGAGGAAGTAAAACAATTGCAAATCAGATTACAAGAACTTGGTTATTTGGATAAGTCAATTGTACCAACTGTTTACTTTGGACCTGCAACTAGAGCAGCGGTAATAAAATTACAACAAGAACACAAATTGACTCCACCAGCTGGCTTTGTTGGTCCAGGGACTAGAGCAGTTTTGAATGCTTCTGTAGCTGTAAATACCAATGTCGCTCCCGTTGCTATGGTGCCTACAGTCACTCCAGTAGCTGGCAAATACAACTTTACCAAGTACCTTTCCTTTGGTATGCAAAGTGAAGAAGTAAGACAATTACAATCTCGGTTGCAACAATTAGGTTATTTTGATAAGAATATAGCTCCAACTGGTTATTTTGGACCTGTTACTAGATCAGCGGTAATAAAATTGCAACAAGAACACAAATTGACTCCACCAGCCGGCTTTGTTGGTCCAGGGACTAGAGGAGTTCTAAACCAATAAGATCTGTGTTTTAAATAGTAATAAAAATGAAAAAAGCCTGTCTAAAAAGCAGGCTTTTTTCATAAGATTGGGCATTGAAAAATATTGACTTTAGGCCTTTGGGCGTATATAATTATATCACATGTATTTATCTGTTATTGTGCCAGTTTATAATGAGGAGGGAAATATCTCCAAGCTTCACGAGGAGATAGTTTTTGTTTGCAAAAAATTAGGCAAGGATTTTGAAATCATTTATATCAATGATGGTAGCAAGGATAAGACCTTGGTTAAGCTAAAATCATTAGAAAATATCACTATCATCAATTTTAACCGTAATTATGGCCAAGCTACGGCCTTTGATGCGGGTTTTAAGGCTTGTTCTGGTGATTTGGTGGTTTCTTTGGATGGAGATGGCCAAAATGACCCCAATGACATTCCCAAGCTGTTAAACAAGCTACAAGACGAAGATCTAGATGTCGTGGCTGGTTGGCGCCAGGTTCGCCAGGACAAAAAGAGCATTAAGATTCTTACCCTGATTGGTAGAAGATTGCGTCGGTTTTTTATTAGCGATATTGTTCATGATACGGGGTGTTCTTTGCGGGTTTATAAACAAGAGGCAGTTAAATCATTGGATATTGGGGGTGAAATGCATCGTTATATTCTCGCTCTTCTAAAATGGAAAGGCTTTTCTATTGGTGAAGTGGTGGTAAATGATAGAGCTAGAGTTTATGGTCAGAGCCATTACAATTGTTCCAAAGCGGTGAGAGGATTTGTGGATCTAATTTATATTTGGTTTCTTCACAAATATTCTCAGCGTCCGCTTCATTTGTTTGGGTATTTGAGTTTGTTTTCTTTTTTGTTTGGTGTGATCTCTGGGGTTATGACTATCTATGACAAATTGGCCCTAGGTCTTAGTCTCAATCGAAATGGTTGGACTCTGATAACTTTTTTCTTTTTGCTTTCTGGAATAATGTTTTTTAGCTTTGGTATAATTATCAACTTACTAATGAAGACTATGTTTAATTCTTCACCAGTAGAAAAAAGATATTATATTAGAGAAATCATTAAAAAATAATCAGATGAAAAAAATTCTTGTTTTAAATTATGAATTTCCACCGTTGGGTGGGGGAGCTTCGCCAGTGAGTTATGAGATTGCCAAAGGGTATGTTAAAAATGGGTTTACAGTTGACGTAGTGACCATGGGTTTTAAAGGTTTACCAGCTTTTGAGGTTAAAGATGGTATAAATATTTATCGGGTAAAATGTTGGCGAACTAAAAAAGAGATTTGTCATCCTTGGGAACAACTAACGTATATCTGGTCTGCAAAAAGATTTTTAAAAGAACATCTAAAGACACATACTTACGATATCAATCACACTCATTTTATAATTCCAACTGGAGTGGTTTCTCTTTGGCTAAAGAAAAAGTATCAATTACCATATATTATAACAAGTCATGGAAGTGATGTGTTGGGGTATAATAAAAGATTTAAATTATTGTATCCATTTTTAGTGAGAACCTGGAAAAAAATTTTGGATAATGCTAATAAGATTATTTCGCCCTCAAATTTTCTTAAAACCGAAATATTAAAAGTGTATCCGCAATTTAGTGATAAAAAAATAGAAAAGATTCCAAACGGAATTGATATCAGTAAGTTCACTCCGCAGGTAAAGAAGAAATACATTTTTTCGTCAGGTAGATTGTTGGTAAGTAAAGGTTTTCAATATTTAATTAAAGCAGTTTCTGATGAAGATCTTGGTTATGAGGTACACATTGCCGGCGATGGGCCGATGATGTCGGAATTAAAAAAAATGGCGGAAAAGTCTAAAACAAAAATAATATTTCATGGTTGGCTTGATAATAATGGAAAAGAGTATAAAGATTTATTAGAGCAATCAGCAATCTATGTTCTTGCTTCAGAAAAAGAAAATGCCAGTATAGCTCTATTAGAGGCTATGAGTGCGGGGTGTGCTATTATTACTACTAATGTCTCTGGGTGTCCAGACACCGTTGGTAACGCAGGTTTGTTGGTTAGGCCGAATGATGTCGTTGATTTAAAATTAAAAATAAATAAAATAATCAATGATCTAGATAAATTAGTTGAATTGCAGAAAGAAGCACTTGAGAGGGTAAAAATTACTTATGATTGGGGTGTTGTTATGAAAGAATATACAAAAATATTATGAATGCAATAAATAATTATGAAGTTGTCGTTCAAAAAGATGAATTAGGAAATATTAAATCATCTTTGGATTATTTTTTGAAACTAAATATACCGAAAGAAGCTAAAATACTTGATATTGGCTGTAATTATGGAAGTTTAATTTTTAATCTCTATAATTTAGGGTATAAAAATGTTTTTGGTATAGAAATTAATAGAATGGCTGTAGAAAAAGGAAAGCATGTTTATTCCTCAATAGTTGATAATATAAATACTCATGAAGCAGGAAAAATTCCATTTGATAATAATTCTTTTGATGCTGTATTAATGTTTGATGTTATAGAACATATACCAAATGTGCAAGATTTTTTGAAAAATGAAGTTTATAGAGTCTTAAAAAAAGATGGTACTTTTATATTTCAAACTCCAAACAAATATATAAATATTCCATGGGAAATTATTAATCAGCATTCTTTTTCTAAATGGAAAGAATATCATTGCTCCTTACAAACAAAATACTCATTATTAAAGATTTTTAAAAAAGTAAATTTTAAAAAAATAAGATTAGAAAAAGAAGATATATTAACAAAACACAATATTAATAAGGTATATAAAAAAATAGGTTTTTTGAGCAAGCCCGTATTATATTTATTACGAGTATTACCATTATTTATTTACCCTAATTTTTATGGTAATTGTAGAAAGTAGTTATGAAAGTTTTGCATATAATAGATTCTCTTGGTCTTGGTGGTGCTCAAACTGTTGTTAGGGGCATTTTTGAAGCACAGAGAGATGATAAGGATATTTTTTTATTCGTCTTGCGTAAAAGAGATATTACTGTAGAAATAAAACATCCAAACTTTGTAATTTTTAATTCCATAAAAAAATATTCTTTCAAACCGTTGTTTGATTTGAAAGATTTAATAAAAAAAGAAAAAATTAGTATCTTACATTGCCATTTGTTTCGGTCTCAAATATCTGGTTATTTGTTAAAAAGAATTTGGTTCCCAGATATAAAACTTTTATTTCATGAACACGGTGAAATATTTCAAGGGCATAATTTTTATAATTTGTTTATCAAATTATCCAAAAAGTATGTAGATCAATATATTGCAGTTTCTAATGTGACAAAGGAAAAAATAGTTAAGATTGCAAAGGTTCTACCAACTAAAATTATAGTTTTACCAAATTTTATTGACTTAAAAAAATTCAATAAAGATAATATTTTGTGGGATGTAGAAGAGGAAAAAGCAAAGATAGGAATAAAAAAAGAAGAGTTTGTTATTGGTTTTGTTGGTCGACTGGAACAGGTTAAAGGTTGCGAATATTTAATAAAGGCTTTGCCACTCTTAAATTTTGCTTATAAAGTTTTAATTGTTGGACAAGGTTCGCAAAAAAAGATTTTAGAAAATTTAGCAGTAAATTTGGGTATTTCAGATAAAATTATTTTTGTGGGTTATTTAAAAAACGTTATCATGATTTATTCTCTTTTAGACACTTTGGTTGTTCCATCTGTTTCAGAATCTTTTGGGCTGTCTGTCGTAGAAGCCCAGTCTATGGGAGTCCCTGTCGTTGCTTCTGGTTCTAGTGGTCTTGTTGAAATAATTAAAGATAATGAAAATGGTTTGTTATTCAAAGTCCAAGATCCTGTAGATTTGGCAAAAAAAATAAAATTAGTAAAAGATGAGGTTTTGTTATCAGACACGATTTTAAAAAATGCTTTAGAGAGTGTAAAAAAATATTGTTTTGAAAAATATCTAAATAATCTAAACATGATTTATGAAAATGAACGAACTTAAGAAATTATATTATGATACAAAAAAATATTCTTTAATTTCAATTTTAACCCAGCCATCTTGGTGGGGGATATTGAATTTTAGGATGGCAGCATTTTTATGGAGATTGTATTGGCCATTTAAGATTTTTTATTATTTTTATTTTCCAGTATGGAGAGTGGTAAGTGTTTTGTTGGGGATAGAAATTTATGGCAAGACAGAGATTGGTCCCGGTTTAAAAATTGTTCATTTTGGACAGATTTTTATTAACCCTAGAGCTATAATAGGCAATAATTGTTTAATGTATAATAGTGTTACTATTGGTGGTTCTAAATATGTTGGTGGTGTATCACCTACAATAGGTAATGATGTGAGTATTGGTGTGGGAGCAAAAATTCTAGGAGATTTAAGTGTGTCGGATGGAACTAAAATAGGTGCAAATAGTTTATTAATTAAATAAAATCAAATGAAATATCAAGATAGATTCCAAGACAATAAAGAGGCAGTAAATTACGATGAAAATGAATATGGCAATAATTCTTATTCTAATTTAATTTGGAAAATTGAAAAAGAATATATAGAGTTGGAAGTTTGTAAAATATCCAGAAATGATTATTTGGATTTTGCATGTGGAACAGGTAGGGTTATATCTCAAATAGAAAAGATGTTTGAATATTCTTTAGGAGTAGACATTTCTCCAGCGATGATATCTTTGGCTAGGCAAAAAGTTAAATCTAACCTTGTTGTTTTGGATATTTCAAAAGAGAACTTGACACGCAAATTTGATTTGATTACCGCATTCAGATTTTTTTTGAATTTAGACGATGATCTCAAGGATTCATTTGTAAAAATTTTGAAAAAATATCTTAAACAAAATGGTATTATGATAATAACCATTCAAAGGAATAAAAATCTGTATAATTCAGCCGTTTCTTGGTTGTTTAAGGTTTTAAAAAATGTAAAACTAAATGAGATGTCTTATGATGATATACAAAAATTGTTTGAAAGGAACGAAATGAATATAATTCGTTGTAAGGGTATTGGTGTGATGCCTAAGTTTTTATATAGAATATTTATTTTACGTTATTTTGTTTATATGCTAGATAGATTTTTTGCAAAGAAAAAATTATTTCAGAAACAAGCAAATACCTTCATTTATACACTTGCTTTAAATGAAAAATGAATATCTACATTTTAAAAAATATTTAATTAAAAATGATACATTTTCAAAGCAGTTTTTTATTGAAAAAATATTAGACAATAGTTTATTACGATTTAGATTAATAAAAGAGATAGTATTAAAATGTAAATTTTTGGAAATATTTTCTTGGCGAGAGAAGTCAGAAGAAGATTTTGTTGTATTTAGAAAGGGAAGAGGAAAAATTGGTACGGATATATTTTTTAAAATATATAATAATAAGTTTTATATTGAAAAGGTGTATCCTGAATATGATTTATTAAAAAAAGAATTTTATACACTAGGTGTGTGGAAAAATAAATCTAAAATTATTTTAGTACCAGAATTTAGAATAATTGATGATAACAAATTGAGGTTTGATTACCAAGAATTTCCTAATTTGAAAAAAATGATAATTTATAAAGAAATTACATTTGATAGAGTTATCGAAATTTACAAACAAATATCACAAGAGTTAGAAAATATATATTTGCAGACCAATATTAACCATGGAGATCTTGGTCCAGAACATATTTTTGTTCAAAATGAAAAGTATGTATTAATAGATTTTACTGACACAATGACTGTGGATAAAAAATATGATCCATACATATTGTTGAAATGTATACTTAAACTTTTTAATAAAGAAAATCTCATACATCAGTATTTCTGTGAAGACGAAATTAAAAGATATGATAAAATTTATTTAAAAAAAACAAATGAAAAACATTTTGGTTAACATTTTATTTAATAATAAAATAGTCAAAGAGACTGTTTGGTCATTTTTCACCAAAGTTATTACTTTTGGTTTATTTTTTTTGATTAGTATTTTTCTTGCTAGAAAATTGGATGTAGAAAGATTTGGATTGTGGTCTTTTTTTTCGGCAAGCCTTTCAGTTATTTTATTTTTGTCTTATTTTGGGATAAATGCGTCTTCGATGAAGTACGTGGCACAGTATAGTAGCACTAAAAGTATAAGAAGCGTCTTGTGGTCATCTATTAAGATAAGATTTTTTTTTAGTTTGGTATTTTGTTTATTTTTTCTTATTTGTTATAAACAATTGGCATATTTTTTGGGAAGACCTGAATTGTCTACCCTTTTTTTATTAGCAACACCCCTGATTTTTTTTTCAGGTTTGGTAGAATTTTTAAAAAATATTTTTATGGGTTTCCATAGAAATAAGTATAATTTTATTATTAATTTTCTCGAGTATGGACTAAAGTTATTATTAATAATTTGTTGGCTAGTATTCTCAGATAACCTAATGTCGATAATTAATTCTTATACTTTAGCATTATTAATAACCTCATTGGTAGGATTTTATTTACTGTATGTTAATTTTTATCGGGGGACAGAAAGATCAGAAGTTAAATTTAGTAAGGAAATAATAAATTATAGTTTACCTTTATTTTTTATAAGTATTGGTTTTTGGATAGCTACGGAGGTGGATGTTGTTATGTTGGGCATGTTAGCAGGGGATTATCAAGTAGGAATTTATTCAATTGCAAAAGATATTGTATTAAAATTACCACATCTGTCTATAGCTTTAGCTATGGGTACAATGCCTATTTTTGCAAAAATGAATGAAGAGAATAAAGAAGAATTTAAAAAAATATTTTATAGGCTAATAAAAATAAATACAGTGATTTTTGTTCCTATAACTTTTTTTATTATTTTATTTTCTGGTTTTTTTATTCCTTTTTTATACGGAGTAAAATATTCAGAAGCTGTTTTACCACTGCAGTTACTATCCCCCTTTTTATTGATTTTCTCTTACTCTGCTTTTTTTGGAACTTATCTTGATTATCGTGGTTTGGCAAAAAAAAGAGCAATGAATTTGGTTTTGACTTTGGTGATGAATATAGTATTAAATTTTATCCTAATACCAAAATTAGGTGCTGTTGGTGCAGCCATAGGTACTTCTATTTCCTATTTTCCATACAGTATTTTAAATTGGCTTGAAGTGAAAAGAAGTTTTAAAACTAACATTAGTAAATAAGACTGAGACTGGTATATAAGGCACTTATAGGAGGCTGTTGATATAATTTGGTTGGGAGACTGTCAATATAATTGGTTGGTGATATAATGAAAACATCGCTTAATAGAGCGGTGTTTTATTGTATAACTAAAACAAATTGTACTAGTAACATATTAATAATTTGTTAGTTTTTTTTATCATTGTTAAATAACAATACACTGCTTAAACCATCTGGGGATTTGTATACAACATTTTTTTGGTTCTCTTTAATAAACTCAATAAAATCTTTTTTTACGTGAAGTGTCTCTATTATATTCATACTTCCCCCATTAGCTATTAACCAGATTTTTTTATTTTTGTTTTTTTGAATAATTTCTTTTATATTGTCTACTGTATTTATTAGAATTGATGCATTTTCTTTAGAGATGAAGTATTTATTTTTATTTATTATTGAATTAGTATTCCATCTGTTATTTTGATTTAGAATAAAATTAGGGATATTTTTTAAGTAAAAATAATTTGGAGACATTACAACTATTATAATATCATTTTCTTTTTTATTTTTTTCAATATA
Organism: Candidatus Magasanikiibacteriota bacterium; assembly: GCA_049287025.1. Classification (GTDB taxonomy): domain Bacteria; phylum Patescibacteriota; class Patescibacteriia; order Magasanikbacterales; family UBA922; genus UBA11710. The sequence continues at coordinate 154,154 of JBAQFA010000051.1, forward strand.
TTTATATGTGGTACCATAGTCAGATCTGTAGGCCGCAACGCTAGTTGTTCTAAAAGGGTCTTTGGTTATTTTGTCTCCATATTCTAGGTTTATTCGTTTATAAAAATTTGGTGTTATATTAAAAAATAAAATAATTACTATAAGTGAAAAAAATATTGTTCTAACATTTTTATTTTTTATAAATAGTACAATTAAATAATGCAATGAGGTAAAAGATAATATGATTAATAAAGCTTCGAAAATAAAATAAATTCTTGCACCTGTTACGTCTCTGTTACTCACCTCATATATTATTATAGAAATTATACTTAATGTTGTTATGTAATTTATTAGTTCAATTTTTTTATTTTTATGTTTAAAAAATAAAAATGTGCTGTAAATTATAGTTGGTATTATTAGAATAATAGGAAAATAATTATCATTGTAAAAATTAAATATTTTCCAGTCAGGAATTTGAAAATAGTTCCATGGTTGTGGGGGGGTGACTTTTATTACTTCTTTAGCCAACGGCATTGTTGTCTTGATTTTTATGTATTTTTCAAAAAAATTGTTAAAATAGTATACGGGGATAAACCATAACATAAAGAACAGGTTGTCTTTATTTTCTAAAATAAGTGCTTTTATTCGATTTAAGTTTTGTATTAATTTTATACCAAGAAAAAAGAACCAGGTTGCAATCAGAGATACAGAAATGAGACCGAATTGAACTGTGTGAAGCATGAGTGAAAAAATAACAAGTGAAGCAATTTTATATTTTAAATTATTTTTAAAAAAACCTTTCCAAAAAAACCAAATTGCAACCATAAATAAAAAAGCGTTCATTACATAAAATCTGGCAAATCTTGAATATTCTATATTATAAGTAGAAAAGATTAAAAATGCTAAAACAATTATGGCAACTTTTTTATTTATTTTTTTTGTTAAAAAGAATGTCATGAGTATTATACCCATACCAAATAAGACACTTGGGAATCTTAGCCAAAATTCTGTGTTTTCGAATATAAGAGAAAATATTGATACAAGATAATGATAAGCAACCCCTCTCCAATAATATCCTAAATCAGAAGGGAATAAAGGTAGACCAGTTTCTAGTATTCGCGTTACATAAGTTCCAGTAATTAATTCGTCCCACCACAAACTTAATTTTCCCAAATTATATAAGCGTAGAAAAAAACCAATGATTATTAGAGTTGTGGTTATTATGCTGTATTTCCATCCTTCTTTGTAAGCCCACTTCACTAAATTCCTCAAAACAGGAATTTTATTTATTCTTGGGAATTTTTCTACAAATTCTTTTTTTCTTTCCTCTTCTTTTTTTTCTTCTTCATTTTGTTCTATTTCTACTTCTTTTATTTTCTCCCTATTTAAAAAAAAGACAAAAAAGCCCGACACCAGGGTAAAGGATATTAAATAATTATTAGTTGATTGGTAAATTTTTATTAACCAATTAAAATTACTAGGTAAGCGATCAACAAATTGACCCGCAATTACTAAAAAGAGAAAAGATATGAAGATATAATTAACAATTTGCTTTAATTTTGGAGTTCTAATTTGTTGCGCAAAAAAATTTATCAAAATCACTGTAGATTTTTTTTTGTATTTATACTTTTCAAGTAAAAAGGGGAAAACGTTTTTTTCTATTTTTTTGGAGATGGTTTTTATATAATCAATTTGTTTGGTGACAATATAAATGAAGGTTGCGATTGCTATAAGAATTCTTTGTTCCTGATTTTGACTAAACAATAAAGTTAGGAATATAAAAATGGACAAAAAAATTATTTTTGCTGTTATTTTTTTATAAATATTTTTAATATTTTTGTTCATGTTTGTTTAGAATCTGTAAACCCAAATATTGTTATAACCACCCTGTATATCTTGAAAAAATAGAGAATATTGATTTTTAAATTCAATAAATTTTTTTGGATAGCGATTGAAGTACAGCTGATCAACTATAATAAAGCCATGATTTTTTGCTGTGATTTCACTTAGATGTTCATTGTTTTTGACAATTAGAGTATTGGTATATTCCTCCCTATCTTGATTGTCATATCTGGTCAATTCATTGTTTTTACCAGTCAATGAAAGTTTGAGCCAGTAGTTGGTTTGATCAAGGTATACTTTGTCCAATGGGGTGTAAGGTGAGATTATTATATCATTGGTTTGCCAATTTTTTCTGATTTCTGTGTAGGCAGTTTTAAAATTAGGTTGTGGAGTTAGGGGTTCCAGTTTGTATTGGGATTTTGGCCAAAAAGTTAGAGTGTTGATATTTAATAAGATCGTTAGAATTATCATCACTAGATATTTTGTTGGTAGGGGAAAGATTAAGCTCACAGTCCTTTCCAAAGCAAAAGCAAACAAAATTATTAGCATAGGGAAGAGAAAGAATAAATAGCGGAAATGAAGAATTTCAGTTGCATTGACAATAGCTAAGAGGGGTAGAGCTAATAAAATTAAAAAAAACCAACCTTGATTTCGTTCGGTTTTTTTGATAAATAAATAGATTATTGATATTAGAGCACATCCGAGTATTATAGGATAAGTACTTAAAAGAAAAGATAAATAAGAGTCACTGAGATTAAAACTTTTATTAAACATGCGGTCAACAAACAGGAAAAGAGTCTTTTGTAAAAATAATAGAACAGCTAAGATAACAACGACTAGAGGTAGAGAGGTTTTCTTGGTTTCTTTTATAGTTAACCAGATTTGTTTTAAATTTGTTTTGTTTATATAACGGCTCGCGATCATTAATAAACCCAGAGGAAAACTGATAGCGCCAATGGGGTGAGAAAGATAAGCCAATAAACTAGCTAGAGTAAAGAAAATAAATTTTTTTGTGGTAAATTTTTGGCAGAGCTCCCAAACAAAATAGGCGGTTAATAAATAGAAAAAATGTAAAGCCGCATAACCTCTGGCCTGCCTAGACCAAGTGATTTCCCAAGTTGAGAGGGCTGTTACAATAGAAGCTATATAGCCTACATCAGAGTTGAATAATTTTTTTGCTAAGAAAAATACCAATAGAATCGTGGCGCTACCAAAAAGTACACTCGGAAAGCGGTAGGCAAACTCGGTGTTTCCAAAAATAAATGTAGATAGAGCGGTAAGGTAGTTTGGTAAATATTGGCCAGAGTAAATTTTTCCAGAATCTAGTAGGGGGTAGCCATGGGTTTTGATGGCTTCCACGGCATTGATAGTGTAGCCTTCGTCAATCCAGTAAGATTGGGTACTTAGATTATAAATTCGCAAGAAGAAGCCAAAAGCAATAATAAGTATGATAGCGATTAAAAATGCCCTTTTTTTCATAAAATATGGTTATTCTTTAGTTTGGTTTATTTACAGCGCATTCATTATAGCACCAATTTTGTTGTTAGTAAAACGTTTTTGTGGTATAATAAATCCACTCTATTTTAGGAAAAATAAATAAATATGGACAGAAAAAATAAAAACATTTTGTGGTTTTCTGAGATTGCAATTACTGATGTGCCACTTGTGGGCGGTAAGAATGCTTCCCTCGGAGAAATGTATTCCAAACTAACCAAAAAGGGGATCAGAGTTCCCAATGGTTTTGCGATTACGGCCAGTGCTTATTGGTCGTTTTTGAAATATGCCAAACTAGAAGACAAAATGAAAAAGGAATTAAAAGGTTTGGATATTTCCAACATGAAAGAATTATCTCGGGTGGGCAAGAGTATTAGAAATTATATTTTAAATTCTCATTTTCCGAAAAGTTTAGAACAAGAAATTATTGTTGAATATAAAAAATTATCTGAATTAGCCAAAACAAAAAATATTTCTGTAGCGGTACGTTCTTCTGCCACGGCCGAGGATTTGCCTGATGCTAGTTTTGCTGGTCAGCAAGAAACTTATCTCAATGTAAAAGGTGAAGCTGATTTACTTTTGGCGGTAAAAAAATGTATTTCATCATTGTTTACTGATCGAGCAATATCTTATCGTGAGACCAAGGGTTTTGAACATATGTCTATAGCTCTGTCAGTCACAGTTCAAGAAATGGTACGATCAGATGTGGGTGCAAGCGGAGTCATGTTTACTCTTGATACCGAGTCTGGATTCAAAGGTGTAGTCCTTATTAATGCAGCTTATGGGTTAGGTGAATATGTGGTAAAGGGTCGGGTAACGCCAGATCAATTTTATGTTTTTAAAGAAGGTGTAAAACAAGGAAAAAAGGCTATAATTAGCAAAATTTTGGGAAGTAAAGAAGTAAAATTAATCTATGGAAAAACCGTTGGAACAAAACAGGAAAATGTAAAACATAGCGATAGAAATAAATTTGCTATTACTCCCGAAGATGTAGTTCAGTTGTCAAAATGGGGAATGATGATTGAAGAACATTATAATAAATCTCAAGATATTGAATGGGCCAAAGATGGTAATACCGGAAAATTATATATTGTTCAAGCTAGACCAGAAACAGTCAAAGCCAGATCCAACCATTCAATTATAGAAAAATATCAACTAAATAAAAAAGGTAAATTGTTATTGCGTGGAATTGCGGTCGGACAAAAAATTGGCGCGGGTAAAGCGAGAGTAATAGAAAATCCTAAGCAAATGAAGTCTTTTAAAAAAGGCGAAATTTTGGTAACGCGTATTACAGATCCAGATTGGGAACCGATCATGCGCATTGCTTCGGCCATTATTACTGAGCAGGGTGGTAAGACAAGTCACGCCGCGATTGTATCACGTGAACTAGGTGTGCCGTGTATTGTTGGCGCGAGTGGAGCCAGGAAAATGTTAAAAACTGGCAAGCCAATTACAGTTAGCTGTGCCGAGGGTGATGAAGGTTTTGTTTATTCTGGAATTTTACCATTTGAAGTCAAAAAAACAGAGATAAAAGACGTAGCTAAAACCAAAACCAAGATTATGATGAATGTGGGGGATCCGGACAATGCGTTTGCATTATCATTTTTACCCAATGATGGGATTGGTCTCGCGCGCGAAGAATTTATTTTTTCCAATTTTATTCGCATCCATCCTCTGGCTTTGATAAATTATGATAAACTAAAAGACAAAAAAGCCAAAAAGATAATTGCCGACATGACCCATGGTTACAAAAAGAAATCAGATTATTGTGTAGACAAATTGGCCGAAGGGATTGCCAGAATTGCCACGGCATCATATAAAAATGATGTCATTGTTCGTTTATCAGATTTCAAAACTAATGAATATGCCACTTTGATTGGGGGTAAAGAATTTGAACCAAAAGAAGAAAATCCTATGATTGGTTGGCGGGGAGCAAGTCGGTATTATTCCAAAGAATATAAAGCCGGTTTTAAACTGGAATGTGAAGCCTTGAAAAAAGTTCGCAATGAATGGGGCTTAACCAATGTAATTGTGATGGTGCCATTTTGTCGCACTCCTGAGGAAGGCGAACAAGTAATTAAAACTATGGAAGAATTTGGTTTGAAGCGCGGAGAAAATGGTTTGCAAGTTTATGTCATGTGCGAGATTCCGTCCAATGTAATTTTGGCCGAAGAATTTGCCAAGATTTTTGATGGTTTTAGTATTGGTTCCAATGATCTTACCCAATTAACCCTTGGGGTAGATCGTGATTCAGCTCTAGTAGCTCATATTTACAGTGAAAAAAATAAAGCCGTGACAACCCTGATTCGCGATGTAATTCGCGTGGCTCACAAACACAAAAGAAAAGTCGGTATCTGTGGTCAGGCACCGAGTGACTATCCAGAATTTGCTGAAATGTTAGTGCGTGAGGGGATTGATTCAATTTCACTTAATCCAGATACAGTTATATCCACGCGAGAACGGATTGCCTATGTAGAAAAAACTTTGGGTAAAAAAGGTAAAAAAACCAGTCTTAAATTTTTAAGTTTGGTGGCTATGTTTGGAATTTTGGGTGCCGGCATGATTAGTTTAGGCGCTGGTTGTACGCAGACCAATTTTAATACTATAGATAAAGATGCTAAAAAAATAGCCAATGAAAATAGTGGAGGATCTCCAGCTCAAATTAGAGAGAAAATTACTGAAAAGATTACTGAACAGCTAAACAAACAAATGCAAACATATAAAGAAACTAGCTTTGCTAATTTTACTTTGCAGTATCCGTATGGTTGGGTCATAGAACACAGTGGCGATAGTCTAACTTTGCGTGATGAAAAAACGGGCGATTATTTCTTTATCTCTTCCAAAGGTGCAAAAACTAGTGAAAAGATGTCGTCTGATGCTCTAACTACTTCTACTATCGGTGGTTTGCCAGTCGTACGCTACAAAGACGCTTTGCCTGAGGATCAAGGAGGGCAGTTTGAAGCAGTTGAAATTAGTCAAGGTACTAGAACATTATTTGTTAGGGGTAAGGGAGAAAAATTTAATGACATCCTTAATTCATTACAGTTTTAGATAAATAATAAAATATAAGAATCTTGAACGTTGTTTACACTTTTGTCTGACAGGATATTGATATAATAAGGCTGTATAATCTGTTGTAATCTGCTTTAATTCGTTAAATCTGCTGTTAAAACAAATAAAGACAGCAGATTAAACAGATTATAAAGAATTTTAACAGAAACTATGTACAACGCTATTGAACCTTACAAATAAAATAATTAAAATCCGTCAATTGGCGGATTTTTTATTGACCATTTAGCCGTTTTTTAGTAAAATTAGAGTATGAACAAGAGAAATAAAATTATTTTACTAGTTTTAGTGGTAGCTTTTACTGGCATTTATCTCAACCGAGCTTATGCTCATTTTTATAATCACATTGGCGAGGTTAATTTAGCAAGTCATGTTTTTGATTATCAAGACGGGTTGTTGATTGGGCCGGACAAAGGCATATTTGTAGACTATGTGGCTTTAGGTGATAGTCTGACTTATGGTGTGGGTGCTAGCAAAATAGAAAATACTTGGCCTTATCTTTTGGCTAATAATCTATTTCTTGATGCAAACAAGTCTTTTAAATTATATAATTTAGGTATTCCTGGTGCCAAAATTCAAGATGTAATTGATTATCAATTAGACCAAACAATCGCTCTAAGTCCAGATTATATTACGGTATTTATTGGAACAAATGATACTCATGATTTAGTTAGACCACAAGTATTTGCGAGTGATTTGGCTTATTTAACAGAACGTTTAACAAAAGAAACTACCGCCAAAATTGTTATTATAAATTTACCGTATTTGGGTAGTAAAAATTTAGTGTTATTTCCATATAATTATTTGCTAGATTGGTGGACAAAACAATACAACCAAGAGATTGAGAACGTAGCAAAACATTATAATGTAGAATTGGTTGACTTATATAGTTATACAAAAAGAGAATTAAAAACCGACCAGTCTTTTTATTCAGCTGATTTATTTCACCCGTCAGACGTTGGCTATAAATTGTGGGCAGATTATTTCCGCCTTCACTAAAGTTTCGGCGGATGTCGCTTCTCCACTTTGTCCCTAATATTTATCAAACATTTTATTCTTGATTTAAGTAGATTGTATCAGCTCCATATGCAAATTGAAGTTTTAAATCCAATTTTACAAACCCAGATTTTTTCACTGGTTTTTGTCTTGGCTATTTTAGTTTCTATTAGAAAGAATCAAGATCAGGATTTTTTCCCAATTTCTCTTACTAATGAACTTAAGGGCTTTTCTATTTTGGCAATAGTTTTTTCTCATATTGGATACTCCCTTTCGGTTGATACCAGATTTTTGTTTCCTTTGTCAGTCTTGGCCGGTGTGGGAGTAAATCTATTTTTATTTTTATCTGGCTATGGTTTGGCTGTGTCGGCCATGAAAAAGACTTTATCACCAATCCAATTTTATCTTAAGAGAATAATTAAAATTTTTATTCCACTCTGGATTATTCTAATATCTTTATTCATATTAGATTGGCTCGTATTGCATCGTTCTTATCCTATAGCGGAAATATGGCAGAGTCTTTTCGGTTTTTTTAAACAAGCTGATTTGGCTGGCAATGTTAATTCGCCCCTGTGGTTTATTACAATCATTTTGTTTTATTATCTTGTTTTTCCTTGGTTTTTCAAAAAAGAGCATCCATTTTTGTCTGCTTTCCTTTTATTTTTCTCAGGTTATTTTGTTGTTAATTATGGATTTGAAATTATTTGGCGGGTTGAATATCTATATCGTTTACATTATATGGCTTTGCCTCTAGGTGTATTTTTTGCTGGAGTAGTATCTTCAAAAGTAGTAGGGGAATATGTCCAGAAAATATTAGCATCTCTATTTGTCAAACAATGGTTAAAAGTATTTAGTCTAATTTTGTTAGCTAGCATTTTTCTGACAGCCTTTTTGTATTTTGCTATTCATTCTGGAGTGAATCAAGATCCACGATCAGAACAATTTATTAGTAATATCACAATGCTTTTGATAGTAGGTTTGTTTCTCATGAAACCATTTGGTGTTAAGTTTTTTAGTTTAGTTGGTATATATTCTTATGAAATTTATCTTCTGCACTGGCCTCTAATGTATCGTTATGACATATTTTATATTTGGCTTCCGGCTGGGGTAGCGACTGTTTGTTATATTGGTTTGTTTATTTTACTCGGGTTTGGCTTACAAAAGTTGACTGGGTTAATAACAAATTTGACTAAAGTATAAAAAATGATATAATTTTACTATAAATATTTTTTAATTATAAATTTTATGGTTGAAGGTGATTATGATTCACGAGCAAGATATGGTGACCTTAAAATAAGAGATGATTTTAGAGGTATTGATACTCCAAGACAATTTGGTAACACCGACAGTCGGAGTATTGATAAAGTGTCTGCTTTAACCCCAGATCTTATTGATGCTAGAAAATTTAAAGGTTTATCTACAGAATCTGATGTAGTTCAGGAAAATACATCCCGATCAGGTGGTGATGATTCAGAAGACGTGGAAGCAAGTACAGACAAAAGAGTTTTTGATTTAATCCAATCTATCAAATTTGAGGGTGTTGATACTACAAAAGGCCAACAACATTTAAGAGAATTAGCAGGTGTTTTATCCGTGGTTGATAAGGTCTCTTATAGAAGAATAGAATTGACAGCTAATAAAGAAATTACAGTTGGCTCATTTGGTAAAAATAATAGTTCAAAAGAAATATTAGAACAGGCTAGAAAAATAGGAATGAATTAGTATTATTAATAACGAAAACAGCTATCTTAGCTGTTTTTTTGTTTTTATCATTGTTTGGGGATAAAGACATTGACAAAATCTTTTAAATATGGTATTTTTGTATGTTCAAAAAAGTTGGTTGGCAACTAAGTGTTCGTGTATAACGAATATCAAGGTGCCAAACAACCCATAAGGAGGAACCATGAAAAGGTTCCTGCTGCGGTGTGCGGTGCTTTGCTTGCTCATGGCGATGGTCGCCATGAGCTCCGACGGGGTTGTGAAGTACACCCCGTGCGAGCAATCGTGCCACAACCAGGGCGTCTCGACCCTGGAGTGGGACGGCTGCGTCTCGGACTGTCAGTTCGAGGCCGACCGACTTGCCCGCAGGATGGGCGAGTAGTCCCAGGCACGACAGGCCAAACTCC
>JBAQFA010000052.1:0-52406 GCA_049287025.1 Candidatus Magasanikiibacteriota bacterium
CCCTAATCCCTCTGATTCCTCTAACATTCTTCATCGTCACCACACCAAACAATCTGGCTTTGTTGATTACTCTACTTATCAGCGCTTGGATTTGGTATGAAAATAAATTTAGTTATTACAAAACAAATTTGTTAGGATTAATTTTATGTCTAACTGCCTGCACCATTCACGCCATGATTGGTCTACCTTTATTAATAATTTATCTCGGCTCAATTATATTTAAAAAATCTAATAGTTTATTTAAAAAAATATTTTATCCAATTTATATTATTATTTTAAGTTTGATTGTTCCCCTCGCCCTATATGCCAATTCTATTTTAAACAAAGGTTCAATTATTTTTCAAAATACTTTTACTAACATTAACGACTTTTTAACAATCTTCTCCCGCCCACACTACATCATGATTGACCGCGGGCCAAATTTATTAAAACTTCTCTACTATTACCGCGATACTCTTTTACCAATCATGCTTATAATTTTATTAACCGGGATTGTCATTGTTATAAAGAAGTATCAGTCAAAAATCACTGGCTTTTTTATTGCCACGGCTCTGGGTTTGATTGTTTCTGCCTTCTTTATTATTACCACGATTCAATTCAAAGACGTGATTTCTTATGATCAAAAACTATATGGACAGAGACTGTTAGATATGGTCTTAATTATTCTCTTGCCTTTTTTTGTTTTGGCTCTGCGTGAAGTTTTTATGTTAATAAAAAGCCAAGCTGGCAAACAATTACTAGCGAGTTTATTTTTCTCTGGTCTACTTCTCGTGTCTTGGTTTTTTACTTATCCAACTCGCGATAACATCTCGCTCTATACTGGACAAAATATGCGTTCAGCTGATATCCAGACTGTCCACTTTATCGCGAACAAAAATAATAATAAAACTGATTATATAGTTTTGACTAATCAAACCATTGGTGTCACAGCTCTGCGTGAATTTGGTTTTAATCATTATCTTAATACTCCGGCTGGTGAACAATATTTTTATTCTATTCCAACTGGCGGACCACTCTATCAATATTTCCGCAAAATGGTTTACGAAGAACCAAAACGGGCGTGGATGGAACAAGCTATGAGATTTGCCGGCGTTAAAAAAGCTTATTTTGTTCATACAAATTATTGGGCACCGGCAGCTGAGATTCGTGACAAAGCTAAATTAGAAGCAGATGATTGGTGGGAAGTGAATAACGGACGAGCATGGATTTATGAATATACATTAAAACAATAAAATATAAGAAGTAAAAAATAATTTAAAAAAAATTTTAAAAATCATATGGACCCAACACACAATCATGAACAGGCTGAGATCGCAAGGGTTGAGGCAGAACGAGCAGAATATAAAAAAACTGCAAAACAAATTGTCACTAGATTATTTCAAGATGTCCTAAGCAATGACGAATTAATAAAACGCGCCCAATGTGCAGATCAAACTGAATTTGTTACTCCAGCACAAATGCAGGTACGAGCTAAAGATAATCCAACAGAACCAGATGTGGACGGATTCATTCAGATTGATCTGACAGATACAGAAGTTCGTCGTCATTCAGTCATAACTCATTCAAAATCACGTGCAGAAACATTACACACATTATTACATGAATCTGTACATTTAATGTCACCTAGACCTACCCTTATTTCCAATCCGATGGACGAACCTGGTGATGAAAAATTTTCAGATTACCTTGGAGCAATCCGATATGAAAGATTTAGACGTAATAAAAAAGTTGATATAAGGTCTCTTGCTGATAAACCAAATGCTCAAGCGCTTTTTTGGGAAGCTGTGACTGACTGGTTAGCTGAGGAAGGTTTAGAAAACGAATTAAGCCCAGAGGAAATAGATGAGATTGCCGACGGTGGTTATTATGAACGCCATTGGATTTATTATTTAGTACGAAAATCTCCAAACAAACCAGAACTAATTAAAGCAATAAAAGAAGCTTACACACAAGGAAATGAAGATCCTCTATTGTGGATTTTACAAAAACAGTCACAAACAACTGATAATAGTTTATATGAAAAAATGTTAGATATTATGGGAAGACCAAGAACAGAAACCGACCGTGTTGATGACTGGATGAAAATTATTGATCAATACTTTAAAAAATAATTTATGAAAAACAAAATCATTTTCATCACTTTATTAATTTTGGCAATTATAATAATTGTCACAAGTGTTTTGTTACAAACAAATAAAGCATGGTCAACATACTATAATACAAACTACAATTTTACTATCAAATATCCGAGTGAAATATTTAAACAAGATAATTTTTCTTGTGTCATTCCTGTTTCTGAAGGAAAAAATATTACAGATGATTCTGCAGTTGTTTTTAAACACACTTTTCCTTTTGAATGGAGTGATGACGCTGACAATAGTCACCAAGAAATGACAGATATGTCTATTGAGCTCTGTGTTGTGGACGGAAATTATCAAGATCTAGTAAATTATTATGATTCTTTAACACCTGTTACTGTTGATAAACATGAAGCAATTAAAATAGAAATGGGAGCTGAAGGTGCTGGTGTTGAACTATATTACTTTCCACTAGATAATAACAAAAGTTTAATTATTGATTACCACTACATATCGTCTTTTATTGACCAACGTCTAACTGAAGAAAAACAATATATTACAATTGAAAAACAAAAAGAGATATTACGACAAATGTTAGAAAGTCTGAAATTAAACTAAAAATTAGTACTATACATAAAAAAACACCCTCATGGATGTTTTTTTGTTTATTGAAAATCTTACGCCCTAAGTCTTATGTCTTATAGCACCAATCAATTCATTCACACTCCCCGCCTCCACTAATTCCACCCTTTCAACCCCGCCAAAAGTCTCTCTTACTCCACCAGTATCAGAAGCAATCACGCGCAAACCATGATGCAAAGCTTCGTGAATCACAGTCGGATTATTTTCTATGCAAATTGACGGAAAAATCAAAACATCACAGGCGTTATAAATCTCTTCTAAATTTTCTCCTTCTAGCCGACCATGAATAATTACATTATTTTTGTCAGAGGCCCATTGTTCCACTTCTTGGCGCAATATTCCATCACCTACTATATGCAATTCTTTGTCTAAAACATTCTTCCACGCCTGGATTAAAACACGAATACCCTTATGTTCAACCAAACTACCAACAAATAAAAATTTATTCTGTTCCCTCCCATTATTAAGGGGAGGGTTAGGGAGGGGTTGCTTCTCTAACACAAAATTAGCATTCACAAAAAAACCTCTACTTCTATAAAACTCCCACAAAAATTTAGTCGGACTAATTACCTCATCTACATTTTTAAATTTTCTTTTCATTATCCATGAATATATTTTTTGCGCCAAATTATCTTTCTCATGACTCCACACAAATACTCCTGATGGCTCTACTAATTGAACATCATGAAGATAGTGCCTCCACTTTATTCTTAAATCTTTATTCTTTATTCTCAAACCATATCCTATCCCCATCAGATTGTGTGTTTCTACTATATCTGGTTGTTCACTTTTCAAAATATCGTGAATAATCCGTCCACTCCAACAATTAAAAATATCAATAAAATGCCAAATCAATTTCAACCCAAAATTATGCTTGGACAAATTTTTATACGAAAAAATATTTGGCACCCAAAAACGATAGACTGTGATATCATCTTCAAAACTTTTTACTGGAACCCAAGAACCCCAACCATCCCACGGTCGCCAGGTTATTATTACTACTTCATTCCCTTCATCAACCAATTCTCCTGCTCGCCTTTCTACCACTCTCTCGGCCCCACCCACAGCATAGGGTTTGTATAAGTTGTTTATTAATACGACTTTCATTTTTTCACAATCCCGAATCCCCGAAGGGGTGAGGGATCCCTTGTAATATATTTAAACTATGTTTTAACATTATACCTTTACATAACACTTTTTTCAAATTCATACCCCGAAACCTTCTTGTCCACCATAGCTTTAGCGAAGGTGGAAGCGAAGGGGTACAAAAAATCCCCGTTCACACAAACCTCCCACTTTATTTCCAACAGTTAGAAACAAAGTGGACGGTGCGAACGGAGATAATTTTGCCTTCCAATAATAATTTGAGATCCTCCAAGATCTCCGCGCCCCTGGGTGGTGAGTCCAAGGGACTTCCGCTAGTGTTAACACCACTATCCTCCTTTAGTCAGAGGGTCGTGTAGAGCCGAAGCCCTACTTCCCGCGCTTCCCGGTCCCGGTCGCCCCCTTCTTCTTGTTGGGGGACGAACCTCCCCGCCCGTTAGCGTCGTTCCGACCCTTGAGAACCTGAACCGAACCCGACTTCCCCATCGCTCCCTCCTGAAGTGAGAAGGTCCACAATAATATTCAACCATAAAACTCTCTCTCTTGTCAACAATTTCCCCACATTTCACCCACATATCAATATTTTTAGTAGTTGATAAAAAACAGCAAATAAGATAATATACTCACTACCAAAGTATCTAATTAAAACAATCTGCATTATCTGCGACATCTGCGTATAATCAGCGTCATCTGTGTCATTTTATGCCTGACATCACCGAATTAGAAAAAATTCCACCCCAAAACCTAGAAGCTGAGATGTCTCTTCTTGGTTCTATTTTGCTTGATAAAGATGCCATGTTAAAAATTGCCGACATGATTGATACTGATGATTTTTATAAAAATGCCCATGCGGATATTTTTTCTGTCATGTCCGAATTGTATAATAAAAATGAACCAGTGGATGTTTTGACTCTGGGTAATAGATTAGAAGAATTAAATAAATTAGAAAAAGTTGGCGGACGAACTTATCTCATTGCTCTATCCAATGCTGTTCCAACTGCTTCCCACATTGAACAATACGCCAAAATTATCCGCAGAAAATCTACTCTACGAAAACTCTTGCATGCTTCACACGAAATTACTCGCCTTGGTTATCAAGAAGAAACTGAAAGCGTAGAAGATTTGTTAGATGAAGCCCAACAACATTTGTATGGTGTCACCCAAAAACATCTTAAACAAACTTTTTCTCCAATCAGAGATGTCTTAAATAATGCGTTTGAAAGAATTGATGAACTCCACCGCGAAAAAGGCAAACTCCGTGGCTTGCCAACTGGTTTCAACCAATTAGATAATCTTTTGGCTGGTTTACAAAAATCTGATTTGATTATTTTGGCCGCTCGTCCATCTGTGGGTAAAACTTCTCTGGCTCTGGATATTGCTCGCAATGTGGCTGTAAGAGGCAAAGCTTCTGTCGGAATTTTTTCTTTGGAAATGAGCAAAGAACAACTCGTGGACAGAATGCTTTGTGCTGAAGCTGGAGTAGATCTATGGAAAATGCGTACGGGAAATTTATCCGATCGTCCTGATAGTCAAGATTTTCCCCGTATTGGTCATGCCATGGGTGTGTTGTCCGAAGCCAAGATCTATATTGATGACCAACCAGGCAACAACGTGATGCAGATCCGTACCAAAGCCAGACGTTTGCAATCCGAACATGGCTTGGATTTGATTGTGATTGACTATTTGCAACTCATGGAATCACATAACCCAAAAAGAAACAGTGATAACCGCGTCCAAGAAGTAGCGGAAATGTCTAGAAATTTAAAAGGCATTGCTCGTGAACTCAATATTCCGGTTTTAGCTTTGTCACAATTGTCCCGTGGCGTAGAAGCGCGCAAACCAGCTATTCCAAAATTATCCGACTTGCGCGAATCTGGTTCTATTGAACAAGATGCCGACGTGGTTATGTTTATTTATCGTAAAATGGCAGATAGAAATTATCGTGAAGAAGATATACCACCAGATGAAAGACAGATTGCTGAAATTTATGTATCCAAACACAGAAATGGTCCAACTGGCATGGTAAAGACTTTCTTTAAAGCCGAAAATGCCAGCTTCAAAAACTTAGATACAGATTTTGTGTCTGCTCCACCTCCCCCACCACCAACCAAAGCAACACCTCCTCCTAATATACCAAAGTTTTAAAAAACACTATTCAGATATCCAGATAATCCAGATTTACAGATAACAAATTGTTAATCACATCCGTAGATCTGAATTATCCGTATATCCGGATAGTTAATTAATTTGTATATGTTCAACAAACTAAAACAATTCAAAGACATGCGCAACCAGGCCAAAGATTTGCAAAGCAAATTGGCTGACGAATCTGTCACTACCAGCTCTAGTGGAGTATCTCTAACTATGGACGGCAACTTAGTTCTCAAAGATTTAAATATTCCTGATGATTTATTATCTCCAGACAAAAAAAATAAATTAATTAGTGCTATCAAAGATGCCCATAGTGATGCCATGAAAAAAATCCAACGTATTATGGCTATGAAAATGAAAGAAATGGGTGGTCTGCCTAATATACCAGGACTAAGTTAATTAAGTTTGACTAAGTATCTAAGTTCACTAAGTTTTTAATAATTACAATTTTAACTTAGACAACTTAGATACTTATATAACTTAGGAAACTTATTATCATGTATTCCAAATCAATCCAACAACTCATCACCGCTTTTTCCAAGCTCCCTAGTGTTGGCGAACGTACAGCCGAGCGCTATGTTTTTTATTTATTAAAATCGGGCAAAAAAGATGCGGGTGAAATCACTCTGGCTTTAAAAAATTTAATTGACACTGTTAAAAGTTGTGAGATTTGTTGGGACTTTTCTGATTCTTCTCCCTGTACAATTTGTTCTGATAAAAAACGTGATACCAAAACAATTTGTGTAGTGGCTGAACCACAAGATATTCAAGCTATAGAAAAAACTGATGAATACAATGGTCTCTATCATGTCTTGCGTGGAGTAATAAAAGCCGATGATGATGAATTGAATAACTTAAAAATAAAAGAACTATTGGCTCGCGCCAAAACTGCAGATGAAATTATCTTTGCTCTAAATCCTGATCTGAATGGAGAAAATACTACTATGTACTTGATAGACAAATTAAAAACTGCCAATCCTAAATTAAAACTGACTCGCCTGGCTCGCGGTCTACCTATGGGAAGTGACTTGCAATATGCTGATGAAATTACTCTGGGTAGTGCGATAAAGAACAGAAAATAAAAAAGCACCTTACTATAGGTGTTTTTTTGCAGGCGGAGTGTGCCTAAAAAGACAAAATTCTCCTCCGCCTACAAAAGGCCGAAGCGTCTAGCCGTCCCCCTTCTGGGAACTACTCTCGGGGGTGTGGGAGGCACCCTTTGGAGAGACGGCTAGACGTCGGCTATATCAAGCGACCAAAGATGTTTGCTGTGGGTGACACAGCTACATCTTACAAGACTCGGGCAGCGTGAGTCTTGGAGCCAGTAATGGCTCAGGTCGCGCAATTGTTTGTGCCCCAGCTTGCCTCCCCCTCGAGACAAAAACTACAAAACCTCCGGAACCAAACTGCCCGAAGAGAAAGGTTTTGTAGCCAAGCCGCGTGGCTTTGCTGGGGTCCTCTCGAGGGTCCGGAGTCCCTCGATATTAAAGAATGAACAAAATAAAAACAAAAAATGTTTCTACTTTCTTTATTCTTTAAAAAAAATAAATCCGCTAAAACAGCGGATTTATTAAATTTTATTTAACTTCTTTTACCTTGACTTTGGTAAAATGTTGTTTGTGTCCGTAAACTTTTTTATATCTTATTTTATTTTTAAACTTTACCACTCTAACCTTCTTATTTCTACCTTGTTCTTCGACTGTAGCCGCTATTTCTACTCCAGCCAAATATGGTGTACCGATTTTTACATCTTTACCATCTTCACTAGCGAGCAATAAAATTTTGTCAAAGACCATGTCTTTTCCTTCTTCTACGGCTAATTTTTCAATTTTTAAGGTGTCGCCAGTTTTTATTAAATACTGCTTTCCACCTGTTTCAATGACTGCAAACATAGGTTTATAATCAAACAATTTGTATATAAATTAAAATGTAAAGGGAAACATTACGCAAATATTCTACCAAATAAGCCAAAATAAGTCAAGTTTACTCCTCCACAAGGCCAATTTTATCCCCAATTTTGAGATCATTTTTCTCTGCCCAGCCAGCTGGTAATTCCAAAACCAAATTGGCTGGTTTGCGTGGATAATAACGTTTAAACTGTGCTTCTGAAGCCTCTGGCTCTATTTGTACATTAGGGGCAATATCAACTACAGTCCCATTATCAAACCAGATAATATCAATTGGAAATTTCATGTCGCGCATGACAAAGGTATATTTATCTGAGGCAAGATAAGGAAAAATCATTCCATCATAATCACCCAAATCTTTACGTCCGCCCAAACCCTTATATTGTTGATAAATAGTTTTTGCCACCAAAACATTTATTTCCTGGCCTTTTAATTCTAATTTGGTACTAGAAAAATGTCTTTGGTAAATTTTGAGTCCAATACCAAAAACAATAAAAGCTACCAAAATATACCATTGCCATTTTTTTACTTTTTTTTCTGCCATATATTAATTCTTTTTTGAAAACCAAATTCCCAAGAGCATCATTAAAACAAATAAAAACACTAGGGCAATTAATTTTTGACTACTCTGCAAAAACAAAGTCGTCATGCCAAATAAAAATGAAATAGCATAAAATAACCACACAGTTTGTTTTTGACTCAAACCACTTTGTAATAATCTAAAATGTAGATGTTCGGAATCACCTTTATAAATTGGTCGACCATTTTTTATCCGCAAAATTATTACCCGCACAATATCTAATATTGGTACAGCCATAACTAATAAAGCCGTGGCAATTTTACTACCAGAAATAATTGATAAACTACCCAACATAAAACCAGTAAACAAACTTCCACCTTCACCCAAAAATATTTTGGCTGGATGCCAATTCCACACCAAGAATCCTAAACAAGAACCAGCTAACAAAATTGCCAGTAAGGCCACATCTGGTTGAAACCACGGTGTTTGTAAACTTAAGAAAAAAATTACTAACGCGCCAATTATTACAATCCCAGAGACTAGACCATCCAACCCATCTAATAATTTTGTAGTAAACATCATGGTCATTAACCAAAAAAAGACTAACAAATTAGTCAAAATCATATAATCACCAATCTGCCAAATATTCATATTAAACACTCCACCAAATGGATTAGTAATTATAGCCGGACCAATCTTGAACAAAACCACAATCAAAGCCGCTAAAATTGGAAACCAAATTTGTTGTTTAGCTTTTAATTTATACTTATCATCCAAAAAACCGCCAATCATGAGTACCAAACCACCCAAAAACAAAGCCAAAAGATGATTAGTTTCTATATTGTTATTAAAATTGCCTCGCAACAAAAAAACCAAAATAAAAAAGCTGACAAATATTGCCAAGCCACCACCCAAAGGAATGGTTTTTTTGTGAATTTTTCTTTGCTCAGTTCTAGCTCTATCTACGATAGAAAAACGAAGCATCAAAAAACGTACTACCACAACCAAAATGGCGGTAATAAAAAATGCAGAAAAAAAATATAGAAAATACATACTATTCTGTTGGTTTCTCAATTCTCATTTCTCCCCCTTTACCCAAAATCACAATATCACGTCTTTGTAATTTATTAGCCAAAATCAAATCGGCTAATTTATTTTCTACTATATCTTGGATAGCACGTCGCATTGGCCGAGCACCAAACTCTGGGTCAAATCCGACCTGAGCCAAAGCATCCAAAGCAAAATCATCTACCCGCAATTCTACTCCCCGTGTTTCCAAATCTTTGGCCACTCGTTTCAACATTAAACTAGCAATTTGTTTGGTTTCTTCACGATTAAGTGGTTTGAATAAAACAATCCCATCAAAACGATTGAGAAATTCTGGCCGATAATATTGTTTCAATTCGTGATGCAATAATTGTTGACGGATACTCTCTAATGACACCCCATGGGTGATTTGTTCTTGCACAAAATTTGTTCCGGCATTAGACGTGGCAATAATAATCGTATTAGTAAAATCAATTACCCGCCCGGTGCTATCTGTCAGCCGACCGTCATCAAACACTTGCAAGAATAAAGTTAATACATCGGGATCAGCTTTTTCTAATTCATCAAGCAAAACTAATGAAAATGGTTTTTGACGCACGGCTTCGGTCAAAAGACCAGAACCCTGCATACCAGTCTGACCAATCAAACGATAAACACCAGTCTTGTCTTGAAATTCACTCATATCAATTCTAATCATGTTTTTCTCACCACCAAAATAAACTTCAGCAATAGTTTTGGCCAGTTCAGTTTTACCTACCCCAGTCGGACCTAAAAATAAAAAGCTGGCAATCGGTTTTTTTTGCGAACGGATTTCTACTCTAGCGCGACGGAGAGCATTAGCAATCAATTTTACCGCTTCATCCTGTCCCACGACATTCTTATGCATTTCTTCTTCTAGACGCAATAATTTTTCTGATTCATCTTCGGCAATACTAGTTACTGGTACGCCAGTCTTTTGGGCCACTACAGCGGCCACATCTTCGGCCGAGACTAGATGACTACCACCGTGAGTACTTTTTGCATAACTCGCTGTCTCAGACATAATAGCAATGGCACTGGCTGGTAAATTTTGTTCATGCAAATATTTTTGCGCAAGCTTGACTGATTTTTCCAAAGCATCATAAGAAAAAAATACATTATGTTTGTATTCTACTGAACCAACTTTGGATTCCAAAACTTGAATGGCTTTATTTTCTGTCATTTCTTTTATATCCACCCGCGCCAAAACTGTACCCAATTCAGTATTAACAATCTCGTGATTATAATTTTCTGTAGTTGAAGTCGCAAAAGTTAAAAATTTTCCTGGGCCTAGATATTCGGATAAAGCTTCGGACATATCCACGCCTTCTCCACCAGTATCAGTCACACCAACCAAATCATGGATATTTTTTATAAATAAAATTATATTTTTTGCTCGCCCGACTTCATGCATAATTCTGATTAATCTTTCTTGCGCTCCACTCACAGTCGTACCAGCCAATAAAGTTGAAGTTGATAATTGCACCAAACGTTTATCTTGCAATCTTTCCGGTACATTATCCTCTATCATTCTCTGGGCAATACCTTCGATTATACTCATCTTGCCTACACCATGTTGACCCACCAATATTACACTCTGCCGACCGCCTTCAATAATGCGAAATATTTCTTCAATTTCTTCATCTCTAGATACACAGGGTGACAAATAACCATACTTCGCCGCCATGGTAATATCTTGACTAAAATTATTAAGATAAGGAGTTGCTACCGCTGTCATCGCTCGATCCAAACCATATTTACTTCTTCTTGCTCCAGCTTTTTGTAATTTTTGATATTGCCGACGCAAACGTTCACGAATTCTCAACCATTCAATCGCATTGGACAATTTATCTTTATCCACTTTAAATTCATAAAGCATTTCTTGAATCATTTCTGATTGGCGCACAGTGGCCACCAAAATTTCTGTCACATTGACATACTCTTGCCTCTTTTCATAAGCTAGTTGATAAGCTTGAAACAAAATCTGTTGCAAATCGTCTGACAAAATAGGAAAACTTTTTCCTTTAGTTTTACTAAACAAACTAAATAATTGCGTTTGCAAACCTTTGACTGAAATACCTAAACGTAAAAAAACTGTACTAATTTTTGATGAAGATAATAAGGCATAAAATAAATGCAAAACATTTACTTCTTCTCCGCCATATTTATTTGCTAGCCAGTAAGCTTCTTCTAATATCTGTGTAGCCTCACTAGTAAAAGTATCCGCAATATCTTTCTTTTTTCTTTTTGGTAATTTAATTACCTCTAACCAAGTCTGGATTATTTGTCCACTAACAAATTCTGGATTGTCTTTTTTATTATAGTCATTCAATTCCACTGTTTCTTGATTTCTTTGCAATACAATTAAACGATAAAATAAATAAGACCAAGCGACTATGCCAAGCCAAAAAAGTGACAAGTGAATATTATTTTGCAACCAAAAATCAATTGTTAAAACACTCTGCCACCAATCATATTGATAAACAAAAAATAAAAATAATCCCCAAAAGCCTAAACCAAACACCAAAGCGCCGATAATTCTAAACTTTTCCAAAAATCTTTGCGCTTTATGAATTGAAATGTGATAATGAGTCAAAGGTTCACCCCAATACAAAAACTTTTCTCTAATCATACTACCCATGCTCATACCTTTGCATTCTCTACATTTCATAAACTTAAGATAACCCGAACCATTGCAAGTGTGGCAGACAGTGATATTGATTGGTTCATTTTTGGTGAATAACATACTAAAAAATGCCTAAAGAAATCAATAACATATAAACTATAAAAATTGGAAAAGCCAGCCACAATCCAAATATAACTAACACAAATAAAAACCAAATAAATAATCCAATTGATCTCCCAATCACATTGATAAACCTCATAAATACACTCATGAGTCTGCCCTGAAAATCAGTCTGCCCAAACATAGGAACAAACATATTTTTCAACCACAAACCTGGCGCCAAAAACATATTGGCGTCTTGCATCAGACCGTAGCAAAATTTTAGAGCTTGCTTTACACCACCGGTATACCACCAGATAGGAAAATAGACCAAATCAAAAACAAACTCTAGAGCCATGCGTTGTAAGACTAAGATCCACATAAAACTAAGTTTAATAAGTTAACTAAGTTGTCTAGGTTATCTAAGTTTAAAAACTTAGTTAACTTAGATACTTGATAAACTTAGCTAACTTTATATTATTATACCACAAACTAAAAAAAACTCCCAGATTTTGGGAGTATTTAGTGATTAGGTGTTTAAGTGATTTATCTCATGGCTACGGCTGTACCTACCAAAGTAGCATATTCCACGTTATCTGCCATTACCAAGCTTGTACCCTGTAGTCTGGATTGAATGCTTTTCATAGATCTGTTAGAAGCAATTTCAAACTCCAATCTTTGATTGTCTTGTTCTAGAATCTGAATCTGCTTTTCCAAATCACGCATTTCATAACCTGTGGTCGAAGCTGAACTAGTTTGCACAACATACATGATACCAAAAACTCCGATTAAAACTAAAAGGGTCATGCGAAAGCTGGTACTAAGTAACCAGTGTCTCACATCCATTTTTTGTTCTCGCATGGTTTTGTAGTCATTGATATAATTCATAAAAGTATAATAAGGTAAATAATTTGTTTAAAGTTTTTCTATTATTCGCAGTTTGGCTGATCTGGCGCGTGGATTATTCTTATATTCCTCTTCTGAACAAACTACTGGTTTTTTATTTATCAATTTAATCGTTTTATTTTCTTGACTTTTGAAATAGTGTTTCACAATTCTATCTTCTAAAGAATGAAAAGTGATTACTGCTAATCTCCCACCACTTTGCAAAACTTCAATTGCTTGTGGTAAAACCTCTTCAATCACACCAAATTCATTATTAACCGCTATTCGTAAAGCTTGAAATACTTTTGTAGCTGGATGTAATCCCCCAACCCAAGGAATTTCTTTATTGGTTTTTAGTTTTTTTCTATAAACTAACAATATTATTTCTACCAAATCTTTTACTGTTTTTACAACCTTTTCCTTTCTAATTTCTACAATCATTTCTGCAATTTCTTTACTCAAATTCTCTTCGCCATATTCTCTAAAAATTTTTTCTAATTCATTTTCATCTAATTCACTAATCAACTCACCAGCCGTCTTACTATTTCCACCATAGCGCATATCCAAGATTTCATTATTATTTTGAAAACTGAATCCTCTGCCCCGTTCCTCAAATTGCGGTGTTGACCAACCAAAATCCATTAATATTCCGTTTACCGGCTTAAATTTATTCTCTTCTACAATGGTTTTTAAATGGACAAAATTATTTCGAACAAATATCACCTGCTTATCAAATTTATACAAATATTGTTTGGCTCTGAGGATTGCTTCTGGGTCAGCATCAATTCCTAATAATTTTCCGGCAGTTCCAATCTTTTCTAAAATCTTTTCACTATGTCCAGCGTCACCCAGAGTACAGTCAATGACATTCTTACCAGGTTCAAGATTCAATCCCTCAATCACTTCGTTTAGTAGCACTGGTACATGTCTCATATTATTTTCAAGATACAAGATACATGGAACAAAATACAAATTGTATTTTGTTATGTGTATTTTGTATTTTTGTTAAACACCGAGTTCAAACATTTCTTCTGCAATTTTGTTACTATCTTTTTCTGTCTTAGACTTATATTCTTCCCACTTTTTCTGATCCCAAAGTTCGAGGCGGTTGTATAGACCAGCCACAACTATATTCTTTTTGAGACCAGCAAAACTACGAAGATATTCTGGTAACATTATTCTGCCTTGTTTATCAATATCTACATCCATCGCTCCAGCCAACATCAACCGAGCAAACGCGCGTGTGTTAGCTTGAGAAAATGGTAAATTGGCCAACTTTTCTGCCAACTTTTGCCATTCATTTTTGGTATACAAAAATAAACAGTTATCCAATCCCCTGGTCACAACTGCGCCTTTTATATTTGGACGAAACTTTTTTGGTATAGCCAATCGTCCTTTTTCATCTAGATTGTGCTGATATTCGCCGATAAACATAAGATATTGATTTTGATACTAACTTTTTATTGATTTATAGGGAGACAGGCATTTTCCCCATAAATCCCCACGTACTACCATTATACCCCACTTATACTACCTTTGCAACCCCAAAACCCCACTTATCCACAGCGTAAAGCTCCCTCTGGTCGCTACTCTGTAATCAATTGATTAATCAAAGCACCTCAAAAAAAATATTTTAGTTGACAAAACCCATAAAAAAAATTAATCTAAATATAAGACAACAACTAGCATGGTGTATCATGCCGTGTTGCGACCGACCTGGGCCTGGCGGTGATTGCAACTTGGGGGACGCGTGCCCCCACTATCAATCACCAGATGGTGGAGAGGCTTTGCTCCAAGCAAAGCCGACGGTCTTTGATGAAAGACGAGGACCGCCCGAACTACATGTACCATGGGACAGCTGTCCCAGGGGTAATATGGACTGTGCCACATGCGTCAATCCTCCCCCCTGCCAGTAAGAGCCCAAGTCTGGGCAAAACCCCGACACAATGGTCGGGGACGAGATGCTCGCCCGACTGCTTTAGTCTAAATTTTTCTAGATTAAAGCAGGAGGATGGCGAGCATTTTTGTTTATAAAAAAACACAGACGATAAAATCTGTGTAATCCTTATACAAATCTGTGAAATCAATGTCTAATTTTTCGCAACGACCTCTGATACTTAATGGCAAACCGATGAGCTTCGTCACGTACTTGAATTAATAAATTTTGATTTTCTTTTACCCATTTAACAAACTCCTGATCCTTGCTTCCTGATATAAAGTCATTTCGTTTTCTTTCTGGACCTTTGGCAATACCAACTACGGGAATTTTAAATTTATTTGTTCTAATAATTTCTATGGCTTTATTTACCTGTGGCACACCACCATCCACTAATATCACATCAGGCATCTTCCACTCATCATGTTTTAATCTTCTTTCCAAAACTTCAGCCAAACAATCCACATCACTCTGCCCTATTACCGTTTTTATTTTAAATTTTCTATATTGAGATTTATTTGGATAGCCGTTTTCAAATACGACCATAGAGCCAACTTTTCCAGTTTCACCTAAATTAGAAATGTCATACCCTTCCATTCTCAAATTTTGATCTTTTGATCTTTTGATCTTTTGATTTTCTATAAACGTCTTATTCAATAATGCAATATCATGGATTCTCTCCAACGCTTTAATCTGATTCCTCAACCGGGCTGCTTCTTCAAAATTTTCTTGTTTACTTTCCAATTTCATTTTCTTTTCCAAATCACGGATCAAACCTTTTTTATTTCCACGTAAAAATTTTATTAATGGATTTATTACTTTCTTTTTATATTCTGCTGGCTTAATTTCACCTGTGCAAACTCCTAAACATTGCCCCATTTGGTGATATAGACAAGGCTTACAAAGCTTACCAGGCTCACAAGGCTTACAATGTGATATATAAAACAATCTCTGCAGCAACCTCATCGTTGCCTTAGTATTTAATCCAGGATATGGCCCAAAGACATGTTGAAATTGTTGTAGTTGTTTCAATTGTTGTAATTGTTTATCATTTGCAACATTTTCAACATCTTGAACATTTAGAACATGACCTAATTCGTGTTGTCTAATCGTCTTAACTTGAGGAAAAACATCTTTTGTAATCACGATATAATTCCATGACTTATCATCTTTCAAATCTACATTATACTTTGGCTGAAATTTTTTAATTGTATTTGCTTCGAGAATAATCGCTTCTAATACAGAATCAGTAACAAGACATTTTATATTGTAAACCTCATGTATCAAAGCTTCAATTGGCCGTCTGCCTTCTGCTATTTGCCTTCTGCTATCTGAAAAATACGAACGCACCCGACTCTTCAAACTCGTCGCTTTTCCAACATAAATCAGCTCTTTCTTTTTATTATAGAAGAGATAAATACCAGGCTCACTGGGGAATAATTTGATTTTCTTTTCTAAATTAGCCATATTTTAAATTCCAAAAACCAAACAACAACTTATAATTTTATTTTTATTTAAAAATATCTTATTAATCTTACAAATCTTTGCCTTTTTAAATTAGCAAAGATTAATATGATTTATATGATTTTAATTTTATAATTTCATTAGAAATTAGGTGAATTAGTAATTAGAAATTCACAAAACCTTTTTTAGGTATTGCCCCGTATAACTATATCCAATTTTTGCCACAGTCTCTGGTGTTCCCACGCATACCACTTCCCCACCTTTATCTCCACCCTCTGGGCCAAGATCAATAATCCAATCAGCGCATTTTATTACATCTAGATTGTGTTCAATCACCATCACCGTATTACCTTTAGAAACCAATTCTTGCAACACGGCAATTAATTTTTTTACGTCTTCATAATGCAAACCAGTGGTTGGCTCATCCAGCAAAAACAAAGTCTTGGTTGTACTAGGTTTAGCTAATTCGCGAGATAGTTTAATTCTTTGTGCTTCTCCACCCGACAAAGTCTTGGCTGACTGACCAAGAGTAAGGTAATCCAAACCCACTTCATTCAAAACTTTTAATTTGTCATAAATAAAAGGAATATCCTCAAAAAAACTTTCCGCTTCTTCAATAGTCATAGCCAAAACATCAGAAATATTTTTTTCTTTATAATGAATTTGCAAAGTTTCATTGTTAAATCTCTTACCTTTGCACACATCACAAATAATTTCTACACTCGGCAAAAAATGCATTTCAATTTCCAATGTGCCTCTACCTTCACAATTATCACACCTACCACCATTTACATTAAAACTAAACCGACCATTTTTGTAACCACGCATCTTGGCTTCTGGAGTGGAAGTATACAAATCACGAATATGAGTCCAGGTGCCAGTATAGGTCGCGGGATTGGACCGCGGTGAACGACCAATCGCACTCTGATCAATCTTAATAATTTTATCAATATACTCTGTATTCAAAACCTGTTTATGAACACCAACTTTTTTCTTTTTTTCTTCTGGCGCATGACCATGATAATTTATTCTATTTGATACTGTACGATATAAAATATCATGCATGAGAGTTGACTTGCCCGAACCAGACACACCCGTAAGACAAACAAACCGACGTAAAGGAATTTCTACATTAATATTTTTCAAATTGTGTTCACTCGCCCCTTTAATTTTTATTTTTGCGGTTGTATTATCCACTTTTCTCCTCTTGTCTGGTATAGCTACACTCACTTCATTACGTAAATACTTACCAGTCAGAGACTTAGCAGGATCGCCAAATGTTTTGCAATTATAATTGTCATCCTGAGCGGAGCGAAGCGTAGTCGAAGGATCCCCTTTTTTATGTAGGGGATGTTTAGACTTCGCCCTTTGGGCTTCGCTCAACATGACGTCAAGCGGTCCAGAATATACAATTTCCCCTCCATGTGTCCCCGCCCCCGGTCCAATATCCACAATCCAATCACTCGCCAAAATGGTATCTTCGTCATGTTCTACTACAATAATGGTATTACCCACATCACACAAATTGCGTAAAGTTCTTACCAATTGATCATTATCTTTTTGATGCAAACCAATAGTTGGTTCATCTAGTACATACAAAGCACCGACCAATTTTGTCCCGACTTGCGAAGCCAAACGAATCCGTTGTGCTTCACCACCAGACAAGGTACCAGCTGTACGATTGAGAGTCAGATAATGCAAACCAACATCATACATAAATTGTAATCTGTTTTCTATTTCACGAAGGACTGCCCCAGCAATTTCTTGTTCCCTCTCAGGCAAATTCAAAATTACCTCAGCAAAAAATTCCCGCACCTCACCAATATCCATACTCACTACTTCCCAAATATTTTTGTTAAAAATTTTTACACTCAGAGCATTATTATTCAGTCTTTTGCCTTCACACTTGGAACACACTTCTTCACTAAACAAAGATTTGGTACCAAGACCAGTACAATAATCACAATAGCCATATGGACTATTAAAACTAAATAATCTTGGTTCAATCTCGGGAAAACTAAAACCATCTTTTGGACAAGAATATTCTGTAGAAAAAATTTGTTCTTCACTATTAGAATATATCACTGTACAAAGTCCATTGGATAAATCCACGGCTGTTTCCACTGCTTCGGCCAGTCGCCCAACAATCCCGAGCGACGAAGCGAGGGATCCCTTTTCATCGCTTTTAACATCTTTATTATCACTCTTTTTCTTTGATGCAATTGCCGTTGTTTTGGAAAGGGATTCCTCACCCTGTGACGGGTTCGGAATTTTGTCGATAACAACTTCAATCGTATGTTTCTTATCTTTACTAAGTTCAATTCTATTTTTCAAACTTTTCATTTTTCCATCCACTCTTACTTCCAAAAAACCAGAATTATAAACATCATATAACATTTGGTAATATTCCCCTTTTCGTCCTCTTACCACTGGAGCTAAAATAATCAATTCTTCATCATGACTTTTTGACTTTACAGACTTTTGACTTTTGACTATTCGTTCCACCATCTCATCTGTCGTCATTTTTTCTATTTTTGTATTACAAAGTGGACAATGTGGTTCACCAATTCTGGCAAACAAAACTCTAAGATAATCATAAATCTCCGTAATCGTGGCTACTGTCGAACGTGGATTAGCACTATGCGCTTTTTGATCAATAGAAATCGCTGGTGACAAACCCTCAATTTCATCCACATCGGGTTTTTGCATTCCACCCAAAAATTGTCGTGCATAAGCTGATAAAGATTCTATATATCGACGCTGACCTTCAGCAAAAATTGTATCAAATGCCAAACTAGACTTGCCTGATCCAGACAGTCCTGTAAACACAATCATTTTGTTACGTGGTAATTCAAGAGAAATATTTTTTAAATTATGTTCTCGAGCACCACGGATTATTATTTTGTCTTGCATACCACAATATCATCCCGAATCCCGAAGGGTGAGGGATCCCTTTTCAAGTATCTAAAAATGAGTTACTTAATATGAAGTTAAATGCACAGAAAAGGGATTCCTCGTCAGTGCCTCATCGGCACTTCACTCGGAATGACAACAAAAATCAAAAACCACCCTTTTCAGGGATTTACTTAAACATTATTAATATATAAAGAACATTATTATTATACCAAACAAGTATGATTTGTCAACCTATTGCTTGATAAAATAATCAGTGTTATAATTTTAATATTATTAACATAACCATAAAAATATGACGAGTCCAGATCTAAAAGGTGGTATATCTGCAGTCGAACAGATTGGCAATTCAAAAATCCGAGAAATGGCCCGAACAGTAGGAGAACTTTACCATACTGCAGATGAATTTAGAGGAGCGGCAGTAACAGATGTTGAAAATGCTGCTAGGTATTTTGCTCAAATTGAATATTATTTAAAACCCTTTATGATGGTAGATATTGAACATGATGCGGCCACGCAGGGTGATGAGATCGAATTTTGGGATGATCTCACCTATAGAGCTCGTTATGCCATACCTAAAATCAAAGGTATTTTAGAATCTTTACGTTTAATTATCGCCCGTGATGAAAAAAGTAAAGAAATATTTGGAAATAGATTACAAAAAGCAGAGTTAGCTTGGGAAGCCATGAAAGGAATCAGCCGAGCTTGCGGTTTTTCTGATGAAACCAGCGAAGCCGGTACTGGAGATATGCCAAGTCCAAGTCGCTATCAATTAAGAACAAGTGACGAAGACAAACAAAGAGCATCAGAGTGGGGAATGGTTGTGTAGTTAATAGCTAACCAACTTCTATGCGCATCACCTCCCCTGTCTATCTCGCTGTCAATATATTTGTAGTTCTATTCGGCCTAGCCATGTTTGTCTGGGGTTTTTATTTGATAAAAGAAGGTTACAGAATAAAAGACACATTTCAAACTGCGACTGGCACTGTCTACAATGTTATTATTGAACATGATTACAGTTCTGAAGTGGCCAACACTCAAGAATACTTACAAATTGAATTCCCTTTACCAGATGGGGAAGAAATCAGTTTTACTAATGATTATAGCCGAGAAAATATAAAATATAAAATTGGTGATACTCTACCAGTTTATTACAATCCCTACAAACCAGAAGAAG
The DNA here is from genome assembly GCA_049287025.1 of Candidatus Magasanikiibacteriota bacterium. Lineage (GTDB taxonomy): Bacteria > Patescibacteriota > Patescibacteriia > Magasanikbacterales > UBA922 > UBA11710. The sequence continues at coordinate 20,568 of JBAQFA010000052.1, forward strand.
CCTACGTGGCTGAACCATTTTTTCTATTCTTACCAGGCGGAGTATTATTGTTAATGGGTCCGGTTTTCATGATTTTTGCTGGGCAATATGTAGTTGGATTCTTTTCTCGGAAAAAAACTATTGTCAAACTAAAACAAACTGGGATAAAAGCGCAAGCACCATTCATGGAAGCTAAGGAAGATTTTGAAACCATAATAATGGAAAAACATCCAGTCGTAATTCGTGTGGAAATGGAAGATGGCACTTCACTATTTAGTGATAAAATCTGGAATTTTAATCCCGAAGCAATTAAGCCCGGACAAATGATTGATATATACTTTGATCCTGTAAATAAGAAAGATTATTATATTGATCTAGAATTTTTACAAAATAAGTAAAATCTTTAAACAAAATCCCGCCTCTTATAAAAGGCGGGATTTTTACTTTATAAACTTTATGACTTTATAACTTTTTACTTCAAAATGTACGCTTTCATTGGAGGGAATCCATTGAAATATACTGAGCAATATGACAGAGTATAAGCGCCAGTTGACAAAATAAATAATCTATCTTTTTCTTTCATACCTCTAGGAAACTTATACTTATATCTTTCATACATTATGTCACAACTATCACAGGTCGGACCAGCCAAGATAACTTTTTCAGTATTACGGTCCGTCTTTTTTGCCTTTTCCCAAAATATTGGATACTTAATTGATTCATCCAAAGTTTCAATTAAACCATTGAACTTACCCGCATCAAGATAAACCCATTTGTGTCTATCCAAACTTGATTTGCGTGAAATCATAACAATTTCTGTCACCATGACTCCACAATTTCCCACCATTGATCTGCCTGGTTCAATCAAAATCTCAGGAAAATCTTTAGGAAAATCTTCTCGCAAAAATCTAGTCACATATTTTGTATAGGTATCTAGAGAATGAGTGGAATGAACATATTTAGTTGGGAAACCACCACCAAGATTGATGGCTTGTAATTTTATTTTATGCTCTTTTAGAGCATCAAACAAATACTTACACATGGAAATCGCATTATCCCAAGAACCAATATCACGCTGTTGTGAACCTACGTGAAATGATAAACCATAAGGAATGATATTCATTTTACTAGCCTTCAAAATCAATTGATAAATCATGTCTGGATGAGCGCCAAATTTTCTGGACAATGGCCAATCAGCATTACCACCTTCTAATATAATTCTAAACAAAACTTTTGAACCAGGAGCATGTTTGGCAATTTCTTGAGTATCTTCCAAAGAGTCAGTTGCATAAAGACGAATACCTTTTTTATAAGCATAAGCAATATGCTCAGCTTTTTTAATTGGATTGCCATAACTTAATCTTTCTGGTGGCACACCAAGACGCAAGCATTGATCAATTTCATAAATTGAAGCCACATCAAAACAAGACCCTTTCTTTTCTAATAATTTTATGATTTCATCCATTGGGTTAGCCTTAACTGCAAAATAAATTTTTGCAAACGGCAACAAAGTATGTAAATCATTATAATTTTGATCTACTTTTTTTAAATCGACAATTAAAAAAGGCGTTTCTTTGCCTTTGGAAAATTCTTTGATTTTTTTTACTTCTTTGGTAGTTAGATACTTATAGATTGAATTTTTCTCTTTCATAGAAATTTACCCCGCATTTTCAAGATGGCTTGAAGATGTTTTTGACTATTAATATTTGCCGTCAAGGGGATAAAAAATTAATAAGACAATTATAACACCGTCTACGAAAAAATCAACAAAACTGTTGATAACCGGCTATTTCTTAATTTTCCTAAGTTCTTTTAGCTCATCCCTAAGTATAGCTGCCAGCTCAAACTGCAAGTCCTTGGCTGCCTCCCGCATTTTTTCTTCTTTATCTTTTATAATTTCCTCAATTGGTCTGATATCTCCCAGCAAATCCAATTCAACTGTTTTATTTTTCGTAGTTCGTACTTTCGTATCTTTCGTGTTTCGTATGCCGAATTCTTCCAAAATATTTTTAATACTCTTCTGAATAGTTTTTGGCGTAATATTATGTTTCTTGTTATATTCCAATTGAATCATACGACGACGATCAGTTTCTTTGATCGCTTTAGCAATTGATTTCGTAATATTGTCAGCATACATCACGACCTGACCATTGACATTTCTAGCGGCCCGACCAATGGTTTGAATCAAACTGGTTTCATTACGCAAGAAACCTTCTTTGTCCGCGTCCAAAATAGCCACGAGAGATACCTCTGGAATATCCAAGCCTTCACGTAACAAATTTACCCCAACAATCACGTCAATTTCTCCTCGACGTAATTTAGTAATAATGTCTACTCGTTCAATTGTTTTGATATCACTGTGTAAATATAATGTTTTTATTTTTTTCTCATGCAAATAATCATTTAAATCTTCAGACATTTTTTTTGTCAAAGTCGTCACCAACACTCGTTCTTTATTTTTTATTCTCTCTTCAATTCTAATTAACAAGTCCTCCACTTGAGATTTATTTTTACCACGTCTTTCGGTAATTGGACAAATCACTACCTCTGGATCAATTAAACCGGTTGGACGGACTACTTGCTCCACAATCTGTTCACTAGATTTAATTTCAAATTCACTTGGTGTAGCTGAAACATAGATCGTTTGATTAACTCTTTTTTCAAATTCTTTAAAATTTAATGGTCGATTATCCCGCGCGCTAGGCAATCTAAAACCATGTTCTACTAAAGTATCTTTGCGTGATCTATCACCCGCATACATTCCACCAATTTGAGGCACTGTGACATGACTTTCATCAATAACTGTTAAATAGTTCATTCCAACCCGCCGTAGCTTTAGCGAAGGTGGGGAGGAATCTTTTTTACCACTAATTGATGTAATTACATTAACTTTTGATTTTCCATTATACATTTCCTCCGAAAGATCCCTCGTCGTTCCTCCTCGGGATGAACTAACAAAATAATCCAACAATGTATACGGTGGTTCCCCTGCCATTCGTCCATCAAAATGACGAGAATAATTTTCTATACCATTGCAATAACCAATATTTTTTATCATTTCCAAATCATATTTTACTCTCCGCTTCAAACGTTCATATTCTAAAACTTTTCCTTGTTTTTTAAACAAGTCCAATTGTGATTTTAATTCTTCTTTAATGGTTTTGAAAGCTCGTTCGCGCATCTCTGGACTAGCTACATAATGTTTGGCTGGAAATAACCACATATCACTAACACTGTGTTTGACTTTGCGTGTGATTGCGTCCAATATTTCTATTAGATCAATTTTATTTGAAATTTCTAATCTATATATTACTTCTTCATTTACTGGCATCACTTCAAACACTTGCCCGCGCAGCCGAAAAGTTCCACGCTTCAAATCAGAATTTGTCCGTTCAAATTGCATAGCAATTAATTGCGCCAATAAATCTTCGCGATTTAATGTCTGACCTTTTTCCAAATGCAAAACAATTTTTTCATATTCTTCTGGCGAACCAAGACCATAGATACAAGATACTGAAGCGACAATAATAACATCTTGGCGAGTCAAAAGCGCTTGTGTACAAGCATGACGCAGACGATCAATTTCTTCATTTATCTGGGCTTCTTTTTCTATATAAGTATCACTCCCTGGCATATAGGCCTCGGGTTGATAATAATCATAATAAGACACGAAATATTCTACCGCGTTCTCAGGAAAAAACTCTCTAAATTCATTACACAGTTGCGCTGCCAAAGTTTTATTATGGGCAATCACTAGAGTCGGTTTTTGCACTTTTTCTATTACATTCGCAATCGTAAATGTCTTACCAGATCCAGTTACACCCAACAAGGTCTGTTTTTTCATGCCTTTTTCCAAACCAAAAACGAGCTGTTCAATAGCTTGCGGTTGGTCACCGGATGGTTTGTAATCAGAATGGAGTTTGAATTTCATGTTAAAAAGGTTTACAATGCTTACGATGCCTACAAAGCTTACAAGTTTTGTTAGTTTTGTCAGCCTTGCATACATTGTCAGCTTTTGTGTAGTTTTAGCCAAATATTATCTAAATATAATGTAATTTTAACACGCCTATTGACAAAAAGTCAAATTTATGATATCATTAGCCGTTAATAAGCTACAACAATAGTTGCAGATTTTACTAAAAGTCTATAATCATTGCTGTGGCGATTAGTGTGGGTCACACAACGAAGGGTCTATGGATACTGGGATCACCGTTTTTTCGTCGTACAAACGAAGCGTAAACTCCCAGGAAACAGATTCCCTGAACCTACCCCAGATATGGGGTACGGCGGTCGCCACAGCACCTTTTTCTCTTGTTGCCCTTGGGCGATAAGAGGAAGTCAGGCCTCGAGCGGGGGCACTTTGCCCCGCTTCTCCCGACGCCTGTCGTAAGACAGGCCATGCCGCGAGACACCTCGATGCTATGCTCGGGGGCGCGTGTGAAAGCACCGCCCCCGAGCCCCTCCTTTCTACATTTTATTTATAAAGTGTGAAGAGGAAAACAAAAAACTCGTCATCTAGACGGGTTTTTTGTTTTGTTAATTATTAATTTGAAATTTTATTAGAAATTAGGTGAATTAGAAATTAGAAATTCACAAACTCTATTTAAAACAAAAAATAATGTTTTATAAAGGGATCTCTCGTTCGCTCCACTCACTCGAGATTTATTTGTTCATTTTCCTCTGGAACAAAAACATCAAAATTATATTTATCTCGTAAACGATGCGCCAACTCTGTGGCCGCATGAGGCTCACCATGCACTAGATATATTTTCTTTAATACATTACCACCCGAGCCAGTCCACTTTAATAATTTATTTTGATCACCATGGGCTGACAAAGCCCCTAGAGCTTTGACAGTACACTTTACATTCACATCTTCATTAAAAATTTTTACTTTTTCTGCACCTTCATATAATTTCCGACCCAGAGTACCTTGGGCTTGATAACCTACAATCAAAAGTGTAGATGCTGGATCAGGCAAATATCTAAATGCGTGATGAACAATGCGACCACCATTCATCATACCCGCGCCAGCAATAATCATTTTTGGTCCAGGCACATGATTAATTTTTTTTGATTCTTCCACGGTGTGTGTCATTTGTAAATTAGGAAAATCTAGAAAATCATCCCCTACCATATGCAAACGCATGGCTTCATTATCATAATATTCTGAATATTTTTTATAAACTGCTGTGGCATCAATCGCCAAGGGGCTGTCCAAAAAAATAGGAAAATCTGGTAGAGTTTTGTCATATTCACTTAGTTTATTTAACTCATACAAAAATTCTTGGGTTCTTTCCAAAGAAAAAGCTGGGACCATAATGGTTCCACCCTTAGTTACCCCTTCTTTGATCAAATTTAAAATTACTTCCCTCCGCACATCAATATGTTCATGAATTCTATCACCATAAGTTGATTCACAAACTAAATAGTCCACATCTGCACTTAGACTCTCTGTATCCCGCACAATTGGTTCATCTTCATTTCCAATATCACCAGAAAAAGCAATCTTTTTACTCTGAGCGCCAGCCGAAGAATTTTCCTTAACTTCTACCTCTATAAAAGCTGAACCAAAAATATGCCCAGCATCTTTCCAAACAGCAAATATCTCTGGTAAAACTTCTACCTTGGAATGATAATCAATGCCATGACAAGATTGCTTAGCCGAAGCAATATCGGTTTCATCAAATAAAATTGGTGTACCATAGCGTTTATGATTTTCTACCATCACATGAAAAGCATCTAACCAAATTAATTCAGCAAATTCAACTGTGGCCTTGGTCATAAAAATTTTCCCATCAAAACCATCTTTAATTAATTTTGGAATCCGACCAATATGATCAAGATGAGCATGGGTCACCAAGACAACATCTATTTCTTTTGGATCAAATGGAAAAACATCATGATTTTTTCCTTCGTTAAAATTACTTCCCTGAAACATACCACAATCTACCAAGATTTTATATTTTTCTGTTTGAAGTAAATGACAAGAGCCAGTCACTTCATGAGCCGCGCCACAAAAGGTTAATTTCATAAAAAAAGCTTACAAGGCTGACAAGGCCTACGAGGCTCACAAGGCTATTACAGTGTTGTAAGCTTTGTGAGCCTTGTAAGCATTGTAAGCCAGAAAAATTAATTATACCACACACTTTCTCTATCAACAAACTATACAAAGCAAACATTATTTGTTATAATATTCCTAATTATGAGAAGAAACATTGAACAAATCGAAATTCAAGAACCACCTATCCAAGAAATTACCAAAAAGAAGTCCTGCGCCAGAAAAAGTTGTACCACTGGCTGTGGTTGTATTATGATTTTTTTGGTTGCTTCACTTATTCTTCTCAAATTTACCACTGGTCCGCGGGTAAAAAATTTAGACCAATTACCAACTGATTTTCCCGAAACAATTCATATTTATGATTCGGATAATATTACAAAAATTAGTTTTGTTTCTGGTAAAGAACAAAATCAAATATTGGAAGCTATTGCTTTTATACCAAAATTAATCTTCTCCCCAATCATTTTGACCTTAGACAATAAATGGGGCAATCAAACTCAAACTAATAATACCCGCCCCCAAATAGATAATCGAGTGAACTGGCAAGACTGGTTAAAATTAATAAAAGAGCCAGTCACAGACAAACGTGATCTTATTCAGATTGAATGGACCGCTCTGTCCGCTGAACCACGATTTGTTTTTAATTATTACAAAAATGAATTAGAAAAAACTAATTTTGTAATTGAAAACGAAACTAACAACGATGAAAAAAAAGAATTTAATTTTAAATTAGACCAAATTGAAGGCTCAATTTATATTGAAGATTTGTCAGATAACAAAGGCACAGATTTTGTATCTATGACAGTCAAAGTCCCTAGAGTAGAATCAAAATGATAAAAAAAATATTTTCTTCCCAATCAAAAACCGTTATAGGCGCCGCCGTTATCCTCGGACTGGCGTCTTTTGTTAGTCGGCTAATTGGTATAATGCGTGATCGTATCTTTGCTCATCAATTTGGCGCTGGCGATATTCTAGATGCTTATTATGCTGCCTTTCGCATTCCTGATTTGATTTACAATCTAATCATTGTCGGTGCGCTGTCAGCTGGTTTTATTCCGATTTTTACCAAATTATTAGTAAAAGATAAAACCGAAGCCTGGCGTGTGGCCAATAGTGTTTTCAATATTTTGGGCATAATTCTCACTGTCATCTGCAGTGTTCTTTTTATTTTTACACCCAGCCTAATGCAATTAATTACTCCGGGATTTGATGCCGAAAAAATAAAATTGACTTCTACTTTGGCGAGGATTATGTTTTTGAGTCCGATTCTTTTGGGTCTGAGCGGAATAGTTAGCAGTATTTTACAATCTTTTAAAAACTTTTTAATTTATTCTCTTACACCAATTTTTTATAACCTAGGCATTATTATTGGCGCTTGGCTCTTTGTACCAAGGTTTGGGGTGGCTGGCTTGGCTTATGGTGTTATTTTGGGCGCTCTACTACATTTATTAATTCAACTCCCCTCTCTATATAAAAATGGTTTCAAATATCAACCCTTATTTCTTTGGACCAATATTTATGTTAGACAAATTGGTAAATTAATGATTCCTCGTACTCTTAGTCTAGCAGTCAGCCAATTTAATCTTTTGTTTATTACGATTTTGGCCTCTACTCTGGCCGCTGGTAGTGTGACAATTTTCAATTTTGCTAACAATCTACAATATTTTCCAGTCGGTATTATTGGTGTTTCTTTTGCCATTGCCGCTTTCCCTACTCTGTCGCAGTTAATTGCCGAGAATAAAAAAGAGGCTATGATTGAACAATTATCTTCTACTATTCGCCAAATTATTTTCTTTATTGTGCCTCTAACAATTATATTTTTATTATTACGCGCCCAAATTACCAGAGTAGTTTTAGGTTCAGGCGAATTTGATTGGACTGACACGATTCTAACGGCCAATACTCTGGCTTTATTTTCTCTATCTTTATTTGCCCAATGCCTAATACCAATATTGTCTCGCGCTTTTTATTCTATTCATGATACTTGGACACCTTTTATTACCGCTTTGATTGGAATGATAGTCAATGTTGTTTCAGCTTTTTATTTTAAAAATTTATTTGGTATTAGTGGATTAGCTTTATCATTTTCTTTTGCCGTCACAATTCAATTAATCCTGACCTGGATTTTATTAAAACGAAAATTAGGTAGTTTGAAAGAGATTGATATTTTAAAATCATTAGCAAAAATATCGATAGCCACAGTTTTTATGAGTGTGACTATCCAATTTTTGAAATATCCCATTGCCAATTTAGTAGACATGACCCGTTTTTGGGGTATCTTGCTCCAAGGGTTAATTTCTGGTATTATAGGGCTCTTGATTTATGGTATAATTTTGCATTTTTTAAAGCTAGAAGAAATGCAACAATTTAGCCAATCGCTCCGCCGTCAATGGTTAAAACTCTGGAATATACAAGGAGAAATCAAAGAAGGTGATGAAATTTAAAATATGGATAACATAAGAAACTTTTGCATTATCGCTCACATTGATCATGGAAAATCAACTCTGGCTGATCGCTTTTTGGAATTGACTGGTACGGTAGAAAAACGACATATGCATGCCCAGATGCTTGATCAAATGGAATTAGAACAAGAGCGTGGTATTACAATCAAATTACAACCAGTCAGAATGAAATATCAAGAATATATTTTGAATCTTATTGACACTCCCGGCCATGTAGACTTTACTTATGAAGTTTCTAGAAGTTTGGCTGCTGTAGAAGGTGCTATTCTTTTGGTTGATGCGACCCAGGGTGTACAAGCTCAAACCATTGCTAATCTATACTTAGCGATTGAACAAGACTTAACCATTATTCCCGCGATCAACAAAATAGACATGCCAAGCGCTGACATCAAAAAAACTACTGAAGAAATTATTCATTTGCTTGGTTGTAAAGAAGAAGAAATCTTGCATGTTTCTGGAAAAACTGGTGAAGGTGTAGAAACGCTCTTGCAAGCTGTGATTGAAAGAGTTGCCCCACCCCAGGCCGATGGTTTGAATAAATTGCAAGCACTAGTCTTTGATTCTTTTTATGATGATTACCAAGGAGTAGTAGCTTCAATTAGAATTAGAAACGGTAGTATTACCAAAGGTGATCAAATCAAATTAATGGGAACTAATGCGATTGGTGAAGCCCTGGATGTTGGTCATTATTCTCCTCAACTAGTCAGTGATGAAAAATTGGCTGAAGGTCAGATTGGTTATATTGTCACTGGTTTGAAAGAATTGAACGAAGTTAGAGTCGGTGATACAGTCACAACTTTCAAAAATCCAGCTCAACAAGCTCTACCGGGTTATAAAGAAGTTAAACCCATGGTATTTGCCGGCATCTTCCCAAAAGAAGGTGATGATTATGGAGCTCTACGCGATGCTATGGACAGATTAAAATTAAATGACTCAGCTTTATTTTATGAACCAGAAAGTTCGCAAGCTTTGGGTTTTGGTTTTCGGTGTGGATTCCTCGGAATGCTCCACTTAGATATTTTTCAAGAAAGATTAAAACGTGAATTTGGTTTGCATATTATTGTCACTGTGCCGAGCGTAGCTTATAAAGTGAAGAAAAGTAATGGCGATGTCCTAACTGTAAAAAGCCCTCAGGACTTGCCTGATCCAACCCATATCAAAGAAATCGAAGAACCATGGATGACTGTAGATATTATTACCCCCCAAGACTATATTGGTAATGTAATGGGATTAGTAGCTGAACGCAAAGGTAAATATTCCAATACTGAATACTTGAGCACCGGCGCAGGCCAGAGAGCCATGCTTCATTATCAAATGCCGTTAGCTTCTCTAATTACAGATTTTTATGACAAATTAAAAACTATTACCAGTGGTTATGCTTCGCTAAATTATGATTACAAAGATTATGAACCGACTGAAGTAGTTAAGTTAGACATTTTTATTGCGGACGAAAAAGTTGAGTCTCTATCTACTCTCGTTTGGCGCGAAGAAGCTTTTCATGTGGGTAAACAAATTGTAAATTCTTTAAAAGACACTTTGCCACGCCAACAATTTGTTATCAAAATTCAAGCCATGATTGGTGGTAAAGTAATTGCTGGTGAAAGATTATCCGCCATGAGAAAAGATGTGACTGCCAAGCTATATGGTGGTGATGTGACCAGAAAAAATAAATTATTGGAAAAGCAAAAGAAAGGTAAGAAAAAAATGATGGCACTCGGCAAAGGTAAGGTGGATATTCCAACTGAGGCTTATTTGGCAGTGTTAAAGCGATAAAACACAGATTTCACTGATTTCTTTGTGTTACACAGAAAAATCATCAGTGAGATCACTATTAATCTATATAATTACTTTTAATCAATCACAATCAGTGAAATCAAATTTTTAATCAGTGTAATCAATGTTATATGTACGGAAGCAAAAAATTTAAAGTCCTGTGGACAATCATTACGATGATTGCTGTCTTAGGCATGCTGTTCTTTAGTATCATGCCAATGTTTTATTAATAAAATGGACTGGAAAAAATTTTCATCTCTTAAGCATCATTATCTAAATCCACTACACCACTACCAAATGACAGTGATATTGCTTTTTGTAATTTATTTTTTCTCATTTATTTATTATTTTGTAAAAGTTGAAAGTTACAATCTGGATATAAATACTTATCAATGGTACTTTTTTATCCCACTAATTTTACTTTATATCATTTACAATTTAAAACAAAGAAGTAAAATTGCGCCCGAAGAATTTGTAAGCCCATTAAAACGACCAATTGTTCACTGGATTTTCTTAGGTGTATCCACCATTGCTTTGTATTTACAACCACTAGATTTGGTAAATCGTCCGCAAAGCCTAATCTTTGCTTTTATAATTTTTTCTTTATTCTTTGCTGATGGTTATTGGGATTTTAAAAATAAAACTACAGGTATTTTTCACAGAAAAAAATCTGTGTAAATCAGTTTGATTAGTTCAATCTGTGTGCTATCTAATTTTTAATAGAACACAGATCTAACAGATTAAACAAATAACCACTGATCTATGGAAAAAATCTGGAAAGTGCTAGACCCAGCCCCACAATCATTTTATGATCAATATCCCGAATTACCTCAGGCAGTTTTGAATTTGCTTTATCACAGAAACATTACCACTCAAGAAAAAATTGATGAATTTATAAATCCTGATTATTCAAAAGATATACACGACCCATTTCTTTTTAAAGACATGAACAAAGCTCTGGAAAGAATCTCCCGAGCAATCACTAACCAAGAAAAAATTGTTGTTCATGGTGATTATGATGCTGATGGCGTGTCGGCTTCAGTTATTTTGATTTCTACTCTTAGACACCTGGGTGTAAAATATGTAGACATTTTTCTTCCTCATCGCGAAACTGATGGTTATGGATTAAATAAAAATACTATTCAAAAATTTATTGATGAAAAAATAAATCTGATTATTACTTGTGATTGTGGGGTTAGTAATGTGGAAGAAATAACTATGGCGGTGTCAGCCGGAATCGATGTAATTGTGACAGATCACCATGCTGTACCAAAAACATTGCCACCCGCTCTCGCTATTATTCATCCTCAGGTACCAGGTGAAACTTATCCCGACAAAGGTTTAGCGGGCGGAGGGGTGGCTTTCAAACTCGCCCAAGCATTATTAAAAAATCATTGTGATGATCACGAAAGTGTCGAAAAATGGTTGCTGGATATGGTGGCGATTGCCAGTGTTGGTGACATGGTTCCCCTCTTGGGTGAATCTAGAACTTTAACTAAATATGGTTTGATTGTCTTAAACAAAACCCGACGCTTAGGTTTACAAAAATTATTATTAGAAGCGGGAATTCTAGATGAACAAGGTAAATGTAAACGTGAAATTAGCGCCGATACTATTGGCTTTCAAATTGCCCCGCGCATTAATGCCGCTGGCAGAATGAATCATGCCAACACAGCCTATAATTTACTCATGACAACTGACCCAGTAGAAGCAGTGGAATTAGCCCAAGAACTAGATCAAAACAATCAAGACCGGCAAAAAACTACTGAAGGGTTGGTAAAACAAGTAATAAAAGATGTTGAAGAAAATCAAAAAGAAAATCCTGTCTTATTTTTTGTCGGACAAAATTGGTCTACTGGCCTAGTTGGTTTAATTGCTGGTCGAATAAAAGATAAATTTTACAAACCCACAATTGTTATGGCCGAAAACGATGGGGAGATTACTGGTTCGGGTAGAAGTATAGAAAATTTTAATTTAATTGAATCGCTCCAAGCTATCTCAGAATGTTTTTCTAGATTTGGTGGTCACCCTATGGCCTGTGGTTTTACTCTGGCTAATAAAAATAAGTTAGAAGAATTTAAACAAAAATTAATTGAAAGATTTATTAGTAAAACCAAAGATCAGGATATTTTCTCAGTCTTGAATATTGATGCAGAAATTGATTTGGATAATGTTGATTGGGAATTATTTGATATCTTGGATCAGTTCAAACCTTTTGGCATTGGTAATGAAAAACCAAAATATTTGGCTCGTGATTTGACTATTACAGGACTTGAACCAGTAGGAAAAGATGCTAAACACTTACGTATAATGGTAAAACACAACTCTCACAAAATCAGAAAAACTATTGGCTGGTCTCTATGCAATGGCAATGGTACCAATTGGTGTGAGGAATTGAAAAAAGGAGACAAAATTGATATGATATTTGAAATTGATGTTAATGAATGGAATGGCAATCGGGAGTTACAGTTGACTATTGTAGATCTTCGTCATTCATCCTGATTCGCCCAGGGCGAAGAAGGATCTTTCAGACATTATACATTTTTAGCACAAATAATATTAAATAAATCAATGAGTGTGGCTTCGAAAGATTCTTCGTCGCTTCTCTCCTCAGAATGAACCACAAAATATGAAACTAACAATCTTTACCGACGGTGGATCAAGAAATAATCCTGGACCAGCCGCTACTGGCATAGTAATAAAAGATGAAACTGGAAAAACTATTTCTAATTATGGTGAGTATCTTGGCGAACAAACCAATAACTACGCCGAATACTCGGCTCTTATTTCTGGTCTGAAAAAGGCCAAACATCTGGGAGCGACAGAGGTTGAGTGTTTTGCTGATAGCAAACTAATAGTGGAACAATTGTCCGGACATTGGAAAGTAAAGGAACCAACCTTACAAAAATTATTTATCCAAGCCTACAATACAGCGTCCCAATTCAAAAAAGTATCCTACAAATATATTCCTCGCGAAAAAAATAAAGAAGCTGATGCTGAGGTGAATAAAATACTGGACGCACAAGCCACATAACACATTTCACATACCACATAACAAATCCGCCTCATCGGCGGATTTTTTAAATTAGTATATTAGCATCACAACTATTCTACCCAACCCCGACGAGTCTTAAATCTATAAGCAAAGGCAAAAAATATTGGCAACACAAACCAAAATAACATAGCGATTAGATTGCCAAAAAGAAAATTAGTTAAAGTGCCAAAATACACTTTTATTGTGGCAGGAAGAAAATATATAATCGTAGTAAAAAACAAACCCATTAGACCAATTCTATATATGACTGAAGTTGAAACTTGAGTTGGAGAAACTTTTTTTGAAAAATCACCAAGATTACTATGCCACAAAGCAAATAATAAACCAAATTTAACTATTAAAAAAGCTAACAACCTAACATATTCGTGCATGGCAAACCAACCCACAACTGTCGCGCTAAACATCGGCACAACTATAACTAATACAAAAGCAGTATATAAAGCTAATAAATCTATAAACAATTTTTCTTTTTTTACAAAAACCCAATTTATAAATACTGCTACTACAAAAAGAAAAAAAATAAATAAATCGATTGTTGGGAATAATGAGAGAAAATCCATAGTGAAAAAAGACACAGAATATGCAGATTTTACGCAGAAGTCGCGGATTATGCGGATTGTAAATATTTATCAGCGTCATCAGCATATTCTGCATAGTTATCTGCGTCTTCTGTGTCTTTATTATATCATAATTCTTTACTTAAGTCATCTAACAACTTCTTCGCACTCCGACTAATCTTCTTTGGTACGTCCACAATCACTTTCACATAATGATCTCCTCTGCCTCGTCCATGCAAATGTGGCACTCCAAGATCACGCAAACGAATCTGTTGATGTGATTGTGTACCCTCGGGAATTACTAATTTTTTCTGACCATCAATTGTTTCAATTTCAATTTTATCACCCAGGACAGCTTGAGGATAAGAAATATGTATTTCAGAAAAAATATTTTCATTTTCTCGTTGTAAATTTTTATCTTCTTTTACATGTACACGCACATACAAATCTCCGTTGGAACCATTAGCACCACCACTCTCCCCTTTTCCATCAAGACGAATAGACTGTCCATCGTCAATCCCAGCGGGAATTTTTATTTTATAATTTGACTCACCCTTAACTGTTCCTTTACCACTGCAATGTTTACAATGTTTCTCGGCTTTTTGACCAGTCCCCTGACATGATGGACAAACACCGACAGTTTGCATAGCACCAAGGATTGTTTGTTGCACCCGACGCACTTGACCTTGACCTTTACAATCTGAACAAGTATTCATCTTGCTACCTGGTTCTACGCCGTTGCCACCACAAACATCACAAGCATTATTTTTATTTAGTCTAATTTCTTTTTCTATACCAAAAATTGCTTCTTTAAATTCCAGTTGAATATCTACTTGAATATCATTACCTCGAGCCTGACGACCACGAGAACGTGAACCCCCGCCGAAGCCAAACATATCACCAAATATATCTCCCAAATCTATCCCGCCAAAATCGAAATTAGCATTTTGAAAACCACCGCCACCACCTCTGGCTGCCCGCATAAAGTCTTCCCAACCAGCTCCACCACCAAAACCACCCTGCTGGGCAAAATCAGAGCCAAATTGATCATATTTACCGCGCTTTTCGGCATTACCAACAACTTGAAAAGCTTCATTCACTTCTTTAAACTTAGCTTCATCACCACCTTGTTTATCAGGATGATATTGATGAGCCAATTTACGAAAAGCTTTTTTTATTTCATCTTGACTAGCGTTCTTCTCCACGCCGAGTATTTTGTAGTAATCTTTACTCATATATCATGAATCATGAAACACATAACATGTAACAAATAACAATTAAAAATCAAATAATCCAATTTTTGTATACCTATTTAAAACTTCGTTTAAATCATTAACAATTTTCTTGTCCACCAGACTAGCAATTTTCAAACCATATTCTACCACTTCATTGCGCCAACGTTTTAATTTTCTATTTTTTATTTTTTGATCTAAGATATATTCCATTGAACGCAAATTATCCAACACATCAACACTTTTTAACAGTCTCTGATCGTCTTTACCTTTACCAAAGAATTTTAAAAAATGTTTAATTTTGGCTTTTCGTTTGGATTCTTCACTTTCATTTTTTCTTCGCTTTCTAGTTAAAAAATTTACTAGCCCAGCCACCCTCTTGCCAAACATATTTTCCACTTCTTTCAAACTTGTCTCAGTGTCTTCTACCACATCATGGAGTAATACAGCTTGGGTCAATTCAATATCTTTTATCTTTAATATTTCTAACAAATATATAGCACAACGTAAAGGGTGAATAATATACGACACACGTACCCCATCATGTCTCATTTGTCCTTCATGTCTAATTTTAGCAAAATTATAGACAAATAACAATTTCTCTTGCTTTTCTTTTGGAAACATAGCCACCAACTTTTTAAACTTCTGTTCTTGATGTTTAAAATTGTTGTAATTACTCTTTACCATATATAGCTTTATGCCAAGCAATCGCTCTCTCCAAGGTTTCCACAGCTTGAACATCTTTTTCTTCTTTAAACCGAGCTAGATGATCTTCAGCTATTTTCAACCACATCGGTCCAAAATTTTCACTAGGTTTAGCAGGATTACTACAAGGCTGTTTCAAATGCCCTATAAGCATTTCTACTATTTCCATATTTGTCCGTGGTATAGTGTGAAATTTTTCTTCTCCACCCATATACTTTTAAATTAATAACTTAAAACTTACATCTTATGTCCTACGTCTTATGTCTGAACTAGTAATGTTCAATCCCCAATTCCACCAACCAACCAACAAAGACAAACACTGGGAAAAGTACTAAAAAAGCTTTCCTATCCATACCAAAAAAATAACCAATTGCACAAGTGGCAAACAATAATACAAACAAGCCAATAATTATTACCCACATGCGATGATGACGTTTTTGCGTACGAAAATGTTCTAACATATTTTTATAATTAAAAATTATATTTAGCCACATTATACCAGATTATACTCGTAAAATACATGGGGCAGGCTCTGCCTGCCCCACTGTTTACTAAATACTAATTACTGTTGTTTGTCATCTACGACTTCACCTTCTACCGCACCATTATCATCTTTCTTATCCTGAGCGTCAGTTGAAGGGTTTGGCTGTTCTGTTGGAGCACCAGCCGGTGGCTGTGAAGCAGCGTACATTTTTTGTCCCACTACCTGAGCAACCTTAGAAAGTTCTTCTGAAGCTTTTTTAATCGCTTCTACATCATCTTTGTCTTTTACTTCTTTCAAGGCCTTCAAAGCTTCTTCCACATTCTTTTTCTCATCATCAGTAATCGCAATTTTCTTTTCTTCTACATCTTTCATCATTTTTTCAGTTGTATACATCATAGTATCAGCCAAATTGCGTACATCAATCAATTCACGTTTCTTTTTATCTTCATCGGCATGAGCTTCGGCATCTTTTTTCATTTTTTCAATTTCTTCTTTTGACAAACCAGATGAAGCTTCAATTCTAATTGATTGTTCTTTATTGGTCGCTTTATCTTTGGCTTTTACATTCACAATACCATTGGCATCAATATCAAATGTCACTTCAATTTGTGGCACGCCACGAGGAGATGGTGGAATGCCATCCAACATAAATCTACCTAGAGTCTTGTTATCAGTGGCCATAGGACGATCACCTTGTAGTACATGAATCTCTACACTTGGTTGATTATCAGCCGCTGTAGAAAAAACTTGTGATTTGCTAGTTGGAATAGTCGTGTTGCGTTCAATTAAAGGTGTCATGACACTACCCAGAGTTTCTAGACCAAGTGATAATGGAGTTACGTCAAGCAGTAAAATTTCTTTACCAAGATCACCTTGCAATTGTCCACCTTGGATACCAGCACCAATCGCTACAACTTCATCCGGATTAACTGAGACATTTGGTTTCTTGCCAAAAAATTCTTCTACCTTTTTCAAGACCAATGGCATGCGAGTCATACCACCAACCATCACGACTTCGTCAATTTCTGATAATTTAAAACCAGAATCATCCAAAGCTTTACGCACTGGACCAAAAGTTTTTTCTACCAAATCCCCGACCAAATCTTCCAATTTGGCGCGAGACAATTTCATATTCAAGTGCTTTGGACCATCAGCAGTAGAGGTAATAAATGGTTCGTTGATTTCTATTTCTGGTGTACTAGACAATTCAATTTTGGCTTTCTCAGCTGCATCCTTTACCCGTTGCAATGATAATGGATCTTTACTCAAATCTACACCCTCAGTCTTTTTGAATTCATCCAAAATCCAGGCAATAATTTTTTGGTCAAAGTCATCACCACCAAGATGAGTATCACCATTGGTAGATTTTACTTCTACAGTAGATTGACCTTCGCCCACGTCATGACCAATTTCCAAAATAGAAATATCAAATGTACCACCACCCAAGTCATAAACGGCAATTTTTTGATCTTTGGTTTTATCAAAGCCATAAGCAAAAGCCGCGGCGGTTGGTTCGTTTATAATACGACTAACTTTCAAACCAGCAATTTCTCCCGCATCCTTAGTAGCCTTACGCTGAGAATCATCAAAATAGGCTGGCACAGTAATTACCGCTTCAGTAATTTTTTCGCCAATTTTTTCTTCGGCATCAGCTTTCATTTTTTGTAATACCATAGCTGAGATCTCCTGAGGTGAATATTCTTTTCCGCCCATTTCAATTTTTACACCTTCACCCGCTTTTACAATTTTAAATGGCATCAGGTTCATATCGCGCTGAACTTCTGGATCATTAAAATTGCGACCAATCAAACGTTTGATAGAATACAGAGTATTCTTTGGATTGGTGACAGACTGACGTTTGGCCAATTGACCAACTAGTCTTTCCCCTGTTTTTGACACCGCAATAATAGACGGTGTAGTTCTAAACCCTTCCTTATTTTCCAACACCTTTGGTTGGCCACCTTCTATAATGGCCATGCAAGAGTTGGTTGTACCGAGATCTATTCCTAATATTTTACTCATATTTTTTAGTTCATTCCGAATCCTCCGAAGCCTTAGCGAAGGAGGAGAGGAATCTTTCTTAAATATTAATTTTGTTAATTATTAGATTATTAAATTAAATATTTATATATAATTTCTGGATTATTAGCAAGATAATTTTCAATAAGATAATAAGCAATACTTATAGATGCTATTAGAAACACTATCCAAAAGATTTTACCAAATTTTACTTCTTTATATTCATATTCATAAACCAATGAAGCAAGAAAAAAAGTACAAACAAAATTTATTATTGCCACAATTGGTACGGCCATTAGCAACAGGACACAACCCTCATTACATTTAAAAGTAAGGTCAATAAAAAATACAAATAAAACTGAACCAACAATCCACAAACTAGTTGTTAAAAGTGGATAAAATATTCTTTTTTTATTTTTTTTAAAAAAGAAATGCTGAATAATAAACCAAGATAAAATTAAATATATTACGGAGATAATTATATATGGCATCATATTTTAAATTTAAATTTTTTAATTTTAATCTTTCAACCCACCTGCAACGCTTTGTATAGCAATGCGGGTAGGTCTTCTAACCTTATATCTTAATTCCTAAATCCTACGTCTTACACCCTAAATCATCCGTCCCTTTACCTTCACCCCATTCACACTCAAAAATAATTCCTTAATAAACGCAAATACTTTTTTATGCTGAACAAATATTTTCTCACCATTTAAATCAAATTCTTTACCATTCTCCAATTCTTCTTTTGAAACAATATTACCAATCATTTTTCTCTCACCATTTTCTTCTACCAACAAATCTATTGGCTTGCCAGCAAAACTCATTCCTTCCCAAGTGAGAATAAAAGTACGATTATGATTTTGGTCTGGGTATATCATTGAAGCCATATGTTTAAGTTAAAAGTAAAAAGTAGAAAGTTTGTAAAGTACAAATTAATTTCTTAATTCTTGGCTCATAAGTTGTTTAGACCTGCAAGCCAAAAAAGTTAAAAAATCAATTTTGTATATCCGTATAATCCGCATTTTCTGTGTAGTAATCCGCGTCTTCTGTGTTTTTATTTTGAAACAATCACCTTCGCCACCTTTATCACTTTATCTTTCATCATATATCCACTCTCCACTTCCTTCACAATTGTATGTTCTGGCAATTCAGATTCTTCCTCCCCGACTGCTTCGTGTCTATAAGTATCAAACATCTCACCTACAGTTTTAATTTTTTCTACTCCATGATCTTGCAATACTTTCCAATACTGTTTCATTATATATTCAATCCCCTTTTTCCAATTACCAAATTTCTTCACATCAGCATTATCCGCATTTTCTGCATAGTAATCTGCGTCTTCTGTGTCTTTAAACGCCTTACTGAAATTGTCATACACTGGCAAAAAATCTTCCAAAATCTGTTGTTCGCTCATTCGCACCCATTCACTCCGCATATTTTCTACTTCTTTTTTCAAATTTTGATAATCAGCCTGGGCTCTCTGCCAACCGCCTTTGTATTCTACTGCTTCTTGTTTATGTTTTTCACAATCTTTACAATGTTTATGAAATAAACCATGTTTGCCTGCCACGTTTTTATCTTCAGATAACTTTACGTGACCTGCCTTTTTCATTTCCAACATTTTTTGCACTGAATCTTTGGTAGTAAATTCTATATCATCACGCTTTACTATTTCTTCTGGTTCAAACCATTTTGTTTCCAACACCTCTCGCGGATCAAATTCTATTTCTTGTTTTTCATCGGCTAATTTAAATTTATAATCAACACCCACAAAATGCATTGGCTTATGAAATTCTTTTGGTTCTACCATACTTACCACCTGGATAAATTCTGGATCTTTCAAATCTAAACCTGTTTCCTCTTTTGCCTCACGTATACATGCCTCGACTGGTGATTCGCCATATTCAATACCACCACTGGGACACAACCAAAGATTTCCTTCTAACCATTTTGGTGATCTAATTAATAATATCTTGCCATCTTTATTTTCAATAAAAGCACCCACTGTCGCTCGTAAATATTTTTCTTCATTATTTTCTGCTGTCATAAAAAATCATTTATCCGCGTGATCTGCGTTATCCGCATAAAAATCCGCGTCATCTGTGTCTTAATTATCCATTTAACAATTTAACAATTTTTAAAAGACCTACACTCTCACCATAATCCATTCTGGTTGGCCCAATAATTACCAGTAAACCTTCTCCACCAAATTTGGTTGCTACTAGCCCACAAGCCTTACCAAAAGGATTTTTTTGCCCAATCAATATATCTATTTCTTGACCAATCGTCTCAAACATTTCTCCCATACCATCTTCACAATTATCAAAAATATTTGAAATTGAAGTTATACTCTGATTATCACGAAATTCTGGCTGAGAAAATAAACTAGAAATACCAGTATAATAAATATTGTCTGGATTGAAAGCCACAATCACGGCTTCACCAGTTTCTTCAGAAATCAATTTGGCAAAACCTTTAACCTTTTTAATATCATCTTTTTCATCTTTGACCAAGTCTTCAATCCTAGTTCTAGTTTTCTGTTTTATTTTATCTTCTTGCATCAAATTCTCTACATAATACTGATAACCTAATTCTGTCGGGATTCTGCCAGCCGATGTATGGGGATGAGTCAAAAACCCAAGTTCTTCCAATTCACGCATTTCATTTCGTATGGTTGGAGCCGAAATATCCAAACCAGATTTTAAAACCAAAAAATTTGACCCAACTGGTTCGGCTGTTTTGATATAACTTTCTACGATTAGTTTTAGTAATAGTTCTTTGCGCTTATCCATAACATTGATTTCACTGAATGATAATGATTTCACAGATTTTTCAGTGTAATCTACTTTTTAATCTGTGGAATCAATGTTAGCACTCTCTACATTCGAGTGATAACATTATACCGCTAGCACTCAATGGTGTCAACTGCTAAGTTATCCACAACAAAAAACCCGCCTTTTTAGACGGGTTAACTTGAAAAACTTAAGTTATTCACCTTTTCTTCTTTGTAAACCATATCTCTTAGCGTGATCTCTTGCTCTGTCTGCGCTAGCACCACCAGAATATCTACCAGCTGTGGTATTCCTAACACCAACATAAACTCCATCATCTTTTAAGTCTATACTAACTTCATTTCCTTTGTCATCTGAGTAGACTTCTTTTTTAGACATATAAATATATTTAATAATTATAAATAATATAACACATAAATATATCACACAACAAGCACTTTGTCAAGATGATTATCCACAAAAAACCCGCCTTCTAGACGGGTTTAAACTTTACAATTTACAATCTGTGAAATCTTTTATCATTCAGTGAAATCAATGTTTTACTTGTCCGCTATCTTCTTATACTCACTCACATCAGCAATCTCACTCAATAACACATTTTCTACATAGATACCACGAGAATAAAAGATTCTTTCTAATTCATTTTTTAATTCTGTCTCTACAGCATCACGTTTTTGACCAATTATATCAGCTTTATCAAATCGGCTCATAACCATACGGATTCTGGAGCGAACAGTTGGACGAATAATCTTTTCTACAAAGTCCTCTCCTACTGTCTGCCAAATCGCTGGAATTTGGTGAATATCTAGACGTAATAATATAGTTCCCTCTACCCCTACTCTCTTATCATCCTGAGTCACAGCCGCGGTTGGGATATCACCCATGGCTTTTTTATTATCCCCATTAAATTCACGAGAAATACTATATTCCAAAGTCTGAGTATTGAACAATTTAGCCTTTTGCCAAAACGGAATCTTCAAATGAAGACCTGGGGTCAAAACTTTCTTCAAAACTCCTCTACCAAGGTCATAAACACAAGCCACATACCCTGGTGGTACATAAATAAAAATTCCTTTTAAGACATCTTCCATGACAAAGGAATACATTAATTTGTCTAGTGAATCAGCCATATTGTTGTATATTTAATTGTTAAATTGTTACATTGTTACATTGTTTAACAGTGTAACAGTGTGGCAATGTAGCAATATGTCAATTTTAGCTTATATTAGCCAATTTTTACCTTAATGAGCCTTTTTTACTGGCTTTGTTTTAAACAATACCTTACTAAACTGATGAATTATAACAGAAAATACCAAAGATGTCAATATAAATAAAGATTTTACCATTGGCAATATCCACAATGCTAAAAATGAAAATGCTGGAAATAGTATAAAATAAGCCAAATCTGACTTTGTTAAAGCCTTGTTTTTTCTATATCCAAGATAAATTTCTCCTAACAAAAACACGGCCACGATCCCCGGCCAGATAAAATCATGTATTTGACCTAATTCAAAACCATAAAAAACTGTATTTATCTTACCAGGAAAATTGATAAAAGGGTATAAAATTTTAATTACCTTTTCTCCAGTAATACCCCGTAAAAACACTTGATACAAAAGAACCAATACTAATACTTGAACACCTAGTACAATCGCCTTACTCCATGGTCTAACCTTTTTTCTCTGTAAAAGCTTGCGCATCTCTGTCTTAAGCATTACTGGATCATTCTTGAATGATTTTTCTAACTCTGTTGCCTGATTACCCAAATCTTCTTCTTTAGCTTTGGCTTTTTCTGTTACCAGAGTAAATGGCAAAAGCACTAAACGCAAAATAATTGTCAAATAAACTACTGCCCAACCCAAATTAGCATTGGTATGTTCATTATAAAGCCAAATAAGTAGATTGAATAATGGCTGGTAAAGAAAATCGTGCCAAATGATTGCTAACATAAAAAAATTCTTAGTTCTGAATTCATAGTTCTCAGTAAAATTTTTATAAACAAAACAAACTTTGAACTCTAAGACCCGTATATTATAGCAAAATATCAAAAAATAGGCAACAAAACCTTGACAAAATAACTAAAAAATGTTTAAATCAAAATAATCTACTTCTCAGGGAGGCAAGACTTGGTCTAGAACCAGATGGGCAGTAGAGGGTGAGGACTTTGACTACCAGCAACGTCAAACCCTCCACGCGCCTCATTAGTGTGAGGCACCCACTTGGCTCTAGACCACCCGCAACAGAGTAGCCTGCACTGGCACCGAACTCCACCACGAGCAGAGGGATCGGGCTTTCACAGTGCAGTGACTGGAAAGATAATGACAGCTTTCCTACGCTTTCAAACAGCGTGGACTGTCTAAAATCCAGTCTAGGGGCAGGGAGACATCCTGCCCCTGCTACTCTGCGGGTCACACAAACACCATTAAACATGGTTGTTTTTTTATTTTAATTCAATCCACACCTTGACAAACAAAAAAAATTCAGGTATATTATTGCATCGCTCATTTTATATGTGTGGGAATTTAGCTCAGTAGGTAGAGCAGGGTCTTAAAAACCCCGTGTCGCTGGTTCAATTCCAGTAATTCCCACCACACCGGAGTGGACATAAGGTTGGGGAACCTATTAAGGTTGCCCACTCCGGTACTTTTCGACCTCATCGAGATAGTGAGAGGGTTCATTCTCTCCTCCAGCCTATGTGACTGGTCTAAATAGCCTTAGATGGCAGACCAAGTCAAGACTGGAAAACACTGTGTCAGATGAGGAAACCCCGGGACGTCACGATTGGTTATACCCAACAAGGGTGAAGCACACCCAACATCCCTTGTGGTATACCAATCGTGGCGATCCCAGGGACCCACGATTTATTTTGGAACACAAAAAAAGACACTTGTATGCGTCTTTTTTATTAACAAAAATTTATTCCTTACTCTTTATTCCTTATTCCTTACGAAGAGCTTCTATTGGATCTAAATTAGCGGCTTTTTTCGCAGGATATATTCCAAAAAATAATCCGACGATGGTAGAAAATCCCAAAGCCAAAACCACAGAAAAAATAGATATTGAAAAAATCCAATTGAGCCCATAACTAACCGCGCCATAGTAAACCAAGTAGGATATTATTAATCCCAAAATTATACCTACCACCCCGCCAGCAAACGTCAATAAAACTGCCTCGGACAAAAATTGTTGTAAAATATCTTTATTTTTTGCTCCCACAGCTTTGCGCAAACCAATTTCAAAAGTTCTTTCCGCCACTGACACATACATAATATTAGTAATTCCGACTCCACCAACTATCAGGGAAATACAAACTAAGGCCACCAAGAGCAAGGTGATACCACCAACGATCGTTTCTAAAGTGCTCCGAATTTCTTCCATAGTCGTCACTTTAAAATCATCTTTACTAACATCAGTAATATCATGCCGTTCTCTTAATAAATATTCAATATCTTCTTTGGTGCTATTTATTTTGTTTATATCAGTTACATGAGCATTGATACCAATAGTATAATCTGTACCCAAAAATTTCTTTTGCAAAGTTTTGGTTGGAATATAGACGACACTATCAAAATCAAATCCAAAGCTAGCTCCCCGCTCTACCATTACCCCCACTACTCTAAAGGCTTTACCGCCTACATAAACATTTTTACCAATTGCCTCTTCATCACCAAACAAAGTATCTTTTATTTTGTATCCAAGCACAATTACTTGAGCCAATGAATCTTCTTCCTCTACAGTATAAAATCGACCACTAGATAATTCTACTACATCTACTTGCGGAACTTGAGCGCCATAACCAAAAATTATTGTACTCTTTTTTTCGCCAGCATATTTCACCACCTCTTGACTCGTGACATAATTATAAGCCCCGTCAATATTTTTATTTTTTAATATTTCTTCCATGTCAGTATTTTTGAGCGTGGTAATAGTGACCCCAGAAGCCATACTAGTAGCGCTACCAGTTTCACCTTTGCCTGGTACTCTAGCTTCAATATTCAAAGTATTAGGACTATAAATATCAAGCTCACCCAAAACCATATGTTCTAATCCTTTACCAGCCGACATAATAATTACTACTGAAGAAATCCCAATACTAAGAGCTATAACAGTCAAAATCGTACGCATTTTCTGGCGCATGAGAGATTGGTAAGCGATTTGTATATTATCTTTAAATTTCATAGATACAAAATACAAAATTTACAGAAATACAGACACTTCATATTTCGTACTTTTGTACTTTCTGTATTCTGTATCTTTTTTAATATTCATTTAAAACTCTATTAATTATTGCCCCATCATAAGTAAATGACACTATAATTGCCAACTTTAAATTTAGAGCTGATAAGTATTGCTTAGTTTGTTGAATATTTTTAAATGGCAGTAACTTACCTCGCTTAATTTCAACTATGATTTTACCTTCAACCAAAAAATCTAAAAAATATTTACCAACGATCTCCCCATCCATTTTTAAAGGAACATAATATTGTTCTTCATACTTTAGTCCTATATTTTTAAACCCAATAGCAATTGCTTTTTGATAATATTTTTCATGATGACCTGGACCTAACTGTTTGTAAACCTCAAACATCACTCCATTAATCTTATAACTTAATTCTGGATATAAAAGTTTGTTTTGCTTAAAATTTATCACCTCTCCTGACATAAAAATATTACTATTTTATTTTTCTAAATTATATTCATTTGTTTGTATTTTTGTAAATTCTGTATTTTGTATCTATTCATATCTAAGGGCTTCAATCGCATCCAATTTACTTGCTCTTCTAGCTGGCACTATACCAAAAACAAGTCCAATCCCAATTGAAACAACACAACCAAGTAAAATTGAGGACAAACTGATTACCAAATCCCAGTTGTAACCCATAAATTGAGCCACTTTAGCGACAATAATAGAAATAAGAGAACCTAAAATAATACCTATAACACCACCTGAAAAAGTAATTACAGTTGACTCAATTAAAAATTGCATAGTAATATGAGAACTTTTTGCTCCTACAGCTTTACGCAAACCAATTTCGCGCGTTCGTTCTTGGACTGTGGCCAACATTATATTCATAATACCAAAACCACCAACAACCAAAGCTATACTAGAAATAGCTACTAAGAAAAATTTTAGAGCATTAGTAATATTGGTAATAGCATCCAAACCCTGAGCCATAGAACGAACAGAAAAATCATCAATATCCTCAGAACTAATATTATGACGTTCCCGCAAAATCTGTTTAATACTCTCAACCGCTTTGTCCATATTTTCTGGACTATTCACCTTGGCTCGAATCAAACTAATATGATTAATTCCTAAAAGTAATTTTTGCGCAGTACTAATTGGCACAAAGACTTGATCATCTTGATTTTGAAATCCACTTACTCCTCGTTCTTTCATCACACCGATAATGGTAAAATTAGTTTTATTTATTCTAATTTTTTGCCCGACAGGATCATCTCCACCATACAGTTTATCTTTCACTTCATAACCCAAAACAACTACTCTACCCAAGCCTTTTTCTTCCTCACTATCAAAAAATCTTCCCAATTCAACCTCAGCATTTTCCACATCCAAATAACTAGCAGTCGTACCAGTAAAAGTGGTGTTAGCCGTTGTGTCATTTTCGGTTAAAACCACACTGCCACTAACATACATTGTAAGCGCTTCTACACAATCACACCCTCTCTTGATTATTTCTTCACCATCTTCATAAGTAAGAGTAGTTATTACAATCCCCAAGGCTGAAGCTGGTGGACCATCTTCTTCTGAAGCGCCAGGCAATACTCCTATCAAATTTGAACCTAAACTCTTTACTTGATTGAGGATAAGACTCTGTGCCCCAGCTCCAACTGACATCACAATAATCACAGCCATAACACCAATAATAATACCAAGCATAGTCAAAAATGACCGAGCTTTACTCCGGATAATGGTTTGCCAAGAACTAATTATACTTTCACGAATATCCATAATAAATATGGTAAGGGTAATGGGTTAAGAAATCAAAAAAAATCTTCTGGCTTCTTTGCCCTAGCCTAATAACCAATAATTACTTTATCAACTCTTTACTACCAACAGCAATTTGCCTGTTTAATACTTTTTCATCACTAATAATCAACCCATCCATAATTTTAATAATTCTCTTGGCATGTTCAGCTGTATATTTTTCATGAGTGACAAGAATAATCGTGTTACCAGCATCATTCAATTCTTGTAAAATATTCATAACCTGTAGACCAGATTTGGAATCCAAATTACCTGTTGGTTCATCAGCAAAAATAACATTGGGTTTATTTACCAAAGCACGCGCAATCGCCACCCGTTGTTTTTCACCGCCAGACAATTTGCTGGGCGAATGCTCTAAGCGATGTCCTAATCCTACCTGGACTAACAATTCTCTAGCTCTATCTTCCCTATTTTGTTTTGATAGGTTGGTATATATGAGTGGCATCATAACATTTTCCATTGAAGTAGAACGATTGAGCAAATTGAAAGATTGAAAAATAAAACCAATTTTTTTGCTTCGCATTTCGGCCAATTCATCATCTTCTAGCCCACTCACATCTTGTCCATCAAAATAATATTTGCCTGTGCTCAATTTATCCAAAAAACCCAAAATATTCATAAGGGTTGATTTGCCAGAACCAGATGGACCCATAATGGCCACAAATTCCCCAGCTTTAATTTCCAAATTAAGACCATAAAGAACTTTGGTAATAACATCATCACTGCCAAATTCTTTGGTTAGGTTTTCAATTTTTATTAATGAATTCATAATAGCTAATATAATAGTAAAAAGCTTACAAAGCCAGCAAAGCTTACGACGCTTACAAGGCCTTATAAGCCTTGTTGGCTTTGTGAGCATTATAAGCCTTTATATTTTTTCCCACTCTTCCACATCTTCCATCATTTTATCCTTAATCTCAAAAAAATATTTCTTCGTCGCTTCATATTCATTTGGTATAATACCTTCTAGAATCGCCTCTTCTAAAGCGGTTTTTATTTTACCCACGGTCGGACCAGGTTTCAGGCCACATTCTTTCATAATTTCATCGCCACGAAAAGGAGATTGAAAAGCCCTCATTTTATCTTTCTCAATAATTTCCTCTACTCGATTTTCCAAATAATCATAATTTTTTAAACGCTTCTCTTTTTTCTTTGGGTTCCCTGTCGTAATATCACTCTTACACAAAATCAAAAGATCTTCAAAATCTTCTCCTAGATTAACAAACAATCTTCTGATAGCGCTATCAGTAATGATCTCGTCCATCAGGGCAATTGGCTGTTGGTGCCAACGCACCAACTTGGCGACATATTCCACATAATTAGTACTCATACGCAAACGTTTGCCAATTTGCCGGACAATTTTTCTACCCAAGTGCTCATGCATATCAAATGTCCAACCGCGACCACGTTCATATTTTTTTGTTCCTGGCTTACCAATATCATGCATAAGTGCAGTATAACGGAGTATTACTTTATCAGAGTGTTCGGCCACATTATCAATCACTTTCATAGTATGCTCAAAATTTTCTTTGTGGTCATGACCAAAAATTTCTTCTACCCCATGCAAAGCACAAACTTCTGGTAAAAACTTGGCCAATAGTCCAGTATCAAACAAAATCCGCAAACCAACTGAAGGTTTGTTTGTACCAAGCATTTTAAATAATTCTTCTTGAATTCTTTCAGCCGAAATTATTTTTAATCGATCTTTATTTCTATACATGGCTTCATAAGTTTTTTCTTCAATCGCAAAACCAAGCTGAGACGCAAATCTAGCTGCCCGCATCATTCGGAGTGGATCCTCAGAAAATGTTTCATCTGGATCTAATGGTGTTCGTAATAATTTTCTTTTCAAGTCTTCTTGACCAAAAAACAAGTCAACAATATTACCTAATTTTCCACCACGTTCAATTTTTTGTGCCAAAGTATTAACAGTAAAATCACGCCGTTTCAAATCTTCTTCCAAACTTGTGCCTACAACTTTTGGCTTACGTGAATTTTCATCATATTTTTCTGTTCTAGCACCAGCAAATTCTAGTTCAATTCGTTCATCAGAAGTACTTTCACCTTTTTCCTTTTTACTTTCTACTATTATATAACGTGCCGTATCAAAATCCGGAAACTCCACTAAACTACCAACTTCTTTTAACTCTTTATCTAATTTTTTGGCAAAACCAAGACCGCTTCCTATTACGACAAAGTCTAAATCTTTTTTATCCTCAATTTTTAATAAATTATCACGCACAAAACCACCAACGACATAAACATCCATCTCTGTCGTTTTTGAAACTTTATAAATTATTTTCAAAAGTTTTTCTAACTCCATATTTTCTCAATTACTTATTCCTTACTCCTTAATCCTTATTCTCTTTATTCAATAATCCTCACTACAATTTCTTGTCCTTCCCCTAAACCACTAACAATTTCTATCAAACCATCATCACCGCGCAAACCGACATTTACCTTTACATCCTTTAATTCTTCATTTTCCAAAATTCTAACAGTTTTATTTCCCTGATCATCAGTTTTGATTGCCCGTGATGGTATATATAACACATTTTCTTTTTGTTCAGTATAAAACATTACATTGGCAGTCATACCATTCAAAATGTTGTTTGATCCATTATCATCAATTGAGAGGGTCACTGAATAATAAACCACATCTTGAATCACAGTCTCACCAATTTCTATTTCTGTCACAATCCCCTTAAACTTTGTATCATCACCAAAAGCATCAAGAGTAATTTGGGCTTCATTACCCAAAGCAATTTTTACAATATCAGTCTCTGGAATATCTACCTTTATTTCAAAATGGGGGTTAACTAATTTTACAACTGCATCTTGGGATGAAACATATTGACCCAGTTTTGCATCCACTTTACCAATTACCCCATCAATTGGTGCAATAATTCTAGCTTTATTAAGATTGGCAACGGCTTGAGAAAGACTGGCTTTTGTTTCATTCAAAGAAGCCTCATAACTAGCTACATCTTCTATTCTTGGTGGATTTTTTGCGTCATTAAAGCCAGATTGCGCTTGATCTAGCAAAGCTTGGTAAGATTGCATGTCAGCCTCTTTCTTTTTTTGTAAATTGTCCAGATTAGCTAAGGCTTTGTCATAAGCGATTTTATAAGAGGCATAACTATTTTTTGCAGTATCAATCGCTTGCTTTTGAGTTATCAAACTAGAATATTTAGTATTAACAGAAGCAAAATTAGTTTGGATCTCAGTTTTTAAAACCCCTAATTCAGTTTGGGTAAGATCGCCAATCGGCATAGTATTATCCAAGACTTCGGTCACAGCAAACATTAATTCTTTGATTGTAAGCAAAGCTTCTTCGGTCGAATCAACCGCCCAATCAATTTTTTCATGTTCTGAAGTAATTGATAAACTATTTATTTGTTGGTCAGCATCTACCTTGGCCGACTTGGCCGCATAATACTTGTTAGTGGCGATATTTAATTTTGCACTATTTAAAGCTGACAACACATCTTCAAAGTCGTCATTAGCAAAAGTATTATCTATACCCAAAATATTGTCCGCCCCAGTCAAAGCCGTGGCTAAAGTATTTTGAATAGAATTGAGCAAAGCCAACATATCATCATAAGAATTTTCTACTATTTTACTATTATTTCCACCTTCATATAAATCCAAACTAACTTTGGCTGTATCCACAACTGCTTGGGCATTGGCTGTTTGATCATCATAACTAGCTTTTACTTGATTCAAAGCCGCTTCAGCTTGATCTACCTTGGCTTTTAGAGTAATCAAATAATTATCAGTTTGACCGGATAATAATTTATCCAAGCTAGCCTGAGCTTTGGCCACACTAGCACTGGCTTGAGACACTCTAGCTCCCAATTCACTTAGATCTAGACTCATAATTACTTCACCTTTTTTCACTTGGTCACCAACTTGTTTATTAATCTGAGCGACTTTTCCCATGCTTTCAAAACGTAACTCTAGTTCATTTGATGATTCCACATTACCAGTCGCATCCACTGTTTGGGTTAGAGTTCCCTTTTCTACCTTGGCCATTTCATATTGGGGTTGTTTTTTGTCACCAAACACTTTACTATATACCAAACCAGCCAAGACTAGGCCGATTACCAAAATAATATAAAAAGATTTTCTCTTATACCATTTTTTCTTTTTAATTTGGACAATTTCTTGATTCATATATAAAAAATTAGTAATAATAAAAATTATTTTTTGTTATCTTTAATATGTTTGGTAATATCTGACAAAAACTTTTCCATAATTTCTGCCGGTACCAATACAATCGCTCCGCCCTTATCCATAACAAAAAACTTGTCACCTTTTTTTAATTCCAAAGACATACGCAAAGATTTTGGTATTACCAATTGACCTCTTTCGCCAATACAAGTTGAACCGTGAAAAGCTCCGAACGAATCCTGCAAATTTTTTAAATTTTTCATAAAAGAAATAAGTATGAATTATCATACTTATCATACCACGGCCAAAATACAATTACAAGCTGTGGACAAATCCAGCACATTTAAAAAATATCTCTATGCAAAAAAACTAACCTACTCTAAAATTTATGTGCTGGATAAACTCTTTAAAAATTCTTCTTGAATCTCCAGTGGTAGTGACACAGGCAAAGATTATTTTGGCAAATGGCGTGTGGACATGATGTCTGTTGGCCAAATGTAACAAACATTTTACTGCCCCTACCCCTTCCACTGT
>JBAQFA010000053.1:0-40111 GCA_049287025.1 Candidatus Magasanikiibacteriota bacterium
AAGGTAGGTTGTGGATTCATGGCCACACCATTTTGATCAAGAGCAGTCGCTGTGAATTGTTGAGTCGCACCAGTTAAAATACTAGAAGTGGTAGGAGCAACTGTAATTGAAGTTAAAACTGGAACGACCACTGGAACCGAAACAGTAAGACTCGCACTAGTAATGATCGAACCATTTGACACACTAATAATACTTGTGCCTGGCGAAACAGCAGTAAGAAAACCAGACTGATCAACAGTTGCCACTGAAGGCATACTTGAAAACCAAGATAATATCGGCTGTGGATTAACATCCAATCCATTCTGATCCAATC
Organism: Candidatus Magasanikiibacteriota bacterium; assembly: GCA_049287025.1. Classification (GTDB taxonomy): domain Bacteria; phylum Patescibacteriota; class Patescibacteriia; order Magasanikbacterales; family UBA922; genus UBA11710. Next base: position 314 of record JBAQFA010000053.1, read on the forward strand.
CAACAGCAGATAATTGTAAAGTATCACCTTCTATCATTGTTCCAAGAACATCTGGAATTAATAAAATCGATGTCAAAACTTGTGATGACAATGCTAAATCGACATTAGTAATTGCTTGTGAGGCATAATTTACAAATGCATCTACACTAGAGCCATTTAAAGAAGCTGTTATCTGTATATGATCTCCGACCGAGGCACAAGTAGCTAAATTAGCTGACTCAATCAAATATATACCACCTCCAGCGGTAAGAGTGGACAAAGCAGGAGCTCCATTGGTCAAATCAGTTAAGGTAACTGTAACATCGTCGGTCGGAAGACCATTGACAATGACCGTACCGTAGAATGAATTCAGAGAACAACCTTGGGCAGCCAATGCCTCTTTTGGTTGGATAAGAGATAATAATGGTGTAATAAGTAAAGCAACCATCATTGTTATAATTTTAATTTTGTGTTTCATATAATTAAATAATTTATTAATAATTAAATTTACGACCTTTAATTTTTGTGAACAAACACACCATCTCCAGGATTAATACTAAAATTGTTTATAGGTAAATTAACTATGTGACTCAACCATTGCTGAATTGAGCTGTCATACTTTGAAACAACGTTCACGCCTTGAAATGTTAAACCAAAATCTTCAGCGGTGGTTGTACCCCATAGAATATCGTTCCATCCTAAAACGTTCCATCCTTGCGCTAGCACGTTTGATGGAAAAGCTATATAGGATCCTGAAAAGGTTAGGGTTTTTGGCGTATTAACGTGGACAAAAAATCCCATATCCGTAGTTATTGCAAAATTATTTATTGGCAATCCAACAATATGACTTCCATAATTCTGAGTACTACTCATCCACTGAACCACTACGTCGGCGCCAACTAAATTTCCGAACGACTCCGCTGTGTAATTTATTGGCTGATTTGTAGCTGGATCAATTGGATTTACTGGTAAAGTAATTAAATTCCACCCTGAATTGAAAATAATATCGTATGAAGAGAGAGGTTCAAAAAATACCTCTATAGTATGGTAATCTATTATATTAGAAAATGTATAAGTTGATACAGGCCCGACCGATGTAATTCCGTCTATAACAACGTCGGAAATTTGATAACCTATATCTGGTGTAATTGTATACGTCAAATTGTCACCGAAGTTTACATTCGTGCTATCCAATGGACTGATTGTTCCGTTTGGACCTGCAGTTGCAACAATCCACAGAGCACTGTCAATCGCAAAATCTACATGAATTGTGTGGTCAGCAGAAACCGGGTCGAATGTATAAGTATTTAGCGGACCCATAGAAACCCCATCCACTAAAACATCGGCTATATAATAATTTGGATCTGGATAAAATGCATATATTGGCATTGAACCAGAAAGTACTGTGTCAGTTCCGAATGAACTATCAATAGTACCCCCTAAACTTGCTGAGGACATTATGTTGAATGTATTGGAGGTGAAAGTAACCTCGATAGTATGATTACTGACAACATCCGTAAATGAGTAATCTGGAAAAGCTCCGACTGAAACCCCGTCCACCAACACATCTTGGACACCAAAACCTGGATCTGGATTCATTATAAAAGTTTGAATATCAAAATAAGGAACTGAGATATTACCAGATGGGGAGATTGTTCCGTTTGGACCTGCAGAAGCCGTGATTGTGAGTGGCGCCATATCAGCGAAGTCTGCATTAATTACGTGATTGGCTTGAATGTTTGTAAAATCGTAACTAGTAACTGGTCCTACTGAAACTCCATCCACTTGCACATCAATCAATTGTGTATTGTAGTTTGGTTCAATAATGTACGAGACTGAATCACCTTGATTATAGGTAGTGACACCTTGAAAAGTAATTACTCCTGGTGGATTAATTGTTCCTGTTGTACTAACGCTTGCTACAATATCAAAAGTTGTAGCCGCAAATACGGTTGATTGAAATAAATTAAAGATTCCAACTGTAGCAAAAACAATCATAGTGAGTAGTAAAAATTTACCACGCCCATAAATTGCCTCACTACTACTTTTCTTATTAGTAAACATAGTAGTTTAAATTAATGAGTTAAATTTTAAAATTATTTTTTAAATATAGTTTACTTATAAATCTCTCAATTATTTTAAATTAAGAAATCCCTTCTTGAAGCAAACTTTTTAGATTGGAAAAAACATCAGACAATAAAATTGTAACAACAATATATTAAGAATGGATTAAGTTTTTTTAAAAAAATTAAATTTATTTTCTAAAAACTATAAAAATTATAAACTAAAATAGTTAAATCAATATTAAGAATAATTATATTCATTGGTAAATGATTTTATTTATAATTATTAAGTAATTATTAAGAAGATGTTAATAATTTGTGTATATAAATTTTACAAAATATATGGATAATGATATTCTAATTTTAGTCATTTAAACAATAAAATACTATATTAAGTAAATATATGAAAATATTAATAATTGAAGATCAAGAAAATTTGGCAAAGCTAATAAAAACCGGCTTGGAGACAGAGGGTTTTACCGTTGATTATGTACTAGATGGAGAAACTGGCCAACGTCGAATTGAACTTTATCACGATGACTATGATGCTGTTATTATGGATCTGATGCTTCCAAAACGCGATGGACTGGAAATATGTAAGAATATTCGTGACAAAAAAATTACCACACCGGTCTTAATGCTTACAGCGCGCGATCAAAATCAAGATGTTATCAATGGTCTAGGTGTAGGTGCTGATGACTATTTGATTAAACCTTTTTCCTTTGACGTTCTATTAGCTCGTCTAAGGGCACTCCTCAGACGGCCAAAAAACATTGTACCAGTAGAATTAAATTTGCGAGGAATAAAATTGGATACCACAGCAAAAAAAGCCTTTTATAAAGACAAAGAAATTACTTTGACCTTAAAAGAATTTAGCTTACTGGAATATTTTATGCGTCACCCAAACCAAGTGCTTAACCGTGAACAAATATTATCTAACCTTTGGGATTTTGCTTTTGATTCTTTTAGTAATGTAGTGGATGTCCATATTACCAATCTTAGAAAAAAACTAGGACCTGAAGGTAACAGTATTCTAGAATCTGTGTATGGCATAGGATATAAATTTAATAACTAAATAAAAAACAAAACAGCCAAATAATTTAAAGGCTGTTTTTATTATTTCAAAAAATTTTTATTTAACTGGGATAGAAATGAAGAAAGTTGTACCAGAGCTATTAGAATTTGGTTCAAACCAAACATCTACTCCAATTCTCTGCGCCACTGATTTTACTATGTACAATCCCAAGCCTTCGCCATCAGCAGAAATTATTCTAGCATTACTAGCTCTAAATAATTTACCAAAAATTTTCTCCTGCTCTTCAGGTGGAATACCACAACCAGTGTCAGACACGGAAACTAAAACTTTTGTTTCCTGATATCCAATATTAACTTCCACACTACCTTTTTCAGAGTTATAACGAATCGCATTGGTTAATAAATTTTCAAACATTAAACGAAAAATATTTTTGTCAAACATTATTGAATGTGATTTATTATCACTTGTAGAAATTTTTAATTTGATTTGTTTTTCTTCCAATTGAAATTTCAAATCATTAGCTATCTTTTCAGCCTCAAATACAATATCAATTTTTTCCGGATTAACATTGAATGTATTCATCTCTATACGAGTAGCATTTAATAGATCAGTAATTAATTCTGACATTCTTTGGGCTGAAACAAATATATCTTTTAGATATTTTTTTTGTGCTGGTTCAATATTTCCACCAACACCACGCAATAATAATTCTGCTATCAAGCTAATACTAGACAATGGGGTACGGAGCTGGTGTGAAGCCATAGAAAGAAACTCCGTTTTAGCTTTGTCAGCTTTTTTCTGTCTAGTAATATCTCTAGCCACATGGACTGAACCTGTCACACTACCATTTTTATCAATTATAGGTGTAGTGCTAATTAGAAAATCTCCACCCAGATTATCTTCATGGATTTCAGCAAAATGTTCTTTACCATCTTTTAAGGTTCTGGAGTGGGGGCAATTTTCTATTGGGGCACTCAAATTATGCACACAATTATAACAATTTAAACCGATACATTTTCCAGCATCAGTTTTTAGTTTATCAGCCATAGCCTTGTTAGCGCGAACAATCCGATGTTCATTGTCAATAATGGCTATCAAATCTGGTACAGAATCAAATGTCATCTCCCATTCATTTTTCGCTTTTATTAGTTTTTCTTCCATGATTTTTTTTACAGTGATATTGCGACAATAAAAACGAAAACTGTTTGACGAAGGCACATGCGAAACAACCTGATCATACCAAAAATCTCCGACCTGTATTTCTCTAGACAAAACATCATTTTTTTCATTTTTAAATTTAGCAATAAAATCTTGCCAACCTATCAGAAAGGGGTGATCATGTTTCTTAATTTCAATATCAGAATGATTTTTTTTAAGAGCGGGATTAGTATAGATAATTTCACCGTTCTCATTCATTTCCAAAATCGGATTGGGATTTAACTCAGGAAAAGAAGCTAAATGAGCCATTTTTTCTTCTGTGTTTTTTCTTTGTGTAACATCCTGAAATATCTCCAATATAGCCATTTTTCCACCATATATCATTTCTTTATAAGAAATATCATAGGTACGACCATTTAAAAAATAAGAATCTTTTATCAAAGAAATATTTTTTTCTTGATTACCTATTTTATACAAAGGACAATCAGGACATTGCTTATCCCGACCTTTAAAAATTTGCCAACATTTTTTATTGAGAGCATCCTGACCAAAAATTTGCGTAAATTTTTCATTAACAAAAACTATATTACCTTTTTCGTCCACAATATCTATACCATATGGTATGGCAGCTAATAGAGCTTGGTTAAAATCATTAGTATTTTTCAAATCTTTGAATAAAAAATCATAAGGTCGAGACAAACCAACCACCATTACAGCCTTATAAATCAAAAAACTCGCAAAAATATCAGCCAAATGTCCAAACATATTAGAAAGAGCAAATACATTGGTATAAAAAATAAAAAAAATCTCCCCTACAACATTGAAAAAAAGCGCCGCGAAGACAATCCAACGCAAGCTAGCACTAATTTTCTTTCTATTTAAAAACACAACAGCCGTGGCCCCAACAAATATAATTAGGATAATAAATTCACTAACTTTTTTAAAAGTTGTCAAACCAACACCATCAACAAAGCAGACAGGAAAGTTTTTCCAATAAAAAATTGAAAGAAATAAAATAATAGTTATAAATGAATAACAGACAAATATCAACCAATGGTTAATTTTTTTATTAAAAATAAAAGGTACCAAAAGCAAAGAGACGGCTTCCACAAAACGCAAAGCAATCCATAGCTGGGTGGCTAAGTTGGCAGTATTACCAGGAAAGACACCTAAACCCTTATAAGCCAAAAGATGAAAAATATTAAATATTGCTGCAAAAAGAAAAGAAATCCCTATTAACACAACATAGCTTTTGATTTCAAAACGTCGGGCATTCCAAACCACAATAAAAATTCCGACTGAGATGGCTATAGAAAAAATCTCGGCAATACTATGAAATAAAAGATAATTGTAATAACTTACAACATACATTGTCAACATGGCTATAAACAAAAAAACAAACACACCATTGTCACGCATAAAATCGGACATTTTTTGCTTTTTATCTACTGTAAAAACATTGGACAATTTCATATAAACACTAGGGAAAATTAATAACAATTTTTATACTAACAAAAAAATAGCAGTTTGTAAACCCTCCCTACTTTTGTCATTAATAAGTAAATTCTAATTAACTTCTAAAAAATTGCTGAATCTTTCTCTAAACTTATTCAACTTAGGATTTATTACTGTTTGACAGTATGCTTCATTAGGATTTTTTTGAAAGTAATTTTGGTGATATTCTTCCGCTGGATAAAAAGCTAATAAGGGTAGAAGTTCTGTCACGATTGATTTTGAATAAATTTTGTCATTTTCTAATTCTTTAATAAAATTCTCAGCTAAAACTTTTTGTTGCCAAGTCTTATATAAAATTACAGAACGATACTGTTCACCAAGATCATCACCTTGTCTATTTAAAGTGGTTGGATCATGAACAGAAAAAAATATTTCTAACAAAGTCTCATAATTAATAATATTTGTATCATAATAAATTTTCACTACTTCAGCATGACCGGTTTTACCAGAACAAACCTGTTCATAGCTAGGAGAATTTAAATAACCCCCAGCATAACCAGAAACTATACTGTTTATACCTCTCAATTCTTTAAAAACTGATTCTAAACACCAAAAACAACCTCCACCAAAAACTGCAAACGTTGTTTCCCTCACCTTGAAATCAGCCGGTACAAAATGCATTGATAATGAGTTAACACAATGCCGAGTATTTTTTACTGTTAATTTTTCACCTACAAAAACATGACCGAGATGCGCGCCACAACTATTGCATAAAATTTCCATTCTAATCCCATCAACATCTCTTTGTCTTCTGACTGCTTTTGAAATTTCATCATCAAAACTAGGCCAACCACAGTTAGCTTCAAATTTATCTTCGGATCTATACAGAGGTGCGCTACATTGTCGACAAAGGTAAATTCCACTCTCAAAAAAACCTTCATATTCGCCACTAAAAGGTGGCTCTGTTTCCTTATTTACAATTACTTCTTTTTCTTTTTTTGAAAGTTTATTTAACTTCATATTTTTAAGGGTATAAAGTTATTATACCACAACCAGGTTGTTTGTCATTATAAAACAAATTTTGGTGGCTGTAATATAGCAAAGACATTATTTTCAGTATCAATTGCCCCAGCAAACCAACCGACCTCTTCTATTTCCATTTTCTCTCGCTTAATTTGTCCACCATTTTTTTTAATTTTTTCAATTATTTTATCCAGATCATCCACGACAATTGTACAATCACAGCTATATTTCTTTCTTTCTTTGGGTCGTTTGTAAACACCACACTTCACCCACCCAAAGCTATCTACTGTACCCGTACTCAAAATCCAATAATTTTTTTTATGTTTAGTATTGGCATTTATAATTTTTTTTATTTTCCAATTAAACGTTTTTTTATAAAAATCAATTGCTCGACTAACGTCATCGGCCTGAATTTCAAAATGGAAAATTTTATCTTTTTGTTTTGGTTTTGATTTTACCACAGTCATAAAAATTTTATTTAAGGTTTAAAATTAGGAATATTAGTATAACAATCAATTGTTAAGACATTATTAAAATATCTCTATAACCTGATAAGCAATAGCAAAAACGTCGATTTTGACGACGTTTTTTACTACCCCCCCCTCTTTCCTCCATGCTTTTTCTTTTTTAATAATCTTCACCCTTAGATTCCTCAGATTTTTTATGACTTTCTGGGTCAGCACAATTACATTCCTCAAAAGGTTTATTATTCATTGGACAGCTAGCATCATGACAAGTGTCTGAATGATCAGACACACCACCACACGTGCCTTTACAAATATAATGTTTCATATGATTTAAATTAATAAATTAAAAATTAATTTTTGGCTTTTACAGTTAATGTTCCTTTCATACCCATGGCGCGATGATTGCCAACACTGCAATAATATTCAAATGTACCTACTTTACTAGCTACAAATGTCACGGAAGATTTTTCACCCACATTAATAACTGGTGTTTTGACATTAAATTCATCAAGTACAAAATCATGCGTTCCTTCACTATTAATAAAGTTAATTGTGACTTTGTCACCTTCTTTTACTTCAATATTTTTTTGATTAAAAGAGAAAGGTTTACCAACCACATCAAAAGACACTTCATTTACATTTTGATTGGGTGTTTGTTGATTATTTGCTGGTAAATTGACAGTAGAACTACTGGCGGTAGGTTGGCTAACACTATTACAGCCAGCCCCAACCAAAAGAAAAGAAATCACAGGAATTAAAATATATTTATTCATAATATTATTATATTATATAAATTAGACTTTATTATTATATTATGTAATTATTAATTTTAGATTAACCTTTATAAAATTATTTATGCAAAAAAACAGGGTCATTCTCCCCTGCTTTTTATAATTTAAGTTAAAAAAAGTCTATATAAACAACAACCAGCTAAAACTAGCTAAGATTATTAACATGACTGAAATAAAAAATTTTAGAGCAAACTCGCGTGTACCTTGCAAATAAGAAAACACACTCTTGCTGAGCAAATTGGTAGCGTTAACCAAGAGTAAAACGATGAGAGCAAACTTGTAAGTCAAAGCAGAGCCAGCCATTTCGGCCAAAGTGACAGTAACCGCATCTATACCAGCTAATGAAGCAACAACTGAACTGAAAACAAAACCAGATTTTCCAAACAAAATTAAACAAATTTTGGTAAATAACTTAATAATAATCAAAAGTCCAGCAAATTTTAATGCCGGTAATAAAGAAAATATTTCTTTATCTTTTGTCTCTTCTTTATCCTCTTTTATATTTTTGCCCTTTTTACGCAAAAAATAAATTACTAAAAATCCTGCCGTAATAATCATAATTAAAATACTAGGTATAACAGATACCAACCAACGACCATTTAATGGACCAATTAACAAAAATAACTGTACAAAACTAGCTAAATTTGCAATAATGGCCGCCCCGACCAAATGATCAGCCATACCCATTTTTTTACTTTTTTGCGCCAGTGATTGAGTGGTAGAAGTAGAAGAAACAAAACCGCCAAAAAAACTCGTGAGCATAAAACTTTTCTTCTGCCCAACAAATCGACTCAAAATATAACCAAACACATCAATCCCCGTAATCAAAACTACAACCAGCCAAATTTTCCTGGGATTAATTAGTTCTAAAGTGGAAAACTGTCCAAGCTCAATATTTAGAGCGCGAAAAATATCAGGCAAGACAGGCAAGTCAGTTAATTTATAACCCACGTCTGGTAAAAAGGGTAAAATCACTAAAGCAATAATTGCATAGCTAATAAAAGATTGGACTTCGTTGGCTGACACACCTGCCATTAATTTTTGCGTTTTTGATTTTAAGGATAAAATTAAAGCCAATAAAACAAAAATTACCACAATAATTTGCAAAGGAATAATATCCAAGACTAACAATAAACCAATTAAAAAAGTGGCTACTACTGATAATTCTGTAGTCAGACCAAAATCTTTGGAACTTAGTGATCCAATTGTATAATAAATAGCAATTAACAACAAAATACTGCTCACAATAATAACTGCCAATGGCAAAATATTGTTAATATAAAATATACCCGCTACGGCTCCCAAGAGACAAAATAAAGAATAAGTCCGAATACCACCCAGTGTGGTTGGTCCTTGATTACTACTCTCCCGCTCCAAGCCAATGGCCGCGCCAAAAAGAACTGATAATAATATTTTTGCGAGGATACTTGAAAACATAATTTCTATTAAATTATTTTTAGTGAAATTAAAATTTTAATTTGCGATATTATACCACATTTATCACTATAACAAAAACTTATTTTTTTCTTTTTTTACTCCACCACCATACAAGATAACAAACTGCCAATAAAATCACATCCGGATAAAAAATAATTGGCTGGCCCCAACTAATACCATTCACAACAAAATTTGAAACTGGCCATAAGAACGGTGTAGGAAAAAAAGCCGTAGAGTGAGTCGGAATATCTATCAAGATATGCAAACTCCAAGCTAACAGTGGCAAAAATGGCTTGCGCCTGATTAACCAAATTAAACCAAATACTAAAGCAAAAATAATTAAACTATGGGTAAAATTATAAAGGATGTGTACATATTGAGGAATTGTAGATGGATCGGGCAAACCCTTACCCCAATCTGGATCAGAAGCAAGACCCAAAATTCTCGCTCCAGTAAAAATACCAAAAGATAATAAGTCTGGTGCAATGCCAAAACCAAACGCAGTCCAAAATAATTTTTTATTTTTTCGTCCAAAGGCGACCCCACCCCATAGACCATGAGAAATGATATCCATATTAAATTTCTTTTACTTCGCGTCTTCCTATTTTTATTTCTGAATGCTTTTTCTTCGTTTCTAAACGCTTTAGTTTTGATGAATAAGTTGGTTTGGTTGGCTGACGTTTTTTGGGAATAATCAAAGCTTTGTTAACCAATATTTGCAAACGTACCAAAGCCTCAATTCGATTTTGTGGTTGAGATCTTTCTTCTTCTGCCAATATAACAATTTCGTCTCTATCATTTAATTTATTATTTAACTTTTTTCTAATTCTGTCTTTTTCTACAGCATTAAAAATAGCTGACTTGCCTACAGCCCAATGTAAAATAACTTTGGTAGCAGTTTTGTTGACATTTTGTCCGCCTGCGCCAGATGACCGCGCAAAAGTTATTTTGATTTCTGATTCAGGAATTTGTTTTTTTATTATTAAGGACATAATATTAATAATTACGTTAAATTATAAAACTTCGTTAAAATCCGTTACAATCTGTTTAATTTGCTGTTTTCAATTCGCCTCGTTGTGATTGTTTACAGCAGATTAAACAGATTAGAACAAATTAAAACAGAATTGTGATTGAGTTTTGTAATTATCAAGGTAATTATACCAAAAATAAAAATATATAGCGAAGAAATAAAATAAAAAACAGTCGCGGGTTCTCCTAGTTCAAATCCATAATTATAGACCTGAACTGGGTGACGCGACTGTTTTCAAGCAAATCCGCACCACAGCCACCTAGGGTGGAGCGCGAACTCGCATGGTGTTCTTCCTTGCTATGGGGTACATGCTCATGCCATGAGCGCTTGAATGATGGCATACACAGACACTAGCGAGAAAAACAGAACAGCACGCCACACCATGGTTGACCTCCGAGACGTTTAGGCGGAACTGCCTGAAAACATTATAGCAAATACTTATTAAAAGCAAAACACCCCCAAACGGAGGTGTTTTCAAAAAAAGTATGTAGATTATTTTTTCTTAGCAACAACTTTTTTCTTTGTTGCTGGTTTTTTTGTTTCTTTCTTTTCTTTTACAACTTTCTTAGTAACAACTTCTTTTTTAGCTTTTGGCTTTTCTGATTTATCTTGAGTTTTTATCGAAGGAGCTTTTTCAACAGCTTTTATGCTTTCTTTTTTAGAAGCAGTCAAACCAAGAGCAGTCATTATCATGTCCAATTTGGCATTAATAGCATCAAATTGTTCACTTGATTGAGCACCACCACGGTTGCTACCAGCGCCTCTATCATTCTTGTCAAAACAATTGCTACAATACACTGGCTTGCCTTCAGTTGGTCTAAATGGTACTTGGCAATCTTCACCACATTTGTCACAAACAGCGTCAAACATTTGTCTGTCACCTCTATCACTGCCAAAACTTGGTCTTTCGCGTCTGTCACCACCAAATTTACTTGGTCTAGTACCAGAACCGCCACCTTGTTTATCAAAACAAATACTACAGAAAACTGGTCTATCTCCACTTGGTCTAAATGGAATTTCGCAATCATCGCCACATTCGCTACAGACTGCTTTGTGCATCATTGGCCGACCACCATCTCTACCACCGCCAAACCGACTTGGTCCACCAAAAGACCTATTTCCACCACGACTAAAACCACCACTTGATCTTTTATCGTCCCGATTATAACTACCCATATATTATATTTTATTACTTAAAATGTAATTTCTCTAATTTTAGCAGAATTTTTAAGGTTTGTCAAGGGCACAATAACATTAAAGCAATAAAACAAGAAAACATTAAAACAAACGAAAATAAAAAACTTCTGACTAATCAATAATTTTAATATCTTCCCAAATCAAGTTCCTGGTCAAATCTTATCTCTTTGACAAAGTCTGGCATGTGACTAATCAGGATAATTGCACCCTCAAAATCATTTATAGCCTTGGCAATAACCGGAATATGACGAAAATTTATATGATTGGTTGGTTCATCCAATACTAATAGACCTGGTTGCATTAATATTAAACGGACAAAAGACAATAAACCTTTTTGCCCCTCAGACAAATGAGAAATTTTCAAACCCATTAATTCTCCAGTAATAAGTAGACCAGCGGCAATAGAACGCATTTGTTGGATATCAATACCATCGGCCATCACACTTTGTAATGAATCAAACACTGTTTGGTCATAATCTAATGTGGCAAAATCTTGACTATAATAACCCACGCGAGTATTTTTTAAAATGGCAATTCCATCGCTAGTTTGATTTACCAAAGATCTTAACAAAGTACTCTTACCAATTCCATTGGGACCAGAAATTAATAATCGGTCTCGTTGACGAAGCAAAATATCTACTGGCTGAATAACTGGTTCATGATTTTTAATTATTTTTACTGCTTTTATTGTGACAACATTGCCAACAATGCCCTGAGCGGGAATAGTAAATTCTCTAATGGTTTTGTCTTCACGTCTAACATCCACTTTGTTTTCTTCCATTTCTTCTATTTCATCTCTAAGTTTACTAGCCAAACGACGCATCTTGCCACCTTTGTTAGAAAAAAAGTTTACTTTTTCTTTGTTATCCAAAATTTCTTTTTCCAATTGTGCATTCTTTTTTATTTCTCGCTCAATTCGCAAGTTTATTTCTTCTACTACGGAATAATAATCACCTACATATGTTTCAATTTTTTTTGTAAATACATCTAGATAAACCACCCCCTCAGTAAAACAATTTAAAAAATCAGCATCATGCGAAATAACTATGACCGTCTTATCATACATTACCAGGAATTGAATCAGGTGATCAATCCCCTCTTGATCCAAATTATTGGTCGGCTCGTCCAAGAGTAATATATCGGGATTTTGGATCAAAGCAAAAGCCAATAAAATCCGCGCTTGCTGACCACCAGAGAGATCGCCAACTTTTCTATCAATTGGTACAGTTAAATTAACCGCATTCATTACTTTACTAATCTGACTCTTTATATTGCCAGGAACTTTAAAAAAGGCTTTGCCAAAATATTCTTCTACTGTTAGACCTAGGTCTTGTCTTTCTATCACTTGCAAAGCGGTCGCAATAGTAGCATTATTAGTAATAAAAACATTACCTTTGGTTGGTTTGAGTTCGCCTTTGATCAACTTGAATATGGTACTTTTTCCCGCCCCATTTTGACCCATCAGGGTTAATTTGGCGCTTTTTCGTACACCAAAACACACTTCATCAAGCACCGGCTTTTTTTCCACATATTCAAATGTGACGTTATCAAATCTCAAAATTACTTCTTCCGCCATATAAAAAATTTATTTAATTTTGTTATGAAGCATCATAATACCATAATTTTGACTAATTGTCAACAAAAAACAAAACACCCTCCACAAAGGGAGGGTGCAAATGTTTGTAAATTTAAGCTTCTGGAGTAACTTCTGGAGTAGGAGTAACAACTTCTGGAGTTGTTTCTTCTGAGGCTGGAGTAGTTACTACTGGAGCATCTGCGACTGGATTAACTGTGGTGGAGTCATCTCCACCGTCTGTTGTATTGAACACCATAGTGCACAAGGTTAGTAAATAATCTGCCCGCTAGTGTTAGCCAACATTAAACAGAGTCTATCATAAAAAATGATTTTTGTAAAGAATATAATATATTCGCAATAATTTTACTGTTCTATTGACAATTATGACTGATTAGTATATACTTAAACTCTACAAAATATCCTTAGAAAACTAGTCGACCTTCTTCAGTGATATATAAATTTGTATTTTATTTACTAATCATACTTTTATGAAAGGTACAATCAAAACTATCGTAGCTGAAAAGCACTTTGGTTTCATCACTCCTGAAGATGGTTCAAAAGACGTTTTCTTCCATGAAACCGGTCTTGTGGACGTCCAATTTGGTGATTTGAAGGCTGGCGATGTTGTCAGCTTTGATGTTGAAAATTCTGATAAAGGACCACGCGCTATCAACGTTGTTCGCGCTTAAGTACTTTACTCTATTCAATAAAAACCCCGTTCTCGCAAGAGACCGGGGTTTTGTTTTATAAAGAGAAACTTAATCATTATTGCTACTAATAAAATTTATCTACCAGCAATTCAGTTGAAACAAATAATAAATAAAATAGCAAAAGTAAAAAAGCCTCTTTTTTGGTAATTACTTTGCCTGATTTCATAAAACTAAATAATAAAATCGTGGCCAAAACCATAAAGATGCCCGTAATATATACAATGCGCGGATTGAAAAAAAATGGACTAATCACCCCTATGATACCAACGACAATAGTAGCATCGGCAATCACTGTGCCCAAAATATCACCTAGAGCCAAATCATCATGATGATGTCTAGACGCACGAATAGAAAACAGCATCTCAGGCAAAGTCGTCCCCAAAGCCACTACAAACATACCAATTAAAATTGGATTGACACCAAGTGTCTTGGCCAAATCAACTCCATACCCAACTGTGAGATGAGATCCTAGAAGTAAAGCGCCCATGCTCAGCAAGAGCAAAAATAAATAAACTGGTTTAAATTTTTCTCTTTCTACTTTTGCATCATAGTCACTCTTTTTTAAGACAAACGCATAAAACAAAAGACCAACTAAAATTAAAACCATTCCTTCTAAACGAGAATAAAATCCATCAATACCAAGTAAAATTGGTATTAGCATTATGCCAATATACAAAAAGCTATTTTTAATAATCTTACTTTCAATTTTGAGATTATGTCGCGAAAGAAAAATTACTAACACAAAAACCAAAGTAAGATCAGCCACATTGGAACCAAACAACGTACCCAAACCAAAAGCCGGTATACCTTCAAAGGCTGAGGTAATGGAAATAAAAGTTTCTGGTAAAATAGAAATGACTGACACAATCAAAAATCCCACGACATATTTTGACAAATGAAGACTTTCGGCCAGCTTGGTGGAATATTTAATAGCCAAATCAGCGCTTTTTATAACAACAGCCAGAGAAATTATGAGTAGTAGAAAGGTTAAGAGCATAATTAGTTTTTGTGATAAGGCAAAGGAAAAATTCCCTTAGCTTTGAACACTTCGATATTACTACCAGCAACAGTTAATCTCGTATAAAAATTATATTGTTCAACATCTTTCAAATCTCCAAAATTTAGTCCGAAATGTTCCCCCACATATTTTGCAGTACGTGAATCAACATTGTAACAAATAATATGATCTGTGGTATTGAATAACTGTTCTAAATTTTCTTTTGAATATTCATTGATTGATTGGTCAGACAAACAACATTTGATACCGCAGGCTTTATTAGATAGAATATTCACTCCGTCATCTACAAAATTATGCCATTCATCAATAAATAGTGAGGCATTATTTAATTCGCTTTTTAATTTATAAAATTCATTTAAAATAAATAATCCGACTTCACGAGCAACCTGACTGCCAATCACAGGGTAACTTAATTTACATAAAACAAATTTATTGTTTTTTATATCAACCAAATTAATTTCTTGTTTGAATTTGTTGATATTAAATTCAGAATCCCCTTTTGATACTTCAAAAATAATTACATTATCTTTATCAGTATATTGCAATACTTCATCCACAATATCACCAAAAGGATCAATTACTAAACCTCCCCCATTATTTACCAAGTCAGAAATGATTAAACCTTCCAATAAAACTGTTTTTCCCTGTCCACTTTTTCCTAACAAATACAGATTACCTTTTCTATCTTCCTGTTCCAAACCAAATGTTTCTCCAGAATCCAAAACTCCAATTGGCATAGCCTCGTCAGTTAAGATGTTTTCTATTATTTTTAGATTGGTCATATGTAATATGTTAAATATAATTAAACACTAATAGCATACCAAAAAAAACTGATCTGGTCTAGTAATAATGGCTATTTTAAAAATACATAGAGTTGTTAATAATATCTTAATTATTATTTTTTATACTATATAAATATAATATAAAAGGTTTATAAATTAACCCGGATAACTTAGTTGACAAAATATGTTGCCTAATTTATACTAAAATGGTATGATAAAGCTATAATTATTACCACTATGAAAACAAAAACTTACACCATTCAAGATTCACAAGTTGATTCCAATGGAATTTTACGAATCTGGACAAAACCAATATTACCGGAAAACAAAATTGACTTTAAACCGGGTCAATACATGATGCTTTCATATATTGGAGATAATCGACTAGGTCGAAATCACAAATTTCACAGTTTTAGTGTTTCCAGTAGTCCCACTTCTGATCATCTAGAATTTGCCATAAAAATTGCCGGACAATTTACTCAAGGGCTAGCTGGTTTGATGCCTGGAGATATAATCAGTGTCCGAGGTCCATTTGGTTCATTTGTACCAAAGAAAAATGATAATAAAGATCATGTCTATTTAGCGGCTGGAATCGGCATTACCCCATTTGTTAGTATGCTCTCGTACGCTCATGCTACCAACCAATCGAATAATATTGGGCTTTTGTACAGTGTGAAAACAGCCGAGAACATACCATATTATGACGAAATAAAGACGATTACAAATAATAACCCAAAAATAAAAGCTCTCTTTACTGTTACTGGTAAGGAAGAAATACCTTCGGGTTTTCTCTCGGGTAGAATCACTGCCGATCATATAAAATCTATTATTCCAAACTCCCTGGATTCTACTAGATTTTACATTTGTGGCCCCTCACCATTTCTGAGTAGCACAAAAAGTTTACTTAAACAAATGGGAATAAAACGAAAAAATATCTATGATGAGAGTTTTATTCCTTCTCCTTGGATGATTTTGGAAGAACCTATTACTTTTACAGTTGGAGCAACTTCAATTGCTATTTCAGTCTTAGCATTTATAACCATCTTTAACGCTAACAACGTGGCATTAGGCGCACAAAAATCTGCCTTAAAACTTGATAACATCTTTAATACTACTAACGTTAATAGCAGTTTTAGCAAACAACGAAATGATCTAATTATCAATCAATCTGAAGAAGTTGTACAAGTACCAATGCAAAGAACTGTCATGGTACCAAGCCAAACAACTCAACCAGTTGTAATAACTAAAGAAATTCAAACAATGGTTCCTGGCACTTCAATACCACAAGCACAAACCGTGGTTGTAGCACCAAAACCTGTTGTTACACCAAAACCGGTGGTTGTTTCCAAACCGACAACAAGCAAACCTACTGCCAATCCTCCTTCATCACCCACACCGACCACAGTAGTAAAACCAAAACCAACACCGGCTCCAGCTCCGGTTGTCACTCCAAAACCACCACCCCCACGAACCCAAGTTTCATAATTTTATCTAATCCTTAAATATAAACATATGAAAAATAAATACTTATTAAAAATTGGAGCACTAATATTTATACTTTCTCTGGCTATTTTGACACCTATTTCAAGCATTCGCGCCGAAGATGATGACGATGAACATGAACGAGAAGAAATTGAACAGATCCGCGAACAACAAAAACAAGAATACGAGAGAGAGCGAGAAGATGATGAGGACGAATACGAATATGAAGACGAATACGAATATGAAGACGAATACGAATATGAACAAGAAGAAGAATTAGTTGAAGAAGAAATAATACCTGAAGAAGAAGTCATCCTAGAAGAAGAGCCGATCGCAGTGGTAGAAACTCCAACACCACCAGCAATGGTAGCTGTTACCAAGACTGTACAAGAAGTAATACAACAACCAGTCACAGTCATGACACCACAATATGAAACATACTATGTGACTGAATATGTCAAAAAAAATCCTTATATTGTTCATGATATTAATAATAATGGAATCGTAGACGAATTTGAGATTTTGACTAGATAATAATTATGTACCATGTTTTTTCATTCAAGGCTTTTGATTGCACAATCTCTGGCATGGTAGATGTTGGTGATAATTTTGTGAACAGTGCTTTGTTAAATATAGAAAATTCTCTACAAGAAGAAGCAAAAAAATTTGATAAGTTGTGTAGTCGATTTGATGATGAAAGTGAACTAAGTCGGATTAATCAAGCGATTGGATATTATACAATTAGTGAATCTTTGTCAGAACTATTAGTACTGGCCAAAGATGCTTATACCCAAACCAATGGGATATTTGATCCAACTATTGCCAAAGCTCTAAGAGGTATCGGCTACAATAAATCATTTAGTGAAATAACATCAAGTGATGATAAAGACCTTGTTGGAGAGGATATAATAGAGAAGATTAAAGACACTCACAACACTAGACCAAAGTTTAGTGAATTAATTATAGACAAAGAAAATTCCCGTGTGTATATGCCGGACGGAATGCAGATTGACCTAGGTGGAATTGCCAAAGGATTTTGGGTAGATAAAATGCTACAAACAGTATTGGTAGATTACCCAGTTACTTGGCTTTCAGCTGGCGGTGATATTTATGTACGCGGAGCAGATAATTTTAATAATATTGGCAAAATATCTATTCAAGATCCTACTGATTTAACAAAAGATTTACTAACTTGTAAAATTGATTGGCCAGAATTTGGTGTAGCCACGTCTGGTGTTGCCAAACGTCGAGGCAGACGAAACGGTAAAGAATGGCATCATATAATAAATCCACAAACTGGTTTATCAGCCGAGACTGACCTCTTGTCCGCCACCGTCTTTACCAAAACCACTAAGGATGCTGATGTTTATGCCAAGACAGCCATTATCCTTGGTTCACAAAAAGCAGAAGAATTTTTACAAAATATATCAAACTGTGAATATGTTTTAATAAATCGTGAACAAAAAATTATTCATTCTCCAAATCTAACTATTACCTATGTCTAAAATAAAAATATTATCAAAAATAAGTATACTGTCAGTACTAATTCTAATTAGTATTTTTGTAAATTCAAAAAATGTTTTGGCAGTATCTACAACAACCACTGCCAATTTATATACAGAAAGTTCTCCCCCACTGGATACAGACATCGATGGCCTCACAGATCAAGGTGAAACAAATATTTTTGGTACTGACCCTCTCTCACCTGATACAGATGGTGATGGTTATCTAGATGGTGCAGAAGTTTTGTCAAAATCAGATCCACTTGATTATTATAGCCCTGGGACAATTGCCGAAGTTGCTCAAGAACAAGCAAAAACCAAAGAAGTACCATGGGCATGGTACAGCACTCGCGCCGCTGGTATTATCAGTTATATTTTATTATTTCTAATTTCTGTTTCTGGTATTGCCTTATCTACAGGCCTCTTGTACAAATTTTTTGGTCAAGTGTGGGGCTGGAGAATTCACCAGTGGATTGGTATCTTTATGATACTCAGTCTAGTTGGACATGTAGTAGCTCTAGCTTTTGATAAATTTGTGATTTTCTCAATTGCTGAACTACTTATTCCTTTTGCTTCTGATTATAAACCAATCTTGGTGGCTCTGGGAATAATAAGTTTTTACTTTTTTATTATTCTTATTTCCACATCATTATTTGTTATCCAGACAAAATATAAATTATGGAGAAAAATCCATTATTTATCATTTCCCATGTTTGTGGGCGCGTTTATTCATAGTATTTATCTAGGGACTGACAGCCACACTCTGCCTATGCTAATACTATATTGGAGTACAGGTATAATTTTAATTATGTTTGTTGTATACAGAATGGTATACTCGCATCTGCCCGGCAAAAGCAAAGTGGAGCACAACAAATTATCTAGTAATTCAATTAATCTAAAAATATAAAACGAGTTTAAATCTAAGCCACACTATTCAAATATTTATCTTCCACAGCAATAATAACTTCAGCGGTTTCAATCGCTTCTTGATACCATTTTTCGATTGTCTCACGATTATAAAAAGTGATGCCCGTTATTTTCAATTTATGCGCGCCATCATCCTGAGCAAAACCTTCACGAGAAGACGAAATTCTAATTTTGAATAATTCTCTGGCTAAAATAATTACTTGTTTTTTCATATTATATTATTATTAAATCTCTTTAACTAACAATTCCCTACCTTTTTTCGTCCACACACTCTCTCCCCTATTTTCCATTTCCAAAACATAATCAGAAATTAAATTATTACGTTCTTCTGTGGAAGAAACAAACGGAATATAATTTTCTAAAAAATAAAACTGGGTGGAAAATCTTTTTTCTTTATCTTCAATTTGTAACCAAAGATTATTTTCAACTGCCCAAGCAATAAAATTCGGGTCAGTTTTTTTATTTTCGATTATATTCAATAGCTTAGCCTGTGTTTCAGTCAAAGAAAAATCAGAATAAGTACTGCTAGAAAGTATTGTTCTTAATGTACCAGAAGTAGCATCAAGATAATCTTTTAAATTGTCTGGTATATATTGTATATCCTGGACAATATAGGCTGGACGCATAGTCAGTTGAATCTTGTCTGGATTATTAGAAAGATCCATGAGAGACAAAAATTCCAATAAAGCCTGAGCTTCTGCAAAGGATAAATCAGTCTTGACTGTTTTATATGTAATATACTGTAAAACTTTATCTATTTTAGAATTTTCCTTAGGCACAAAATTTAGTAATAAATATTTCAAAAAAGCCGAATGATTGTGCGCTCGCTGGGGCTCACCGATAGCATAAACATGGCGTTGTCTTAGCCATTGGAGCGTATTGACAGTGGGGAGATTTAAATTTCGTAAAATACCTAATGTTTCGGAAAAACCTACCACCACCAGATAATCAGCTTTTTCCCCTAGAATTTTTTCAATTTGTTGAATACCATATTCCAGACCACCCAAACCACAAGCATTTGAAACATAATAATCAGATGAAGTGACACCTTTGCCTGGTGGCAATGGAGAGTACGTACCACGAGGAACAGCGGTTATTACGACACTCTGCTTTACTTTATCAATACTAACAAATTGAATCACGTCACAATGCCCTTGAGTTTGACCAGCTCTACTATCTAAGCCAATCAAAAGTATTTTTACCACGCCATCTTCATCAAAAGGATCAACAACATTCTCTTCTACTGCAATTTCAGCTACTTTATGAGAATCTATAGCTTTATCAATTATGTCGCCCTGTACTTTTTCTATTGAAACAGTTTTATACAAAAAACTAGCCTTAACCAAACCCCAAGTACCAAGGCTACAAACAAGTATAATTAATAATAAAATAATAATTTTTTTCTTCATATACAAAATTTAATTTTCAGAAAAATTTTTCCACCATAATTGTTGAAAAAGAATTTTCTGGGGGATTGAATTTCAATCCCCATCCGCCACTCTTTCTATAGAGTCCCTGTGTCGATCCCTCGACACCTGAAACTTCCTAAATAGAGTGAATCATTTTCGCAGGATGATCAAACCTGTCTCCACTTTAGGCATGGATAATACCTCAAGCGTTTATTGCTGACTCAACTGTGGCAAACGTCGCCAACACCGTCTCCGTCGGTGTCGAACTGATCGGGATTGGTCACGTCAGGGCAGTTGTCGCAGGCGTCGCCCACACCGTCTCCGTCGGTGTCAGCTTGGGAGTTACCGCTTCCACCGTCAGGCGGGGACCAGTTGGAACAGTTGTCGCAGGCGTCGCCGTGCCCATCACCATCGGTGTCGAGTTGGTCGGCGTTGGCGGTGAACGGACAGTTGTCCTCTCCGTCTGGGATGCCATCGTGGTCCGCGGCAGTAGTACACTCTTCGTTGCCACTCGGACAGTTCGGGAATTCCTTTGTTCCCGTGTTGTCGCACCCGCTCAGCCCCATAACCAAGCACAGTATCAACACTTTGAACCACTGCATGACGTACCTCCGAAAAAAGAAACCATTCACCCCATCCCAAGCACACGCTTGAAATAGAGACCTCTGTGCCGCCAATGTGGGTATGAAAGTACTTTCTAAATACACTCATATCCACACTGACGGTTTATTTTTTCTAATTCAATTTCAAGGTTGGTGAAACAACTTTTTTTATCTCATCGCACCCATGTGGTTGTCCTGAGCCATCGTCGTATCCTGATCCACATGAACTTACAAATAGAAGCCAATTGTTATTCAACATATTTGGATAGGCGTCTCCGCCTGCATCATATATGTCAAAGTCTTTCTTGAACTGGTCAAGCGAAGTATAACCTGCTTTATTCGGTATCAAAGTAACTACAAATTTACCAGAATCTTGTTTTACACCTGTATATTGGAAAGTGTAGATAGTTTCTGTTGTACCGTTAAACTTTGATATCAGCTTATCAAAATAACCTGACTCGTTTTTTATTCCTGCTAATTCACTCACTGATTTTAATTCTTCAGCAGTATAGTCAAATGATGTTGTAGTTATTGAAACTGTGACTGGAACACCAATTGTGGAATAAGATAGTGGACCTACTTTAACTGTTGTCTCAAAAGAAAAACTAGTTAATATTTTTTCAATACTTGAATAATCTTTGTCCTCAGGACCATAAGTGATTACGAAAGTATAATCACCATCGGGTATAAGAATAGAAATCTTGGCTGGGCCCCAATCTCCTGTAAATTTTATTTTTGTTGCTGATCTACCGGCAAAAGTTACTTCTTCACGACTTATCAAGTTTTTTCGTATGTTTTTTTCAAGAGAAGATTTGTTTATAACAATACTTAAATTACCAAGATCTTCTCCGCCCTCTTTAAGCTTTACTTTGGAAATAAATATCGATTCTGGCTGAGATGTTTCGCTAAACCCTTTAGTTATAAACCAATCGTTTGGATACTTAAATGAAAATCCATATTCAGCATTGTTATAGGTTATTGTAGAAGATACAGTATTATCATTGGCAACTATTTGATTATTAGTATCCTGTTTTGCACAGCCAGCCCCGATTGATATAAAAGCGATAGCGAAGGCTGATAGAATTATGAGTTTTTTGTTCATAGATTTTTGTTAATAAATTAAATCGGATTAATAATTTTTATGGTTGTAAAATATCCTCAGTTCTCCCATCAACAGAGATAATAACTTTTTGGACAGTGGAAAATTGTTTAAGTGTCTCCGTGATTTCTGCGATAATAGAACCAATCCGGCATGAGCCACCAACTTGATATTCAAGTTCTTTGCTCAAATCAACTCTGGCGACACCATCAACAATACTTAATTTTTGAATTTTGACACCATCAGGTATGGTAGTAAAATATCCAGCTTTTTTCTCTAATTCTGTTGGCCCCTTAAACAACTCTTCAAGAGCCGCTCGACCAACGGCTGGTGTTTTTATAATTGATCGTTCGGTTGTAAAGACCTTGGAACAATCAATCATGTTTGGATCAAATATTTTATTGGGAAACGAAACAGAAATAATCATTTTATTCTTTTCAATAGTACTTGTGGTTATAAGTGTAGATGTGATAATTGTAGAAATTCCACAACCTGTCGTAGGAACAGAAGTCGCTGGTTTGCCATGCTTTATCCATTGTCCATTTTTACAAAACCAAGAATTTTCAATCGTAGAATATTTTAATGTTAGAAGTGCAATTATAATAATTACAAAAATAATAATTGCACCAATTAAATTTTTTGTAATTTTTCTCATGTATTTTTTAAAAAATAATTTTTTAAATAGAAACTATTAGGGAAATTTTTCTATTTGGATCCATGCTTTTTGTATTGTGATCCCAATCGGCTGAAGCCTTTTGTAAAGTAGAAAAATAATATTCTTGACCATCGCCACTGTTTGTACCTGGATCATTAACAATAAAGATATTATCTTTAAAACCTCTGATTACTAGCATATGATAAGTTGGACCGTCAGCAAAGTATTGTGGACTACCCAAAAGTTTGGCATTGATTGGCAACAAAATGGGATGACCATTAGTAATAGCTCTTTTTAAATCCTCTTCAGTATAATTCTCAATTTGTTTGATCTTTAAACCAAAAGTGCCTTCTGCCATTTTACTGGTGACATTAGCGCCAGTATCATCATTATAACCCAAATTGGATTCTTCCCATTTTTTTAGACTATTGATTGCTTCTTGAACTACCTGGGGAGAAAATTTATTTTCTGTCATACCAGTCAAAAATGCATAGGCCATAACAACACTAGTCTCTTCACAATCTTCATTTCTACTCCAATTATTAGTTGGAGCCTGAGCGCTAAAAGGCACAGGAAGAATTAAAGTTGAAGGAATTTTTTTTGGTGTCATTATTTTAAAAATATAAATACTTAATCCTACCAATACAATAACTGCCAGGCCAAAATAAAATTTGTTTATTTTATGGAATTTGGTATTCAACATTTTATTGCCTTAATTATTATTTTTTCATTTCTTCTTCATCCTTCTCGGCCAAATATTCTTTTTCCATTTCCTGCCACTTGGCTTGCAAGGTTTTTATAAGTGATCGTTTGTTATCACTAACAATTACTTGTTTTTTAGCGTATTCTTCCACTATAGTGGTAACCAATTTGTCAAAATTTTCTTTTGTTACATCTTCCAGTTTATGAAGATCTTTTTTTAATTGTTTGGCTAAAAATTTAAAATCTTTTTCTAATTCTACAGAAAGTTTTTTTCCTTCCTTACTCATAATTAATCCTACTGTAGCTCCCACGGCCAATAATCCGCCTAAAATAAGACCTTTTTTAAATTTGTTTTTCATATAATATATAAAGATAATGTATTAATTAAGTTTGCTAGCTGCTTCGGAAACAGAAACCGTTTTTGTCATAAAGAAAAATCTCACAATCCCCCAGCCAATAAGCAAATAAACGATCATGGCCAAAAGAGTGGTCCATTCAAACAAATTATTATCTAATTTACTCACACTAAAGACACTGGTAAAGGGAATAACCAATGGTTTAGAAACAGTATAAATAAAATTAGTAAATCCAGCTCCAGAATAAGCATTAAATAATT
The DNA here is from genome assembly GCA_049287025.1 of Candidatus Magasanikiibacteriota bacterium. Classification (GTDB taxonomy): domain Bacteria; phylum Patescibacteriota; class Patescibacteriia; order Magasanikbacterales; family UBA922; genus UBA11710. Next base: position 25,030 of record JBAQFA010000053.1, read on the forward strand.
TTAATAGAAAACGAAAAGTAAGTAAAACTTCTATTATAACCACCAAATACCAAACAATTTGGGTACCATGATACAAAGTTTTTGTACTAGGTGAATTGTGTGAATCCATATAATTTATATTAATAATTAATTTTACAGCACTTTTTGACCTCTAATCACTTTTACTAGCACAACAATAATAGCAATCACCAATAAAACATGAATAAAACCGCCCAAGGTGTAAGAAGTGACCAAACCAAGTAACCATAAAATAATTAAAATGATAGCAATAGTCCAAAGCATATAATTAGATTTAGTTTAATAAATAATAAATAAAAATAATGTATTTCATCACTATAAGATTGGAAAAACTTTTTTCACCCCTCCCATTATAGTGAATCAATAATTAAATAATTCTGTAGATAGAAAAGGGGCCAAACAGGAAAGAAAAAACCTAAGTTTATTCTAGCCCCCTTTCTATTATTAATATTTCAGAACGTTTTTGTTTTAGTTTTTATCACCCTCAGTTTCTTCGTCACCATCACCATGATCATTGTCCTCTTTCAGAGCCTCACCATCTTTTTTCCCCATTTCTTCTCCAGCCTTAAAATTTTCTTTATCATCTGTTCCTTTGTCGTCTTTATCACCGCCATTATTATTATTTGTTGTGTAAGTCATAAAATTATATATTATAAATTAATTTTAATTCTTTCTTTGCAATTGTTTCAATTGCCCAGATTGCTATACAATCTACTTTTCACTATCCTAGATGCTCTAGGTAAGAAGTAGAATTTTTAAGAATAAAAAAGAAAAAATTATTTTGGTAGTTAAAAATATTAGAGACAACAAACCCTCTTTCATCTTCAATAATTGCAATGGGTGGTAGAGGTTTACTTTTTATTTCCATATAATTAATTATTTGTCCCGAGGAATTTGACATATCAAGATTGTGTAGATTATTTAAAAATTTTATTTAATCCTTGATTTATAGGCTTGTTTAATTGTTTTAAGAATTGCTGGGACAAAGGGATTGTCCTGTTTAATTTTAGGAAAAACTTTTTTGCCATCTCTTACTTTTTGCAGTAGATTCGCCTGAACTAAAATTTTGATATGTTGTGATGCTAAAGGAAGAGAGATATCCAGAATCTGAGCAATCGTACTCACGGAAAGTTTTGGCTGTTCAACCAAAATACGAAAAATTCTATAACGATTTACATCACTCAATACCTTAAATGTGGCAGCCATACTTTTGTCGGTTTCACCAAGAATTTGACGATTGGCCTGAATTTCTTTTTTACTGAGCATCATATGATTTTAATTAAATAGTTAATTAATTAAATAATTGTTTAACTACTTAAGTATCTGCTCTATTGTATGGCATGTCAATAGCCTATACCATATTGAGGTGCACAAAGGGTGTATATCTATTAATCTAATATACATGGGTTTTATTAAGAAAGTATTAATTTTATGCAAAAAAAAATAATCCTATAATTAAACAGGATTATTAAAAAAAATAAATATTTATCAAAGCACTCCCCCATTCAGTGGATAACTATTTGGCTCAATACTCTGGACATTGGTTTCATTTTCCGATGAAATCGCAAATAAAAATCCATAACCAAGTGAAGTATAAGCCATATCTTGCCAAACAGTAAATTCATTCATATCTGCCATCCGACTCCAAGGAGTATATTGGCGCAGTCCAGGAATATTTTTTGGTGTCGGATAATAATTATTGTAAACCAAACACATCCAAGCATCAGCTGGCGTACAATCGTTATCATAATCTTGGGCATGTGGACCATAAATTGGCAGTCCTGGTACCGGCTTGGTTTGATTGTCGTACATAGAATTTAGATGCAGAGGAAATTCCGGATTTAAAATTCCTAAACCAGTAATCCAAGACAAACCTAGAGGATTTTCACCTAGTTGGTAGTCAGCGTTTAGAGAAATTGCATCAATGTATTTTTGCTCCGGACTAAAATAATAAGCCATAGCTGTACCGACAATATTTCTCATTGGATTTGAACCAGCACCCCAGGCAATCGCATAATTAAAATTTGTAGAATTTTTATAATTATTCTCAGCCAACTTTTCCAATTCTTCATCCCCAATATTTACAATTCTATCCTGAACTTCAGTTTGAAAGACTGCATCAACATTTGTACCAGTAGCATTGGCATAACCCCAAAAAGAATAGACATTGGTTGACCAAGTTGGCCCCCGATATGTTGGATATAAGGCTTTAAAAATATCTTGATATTGGATTTCGTCTGTCAGAGCAAATAATTCACCCGCGGCATACATTTTTTCTCTTTCCAATTCATTTAGTTTATCCTCTTCACTACGATCAACTGGCGCAGTTGTCCCCAAGCTAGTCTGTGCCTCTGCCCAATCCCAAGCTAATAATGCTTCAGCCCTTAATTCAGTTGCTTTTACCACTCCAGCTGGGTAATTAGCCAAAATTCGTGCCATATGAGCCGCTGCACCAGCAAACTTGTATGATGTCCATCTATTGGGCGCATAGGTCCAATATGGCAATGTATCACCCTCACAAGTAGATGCCCCAGGATGAGCGTAACTTTCTACCCCGGCTCTTACTCCCCCATCTGATTCTTGGAGATTTTCCCATAATTTTAACCCCCACAGAGCTTCGTCCAATACATCGGGAATATCATTGCCACTTTCTGGCAAATTTAGTTGATTATCAATAAATTTATCAGGAAACATTTCTTGTAAAGTTATTAAATCTTCTACAATTATCAAATGCATGGGTCGCAAATCAAAATCTCCGGCATCAAACCAACCGCCACTTATTTCCATTGGATTATCTTTGGGTGTATCCTCAGCAAATTTTTCACCAAAATTTTCTAGTACATCAGTTTTATAAACTTGGTTCATACACATAAGATGATCCCAATAAGTATAATTGGAATCCAAAGCTGTCCCAGCCCGTTGATGATACAAACCACGAATGGCAGTATAAAAAGTCTCAAAAGCCGTGTCTTCGCCGACTCTAAAAATAAATGACCGACCCACACCATCAACTTCTAGATAATATTTTCCTTCAGATAAATCACTTAAGTCTAACTGATGTAAATTTTCTCCACTCAAACTATCTAGACCTAAATTTTCTGATGTACCAGTTTTTACAATTTGTTTTGTATTAGCATTATAAACTGTAAAATTTAATTGATTGGACAAAGTAAGAGCCCCACCCGTGCCAAGCCAGTAGCCCACATAAGCATAACGTTCTTCTGAAACAGAAGAATAACCATGCTGATTAATTTTTATCGCCTTGACCGCTTGTAAACCTTTTCCTGGAATCAAATTCCATGAAGAAAAATTTTCATTAGAAAAAGTACCATCAGTTCCATCATAAATATATTTATTACCGGTTGAACTAACCAGACTGACAACATAATTTTCATCATTATCCAATTCGGTTGGTAAAGTTAAGTACAAAGTATTACGCATAACTACATCAGCTTGGTCTTGACCATTATAGTCCCTATCGTCAGCGTCTAAGACAGTAGTATATCGATTAATTTGTGTAGGATGTGTTGAACTAGCAAAATCCAAATCAGTGTTAGAAGCTATATTCCAATTGTTTATATTAGTGACAAAACTTAAATCAACTTCTCCATCCAAAATTATTTCAATTATTTTATTAGTAATCAAACCAATAGAATTATCTGTCACTTCAAAAATAACCGGATCATCAGCTGGATCATCGGGGATAACTGGATCATCATGATGTGAACCGCCACCTCCGCCACCACCGCCGCCTCCCCCACCACCGCCAGATGATGATTCATTGTCATCTTCAACAACAATTGGCTTGGTAGTAGTTGGTACTAAAATATTATTTACTATTTCTGGCACCATTGGTTCACTATCTGGATACACTTCCGAATCATTTATAGTCAGTATTCTGTCCCAGCGATATTGCAATTTTTTAAAAGCAATTTCATCTTTTATATGACTCTTTACCAAAACTCCTGTCTGATTATATTCCAAACGATAAACTTTATTACTATTTTTATATTTTATAATTGTAAACTCGGGATGGTGACTAGTATAAGTAATTTCGCTGGCCTCAGTATATTTATTTAATAAATCAGTATCTACATCTTCTATCCAATCCCAAGGATATAACAAAGTATTAAAAACCGTTTCCGATTTTATCCAATATTTTTTATTGTTTAATAATAAATATACTTTTGGATCAGATGGAATTTTTACCAGAGCGCCATATTTGGGATCATATTTTGGACCCCAAGGCATAAAGCCTAGTTTGTCATTGGCTATTTTATTTAAAATATTATCTGTGGTTATTTTTACGTCAGAAAAAGAATTGAAATAAGTATAAAAAATAATAGAACTTTTGAAAGGTCGTTTGGTACATTCGGGTGTAATATAATAAATCGCATTGCTAATATTGGTTTTATAAGCTTGTTTTGTAGTCAAAGCACAAGATACAGCCGAAGTAGTGCTAGGTAAATAAAATATGGATACAAAAACCAAAGCAACAATTATAATAGATATTTTTGTCTTATTAAAAATTGGATAATTCATACTTAATAAGTATATAATACAAACTTAAACAAGTCAATATTTTTTAATACAAAAATACCATCAAAAAGAATGTTATTATATGTTAAGTGTCAGTTGTCAGATGTTTACAGCCAATGTCTCAAAGTATACACCAATTCCTCATTTTGATCAGCTTCTGGTTTTTCTGTTTCACTACCAAAGAGCCATTTTAAATATGATTTATCACTACTAGCCACTTCAGCAAAAGTTTTTCCTCTATATTTACCAAAATTTATAATATCCAATAAAACTGGCTGGGCATTTAGTTCTAATAATTTATGCAAAACTTCTTCTTCAGTAGAATAGTTAAATTTGACTTTGACATGATTTTGTAAATAATTAAATAATCCTTCCAAAACTAAAATATCACCTAGAGCATCATGAGCATTGGCTTCTATTTCCAAATCCAAAAAATATCTTAGATATTGCAAGCTATATTGTTCGCTATCAAGTAAATGCCGAGCGATTCTAAGAGTGTCTAGACTCTGCCCAATGGCCACGCCTTCATTTTTTAAGACTTGAATATCAAATGGCGCATTGTGAGCAACTAAAATATTTTCTTTAAGCAAATTAATTAAGTTTGTTTTATATTCACTACCCTCAAAAAATGGTTTATTCTCTACCATTTTATTGGTAATATGATGCACAGCCATAGCGCCAAAAGTAATAGGTACTACTGGTTTAAAAAATTCATTTATTAATTCACCCGTACTTAAATTTTTGTATGCCAACTGAACCAAACGATTATTTGGATCTTTGTCAGTGGTTTCGGTATCAAGGATTATAATGGACATAAAATATTTTATTTCTTTAATAAATCACTAGGTAAAACCCATTTACTAATACTCATAGCATTGCAAGCTTGAGCAGCATAACCAGCTTCCTCAGCTGTGATTGGTTGTCCACCATAATCATACGACCAAACAATGCTTTCAGACACAGTACCAGGTGTAGCTTGGCAACCACCTAGATCTGAATATGGACAAGAGTCCAAAGAAAATTTACCATCGGCACAAGACATTTTCATTCTGTCTTCAGTAAAGACTTCACCAATAAAATCAATACAAGTACTCTGACCTTCAATAAAACTACAACTGCCACGCACTTTGGCTTCAGTCTTAGTTTCAATTAGTGGTTTTACATCATTTTCATAATTGGTTTCTTCATTTTCAGGCTTTTCACTACAACCACCACCAATAAATAAGATTGTTAGCAAAGCCATGAACACAATTTTTGTGTTAGTTAAATTTTTCATAGTATTATATTAGTTAAATTATTAACAGCATTATACCACTTTATATAACTTAGTGTAAAATAAAAATCGCCTAAAAAAGCGATTTTCTAAACAAACAAATTTAAAACTAGTTTAAACTTTCTTTGGATCTCCATAATTAACCATTATAGGCTTTTTCTAACTCCGCAATATCAAACTTCTTCATCTGCAAAAAAGCTTTGGTCACTCTAGCCAATTTGTCTTTGTCTCCTGTACTCATCATCTCTTTCATAACACTAGGAACAATCTGCCAAGAAAAACCAAACTTATCTTTTAACCAACCACACTGTTCAGATTCTGGTACAGCTGAAAGATTTTCCCAATAATAATCTATTTCTTCCTGATCATCACAATACACAATCAATGAGACAGCTTCATTAAAAGTAAAATTATGTTTGTTAGCACTATCCATAGCCCCAAATTCCATATCAAGAAGGCTAAAGCCAGCATGTTTGATAGTTCCTTCTTTTTCTGGATCCTCGCCCGTTTGATAGCGCATAAAGTGGTCTATTTTTGACTTGGGAAAAATTGAAGTATAAAAATTTACAGCTTCTTCAGCTCTACCAGATTGTTTACCTACAAACATAAGTGCGGGTGTTATTTTCTGGGCTGTCTTTATATCACCTATAAGCATGATTTGCCACGACAAACCATACTTATCTTGTATCCAACCATATCTTTCACTAAAAGGATAAGTATCCAATTCCATTAGCGCCAATCCACCCTGTGAAAGCGGTTTCCACAATTCATCAACTTCTTCTTTTGTATCACAAGCCACCAAAAAAGATACAGCGGGTGTGAATTTAAAATATGGGCCAGCATTAATCAACATAAATTCTTGACCAGACAAATCAATCGTAATTATGTCAGCATCACCTGAAGGAGTGTTTTCAATTACTCCCATATTTTTAATCTGAGAATTTTTAAAAATAGATGTATAAAACTTGGCCGCTTCTTTGGCTTCTTTGTCAAACCAAAGATGGGGAGTAATTTTTTGCATATGATTATAATTAATTACTAAAATTTTCAACATGTTTTTTGAAATTATCAAGAATCGCTTGCCAACCTTCACGTTGTTTTTCTTCAGTATTTTCCTTTTCTGTCTCAAACGTTTCTATAACATCCACGCCATCTGATAAATCAAAAAATTCTACTCTTACATGCCGACCATCATCCATATCATATTCAATCAGTTTATTTTTTAAAACGCTGGTATAGACGCCAGTAAAATCAAAACTGGTACTTTTGTCCTTGGCCGACATGACAGTTTTAAATCTGCCACCCACTCTCACATCATTTTCCGCCTCAGGAGCTTCCCAATCATCTGAAGCAAAAGCCCATTTGGTAATATGTTCTGGCTTTGTCCAAAATTCCCAAACTTTGTTAATTGAGCCATTAATTTTTGTTTGCACAGTAATCATCATATTATTTTAGTTAATTATTAAAATTATTTAGCTGTATTTGTATAATAATATACATATATTAAGAAAGAATTAATTTAATAAAAAAACCGCCTCAACAAAAGCTGAGACGGTCAAAAATATTGCTTAAATTTTTCCCACCAACTCTACTCCGGGTTTTAAGGTCATTGCTCCTGGTTTCCAGCTAGCTGGGCAGACTTCCCCATTATGCTCACGCACAAATTTTGCGGCCTGCAATTTTCTCAGCAATTCCTGAGCATTTCTGCCAATAGAATTATCATGTACTTCATAAGCTTTTATTCTACCCTCTGGATCAATAATAAAGGTGCCACGCAAAGCCAAACCTTCTTCGGCAATATACACACCCACAGCACGGGATAATTCACCAGTCGGATCGGCTAGCATGGGGAAATTAATCTGTTTGATAGAGGGTGAATTGTCATGCCAAGCCTTGTGGACAAATTCAGTATCAGTACTCACACTCATCACTTCAACTCCTTCGGCTTTGAATTGTTCATACATCTGCGCCATTTCTACCAATTCGGTTGGACAAACAAAAGTGAAATCCGCTGGATAAAAAAATAAAATAAGCCATTTACCTTGCATTTCTTTCAGAGAAATACTAGAAAAGTTTCCCACAGCAAAAGCTTTGAGAGTGAGATCGGGCAACTGTTTACCCACCAATGGCATGGATAATGGTTCCATAGTTTTTATAATTATTTATTAAATTAATCCGCCTGTGACGGAATTAATACTAAATTAGTCTTATATATTTTATCATAAAGTCCAAAATATGGCAAATTCAAAACGCCGTCAGTCGGCGTTTTAATTTTTGAGATAAATTTATTTAACTTTCTTATTTATGAGCAAGAGACCAATCATCAAAAAGGCCGTAAGAGCCATGAGCGGTATACTAATATAACCAAAACCCACGATATAGGGCGCTGTACAAGGAGTATCAAGTGAACAAGTTGCACTAAGTGTACCTACATAATATATATAATTATGGTAAAGAGAAAAGATTGTACCCAGACCAATTAGCGATAAACTATAATCAATTATATTGTAATCTTTTTTCCAATAAGCCAAACCCAGTAGTATTACCTGGGGATACATAAAGATCCGCTGAAACCAACAGAGATGACAAGGATTAAATTTCGCAATTTCAGAATAAAACAAACTACCAAGAGTGGTAACTAGGGCGATTATAAAAGATAAGAGCAAAGCTTTTTGATTAATAAAATTAAAAAAAATGTTTTGTTTTTTTCTAAAGAATATTAAAGTAATAACAGTTATAATAATAAATACCTGCCCCAGGACTGTTAAAACTGAGAAAATGGGATTTATAAATTGAAGTAAGGTCATATTTTTTAAATAATATTTTTTACTTTTTTATGTCTATAAAAAATTACTCCGTTTACAATAGCTACTATAACAAAAACAAAACTAATTTCAAAAAAAGTCAATACCATCCCAACTTCATATTCCCAACCCAATGATTTGTCCATAGTAGCAAAAAAGAAAATAATATTAATAATACCATAAACTATAGGCAGAGATAAGGCAGATAAATACTGCCGTTTGGAATATTTTTGCAATATCAACTTTATACTCAAAACCAAGACTAAAATAATTGGCGCTAATAATGACACAAGCGCTACCCATGGCAGAAAATAATCATATGGAGTTTTGAGATAATAATAATTGGTTAATCCTTCTTCATAAAAATCCTCTGTCATTGTTAATTGTTTCTGATGTTCTTCAAAATATTTTGATCCCAAATATCCCAGAGTGTGCGTCAAAGTATACAATCCAATTGTCACTCCAGCCACGATACAAATATAAATAAATACTTTGTTTTTTGTCATAAAGATGTTTAGGTTTAAATTATTTACAATTTTAGATCTTTCGCTTGTTTTTTCTTTCTAGATTTCATAATACCCTTAAAACGAGTATCCATTAGAGAGCCACAATCCAAAGTACCCACCGCCGTGTTCATCGCTTCTTTTTCTTCGGTAGTAAAAGAATATTTATTTAACATTTTTAATAAGACACTAAGGGCTTTTTTGTATTCCATATTTAAATTTTATTTATCTTGGCCACTCTCCCAACTTCCCCACTCTCTAATCTTACTTTTATACCATGAGGATGAAAACTTGAACTAGTCAAAATATCAGCGACAATGCCACGAGTCAATTTACCCGTTCTCTGATCAGCTTTCAAAACAATTTCCACTTCAGCGCCAATTTTTATATCTTCACGATTTTGTCCGGTCATAATATTTTATAATTATTCTGGTAATATTAGTCCAGTGCAACGCCAATTTATTTCTGCAGTTTTTGTGTCTTCACTTACCACACAGGCCGGGTTACACCCTTCTTTGACAGCATTTAGGTTGGCATCATACCACCAAGTTTTGGAATTCTCGTTGTAAATTCCTGACCCCAAGACTTCACCACCTTTGACACAAGATTTTTTGGCAATTACGCGAGCTTCAGCTTCGGTCATTAAACTATTAAGAACCGGACAGGCTTGAAATTCACAGTTTGGACCAGTCCGACCAACAGCTGAGCCATCTGGGCAGAGCTTGGCTTCCATGGTACAGGCAAAATGGATATCATCATTAGTAAAATTAAATTTGTATATACCTAAAACAATAACAACTAATACTATTACTCCTACTAAAATTAAACCACTAATAAAAAGTTTTTTCATATGTTATATTTTTTCAAACGAAACTGTTTGTAATTTTTTTTCTTGTCTTTCTCTTTCATCAAAATAAAATTTTCCCATTTGGTGTGAACTAACTGCTTCCATTGGAGTTTTTCCAAAACCTTCATCTTCATGATTACCCCAAGTATCATGTGAAATTCCACAAATATCATTTTCTGTCTCACCCATCAAAACATATTCTCGTACACTTGGCGTTTGTCTTATATCTTGGCTCCAATCTATTCCTGGAGGCATCCACGCTACCAAGACCATGTCTGGCGAATGTTCTTGTAAAGCAGTTTTATAATCAGCTTTTTCTACAGGAAAAATCGGTTTAATTTTCCAATCACCAGAATCAGTTGCCACAAATTTATACTGGCCTGGTATATGTTTAGCAAGATAATCATCAATAAATTGTCCAAATCTACCATCGCCCGCGCCTAATTCCAAAATTACGGCTGGTTTGTCTTTTGTAGCAATTCTTCTTATTTTTTCAAGCAAATAATTTCCCAAAGCCTCAATTAATTCTTTATTCAACATTTCAAATCTTCCCCCTCTGTCTTTGTTGAATAATTTTGACCATTTAGAAATTTCGTCTATATCAAAATCTCCGCTTAAACTATGTTCCAAAACTAAATTTATATCTTCACGCGAGGGAAGATAATTTGGGTCATTTAGTTTTTTCCAAATCTCTTTTTTATACTCCACTTTTTCTGCTTCTTGCCTAGGATCACCTTTTGTTGTCATATTTTTTTATATATTATTATACGTCTCCCTTGTAATGTGTCATTTCTTTTTTAAAAAAATATCCTGTTTTATAGTCAACTGAAAAATTTGGAACATTACTTTCGTCAGATTTTGATAATCTATAATAAATTTCTGAAATTTCTTCAGGGCATGCGAGAACGTGTAAGTGAGGCATGGCTTTTGATCCCTGTTCTGCAATTCCATCTTTTTCACCTGCGAGACAACCATTTACCACAAAGTAAGATCCGTCTGCAAAAAATCTTTTACTATCAGCGACAAAATTACCTGACAATAAATTTTCGGTTGTAATTTCTTCCAAGGGCATTTCTCTTTTTCCCAAAGCGAACAAATTTTTGTTAGAGTGTCCATTTATCACCCCAAAAACTGCCTTTTCATTGCGGGGAAGATTATATTTCTCTTCTAAAAAGAAAAATCTTTTGCGCAGTTCGCGCTGGTTATTGGCTTCAACCACCCTTAGGTTAATCCCCAATTCTTTACATTGTTTCCACAAAGAGGCATTAGTATTGATAGAAACATTCCTATAGGCAGAAGAATTATGATCACTTACACCCCCGATGAGAACACCATACGGCTTAGCAGTATCATCAACTTGTTCCAACTGGTCATCAAGAACACCTTTTTCATACCGACAAAAACAATATACCCCAAATTTGTCTACCAAAGTTTTAACTCCACCAGGATGTTGCAACTCTAATCTGCGCATTTCCTTTATGTTTTCTAATGCTGTGTTTACCGGGTGATTAAAGCGATTGTCCATCACACCCGGAAGTTGCCCAAAAGCACTAACTTTTGGCTGACTAGCATACCAGACTTTAAAAGCTGTCTCTGCATCTAGACCAAACTGATCAAAATATTTTTTTAGTACAGCCTCATTGGTGTCTGATTTTTTTGTTTGTATTGGTTTAAATTTCAAATCACTCCAAGGCCACCTGTCAAATAAATTTTGCATTACATTGTCGGCTGGACCTTTGTTTGTCTTAGGATCAGCAACCTTAAGAATTTTTACTAAAGCACTAGAAACTTTTTCAGATACTCCAGCCTCTATATTTGAATCAATTCCTTTATATAAAATATTTGCCAATTTTTTCCACGTCTGAAAAAGTTTCTTGTCAGCCAAAACATGTTCTAAATTTGGATCAGAATCTATAATTTCAATGGCCAAGTCCACAAGCTGATCCATTTCTTCCTCCCGCAAAATCTCGTTTCCACGGGTCAGTTGCCACTTTCCAAGCTCACTTAATAGTCCTTCAATTTTTTTATATTGTTCTACAAATGGAGATTCTGTTTCTGTCGGTTCAGATAAACCAAATGATTCGTGTCCTCTATAATTCATAGACTTTAGTTTACATTCTGAATTAAAATTTTATACAATAATAATATCACTTCCCTGTTTAACTTTCAAGATAATAAATAAATCATGTTTATAAACTAGGACTTGACGATTTTTTTTGATTTTGTTATAATGTGTCCACTAATATTCGGGAGTAGCTCAGCGGCAGAGCAGCACGCTGTTAACGTGACGGTCGTGGGTTCGATCCCCACCTCCCGAGCCAAGTAGGACAGTTACCAGAAACGGTAACTGTTTTATTTTGTGCACTTGCGAGATTTAGCACTAAATAACCCTTGACAAAAGATAGAAAAAACCCAAGATTTGTATATATACTATAATTTATGTATGCTAGATTATATAGAAATAATACAGATACCCTATGAATGTAAGCACTACGCTCACTCGTATTGAAACATACATTCCTATTATTACCACTGTTTCATTGGTTATATTGTCATATATAATATTTCGCATCCTCATATCTCTAATTCTCAAATTTTTATTTCGAAAAGCGCGGACAAAAAAACAAACATCAAATATACACATAATTGCACAAGTTTTATCATATATTTTTTTAATCGTACTAATTATCATTTCCATTTCTTCTTATTCCGGACTATGGTCGCAACTCGGCCTTGGGCTTGGTCTCTTGTCGGCTGCTCTTGGCTGGGCACTGCAACGACCGATTACGGGAGTTGCTGCTTGGCTTATGATTGTCACGAAACGCCCCTTTGATTTGGGAGATAGGATTATTGTCAACAACATTCGAGGTGATGTGGTGGAAATTAGTCTCACACATATAAAAATAAAAGAAATCGGGGGCATTGTATCGGGAGAAGAAAAATCAGGCCGCACCGTACTTGTCCCAAACTCAATTTTGTTTGAACAAAATATTATTAACTATACCTACGCAAGCAATAGCAATATTTTAGATGAAATTTCATTTACTATTACGTTTGATAGTAATCTAGAACGCGCCAAAGAAATTGCCATAGAAACAGCAGAAAATTGTTTATCCAAAATACTCGGCAAAGAAGAAATACAACCCTACACGCTCGTCTATTTTGACCCAAACGGACTTAAGGTACAATTGCGCTATTTTGCACCCGCCAATAATTTACAAAAAATTTCAAGTGACCTGACACAAGAAGTGTATAAAAAAATAATGTGCCATGATGATATTCATTTGGCACATCCACATATGCAAGTTATTATGAAAAATAATGAAGAATAATTTATAAACTTTTATTTATATGAACAAAAGTAAAATAATACTTTCCATTCTCGCCATATTGTTTGGTATATTTATGTTTATTTATGGTGAATATGATGATAGTCCGGGCGGGCAATTGTTGGGTTTGTTATTAATTATTACTGGCATTGTTGTTATAATAAAAATTGGCAAAACAAAACGATCTTAACGCACACATACCAGCAAAAATAAAATAATCCTAACCAAGGATTTTTTTGTTAATCAAAAATTAATTTTTAACTATTATACTACAAATTTATAGTTCTTAATTTTAATAATATGAATAAAAAAATGAATCCCGTAGTGCATTTTGAAATGCCGGCGGAAGACAATAGCCGAGCTAAAAAATTTTATGAAGAGGCTTTTGGTTGGGAAATGACCCAGCTTGGCGCTGATATGGGAGATTATCTTTTGGCAACTACTTCACCGGTAGACAAAGACAATATGCACATTAATAAGGGAGCAATAAACGGTGGTTTCTTTAAAAAGGGTGACTATGGCACAATCCCTCATCTTGTTATTTCAGTGGATAATCTTAAAGAGCATATGGATATTATTAAGAAAGCTGGTGGAAAAATAATTGGGGAAGCGATGAATATAACTGGTATTGGCGAATTTGTAATGTTTAAAGACACCGAAGGTAATCAAGTGGGTATGTTGGAACCAATTAAAATGCAATCTAAATAATATTTTATTTATTAAATTAATTCCCAATTTTATGAAAACATATATTGATGGTTTTGTGCTAGTGGTGCCAAAGAAAAATTTCGCCGACTATCGCAAGATGGCGAGAGAAGGAGCCAAAATGTGGCTCAAATATGGCGCTCTTGATTACAAGGAATGTGTGGGTGATGACATGCTCCCTAACATGGGTGGTATGACTCCATCACTTACGTTCCCAAAAATAGTAAAGGCAAAAGAAGATGAAGCGGTTTGGTTCTCTTTTATTGTCTATAAATCCAAGACACATCGCAATCAGGTAAATAAAAAAGTCATGGCCGAAATGAGCAAGAATGAAGAAAAATACAAAGACATGCCTATGCCTTTTGATATAAAGCGGTTTGCTTATGGCGGATTTGAGGTGGTGGTCGATGCAAAGTAATCAAAAATATTCTTATGGCCAAAAAAGAAATTTCTAATGGTGTCATTCACAATGTGCCAGCGGATTTACACCAAGCTCTTACTTCTGATAAGTTAGCGCTAAAAGCATGGGAAGACATTACCCCACTCGCGCGTAATGAATGGATTTGTTGGACAATCTCTGTCAAAAAACCGGAAACCAGAAGACAACATGTTGAGAGAGTCTGTTCAGAACTTAGAGAAGGAATGCGCAGACCCTGTTGTTGGGCTGGTTGTCCTCATCGTAAAAAATGATTGGAAAAATTGGACACGTCTTCTCACTTCTAATGATTTGTCACAGTTTGAACATAGACTATGTGACCCCAAACCAAACAAAACGACTATCAGAAATAGCAGTTGTTTTTGTTAAGCTCCAAAAGATAGTAAGGCTTTATTTAAATGACTTTTTGTGGTAAAGTTAAATTATTACCATTAATTATCTTGATATAGCATTATATGTTTGAAGAATACAAAAAATACATCCAAGACAATCCTCAAGGGTATTGGTTCAAATCAAAACTTTACGGTTGGGGCTGGACGCCAGCAAAGTGGCAAGGCTGGGTTGTATTAGCTGTGTTTATTATACTAGTCGTTTTTAATGCCTGGCGAACAAAAATCGTCGCTAATAC
>JBAQFA010000054.1:0-31194 GCA_049287025.1 Candidatus Magasanikiibacteriota bacterium
GCCAATCCTTATCTTTGGCAATTGGCACAATATACCGTTCCTCTACCAGCCACTCTTAATTTTTTTAATTTTAAACCACATTTTTTACACTTTTCTCCTGCCCGCCCATAAACTTTTAAGTACTTAACAAAATTACCGGTATTACCATCACTATCCCGAAAATGATTAAACGTTGTCCCCCGTTTTTTAATCGCTTGCTTAATCACTTTCTCAATCGCTTTATACAACTTAGAAACTTGCAGACTTGTTAGTTTATCAACTCCAATATTTGGTCTGATGCCTGCTAAAAAGCACGACTCATCTGCATATATATTCCCTACTCCAGCAATTAATTTTTGATTTAGTAAAACTGCCTTAATACTAGTTTTTCTATTTTGCAAAGCTTGTTTAAAATTGATCAAAGTAAAATTTATTTGCAACGGCTCTATACCATATTTAGCTTTTTCAATTTGTAATTCTTTTTCATTTACAATTTTTAAATATCCAAATCTCCGCATGTCATTAAAATACAACTTACCACTGTCGGTAAATTCAAAAGTCGCGCGGGTGAATTTGTCTGGCAAATTCACAGGCATCTGATTTTCAGAATGCCCTCCGCCAATCATTTGGCGGCCGCGCTCGTAAATAAGTTGGCCAGTCATTTTGAGATGAACCAATAAATATTTTTTATTTGCTAATCCAAAAATTATTAATTTTCCAATCCTATCTATTTCCACAAATTCTTTATTTTTTAAAGATTTGACAAAATCAGAGTGATTCATATTCACCCTAGCTTTTTGCGTGATTTCTATATTCTTGATCTTCTTATGCAAAATCTTTTTACGCAAATCTTGTCTAATTGTTTCTACTTCTGGTAGTTCTGGCATACACGAAAGTTATAAAGTAAAAAGTTATAAAGTCTGTAAAGTTATACTAATAATACCATCTAATCCTATCTATTTCAATTTTAAATATTATTTTGTTTATAATAATTTAAAATATTCTAAATATTAAAAAACTAACCATTTTCTTAGTTAGTTTTTATCGGCCGTAGCTTTAGCGTAGGCCGAGTGGGCAGAGAAGGATTCGAACCTTCGAAGGCGGAGCCAACAGATTTACAGTCTGTCCCCTTTGACCGCTCGGGAATCTGCCCATTAACTTTTGATTATCAATTTTTTAAAAGCTTCACCACCTTTATATGATTTTATTTGCATTTCTCTTTTAAAAGCTTCACTTTTACTATTAAAATCTTCTGTGAATATTACCTGCCACGGTCTATACGGTTTTGTAGATTTTACACAACCTTTGTTATGTCTTTCCAGCCGTACATTTAAATCCTCACAATGACCAGTATAGTATCTAATTTGTTTTAAACTTTTTAATATATAAACCTTATACATAAGAGCCAACAGATTTATCCCGCCTCTGGACGGGATCCCTGCCTTTCAGGCGGGACAGTCTACCCCCTTTGTTAGACCAGTCCCGCTTTAATAGCGGGATCGGGAATCTGCCCAATAATTTTAACCCGGAGCCGAGAACAGGATTCGAACCCGCGACCCGCTGTTTACAAAACAGCTGCTCTACCAACTGAGCTATCTCGGCATTAAACTATACTGACATGTTATCAATCTTGTCTTTTAATAAAGGCAATTTTTGATTTTCTGGATTGACCATGCGCAGTTTTTGATATGATTCTTCTGCCATTTTTCGGTTCCCACATAATACACTAATCTCCACCATTCTGTCAAGATACTTTGGATTTTGTGGTTCCAACTCTACTGCCTGAGAAATGGCTTCAATAGCTGGATCACACTTATTTACACTCATTAATAATTCCGCAATCTTGGCAAATCGCACGGGATTGTTGTCGTCTATTAATAAAGTCCTTTCATAATACTCCACGGCTTTTCCTATATTATTTTTGCCTTCTTCTATTTCACCCATTTTTACCAATGTCCGCAAGTCAGTTCCATCCATTTGCAATATAAATTGAAAAGTCTCAATCGCCTCTTCGGTCTGACCTTGTTCAAAATACACATTACCCAAGCCATAATAAGCATCAATACTTTTTGGGTCAATTCTAATCGCCGCAATAAATTTCTTTTCGGCGGTTTCCAAATCTTTTTGGTTTAAAGAATATTCACCATCTTGGATTAAATCTTTCAAATCTTGTTCTTTGGTTTTCTTTTGTTCTGGAGTTTCCACCACCTCTGGTTTATGTCTAATGAGCACACGCTCAATTTCGCCCACATATTTTCTAAATGCTAATTGAATTTCTTTTAACCTTTGCACCACTGGATGAAAAAGAACTTTTCTTTTTTCACTAAGTTCACTCGCCTTTTCCGCTACCCGTTTCTTATAAATTTCATCTTTTTTCTTTTCCATTTTTACTTCTGGAATAGAATTAACATCCAACAAAGTGAGTTGAGGAAACTTTTTTACAATAATAAATATGATCACGGCCAGTGACAAAACTATCAAAATAAATGGGGTGATGCTATACATACTACTTAAAATCTAAAATTCTAAATGAAAAATGATAAATTATGATACTTGCTCTGCTCCATGAATCAAACTAATAAAAGTCTCAAATTTAGTTGAAGCATTGCCTGGTAGTACTCCATCAATCATTTCTTGTGATAACAATGATACCACATTTTTCTCATTTGCGCTACCACCATACACTACTGGAATAACTTTGTCTGTATATTGTTTTAATTCATTTTTTATCCAACCATGCACATCATCGGCTTCTTCTGCACTGCAAGCTTCACCTACCCCAGCTTTAGAAATTGCCCATACTGGTTCATAGGCTATAATTATTTCTTTATTTGACAAATCTAGATTTTCAAAAGCTCGCATTAATTGCTTTTTCAAACGATATTCACGTTTACCTTCATCCTTATCTTCTTTGGTTTCACCGACGCAAACCACAGGAATTAGACCAACCTCTAGACACGCTTCAATCTTTTTTCTAACTTCTTCATCAGTTTCCCCAAAGACATGTCGTCTTTCTGAATGACCAACTAAGGCATATTTGCAACCTACATCTTTGTACATCTGGGCTGATATTTCTCCGGTGTAAGCGCCTTTTGGATTCCAATTAATATTCTGCGCTCCCACTTTTACATCTGTCTGGTTCAAAACCATAGCCATCTCACGCAGAGCTAAGGCTGACGGAAACAAACATAATTCAATTTTATTAAAATCAATTTTTTCCAAAAGCAAGGCATTGGCCAAAATATTTGATTCATCAAAATCTAAGTACATTTTCCAATTGGCGAAGATATATTTCATACAATTATACACATAACACACATCATGTAACACATACCACTTACAGGGTACATTACATTCAACGTGAAAATAAATAAATATTTTGATTCGTAATTTAACTTTATGACTTTATAAACTTTATAACTTGATAGACTCTCTGTCCACATTTCCAATCACCGCCACTTTAATCTTTTTCCAATCATACACCTGTTTAGCAAGCGTTTGAACCTGTTCTCTTGTCACTTTTTCAATTTCTTTTAATTTTTCTTCTGGGGTTTTTATTTTATCAGCAAATAAAGCCTGAGAAGCATAAAAACTGGCTTGGGTACTAGAATCTTCTAAAGATAATGTCAGTCCGCCACGAATATGGGTCTTGGCATCAGCCAATTCCCGAGCAGTTGGACCCTTTTTAATTAATTTCTCCATTTCTAATTTTACTACCGCAATGGCTTTATCAATATTTTTTGCTTCTAAACCAATCCTCACATATTGATAACCAGTATCGCGATAACTTTCTGCTCCACTTCGCACCATATAAGCCAATCCTCTGCGTTCACGAATCTGAATAAATAATCTAGAACTCATAGATCCGCCAAAAATCGTATTCATTACGCCAGAAATTGGATTTCTTTTATCACCATATTTAAATCCAGGAAACCCCAACATCAATTGAACTTGGTCTGTTTCCTTTTTCTGGACATTTATTTTCTCTGAACCAATTTTGTACTCTTTAAAATCTTTACTTACTTTTCCTCTATTTCTCTCTGAACCAAAATAGTGTTCAATTACTTTTTTTGTCTTATCATTTATATTTCCAGATACCACCACCGTCATATTCTGTGGTTGGTAATATTTATTTCTATAAGCCAAGACTTCATCCCGTTTATAGTTTAGAACATGTTTTTCACTCCCAGCAATATCTCGTCCCAATGGACAACCAGCAAACATTAGATCTTCATAAATATTTTCAATATTCATGATTGGATTGTCTTTGTACATTCTGATTTCTTCCACAATCGGACCTTTTTCCCTTTCCATTTCTTTTGGATCAAATTTGGAATTAAATAACATGTCCGACAAAATATCCACCGCTGTTTCAGTATATTCAGCGTCTACTTTTATAAAATAACCAGTATATTCTTTGCTGGTAAAAGCATTATACTCTGCTCCCAGTCTATCTATTTCACGAGTTAAAACCAAAGTATTGGGACGTTTCTTTGTGCCTTTGAACATTAGATGTTCTATATAGTGAGACACCCCGGCTAATTTTTCTGGTTCATAACGCGACCCCACTGGATACATAATCAAAACTGTCACCGACTTGGTATCTTTGAGTGGAACTAGAATTATATTGGCTTTATTTTTTAATTGATATTTTTCGTATTGCATAATTAAAAATTTTTATTCATTATCAGCATTAATGCCTAAGAAGTGATCAGTATCAATTTTTAGATGATGTAAACCATCTATCAATTCTATCACGGCTTCTTCAATTTTTATTTTATCTTCATGGATAAAATCCAATTGTTCTGAAGTAAATCTAATACCATTAGCAGGATCATCCATAAACTCTGGTTTTTCAATAATACCTAAGGCATGACGTGTACCTTCAAAAAGCATCTTCCTAATAAATCTGGTATTAAAACCATATTTTTTATTCTGCAAAAAAGCAATATTCGCCTCTGCTCTATTAGCATAAAATTCTAAATTTCTTTCTCCAGATACTTCATCTAACATATTCGGTGAACTCTGCTCAAGCAAAGGCTCGGCTCCTTGTGGAACTACGTCAGTATATCTACCATATGAAGGTTCTCTACCCCCATCTCCTTCTATTTCTAGCAGTTTTTTTGGAGTTGGTTGCGTCGGATCACCATCTCCTTTATTACCATTTATCAACTCTAATGCAGATGGACTATATTGTTCAACAGCTGGTAAAGCGGTTTGAGGAACAACAAATTCTTCCCCTATTCTGGTATCTACTACCTCTGGCAAACCTGCTTCTACTCTTTCCTCTTCAACTCCAGATAAATCTGGCACAAAGCCTTTTTTTCTTTCATCTGTCATATTAATTAAAATTAAAAATTATTTTCCCTCTTCTAAATTTTTTAGTTGTCCATAAAACGCCTTTAAACTTTCGTATTTTAAATGTAGAGCACACAATTCTCTCTCGTATTCCAATTTTTCTTCCGTGGTAAAATGTGCAAAACGATCATCATCATGTCTTAAAAATGCTACTACACAATCAAATGGTGTATAAGGGCCACCATGCAAAGAGGGTGTTGTGGGGCGAATTTTTTCATCTATATCAAGCTTTTCTTCTTCATTCAATAAATAATTTATTTTAAACTTTTGTTCTTTTTCTCTACAATCAGCTTTAACTCTTTCTATTTCTGCTAATAAATTTACTGGATCAGTTTTTTCTTCAAAACGAACTACCCCAGCTAATTCAAAGTCATCACATCTATCCGTGCTAGTTTCTAAAATATTATTGACTACTAAACCTTCTGTCATATTTTATTTTTGTATTAAAATTAAAAATTAATTTTTTACTTAATCTTTTTTTTACTACCTCTCCCCTGCCTTTCTAAAGCGGAAATTATTTTTTCTAGTAATGTTTGTATTTCTGCTTTTTCACCTTTTGACAATTTTTCAATTTTCTCTTTAATTTCATCGTCATCATTCAACAAATCAACATCCCAGTTTATCATTTCATTAAAACGTTCTAACATACCTAACTTATTTGCCAAAATTGCCAAATCACGAGTTGTAATCGCATCTAATTCCTTGTTTAAATCATCTTTGGATTTTATGTATGCTTTTTCTGAATCTTCTAACTCTAAAGCAGTAAATCTTTTTCCATCAGCACGTAATGGATTTCCTGAAGTATCAAAATTAACTCTTACGCCATCCGACTTGTTGATGTTACCAGATAACACCAAACGAGCACCTGATTTATTTTCTGTCATATTAAAATTTTTCTTTTAAATAATTTTTCAATTCACTAATTTCAATTCTTTCTTGTACCATTGTATCACGATCACGCACTGTCACTTTCCTGTCTTCTAAACTATCAAAATCAACTGTCACACAATATGGTGTACCAATTTCATCTTGCCGTCGATAACGTTTACCAATTGATTGAGTCTCATCATAATCCACAGAAAAATCTTTGCGCAAACTCTGGGCCAAATCTCGCGCCACACTAGATAATTCTTCTTTCTTGGACAAAGGTAATATGGCCACTTGCACCGGAGCCAAATGTTTTGGAAATTTCATTACTACTCTAGCTTCAGTTTCTCCTGCTTCAGCGGTTGGAGCCTCCTCTTCATGATAGGCTTCTAACAAACTTACCAAGAGCATACGATCAATTCCAAACGTCGGCTCAATCACATGAGGTAAAAACTTTTCATTGGTAATTGGATCAGTATAGTGTAAATCTTGTCCACTCACTTTTTCATGACGACTTAAATCAAAATCTGTCCGATAAGCAATCCCATGCAATTCTTTTATACCAAAAGGATATTTGTATTCTATATCCATTGTTCGTTTGGAATAATGTGCACGTTCACCATCAGGAATCTCGTGCCAAACAAGATTATCCATATTGATTTGCATCACATCTTGCCACCAACGTTTAATTTCATCTAACCACATAGCAAAAATCTTTTCCCAATCTTTTGGATCAATAAAATATTCAAATTCACCAATTTCAAACTCACGAGTCCGAAAAATAAAATTGCCTGGGGTAATTTCATTCCGAAAACACTTACCAATCTGAGCAATCCCAAATGGCAAACGACGACGAGTAGTATTCAAAACATTTTTAAAATTAACAAACATACCACCAGCAGTTTCAGGGCGTAAATAAGCCGTAGTGGTAGAATCCTCTGTTATGCCAATAAACGTCTTAAACATCAAATTAAAGGCCTTAGGCTCGGTCAAATGACCATCGCAATCCGGGCATGTAATATCTGTCAAATCCATTTCACTTGGCTCTTTGTCATATTTTGGTTCAATACCTTTAGCTTCAAGCAAATGATCGATTCTAAACCGATGATGGCATTTTTTACATTCTACTAATAAATCAGAAAAATTTTGTAAATGCCCCGAAACTTCCCAAACTCTTGGGTTCATAATAATCGCGCTATCCAATGGCACCATATCCTCGCGTTCCTGGACAAAAAATTTCCACCAAGCTTTTTTAATATTTTGTTTTAATTGGTGTCCTAAAGGACCATAATCCCAAGAATTGGCCAAACCACCATAAATTTCACTACCAGGGAATATAAAACCCCGACGTTTGCATAATGAAATTATTTTTTCCATTTTATCATTTTTCTCATTCATATTTTTATAGTTTAAGTATCTAAATTATAACATCTTTAAAAGAATAAAAAAAGACCAAAAAATATGGTCTCGGGTCCGCCTAGGGCGGAGGTTCCACCCGAGTTCTCTGGCTGGATACCAAAGCTCTCTTGTGAACCACGTAGAAATTTTCTTTACGTGGTGAATTGTCATCTAGCTCCACGGTCGCCAAACCGCTTCATAGCTAGCAATTAAATTATGCCATTTCAAGCTAAAATTGTCAAAAAAACTTATCCCCAAATCTTGACAAAATAGCCAAAAACCGCTATTATAAGTGGCTTAGCTATGGTAAAATATTGCTAAGCTTACGACAATTGCCTAAACCTAGGCATCTCAACTAACGCTCTTTACAAGGGGGAAAGATGTTGCGCAAAGACTTCGATGATTTGGACTACGAGGACAGAATCGCATGTCCGGGCGGGATAGAATTCCGTGTCATGGGGTTCTACAATACCACCACGCACGGGGTACTATTCAAACTCCAGACAGGGCCTGGGTCGCACTACTACGGCATGGATGATGCGGGACAAGTGTTCCGTGTTGTCTCGTTCAATCATGGTGACGAAAGCACCATCAAGATTGAACTCGTGCCAGAGCTCAACCAGGAAGGCGTGCGCGTCTTCCCGGCCATGATGATCACGTCCGAGGAGTACGCTGATCCGGGCTACGGAACGGATCCATCGTGGTTCGTCCCGCTGGAACCTATCCCGACGATCCTCCAGTAGGATCACCGTCATGCGCAAAAACAAAGCCACCGCCTGTATCTCTGACAAAGAGAATGCAGGCGGTGGCTGAAAGGAATTTCAAGATATATAAAACTGTCAAAACCCAGTTTTTTATTTTATATTATTTACTCTCAATAATTAAAGTCACTGGCCCGTCATTTACCAAACTCACCTCCATGTAAGCACCAAACTGACCAGTGGCAACTTTGATATTTTTTTCTTTTATTTTAGCTACAAAATATTCATACAATTTATTGGCCTCATCTGGTGGAGCAGCGTCTGAAAACCCTGGACGATTACCACTCTGGCAATCACCATACAGAGTAAATTGTGATACAACTAAAATTTCACCACCAACTTCCACAATATCTTTATTCATTTTGCCGTCTTGGTCTTCAAACACACGTAATTTCATAATCTTTTCCACCAACCAGTCAGCCTCTTTTTCTCCATCGCCCTTACCCACCCCTAATAAAATTAAGAAACCATGAGAAATTTCTCCCACAGTTTCATTATCTACCCGCCTGCCATGCTTGGCAAGGCCTTGCGGGCAGGTTTTTACATCTGCCTTTTTTACTCTTTGTAAAACCACTCTCATATCAACTTAGTAAACTTAGACAACTTATATAGTGTTCACCTCTGTCTCCTTTTCCTCACCAATCATTTTTATTTTATCATTATATTCTTTTACCACTTCTTCCAAACTATCTTGCAATTTAAACTTTTCATCTTCAGAAATTTCTTTATTTTTTTCCATCGCTTGAACTTTATCTCTCACTTCTTCTCTAATCTTTCTTACTGACACTCTCGCCTCTTCTAATTTTTTATGCAAAACTTTTATTAACTCTTGACGACGTTCTTGAGTTAATTCAGGCAAATTAATTCGAACTAACCGACCATCATTAATCGGATTCATACCCAAATCAGAACTACGAATAGCTGTTTCAATTGCTTGCACCAAACCTTTATCCCATGGTTCAATCGCAATTGTTTTGGCATCTTGTACAGTAATAGAAGCAACCGCTTTCATTGGTTGTCTAGTGCCATAGGCTTCTACGGCAATGTCTTCCACAATCGCTGGTGTGGCCCGACCAGTTCGCAGACCAGTAATTTCATGCTTCAAGTGGTCAATGGCTTTATTAAAATTCTCCTTATGTTGTTCAACTATACTCATATTTTATTTCACTTAATATTTATTTAAAAAAAATTATTCCTTACTCTTTATTCCTTATTCCTTATTCCTTATTCCTTATTCCTTACTCTTTATTCCTTACTCTTTATTCCTTATTCCTTATTCCTTACTCTTTATTCCTTATTCCTTACTCCTTAATCTACTTTTTCGGTGGAATAGTAAACCCTAAATAAATCCAATCCGGATGATCAGGATGAACACGCAAAATTGATGGGATTTGGGCTGAAGGCAATTTTTTTGTTATCCAATTTTGTCCGCCATCCATACTTTTATAAAAAGTTGATCGCTCATTAATCGTGGCTGTATAATAAATTTCTTTGGTATTCTTTGGATTAACAGCAAAACCATAAATATCAGCACTACCTGGTGGAGTCAAAAGTTTTATTTCTTGCCAAGAATCTCCCGCTGTGTCAGAAACCAATACGCCATAAGTTGACACCCAATAAATTAGATTTGGATTATTTATATCAATCACATGACGACGATATTCTTTTGATCCAGAAAAACTTTTCATCTTACCAGCTAGATTAACCCAACTTTCACCACCATCATTGGAACGATACAGACCATTAGTTTTGGAAATGATATAAATCAAATTATTATCCTTAGGATGAGTGATAATATTGACTAATCTAGTTTTAAATCTATTTACCACGCTCCAACTCTCACTGCCATCAAAACTACGTAACAAATCACCGTTAGTCTCAATTACAAAAACTTTATAAGGCGCCACATGACTAAAAGCAATTGCCGCAATCATGGTATTTGAGCGTGATTCTCGATAAACTTCTTTCCAAGTCCGACTACAATCATCTGTTCGATAAATTTTGGTACCATTGGAACCATAAATAATACACTTATCTTGAGGATGAACCGCAATCGCATAAACAAAACCTGTCGACAGAGCACCTTCAGCTCTTTGCCAAGTTTTACCATCATCATAAGTATAAAACATGCCATTTTCTCTTGTGGCCATGTACATAGCTTTGTTATCATTTGGATCTTCCACTATTCTGTAGACACTAGAATTAGAGATGTTTTTTACACCTTCAAGAGTGGGCCAAGCAGAAATTTGTGTCCAGGTATCACCTCGATTATTAGAAATAAACATACCAGCGGGACCAGAAGTTGTACTCTTGTTAGAAAAAGATACACAACCCGCTCCCACGAACGTGAGTGTAATCAATGCTATGCTTAACAAAAAAATTTTACGCATATAAATTAAATTATTATTTATAATAATTAAATAGCTAAGGAATTTGTAATAATATATTCTCCACTAATAACCTAGGATGAATATTTTGTGCCAACATTTGTTTGGCATCTTCAATTTTTTTATACAAGTCAATCGCATTTTTATTATCCAATTCAATTTTCAAATTATGTAATGAATAATCTTTCAAAATACTATCTCGCACCAACCATTGCCACACATTCAACACATCAAACAAAGTAGTCCTGGTAGCAATGTGATCAGTTTTATCACCAAATAATTCTTCCACCACTTTAATTTTTTCATGAAAATTCTTTTTGAACAAAGAATTAAATCGGTTCACTTCTTTTTTATACCATTCATAAGATTCATTATTGCTCGCCCACTCACAAGCTCTACCTGGTAAACCAAAAGAAAATTGTGCTAATTCATCGGCATTACTTGTACCAATTTTTTCTAAATGTTTTTTTATTAAATCTTTTTCTACTGGATAAAAATATATTTTTTGACAACGAGATTGAATCGTTTCTGGTAATTTCTTTTCATCAGTAGTTATCAAAAATAAAACTGTTTTTTCACTTGGTTCTTCTAATGTTTTTAATAAGGCATTACAAGCTTCACTATTCATCTTTTCTGCTCCATTTATAACCGCTACTTTGTAACCGCCATAATACGACCGCCGAGCCAGTTGTTCCCGCAAAGTTCTGATTTGAGAAACAGAAATATCTTTTTTAGTTTTTTCAGTTTTTTCGTCAAACAATTGATCAACCAAAATAAAATCTGGATTGATTGATAATTTGGCAAATGGTGTGCCAATCAACTGAGCAGAAATATATTCAGCCACAGTCTTTTTACCCACATTTTCTGGACCAACAAAACAATAAGCATGATTAAGATGTCCACTATCAATTACTTTAACAAAAAAATCTAGGATTTTGGTATGCCCAATTATTTCCATACACCCTTAGAATACCATATTTTAAAAGAATAATCAATTGACATTATCACCTATTTTAATCCACCTATCAGCTTCTTTTGTATATTGTCTATTTTTATTCTTAGCCACCTTTTTTACTATTTCACTTTCCAGATCAATCTGCAATATTTCTGCGAGACTTAACAAATATATTGCCACATCTGCCAATTCTTCTCCCACATCATTCGATCTCTTTTGGTAAGCTATGCAAGCCTCGGTTAATTCTTCGTGTAAAGAACAAAATTCCCGATAAATATCAGTAATATTAAAACCCTTATCAAGTTTATTTTGAAAAATTTGTTTTTGATAATCTTTTAAATCTATCATATACTAATTATTTAATAATATGTCTAAAGTTTCTTTGGCGCATTTTTCCCAAGAAAATTCTTTTACTCTTTCCAAACCTCGTTCAATATTTTTCATTCTGTATTCTCTGTCTTGAATTAATTTTAAAATCCCATTCTCAATCTCGTCTATATTATCTGGATCAACATACAAACAAGCATCACCACCCACTTCCTGCGAAGCAGTGTTGTACGACTTGTCCTGAGCGTGGCCGAAGGAAGTCGAACCATTCAAACCTGATGCCACGACTGGCACACCACTAGCCATGGCTTCCAAGACAGGAATACCAAACCCTTCATAAAGACTAGGAAAAACAAAAACCTCTGCCCCATTCATCAAATATGGTAAATCTTCATTTTCAACCCAGCCAGGTGTAATAATATCATTTTTGTAAGAACTGGTATCCACGGCTTCTTTTATTTTTTCATAGCCATATCCGTTTGAACCAATCAAAACTAATTGGTAATTGGTAAACGCTCGACCTGAGCTCGCGTCGAAGGTTGGTAATTGGTAATTTTTTTTAAGTTTATCAAATGCCTCTATAATTCTTTGGGTGTTTTTCTTAGTTTCTAACCGTCCAATATTCAACAGATATGGTTTCTTAATTTCATATTTCTTTAATTTTTGTAAAATTTCTGTATCATTTTCCGCTAATTTTTTATAGTCCTCATTATATCCATGATAAACGACTTGAACTTTTCCCTTTCTACTTTCTACTTTCAAACTTTCCAACTCTTTTTTTGTAAACTCCGACGGTACAATCACTTTCCACAATTTTTTCAAAGCCAATTTTGCTGACCAAACACTATACCACTTTTCAAACCAATTATAACTATTGGAAAATTTTATGGCGGCAATATCATGCACGGTCATCACAGTTTTTTTGGGATGAATAATTGGAAAAACATGCGCGGGAATAAATAAAACATCTGGTGGACTAATTAACATTTCCCAACTCAATCTCACCTGTGTCCACAATCTCCAAGGCTTGCCATGAGCGAAGCCGAATGGAGACCAATGTAAAACTTTTTCCGTCCAACCATTTGGTAATTTTGATAATTCACCTTGCAAAGGTTTATTTGTATATAAAACAACCCGAATATTTTCGGGTGTTATTTTTTTCATTTCTTGAATTACATGATAGGCGTACCAACCTACACCTGTCTTTTTTTCTTCATTGGCGCGTGAGGCATCAATACCTATAATCATAAACAATCCAGATATACGGATAATCCAGATATACAGATGACATTATTTTATCCGTCAATCTGGATTATCTGGATATTCGGATAGTTATTTAGTAGACAAAATAGACCGCTTGTAAGAATCAAGATTTTCCAAAGCAATCCCAGTTCCTTTTGCTACGCATAAGAGTGGCTCATCAGCTACATAGCACGGTACGCCAATCGCTTGAGAAACCAATTCATCCAAATTTCTAAGTAATGAGGAACCACCAGACATAATAATTCCTTTTTCCATAACATCGGCAGATAATTCTGGGGGAGTATCTTGTAAAACTTCTTTAGTTGCCTCTACCAAACCAGCTAAATCATTTTTCAAGGCTTCGGTGGTGTCATCAGAAGTCACAAGAAGAGATCTTGGTAATCCTGAAATCATATCGCGACCCTTCACTTCCATACTCAGTGGCTTATCCATAAACATAGCTGAACCAATTTCAATTTTAATTTTTTCGGCACTTCTCTCTCCAATTGCCAAACCATATTTACGACGAACAAATTCCGCAATCGAAGCATCAAATCTATTTCCACCAATTCTGACTGATCCACAAGACACAATACCGCCAAGAGAAATCACAGCAATTTCGGCTGTACCACCACCAATGTCCATAATCATGTGTCCTGAAGCACTGCCAATTGGAATATCAGCCCCAATGGCTGCCACAATTGGTTCCTTTATAATATATGCACTACGCGCACCGGCTGCCATGGCCGCATCCACCACTGCTCTTCTTTCAGTTGAAGTAATTCCCGCTGGCACAGCAATCATTACCTCGGGACGAAATAATCTCACTCCACCAAGTGCTTTATTTATAAAATAACGCAACATCGCTTCAGTAGTATGATAATTAGCAATCACACCATCTTTTAATGGACGTTCGGCAATAATAGTATCTGGAGTACGACCAATCATATCTTTAGCTTCTACACCCACAGCCAAAACCTTTCCATCTTCTCTAGAAATGGCCACAACCGATGGTTCATTAATAACAATACCCCGTTTTGGCACATGGACCAAAATGTTCGTTGTTCCCAAATCAATTGCCACTTTCTTTATTAACATAAAATCATATGGCAGATAGCAGATATCATGTAACAATGCTATCTACTATCTGTTATTTGAATATTAAATTCCCTGTCCACTTTCAAATCACCAACATACTCATACACCTGGTCTCCCCACTCTCCCTCAGCTTCACTTGGTTTGGCTGACACTATATTTTTACCAAAATTTTGCTCTAAAGTCAACTTGTTGTTCAAAGTCCCTAATTGCTTCTGAACAAATAAAGTATATACATTATCTTTGATTACGCTTTCTGGGGGATAATAAGTGAATTTCAAACTCTTGGTTTGTCCTGGTTCAATGGCAATAAACGCCCCAAACCATTGTTTACCTAGTTCTTCACCTTTTTCCACTTCACCGGTTTCTTTAGTTCTATCCCATTTCATGGCTCCATCAGCCGAAATCAATTCACTACCAACCGGTACAAAAATTCTCGCATAAGTCCGATAACGAGTGGTTCGCCAATCAAAACCACCGGTGTGATTATATACCATTTCCGCTGTTGCTACTAGACGACCGGTTTCATCTTTTTTAATTGAATATTTTAATTCTCGATTTATAGAATGATCAGTTTTCAAAGCAGCCAAATTGGCGTCTACCCAAAGCAGATAATCACCGGCCACGTTTTTTACTTCTCCTGACCAACCTTTTTCTTTAATTATTTTTTCCAAATCTGGTTCTAAAGAATAAACCATTATATGTCTTTGTTCAGCCATTTCATTAAACATTTTAAAATAGCCGTTCAAATCAAAAATAAAATCAGTTTTAACTTTGCTCATTACTACCGACATTAAATCACCTATAATATCTTTGCGATTTTTTTTATCAATACCCTTATTAGCAAATTCATATTCCACTTCATATTCCAATTTTTCAGTCACATTATTAGCTGTAAACTCTACACCATCCACAGTCACTGGCCCAATTTTTTCCAAAAGTCTTTCTAAAACCACTGGTGTGACAGCAATCACAGCGTCAATATTATTTGCTTCCACCCCGTTTTCACCTTTGTATAAAGTCAACATCTGCTTGGCGCTTTCAGAAAAATCTGGTGACCAATTAGCATCGCGAAAATACCAACGATCTACTCCCAAATGTTTACTAAGCGCGTCAGGTGGCGTTATTTTAAAATCCTCCGGCGTATATCTATCCAAATTTTCTGTGCCATCCAATTTTACAATATTAACACTGCCTTTATCAATTTTTACAATTGCATATACACCAATAAAACCACCACTTGGTCTAAGTTCAGTATTATTTTCAAAAATAAATAAATAAGTCATTGGTTTGGAAAATCCCAAAAGTCGAGGCGCCAATTGGACTAGGTCTCTATTTTCATCCCC
Source organism: Candidatus Magasanikiibacteriota bacterium (assembly GCA_049287025.1). Classification (GTDB taxonomy): domain Bacteria; phylum Patescibacteriota; class Patescibacteriia; order Magasanikbacterales; family UBA922; genus UBA11710. Next base: position 15,716 of record JBAQFA010000054.1, read on the forward strand.
AACTTGTTTTTTCACTTGATCCTGAACAAAAGTAGATTGAAAAATCTTTTCAACAGAAAAAGTCTTAAAACTTTTGTAAGCCAAAAAACCCAAACCTGCTAATACAGCTAAAAACAGTAAACAAAATTTTGAACAAAACAATTTACGAATCATAGTTTTCTAATTATACTACTTTCTCTTCTTAATTGACACATTAAACCCAAGATATTTACCAAGCATAAGATGGGTGACTGCATCAATCGCGGGAATCGCGGAAATAAAAATCATTGACACTGGCAATAATGCCCACTGCAAAATCATAAAAATATATTTATGTCGGGGATGTGATTCTGGCCGACGGGGCAAAAGTGGAATGCTCAAAATTGCTGACAAAAACAAACCGAGCATAGACATCATCATGAGTGTCTCCAAAATATGAGGCGCATTGAAAAATAAAGCACTTTGTCGAACTGACTCTGGTGCCACCCACATAGGCAAACGACCAAGCAGAGTAATAATAATCGCTACAAGTGCCCAAGACCACTTCCCTTCCCATTCCACAAATACCCATTTAAACTTTTTCCACCAAGGAATTAAATTACCTTTTTTCCTGAATTGCCACAATAAATATGGGATATGTTCTGTGCCCCAAGCCCAACGTCGTTGTTGTTTATAAAGGTTGATCAGACTCTGCCACCAAGAATCATCACGCACTGTATCCATAGACACCGGAATATACATGGGTGTCACTTCATAATTACCATTATAGGCAATTAGACATTGATAAAAAATCCGAGAATCTTCGCTCACAATTTTCTTATCATGATAACCAGCATCCACAATCGCCCGGAAACTCATAGAATGAGAAGAGAAAGTGACCAGAGCATCTTGACGAGCTAGAGAGGTCAATGTCCAAAAAGTCGTACCAAAGGCCATAATCCGGAGCATAGCGGGTGAATCCCACATATTATTATTGTACAAAGCAATTGGCTGAAAAGAAGAATGCGTTGGATTCGGATGAGTACAATAAAGATAAGTAAGATAAGAAAAATATTGTGAATGACAAATTGTATCTATGTCAAAAATTGTCGCAATCACATTGTCATAATTCCACCCCTTACTATCAATATATTTTTTCATCTCACGTTCGGCATAATTTAGATTGGAGCCTTTTCCCGGAATTTCATCAAGTAAATTGGCTGGGTGCATTACACCAACAATATCACCAAAACAATGACCAAAAGTTTGTTTAATATTTTGCAAAATCAATTCATAATTTTCTTTTTGTCGTTCTTCACCCGCAATCACAATCACAAATTTGTCTTTATCATAAGCCGATTCACACACACTCTCTATGGCTGATTTTACCACATCCCAAGTTTCATTATATAAAGTAAGAAACACGACATGGTGTTTATCAGAAAAATTATTTACTTCACTATACAATTTTTCTTTCCAATTCATTTGCCGAGTGGTTCTAAATCTGCTCCAAGATAAAATTAGATAAAAAGCAAAATTAATTACTTTCAATACCCAATAAATATCAAATACAATAATAAAATAAATCATCCAGAGTGGACGAATAAAAGCCAACAAAATTCCCAATACCAAAGTAAGCCAGACTGATATACCTGGTAAAATTTCGTATAATCGGTATCGTTGGTAATCACTTAGCATAAATTAATCCTCTTCTTTTTTATTAATTACAAAAAAATGTTTACCAGAATCTGGGTTTACTAATTCAATATATTTTTTTCCATTCCTTTCCACCACAGTGCCATTAATTTCACCTCTGCGCCAACGAATTACTGTATCCTCCATTCCACCTTCTTCAATCTCCTTCGCTTCTTCATCAGAATCAACACCCAACAGTTCTTTCATAACCATTTTTTTCAGCTGCTTCTCTCCTTGTTTGTAGTTCCACTCAGCTACCACTCTAGTAATTCTTTCTAATATTGGCTTATTATTTTCTAACCAAACATCTAATCGTTTTTCCAAGTCTTCCTTCGTATCAGCTCCACCATTATAAGGAAAATTCTTTTCATGAAAATCTAATTTTTCGCCTCTGCCTTCTGGTTCAGGACGAGTATAGGCCAGAGGTATTGGTAAATATTGAGAAACTAATGAAGTTACTAATTTTTTGATATAAACCTCCCGAGCATCAAGATTCACACCATCATCAACAATATAAGGAGCTGGATAAGCTGGTCTCATGTCTGGTTTTATTTTTGTAGGAATTTTTTGTTCAACACCAGTCAACAATGGATTAAAAAATAATCTCAGCTTTTTTATTGCTTGAGGATAAAAAGACTCTAAACTACTTAAAAACTTTTCATAGTCATCCCTATAATATAAATAGTCATGGAGATACTTTTCTTTTTTAACACCTTTTTTGTATTGAAAGACAAATTGTATATTGGAAAGCACTTCTAAAATTTTTGAAAGAAATGAAGATGCATATTCACTTTTTATAACAGGTTTTTTCCCGTCTATTTCTATACTATTGCTACGCATCTCAGTATTATGACTATGTAAATGTTGCCAAGGCACACAATATTCTTGTTCTAAAGCCCACAGCTTTCTTGCCTGTACAATTAATTCATCCAAACTTTTTCTACCATTTTCTCTATCTAAAACTTCTAATTCTAATAAACTCTCGTCAGATTTTTTTTGAGCGGCCTCAGTATATTTTATGTCTTTTCTAGATTTTTTGGGTGTTGTATCTAGCACTTTCCAACGGTCTTCGTCTTTATTATAATAAGTCAAAAAAGCATGTGGCTCTTGACCTAAAGGAAAATTATATTCAATACTACTTTTACTTTCATCCCAACCAACATCACCCTCTAACCCCACTGACTTCCCTATTGATATTTTATCAACATTCGGTATACGTCCTGTAAAACTATGCTTTTCTTTTTTATAATCATGTTCAGCCCCACCACCAAAATTATAACCACTTGACAGACGTACTGGAATATCCAACATTTGTAAAACTACATATACCAGTCTATTTACGTCAAAACAATTACCTGATTCTGCTAGAATAATTTTTTCCAAATCAGTTTTACCTGATTGTGATTTAATTCTTATTCTGTCAATAAAATTTTTGGCATATGAATATCGACCAAAATAGTCTTCGATACTATGGATAAGTTCATCTATGTTGGTAATTTTTTTCCACTCTTGAATCTGCGCAGACAACTCCGGGACATTGCTTAGATCAAGAGTCCTAGCTTCTACATCGGTTGTAAGATTGTGTCTAGAATATATATAACTAGTTTTATTTTTTAAAAACCAAGCTAAATGTATTGGGGTTTCTTCTTTTCTTAAATCAACTGTGGCGTATGTTAATTTGAGATTTACTTTCTTCACTTCTTCTGGTATTTGTTTGGTATCAAAATACAAAAATCCACGTTCGTCATGAAATAAACTTAACTCAACTTCTTGAATTTTATTTTTTTGTTTATCAAAATAATTGGCTTTCAAATATAAAGGGGCAAAAAAGGTTGACTCTCTATCTCTCTTCCACAACTGAGGTAAACACATCATCTTTGTGTTTGGGTTAGCTAATTCGTGTACATCTACTTCACCAATTGAAAAATGTAACAATGTCCTGCTACTTTCAATATTATGTATCAAACCTTCGTGTTTAGCATCGCGTTCTACATCAGTATACTTTTTTAAATTGGACTCTTCGCCAAAACTAGGATCACTTTCAAAACTATCATCTCCAGAATTATATTTTGCATATTCTTCCAATGATACATAAACTCCATTCATGTTAAAACGAGAACGACCTCTAAAAAAAGCTGGGCTTTCTACACCTAAAGTAAACAAAGGCTGTTTACTCTTAAATTTAAAACCTGAAGCTCCGGGTTTTTGTGATAATCTATTTTTATTTAAAAAGGATTTTAATGATTTTGCTCTAATAAATTCTGGCTTTAATACAGACAACACAGCCATTAATAATTCTGCCAATTTCTTTACAGGGTAAATCACCAACTCGGCCACACTCATTGTCGTGGCACCTAATTCAACCAATAGTTTAATTATTTTTCTTTTAAATTTATTTTTTATATTTTTAATTTTATCCATTAAGCCAGTTTCATCCTTATTATCCTTTTGGTCATTACTTGTTAATTTTTCTTCATCCAGACTTAATTCTGGCTGTTCAGATTCAGCATTTCTTTTTTCAGAAATTAATTTCTCCTGCTCTAACAGCTGTTCAAAATCAATATTAAAATAATCTTGGCAAACTGATTTTAATTTTTCTAGACTAAAATTAATAAATTCACTTTGTAATTCTTTTTTATCTGTATCAAAACCAAATCTAAAATGGCTAACAGCCACATATAATTCTTCGGTCCTTGGTTTTAGACTTAAAAATCTAACAAAATATTCATCTCTTTTTGTAGACATTTCACTTTTTAACTTTTCTAAAGCCTGCACCAGTATATTATAATTTTCTCCTTCAACTACGTTGGTTGTTAAAAAATGAATAAAATCTTTTATTGATATTAAAAAATCATAAAACTGTTTTTCCTTAGTGGGTTTATTATTTGTAACAAAAACTCTAGAGTCTTCAGGCGGAGTCTCTTCTTCTGATCCTTTCGACATCTCTAAGTCAAATTTCTTAATTTTACCTTCGTCAGTTTCAAAAACCATATTTAAAATTATTACTCTATTTTGAACTTATTAAATTCTGTAACTTCAACTTCTTTCCACTCTTCTTGTACCATTTCAACCTTGGCCAACCGAGGTCCTATTTTACACCATTCTAGCAACTTTTTCAATGCTTCTTCTTCACCTTCGGCCACAACTTCTACTGTACCATCTGGCATATTTTTTACATAACCAACTACGCCAAACTCTTTGGCTTTTTCTACTGTAGTTTCACGAAAATATACGCCTTGCACTTTGCCGTAGATTTTGAGGTGAAGTTGTTTCATAGTTTTTTTACTATCCCTTTTTCCGCATCAACTTCTACCAGATCACCGTCCTTAAACACCTTTGTAGCAATTTTGGTGCCGATGATACAAGGAATTTTTAGTTCACGAGAAATAATTGATGCATGACAAGCTATTCCACCTTCATCAGTAACAATTGCTTTTACATTTTTTAAATATGGAACAAATCCAATTGTTGTCATAGGGGTCACTAAAATAATATCGTGTTTTTTATCCAAATCTTTCTTCTTATAGGCAACAACTACTTTTCCTTTAACAACTCCTGAAAAAGCTACTCTCCCACTAACAATCGTATCTTTTGTTAATAAATTTTCAACTTCACATTTATTACTAATTTTTTCTGCTCGCCTGCCTGTAAATATATTAATCTTTCCTTTATTCAACAATACCGCTGAAAACTTTTTTCTTTCATTCCAAATCTTATTTTTATTTCTGCCACTTTTTAACAAAACCAATAATTCTTCAGGAGATGCCTGATATAACAAGTGTGAATCAGCTGTCTTTCTTTTTCCAATTTCTTTAAAAAGTTTGGGTAAAAATTTATTATCAACATCCTCAAAGTATGACATCCCCCTAAGCCTAGATAAATCTTTTTTCTTTTTTTTTGATAAATCAGATTCGCCATAAACTAAACCAAAATACTTGGGTAATAAAAACAACGTAAAATGTTCTTGATAATCTGAAACAAATCTCTTGAAAAAATTATACAAACCAATGTCTGTATGCTTTGACAAATCATCTATTTCTAAATATTGTGCCATCTTTTTATAATTCTCCTCAAGATCAAACAAAATTTTGGATAATTTATCAACTCCGATTGATTTTACAAGGTCTAAAATTTCTTGATATTCTCTTTTTTCCCTATACGATTTATTAAGTCCATTTTTATGAAGCAACAAAAAATATTTCCAATTTCTTCCTATATACTTTTTATAGTTTTTTTGATAACCATAAACATTGCAGAGATAACTAAATAAACTGCATTCTCTTTCTGTTGATTTAATCCACTCCATATTATTTCTTCTTGCCAATATTCGGCTCACCTGAGTATGTGGCTGAAATATAATGTCCTGGCTTTTGTTTCAAAAGTTTGGGAATCAATTTTTGTATATTATCAACATCTGTTTTCTGGATTGCTAAAAGTGGAATCTGCTGGACATAAGCAAAAGTATTGGCCACCACACAAGCAATGCGAGTTGAGGTAAAACTGCCGACCCCCACTACCACCATTATTCCTTCAATTTTATTTTCTTTGACTTTATGGACTTTTGACTTTATGGACTTTTGACTCTTTTCAATACATTCCAACAACTCTCGATTCTGTCCTGTATAATTTTTCTTAACCAAAAAAATCTTGTCAAATAATGCAAGATTAATTTGTTCCCGTTCTGACATGTCGATTAGTAGATACATACAACACTTCTACTCCTCCCCTTTTTAAGGGGAGGTTGGGAGGGGTTTTATGAACCAAGAACCCCCTCTCATTCTCCCCCTTAAAAATGGGGAGAAGATTTTACAAACTATAAACATTCACCACCTTAATATTCTCCGCTTCAAACATCGCATAAATAAACTTGTCCATGATGTGCCGGCGTTCGGCAAATTCTTTTTCATCCATCGTAGTATAGCGAATCTCAAAACCAAAATCTTTTTCATAACCAGAGATCAATTTATCGATCACTCTTTCTTTCAAATTACCCACAATGAGTAAATCACTTGGCGCGCGTTTGTCGCCAGTAAATTGTCCGGTCAATAATAAGAGCTTTATATCCCCACCCCGTTCTTTTAGATCCTGACTAAATTGTTCTTCACCGAGTACTTGAGCTTTTATTAACAAGGCATGTAGTTCTGGATACAAAATAGACTCAGTATTTAATTTGTAATATTTACGCAAAGTTGCACCCGCTTTTTTGCTATCAGGATCAGTTGTTTCTGATTCTTTTATCAGACCAGATTTTATGAGTAATTCTAGCTCTCTTCTAATTGCATTGATCTGCACATCTAAGATACGACTTAGTTCGCGTACAAAAAAAGCCGTGTCTGGTTCACGAAAAAATATTTTTAATAATTTGAGTCTGGTCTTTGAACCAAAAAGGTGTTCAAGCATAATTTATTATTAAAAAGCCTAAAAGGCTTGAAAGGCCTAAAAAGCTCACATATTAACAATCCCTGCCTTTTGAGCATTTCAAGCCTTTCCAGCTTTTACGATATATAGTATAATAAGATTCGAAGATAAAGTCAAAAGACTTTATGGACTTTTAACTTTAAAGACTTTAGACTTTTGTACTCTATGCAAGACATCCTAGAAATCCACGAATTTTTTGTGGAAGGTAAAAAACAAGAAAGATCACACGTCCTATTACACATTACCGAACCAGGTACGCCTGAGGAATACAAAAAAGGCTATTTTTTTGCGATTGCCGAAATTAATAATGGCAACTTGGAACAGATTGAACATTTACAACAAATGATTGATGATCTAGAATCAAATTATTATGAAATGGACGAAGAAGAAGGCAAAGACAGTTTTGAGTCTAGTTTGGAATTTATTAATAAACGCGGACACCACATTTTGCAATACAAAGACTCGGTTATAAATTGCTTGGTCGGAGTTTTGCGCGACCATGAATTATCATTTGCTTACCACGGCACACCTCATACGATTCTTTTTTATCATGACAAAAATGAAGATCTACAAGAAATAAATATCTTGGCCGAAGACAATGCCAATGAACCAGAGCATCTCTTCTCCTCCATGATGCAAGGCAGTATCAATGAAAATGATCATTTTTATGTGGCCACTCCGCATGTCGTAGATTATTTTACTGACGATAGAATCAAAAAAATCCTAGCTCTAAAAAATACCAGGCAAAGCGCTGAACATATTCAAAGAGTTTTGAAAGATTTAGATAGTGATGTTTCTTTTGGTGGGATATTTTTTCACTTCCCTACCAAAACACAGATCCCAAAAACAGGTAGACTACCCCTTGGTTCAGAAAAAGGTTCAGCTGATTCTTTAAACAAAATGATTGAACATACTAGAACTACTGAAGAAATTATGTCCCCGCCAATCATGAGTAATATTACCGGTACAGTCAAAGGCTTTTTGGCCGAGAGAAAAGATATCAAAGCTAAGAAAAAATTAGAAAAAATTCAAAACCAACGCCAAAAGAATTTGGAAATTACCCAAAGAGGCGGAGTAGAAACTAATCACAGAACCAGAGAAGACCAACCTGATAGCAATAATCTTTTTAATATTGTTCTCATTGCCATTGGCCGGGGCATTGTCAATTTGGTTTTATGGCTATACAACCTAATAAAAACTATTATTTTATTTGTTGGTAAAGCTTTGCTCTCTGGCTTTATTCTTATTACCAATCATGGTGGACAAAGAGAAGTGATTATTAATGAACAAAAACAAAAAATAAATTTTCAAAAAGATAAAATTAGTTCCATGCCGTTAAGCAGTAAAATTCTCCTGGGCATTACTATTATTTTTGCTTTGGTTTTTATTGCCAGTATTAGTTATTTCAAAATCAGAGAAAATTATCAAGCCAGTAAACAAGTTTATAACAACCAGGTGCAGGCAATTGTAGATAAAAAAGTCGCAGCCGATGCCAGTATAATCTACAATGACGAAGGCAAAGCCATGACTCTACTCCAAGAAGCCAAAAATGCTATTGCCCAATTGCCAACTGACAGTAAAGCTGAGAAAGAAAAAATTACCGAACTAAATAATGCGGTCAATGAAACTCTGATGAAATTAAGAAAACTAACTGTTGTTAGTCCAGAATTAATTATTGATCTAAAACAAACCAAACCAGAGGCCAATGTTCAGGGTTTGGCTTTGATTGACAATACTCTAGTTGCCTATGGTGCTGACGATGTAAATCTTTATAAAATCAATCCTAGTACCAAGCAAGCTGAAGCTGTGATTCACAATACTATCCCCCATTTGCTCTCTGCTGATACACCAAAAGAAAACGATAAAATTGTTTTTATTACTGGTAAAGATTCAGTGGCAAATTATAATAAAGAATCTAGCACTCTATCAAAATTAGATATTACTTTCCCACACGACAATACCCAAATGGCCGATATCTTTATTTATAATTTACGCGCCTATATTTTGGACCCAGTTAACAAACAAGTTTACCGTCATAATCCAACCCAAACTGGCTATGACAAAGGCGCTGACTGGATAAAAGACCAAGCTGATCTGAGTGATGCAGTTTCTATTGCCATTGATGGTGATGCTTTTATCCTAAAGAAAAATGGCGAGATTTATAAATATGTTTCTGGTAACAAAGCTGACTTCAATATTTCTGGCCTGGATCCAAAGCTAGACAACCCCAGCCAAATCTGGACATACAATGGAGTAAATAATATTTATGTTTTGGAACCAACTAATAAGCGCGTAGTCGTCTTGGACAAGACTGGTAAAATGCTAAGCCAATATACTGCCAATGAATGGCAAAATCCGACTGGCATGATTGTGAAAGAAAGTGAAAAAACAATTTATGTGTTGGATAGTAATAAAATTTATAAGTTTGGAATTTAAACACACTGACAACTAAACACACAAACATTTAAACAAAAAAACACCCACGGATGGGTGTTTTATTTTCCAGATTTTTTAAGCTCTAACTAAACAGATTCCTAAAAAAGCTAGCAATTGATGAAAAAAAATTTTTTAAAACATGGCTCAATGGGGCATCTTCAAAGTCATCATTCATCTCCACCATTTCAATCTTTTGTTCTCCGGATACCACAACATCAGAAGATGAAGCGGATACAACATCTATCTCCAAATCTTTTTCCACATCCAACGTATCATCTTTATCATTCATCTTAATATCAAGACTTTTATTATCTAAATCATTTGCCGAAAGAGATTCCACAACCACATTTACATCTGATAATATATTTTTATTTAAATCAGGAACAATAATGTCCTTTTGTTCTTTGATATTCAAATTATCTGGCACTAGCGAGATTTCTTTGTCAGGTTGTTCTATATTTACTGATTTTTTTGTATCATCTGACTTAGTTATAAAATCATCATATGCATCAGTCTTTACTTCCTTATTAACCTCTTTTGTCTCATCTGACAACTTAGAATCAGCACCACGATTATTAATAAGCTGATAATAGTAATCAGGAGAATAAAATGAATCATCAATAGGATCGAGGTCTTCCGGTATAACTGGCGTTGGTTTTACATTCCCACTCTTAGCCACGGTGAACACACTACTTGTATCTCTATAAATTTCTTGTCCTGATAAATCATAACCAATCACTGTATACTCAAACCTTCTATCATCATTATCTGGATAAAAATTATCAGGAATATGCCAATCATATTCACCCTCGTTCGCATACAAAAAACCACTTTGTTTTGGTACAACTAAATTATCCACCACTATACTTACAAAGTTCTGATCTCCGCGATGGATTATTGGCACAACTGTAATTTTTACTGACACAACAGGACCATACTGTGTCCATTTTATATTATGAATATCACCAGGAAAATTAGAACTACCAGGATTATATATCTTAATGTAAGGATAACCCACAAAAAATATACTCTTTTGACTCAACGAACAAACTACTTTCTTTTCGCCATAACTTTTTAGAATTGGATCAAGGTAAAGAATGCCACAAATCTTTATTTTATACAACTGATTAAAAAAATCACTATAAATATATGCTTCACCCAAATCAATTCTGTCCAAATCACCCCCCAAGCTTTCAACTGGCGCCTGTGAGGTACCGAGCTTGTCATTATCAAAACCAACTAAAAAATGATCAAAATAACTATGATGAAAATTTATTAAATAACTCTCCTGATTATTAATATAATCCTTAGTTAAGGAATTCTCATCTATTGATATATATGAATCTTCGGTGATAATTGTGTCTGCTTGGACTACATCCTTGGACACTAATAAAACAAACGCGACAAACAAAATTGAAATGATTTTATATAATTTTTGCATAAAAATTTATTTATAATCTAATCATATTATACAGTTACCAAATGATTTGTCAAAAATTTACAAAAACACTCCCATTTCTGAGAGTGTTTTAATTTTCCGTATTTTCCTTAATTCCGTATTTCCGTGTCTTATTTCAAAGTCACTTTTCCACCAGCTTCTTCAATTTTAGCTTTCATTTCTTCAGCAGCTACTTTAGCAACACCTTCTTTTACTGCTTTTGGAGCGCCGTCTACCAAAGCTTTGGCATCAGCTAATCCAAGACCAGTTAATTCTTTTACTACCTTGATAACAGCGATCTTGTTGGCACCAGTCTCAGTCAATTCAACTGTGAATTCAGTTTTTTCTTCAGCAGCTGGAGCAGCTCCGCCGGCAGCTGGAGCAGCCATCATCATAGCTGGAGCAGAAGCTGACACGCCAAATTTTTCTTCTAATACTTTTACCAATTCTGCCAAGTCTAAGACTGACATTTTTTCTACTTGTTCTACCAAAGATTGAAACTTCTCTGGTACAACGACATTTTTTTCTTCAGACATATTTTTTAATGTTATAAATGTTTAAGATGTTATAAATGTTGTAATTGATTTAATAGCTAAGTTTATTCATTTTGAACAAGCGAAGCGATGAAACAATTTCAACAACTTTAACTTAATTAAGCTTTAGCTTCTTTAATGTTGTTTAAAACACTAACCAGGCCTCTAAGGTTACCGGCAAGGACATTTACAAAGCCAGAGATTGGAGCATTCAATGTTCCTACCAAATGACCAAGTAATTGCTGTTTGCTTGGCAACTTTGCCAATTCTCCAACTTTAACGCCGTCAATAAACTTGCCTTCAAGAATACCACCATAAAAAGTGACGATATCATGAGTCTTGGCAAAATTACTAACTAGCTGAGCTGGAGCCACTTCATCTTCTAAACCAAATATTGCTGCGACTGCTCCAGGAAAAACTTGAGTGTCAACTTCTAATCCAATACTGGACAAAGCTTTTTTAATCAATGTTTTCTTGGTAGCCAAATAACCAATATTCTGTTCTCGGCACAAGCCTCTGAGTTCTTCAGATTCTTTTACTTTCAAACCTTGAAAATTGGCAAACACAACTGATTTGGAATCTTTTAGTCTACTAACTAAGTCATTAATAGACTCTTCTTTTTGTTGTCTGGTTTTAGCCATAAATATATTCTTTTATTTTATTTGTTTGTTTTTGACAAATAAAAAATGTGGCTTAAACCACAGAACAAATAGAATACAACGACCTTTTAGATTAATTAAATCTATTGTATCCTCGGTAGCGTATTTAATCCCGATTTAATCGGGAAGCTACTGTCTGTGGAATTAACAATATGATACTAAATTAATGGTTTTTTGTCAAGAGCTAGAGATGTGGAATAAAAAATTAGCTTATTTTGGCCATTTTTATTTATATTACCAATGTCTCCTTATATCTAAATCGTCATCTCCCTAACATAATTTTCCAGCATCTCTTGAGTTTTTTTAACTCGTTGGCTTTCAGGATCTTTGGAAAAAGCAGAATATAATTTTTTTACAGCAATCAACATACCTTCTAACTGGATACGATCATGATGATTTTCTGGTAAAGATTTAAATGATTGATAGCCCTCAATTAATTTTGGCATATGCTCATCACCATTTTTATATCTGAAATATGCTAAATCATACACTGGACTGGCGCCACGCATATCACCAAAATCAATAATTCCTGTATATTTTCCATCCTTACTAAAGATGTGTGACAAATCCATATCGCCATGATTTAAAACCGCTTGGTCACAACTTAGTAAGGCCATATGTTTTTCAATTTTTTGTTTTATCACATCGGCTATTTCTGGACTAACGACACTTCCTGTTTGCAATTTCCCTAAAATTTTATCAATTTTATATAAAGTCAATTCTTCATTATTCTCAAAAGGCGCTTCCAAATCATTTTGATCAGATTCACTTGTTTGAACTTTACCAAAACCTCTAACTGGCACACTATTAATGCGAGCCAAGTCTGCACCAGCAGAAAACATTACTTGATCAAAGTTATGCCCTTCATTTTCGTGTGTTTGAGTTTCCAAATCTGTACCACCGATTTCTTCTACAACCATATAAGGAGAACCTAATTCCGCACTGTCATCGGCTGAATTAACTACTGTGGGCACATTTGCACTTTTCTCTCTCATTAATTTATGAGCCAATGTTTGAGTAGTAGCACTTTCGCCTTCCTTCATAATGCGCAAGAAAAATATTTTTCCTTCACGTTCCAATTTAAAAACATTTGTAGACACTCCAGATTCCACGCGTGAAAAATGACAGTCTTTAAAACCATGGTCATGTAAAAATGCCGCCACTTTTTCTTCATCTATTATTTCTCTAGCCATAATATTTTATTAAATTATCTTGATTATCCACTCATTAATTTGTGAATTTTTAAAAAACTCTACACAATTTCATCAATTACTTTACCATGCAATCATTTTTTGGTCAAAAAATATGCTTGTGGAAAGTTATCCATATTTCTTATTGACTTATTTTATTAGGTATAGTATAATTTTGTCGTCTTAGATGGCCCGTTCGTCTAATGGCTAGGACATCAGGTTTTCATTCTGAGAATAGGAGTTCGATTCTCCTACGGGCTACCAAGTTAACACAAAAGCTTTTTTCGGACAATAACGACCAAGGAAATTGCGCGAACCCTCGCGCTTTTTTCGTTTCGAGGATAAGGTTCGAGCCGAAGATTTTTCTCGCGAGGACCTTTTTGTCACACAAATTGCTGCCCGTCGCTATTTCGCTCGCAGTTCTAGCGGAATTTATCCACTCTTTCATGGGTTCGAGCCGGTTATCCTGCTTTTGTTCAATCCGGATAATCTGCTCTTCCAAAGTCTTTTTTTCGCTCATGAGTTTAGCCTTCTCCGACCTATAGATTTCCGGTTCAATATCCTGATCCAGATAGCCGGAAAGGAGTGTTTGCAAACGCGACTTAAGAGCTCGGATTTTGTCCGAGGTCCTTTGAACAAAAGCAACGGAAGATTGGGCAGAATCTTTTTTATCTTCCTCTAACATTTTTAACATTTTTTCTGACCAGTCTTCCGGCACAGTAAATTTTTGAATAAGTTCAGATAACTGCTGATCCAATTCTTCCTCCCGAATATATGACTGAGTGCAAGATTGAACTTTAGACTTTTTAGTACAGCGGTAATAGACATAATGCCGGCCGCTCTTTTTATGCTTTTCTTCAGCAGTTATCATCATATTGCATTCTCCACATTTGAAAAGTCCGCAGAGGGCTTTAGGCTCATTCTTTAATTTGTATTGCGGACGACTCCGACCGTGGAGCACTTCTTGAACCTCATCAAAAAGTTGCTTGGAGATAATCGGCTGGTGTTTGCCTTCATAAATTTCTTTACCATATTTAAAATGGCCATAATAGAAAGGATTAGAAAGTATGAAGGTTGCCCGCTTACGGTGGAATCTCTTTCCGTTCTTGGTGGTAATACCATTGCGCTCAAAAAACGAAGTAATATCTTCAAGCCTCGAGACCCCTTTGGCATACATCTCATACGCCATTCGGACTATCTCACCTTTTTTCTTATCCACCACTACCGTCTTAGTCCGAATATCATTCGTGTATCCCACGGGCGCGAGGCTTGGATATATTCCGTTTCTTACTTTTTGACGCAATCCTCGTTTAACATTTTCGGAAAGAGAGTCCACATAATATTTACTTTGACCAAAAGAAATATTGAGCATAAACTTGCCTTGCGAAGTGGGTTCAAACCAGAACTGTGGGAATTTGAGGGCTTGAATTTTACCAATATCCAAGAAATATATAATCCGACCGCCATCTACTGAATTTCTAGCCAAGCGGTCGGGATGCCAAGCTAAAATTCCCTGGGCTTCGCCTTGCTCTAGCTTTTCTATCATTTCATTAAAGATCGGACGGCCAGGAATTTTAGCGGTGCGCTTTTCAATAAAGACTTCTTGAATAATTAAGCCCTCACGTTTAGCAAATTCCCGCAGTTCGGTGATCTGGGCTTCAATGCTCAAGATTTGTTTATCCTCCACGTCCGTTGACTTGCGGGCATAGAGAAAAAATTTTTGTTCCATATATTTTTATTTAAAAATATAAATTAAATTTAAATAGCCGCCCTGGGGCTACCAACCCAAAAGAAAAGATTCTTAAGGATTGCCCAAGACGGCTATTAAAAAAATCTTTTCTTATAATATGGGTTGGTAGCGATATTAGTATAACATACTTTTAAAAGAATGAAAATTTTTATCGCCAAACACACAATCACTTTTTCAATCACACGGGCAGCAATATCCTCGAAACGAAAAAAACGCGAGGGTTCGCGCAATTTCCTTGGTCGTTATTGTCCGAAAAAAGCTTTTGTGTTAACTTGGTATCAACATACACCCAGGCTCGGACATTCTTTGAGAACCAGCCACTCAGTAAACAGCCAACTCTGGAGGTAGTCTTTCCGAACCAGTTTCATAAAACTTTGCACAAATCTGTGCAAAGTTTTGACA
>JBAQFA010000055.1:0-13072 GCA_049287025.1 Candidatus Magasanikiibacteriota bacterium
GTCTATTCATAACCCCTCTTTCTTCTCTGGCTCCAACTATTCTCTATTTAGAATTAAAGAAAAATCCAATAGCAAAAAATATTGATGTACCGAGTGAAGTAAAATAAAAATAATTTACAAACAAAAAATCCCCCTACAGAGTTTTAACTAAGTAGGGGGTTTTTATTATAAAATTAGTCTTTTCAAATCCCCCATTAAATGCTAAAATAGTTCTAAGTTTACTAAGTAATTAAAGTAACTAAGTTTTCTAAGTTACTTAGTCAACTTAGTCAACTTAATAAACCTAGATAACTTTTTATGAAATATACCCCCATCATCGGCATGGAAGTCCATGTAGAACTAAAAACCAAGTCCAAAATGTTTTGTTCGTGTAAAAATGATCCTGATTTGGCTGAACCTAATACCAATATCTGCCCCATCTGCCTCGCCCACCCTGGCACCCTGCCAGTCCCAAACCAACAAGCCATTGCTTGGACAGTTTTGATTGGGAAAGCTCTAGGTTGTACGATTCGCGAATATTCCAAATTTGACCGCAAACACTATTTTTATCCTGATCTTCCTAAGGGTTATCAGATTTCTCAATATGACGAACCGATTGCCGAACATGGAAGTCTAACTTTAACTTTCCCACTCGGCGATAATATTAGGGAAGTTGCGAAGATTGGTATTACGCGCGCGCATTTAGAAGAAGATACGGCCAAACTTCTTCATGACAACGACGGCAACACGCTCGCTGATTTTAATCGTGGTGGCACCCCACTCGTAGAAATTGTCACTGACCCAGATTTCAAATCTGCTCTAGAAGCAAAAACTTATTGCCAGGAACTAAGAAGTATTATGCGTGCTCTAGAAGTGAGTGATGCTGACATGGAAAAAGGTCACATGCGTTGTGAAGCCAATATATCAGTCCAAGAAGCTGGCAAATTTGAAATCGTGGATGGTGTAGTTAAACCTTTGGGGGATTATAAACTAAATAACAAAGTAGAAGTAAAAAATATTAACTCTTTCAAAGCTGTAGAAAAAGCGATTGAATTTGAAATCAAACGTCAAACAGAATTATTAGAAAAAAACGAACCGTGGCCACAACAAACTCGTGGTTGGGATGAAAACAAAGGAGAAACAGTTTTACAACGGATAAAAGAAAATGCCGCTGATTATCGTTATTTTCCAGATCCTGATATTCCACCTTTTCACCCATTAAAAATTGCTGGTGCCATTCATTTACCCGAATTACCTCAAAGCAAACGCCAAAGATTTTTTGCAGAATATGATTTTTCTTATAACGATGCCAAGCTCCTGAGTGAAGATAAAGCCTGGGCGACTTTTACCGAAGATGTAATGAGCGAACTAACTGAATGGCTCGACTCTATGCCCGAGAGTAAAAACAAAGCCGAGAATATTCCCCAAAAAATCGCTCGCTTAGCCGGGGGTTGGATTACGAGCAAACTCATGGGAATATTAAAAGAAAAAAACCTAGATATTTCTGATGTTAAATTTAGCGCAGAAAACTTTGCTGAACTCATTGCTCTTATTTACAACGACCGAGTCAACTCTACCAATGCCAATAAAATATTATTAATCATGGCTGGCTCTGATGTGGACAAAGACCCGACTCATATTATGGAAGAAAAAGGTTGGGGTCAGGTGAGTGATACCGGAAAGCTAGGCGAAATTATTGATGAGGTAATAAAAAGTTATCCTGCCCAAGTGGAACAATACAAAGCTGGTAAAGAACCTGTTTTGCAATTCTTAAAAGGCATGGTAATGAAAGCGAGCGAGGGTAGCGCTGATCCGAAAGTGGTGGAAGAGTTGTTGAGAGAAAAACTTTCTTAATTCCGATACGCCCAAGGCGGAGAGGTCGAAGATACCCGAAGGGTGAATCCCTTGTAGTTAAAAAATATGAAAAATAAAATTTTATCAGCAATTAGTATTGGCACAATATTCCATTGGTTAAGTCTATTTTTTTCTTATAAAGAATTACCCAATGCTTACAAAAATATAAATGAACCAATTGCAACTGGAGGATTCCCCTTCAAAATTTTTGAATACCCAGTTTCACCAATGGGAAATGATTGGCCTCCTACTGATACTTGGCCAACATTTTTTCTCAATCTAGGTATCTGGATTGTTATTGGTTTAATTATTTCTCTGTTTTTAGGCAAAAGAACAGAAGACAAAAAAATACTTAAAATAATTACTACCTCAGCCATTATCCTATCAATATTGGGAATGTTTTATATAACACTTAAATTTGATTAATAACCTTATGAAAACAACACCAAACAACGAAGAATTCAAAATCAGTGGTGACGAGCTCGTCGCCAAGGTCAAAGACCTGATTAAAAAAGGCAAAGCCAGAAAAATTATTATAAATAATAACAAAGGCGAAACATTATTAGAAATTCCTTTGAACGCTGGTGTTGCTATTGGCACAGCCAGTATTATTTTACTCCCAGTCTTGGCTGCTGTCGGCGCCCTCGCCGCCTTGGTCACAAAAGTGACAGTCATAGTGGTAAAAAAGTAAAAAAATTTATTTAATTATTAATTAATATAAATCTATGGCAATCGCCAAAGTACAAGCTATCATTGGTGTAATTAGCATGCTTGCGGTAATAGCTGGCATGATAAATATCATTGTGAGTATTATTATAGGTATTATAGGAATTACAAAAAAAGATTATACGAGTTTTAAAAAATCATTAAAAATATTATTAATTCCAGTCACACTATTTGTCTTAACTCTTATCGTATACGCTATAACTTCAGTAGTAATGAGATAATACAATATTATAAATATCCCCACCCCACCTCTTGCGTCTTATACAAAAAATTGGTAAAATATTGCCAATATGAAACATCAATCCCCTATCCCAAATCACGATTTGTTCAAACTAAAATCAGGGGTATTTGTTTCTCAATTCATTATTAATTTTATCACTACCATTAGGTAGTGTTTTTTTAACACAGATTACACAGATTTTAATAAATTACACAGACAAAAACTATCTGTGAAATCCATTTCTAATCTGTTTTAATCAGTGTGTAATTTACAAACAATCTATGAACGAAATCATCCTCGTTGATCTGCCAAAAGCCCATGGGGAAATAACCGGCGCTTGGTACAACGGCTACCCCGTACACAAAGGCCATACAGAGAGCAGTCTAAACTATGCTACTGTCTATGCCCATGACCACCATGTCGTTCCTGATCAAAAAGTAATGCGACGAGAATATAATAAATTCATTTCTAATTTTAAAACCGCTGGTTTAAAAATTCATTTATTACCTTTCCCAAACGAACTAAACCAAATTGACAGTCTACACCACGATGGCATCTTTATTCGCGATGTCGGTATGATGTTCAAAAATTATTGGATCAAAGCTAATTTTAGTGCGCGTGTTAGACAAAAAGAAGCTGATGTCTGGGCACCAATTATTGCCAAAAAATTCAAAAAACAAATTATTACTCCACCCAAAGGCGCATACATAGAATTTGGTGAGGCCTTTTTCCTCGAAACTAGCTCTGGCACTTATTATTTTGGTGGCTTATCTCGGTCCAATAAAAAAGGGCATGATTTTGTGAGGAGTATTATAAAACCAGATCATTATTGTCTTATAAAATCCAACGGTTATCATCTAGATACTGTCTTTAGTCCAATGGTAGATAAAGATAATAAGTTGGTAGCTTTCATTGTAGCCAAAAATATGATTAGCAAAGACAGCCTCTTGGCTTTAAAAAAGCTAGGTGGTACAATAATCTATGTAAACTCCATGGACTCTTCTGGTCATGGCAATATCTTGGGTAATTACACAGTAAACACTTTTACCTCACCAGGATTAATGATGAACTGCGGTAAATTTTCCACTCCAGACGTAGAAGACAAATTAAAAGCTTTAAAAATAAAACGTTATTCTGCCCCACTCACCTATTTCCGTTTTGCTGGTGGCTCTTACCACTGTCTCACTAATGAAATATTTAAATAAATAATTTTTAACTCACAATCTATGTCAAATTTAAACTTCAAAGGCAAAGACATTATCTCAATTTCCGAAATTTCTAAACCAGAAATTTTGCACATTTTAAAAATTGCTAAAGACTTAAAGACTAAACCCCAACCAAAATTATTAGACGGAAAAGTCATGGGTAGTTGTTTTTTTGAACCATCCACCAGAACTCGCTTGTCTTTTGAAACTGCTATGAATCGCTTGGGTGGTAAAGTGGTTGGTTTTGCTGATCCCGGTGTCACTTCGGCCAAAAAAGGTGAAACCCTTTATGATGCCATTAAAATCATTGGCCAATATGTAGATGTAGTTGCCATGCGTCATCCCATTGAAGGTGCCGCTAGACGCGCGAGTGAAGCCACTGATAAACCAATTCTAAATGGTGGTGATGGTGCCAACCAACACCCTACTCAAACTTTATTAGATTTGTTTACTATTCAAGAATGCCAGAAAAAATTGGAAGGTTTGGAAATCGCTCTAGTAGGTGATCTAAAATATGGTCGCACGACTCATTCTCTTGCTCAAGCTTTAGCCCATTTTAATGCCAAATTATACTTTGTCGCTCCCGACAGCTTGCAAATGCCAGAATATATTTGTAATGAATTAAAAGCCAAAAAAGTAAAATTCTCTTTGCACAAAAAAATTGAAGAGGTAATAAATAAAGTTGATATTCTCTATATGACCAGAATCCAAGGCGAAAGATTTGCTGACCCAATGGATTATGAAAGGGTAAAAAATGTTTTTATTCTAAATACAAAAATGTTAGCTAAAGCTAAACCAAATTTACGTGTGATGCACCCATTGCCACGGGTAAATGAAATCACGATCGATGTGGATTCTACCAAGCACGCATACTACTTTGAACAAGCGGAAAATGGATTATATGTGAGACAGGCACTTCTAGCATTAGTTTTAGGAAAAATTTAATAGTTCACAGCCAACAGCCAATAGTTCATAAATATTTTTTATGCAAACTTACAAAGAATTAATTGTTTGGAAAAAATCTATTGACCTGGTTGTTGAAATTTACAGACAAACCGCTCTTTTTCCATCTGAAGAAAAATTTGGTTTAACTTCACAAATGCGCAGAGCAGTAGTATCAATACCTTCAAACATTGCCGAGGGTTATGCAAGAAAAAATCGCAGAGAAAATGCTCAATTTGTAAATATTGCTTACGCCTCGGGTATTGAATTAGAAACTCAGATTATTATTTCAAAAAAATTAAATTATTTATCTAATAACCAATTGGAGCTAGCTGATAAATTATTAGATGAAGTGCTCCGTATGCTCTATAAATACAGAGAATCACTTTATCAATAACTATTGGCTGTGAACTATTGGCTAAGAACTTTCAATATGTCAACAACCAACACAAAACAACTCCTCGTCACTGCCATCAAAGACGGCACAGTCATTGACCACATTACTGCTGGCCATGCTCTAAAAATTATCAGACTCTTGAATCTGGCTGATCAAAATAAATTGGTGACAGTAGGTCTTAATCTGCCAAGCAAAGCCATGAAATTTAAAGACCTAATTAAAGTAGAAGGTTTGGAATTAACACCAGAACAAATCAACCGGATTGCTATTTTGGCTCCCGAAGGTACTATTAATATTATAAAAAATTATGATGTAGTAAAAAAATTTCATGTTACTCTACCAGATATTGTAGAATATGTGGTTGTCTGCCCCAATCCAAAATGTATCACCAACAATGAAACCATGAGTAGCAAATTTCAGACTCTAAAAACTAAGGATGAAATAAAGCTAAAATGTCATTATTGTGAAAAGACTTTTCACCAGACAGAAATAAAAGAATATAAACATAACTAATTATGCCAAAAAGAATTGTCATCGCTGTCGGTGGTAACGCTCTGATCAAAGACAAAGAACATCAGACTGAAAAAGATCAGTACAACCAAGTTAAAAAAACTTGTGAAGCTCTTATACCACTGTTTAGTAAAAATTTAGAAATTGTTATTACTCATGGCAATGGACCACAAGTTGGTTTTATCATGCAACGATCAGAACTTGGTTTTAATCAACAAAATTTACACCGAGTACCATTGGATACCGCTGATGCAGAAACTCAAGGTGCCATTGGTTTTTATCTTCAACAAAGTCTAGATAACATTTTTACCAAGAAAAAATTAGATAAAAAAGCCGTGACAGTCGTAACCCAAGTTTTGGTAAATAAAAATGATCCCGCCTTTAACAACCCCAGCAAACCAATTGGTTCATTTTACACCAAGGCCCAAGCTAAAAGTCTTTACAAAAAATATGGTTGGGCAGTAGAAGAAGATGCTGGTCGAGGCTGGCGTCGAGTTGTCGCTTCACCCCAACCAATTGATGTTATAGAAAAGGAAAGCATTGAGGAATTATTACAAAATAATACTGTTGTTGTGGCCTGTGGTGGCGGCGGTATTCCTGTGGTAGAAGAAAGAGGAAAATTAATTGGTGTAGAAGCGGTAATTGATAAGGATTTTGCGTCAGCTCTTCTTGCCAACCAAATCAAAGCTGATATTCTAGTTATTGCCACAGCCGTTGATTTTGTTTATATAAATTTTGGTAAACCTGAACAAAAAAAATTAGAAGATATTACCGTACAAGAATTAAAAAACTATATTGAACAAGGTCACTTTGCCAGAGGTTCAATGTTGCCAAAAATTCAAGCGGTAATTAAATTTTTAGAAAATGGGGGCAAGAAAGCCATTATTACCTCGCCAAATAAATTGGCTCAAGCGCTGGAAGGGAAGAGTGGAACACGTATTTCAAATTAACCTAATTATTCTAATTAACCTAATCACCCTAAATAAATCCCAATTCATAAATTTGTCATTAAACATTTTTTAGAATAATTAGAACAATTAGTATAATTAGAAATTTATGCTGATATCTACTTTTAACAAAAAAACTATTGAATTAAATTTACCTCAACGTTTTGAAGGTAAAAATTTGTGTGCCTTACCAGCACTCATCGATCCTCACGTTCACTTCCGTACTCCAGGTGCTGAACACAAAGAAAATTGGCAAACTGGTGCCGAAGCTGCTATTGCTGGTGGATATACCACAGTGTTTGACATGCCAAACAACACACCAGTAATCACTGATCACCAATCACTAACAGAAAAAAAAGAGCTAATAAACAAGCAATTAACTGAAGCAAATATTCCATTAAATTATTATCTGTATCTAGGTGCCACACCAAATAACTATGCTGAATTTGCCAAATGTAAAAACGAAATTATTGGAGTAAAATTATTTATGGGTGCCAGTACTGGTGATCTATTAGTAGACAAAATTGAAGACCAAGAAAAAATCTTTCAAGTTTGCGCGGAAAATAATTTAATTTTGGCTATTCATGCTGAATCTGAAAAAGTGATCACAAATCTACGATTCGATATCCCTGATCCACTGATCACTGATCATTCTAAAATTCGCAGTCGTGAAGCTGCAATTGAAGCTGTAAGTCAGGCTATTTCTCTCGCAAAAAAATACAATACAAAACTCTATATCTGCCATGTGAGCACAATAGAAGAAGTTGAAATTATCAAACAAGCCAAGACTGAAGGCGTCAAAGTCTATGCCGAAGTCACACCTCATCACTTATTCTTGTCTGAAAATGATTATAATCGCCTAGGAACGTTGGGACAGATGAATCCGCCTCTTCGTACCAAAGACGACCAAATTGCTCTCTGGGAGGCTATTTTAGACGGTACAATTGATACTATTGGCACAGATCATGCCCCGCATACTCTAGAAGAAAAAATTAAACCATATCCTAATTCCCCTTCTGGTGTTCCTGGATTAGAAACGACTTTATCCCTCTTGCTAAACGAGTATAATTTGGGTAAAATATCATTAGAAAAAATTGTAGAATTGACTCATGTAAATATTCAAAAAATCTTTAATATTCCTGAGACTAACGACTTAGTAATAATTAATCTTGAACTGAAAAAAGAAGTAAAAAATGAAAATTTAAAAACGAAATGTGGTTGGAGTCCGTTTGCGGGAATGAAATTGCAAGGTTGGCCAGTAGCTACAATTTTAGATAAAAAAACTTATTTAATATAATTATCTCCACCTATCTCAATGTATCTCTATTTTACAAAATAAATTGAGATAAATAGAGATACATTGAGATAAATTTTAAAATCTTTTAATCTTTAAATCTTAAATCATTCTATGCGTCACCTAATCTCACTCAAAGAACAATCCAAACAGGATTTGTTAGATATTTTAAACATCGCTCAAAAATTAAAAGCCAAACGAAAAGCCGGCGAAAGTGTCGATGTGCTACACAACCAAACTTTGGTCATGCTTTTTCAAAAAACTTCCACTAGAACCAGACTTTCATTTGAAGCTGGTATGACCGAACTTGGCGGACACGGAATTTATCTTGATGCCAGAAATACCCAATTTGCTCTCACTGCTTTTAAAGACGAAATCCAAGCTGTTATGCGTTATGGAGCTGTCCTTATGTTCCGCGCTTTAAAAGCGGAAGATGTTATTACGGCTGCTAGTTTAAATAAAATTCCCGTAATTGATGCCTGCTCAGAAAAATATCATCCTTGCCAAGCTTTGGGAGATATTTTAACTATGATGGAACATTCTAACGGTTTAGAAAATATTAAAAAAATTACATGGTTGGGAATTGAAAACAATGTTTCCAATACTCTATCATTGGCCTGTGCTAAACTTGGGATTGAAGTCGCCATCGCAGCCCCAGAAGCCAATCCACCCAGTATTGACACCGAATTAAATGATATGGCTAGTGCCACTGGTCTAGTAAAACGCACGACTGATTTGGCTGAAGCTATGACCAATACTGATTATGTTCACACTGATACCTGGATTGATATGGAATTTTTCAAAGATGGTAAAGTCATTCCTGAATATCAAGCAGAATATGATAGACGTTTGGCTACATTCAAACCATTTCAATTGAGCGCTGAATTAGTTGATACCTATTCTCCAAAAGCTGGGATTATGCACTGTATGCCTTGTCACATTGGTTATGAAATTTCTCGTGAGGCTATTGACCACAAAAATTCTGTAATCTTTGACCAAGCCGAGAATCGAATGCATATTCAAAAAGCAATAATACTCTGGCTATTGGAAAAAGAAAATCTACTATAATTGTAAAGACGCACCTTGGTGCGTCTTAGTTTATAACAAATTATGTTGCAAACAAATTTCTTAGGTAAAACTTTTAATAATCCAATCGTTGTTGCTTCTGGTATTCTTGGTGTTACTGGCGCCAGTCTTAATAATGCTATAAAGAACGGCTGTGGTGGTGTGACAGTTAAATCAATTTCCAAAGAACCACGTACTGGTCATCCCAATCCTACCATGAATGGTTATGAACATTTTTTTATCAATGCTGTCGGCCTATCTAATCCCGGGATTGATAAATCGATTGAAGAATTAAAGAAATTTAAAGAATTATCTAATGATCCTCTTTTAGGGAGCATTTTTGCTGGCACACCAGAAGAATTTGGCGAAATGGCCGAGCGAATTTGTACAGCGCCAATTGATTTTTTGGAAGTAGATATTTCTTGCCCCAATGTCAGTAAAGAATTTGGTGACCCCTTTGCTTATTCAATTCCCGCAGTAGAAAAAATTACCAAAGCTGTAAAAGCCAAATCTACAGTACCAATTTCAATTAAACTTTCTCCCAATGCCTGGAATATTGATGTGATTGCCAAAGCCGCTGAAGCTAGTGGAGCCGATGCTATTACCGCAGTAAATACAGTCAGTGGTATGATGATTGATGTGCGTGCGCGCCGACCAATTCTTCACAACAAACAAGGTGGGGTCTCTGGTCCCGCTCTATTTCCGATTGCTCTCAAATGCGTTTATGATATTTATAAAGCCGTAAAAATCCCCATTATTGGTACTGGCGGTATTACAACAGGCGAAGATGCACTCGCCATGATTATGGCTGGTGCCACTCTTCTTGGCGTTGGTAGTGCCGTATATTTCCGTGGTCCGACCGCATTCAAACAAATTACAGATGAGATAAAAAAAATAATGCAAGAAGAAGGAATTAACTCATTAAATGAAATCCGTGGTATAGCACACAGCTAGATAGAACACGGACTTAACAGATGAAACAGATAAAAACTGATCTGTTAAAATCAGTTAAATCAGTTTTATCTGTGTTCTATCTAATTATTATATGAAAAACGACACACCCAAACACTTAACTATTTCCAAAATTGAAACAGAAAATCCCTTTGTAAAAACCTTTTACTTTGATTTTAATTTAGGGAGTAAACCTGGTCAATTTGTCATGCTCTGGGTTGTTGGTATTGACCAAAAACCATTTTCAATCGCTTATGACGACGGAAAGATGTTTGGCCTAACCATTTTCAATCGTGGTCCAGCCACTGAAAAATTATTTGCCATGAATGTTGGTGATCGCGTAGGAATCAGTGGCCCCTATGGTACAAACTTTTCTTTGCAAGATAATACACACTATATTATGGTGGCTGGTGGTTATGGGGCAGCACCTCTTGGATTCTTAGCCGAAGAATTACAAAAAAAATCTGGCGTGACAATTGATTTTTGTATGGGCGCGAGAAATAGTGATTTCTTATTATTTGAAGAGAGAATAACAAAAATACCAAATACCAAATTACATATTGCTACCGACGATGGATCAAAAGGTCACAAAGGCTACATAACAGATTTGCTATCTGATCTAATAGATGAAAATTCTCTTACGTGTACTTGTGGCCCAGAACTTATGGAAAAAAAAGTCTTAGACGCTTGCAATGAAAAAAATACCAACTGTGAAGTCAGCATTGAACGCTATATGAAATGTGGTGTAGGTGTCTGTGGTCAATGTGCAATTGACGACCTCGGCATCTGTATGTGTCAACAAGGTCCAGTAGTAAAACGTGAACTAGCTAATCAAATAAAAGAATTTGGTAAATACCACCGAGATAAAAGTGGTGCAAAAATTGAATTGTGATAAAAACAGCATGAAATATATAGAATATCCAAAAATAAAATTCGTAAATTTACTTGAACTAGAACAGGCATTTAAAGATAGCGACTTACTAGGACTTACAAAAAAAGAATTTGATGAAGTATGGTGTTGTCGTAGTCTACTAGTACACCTAATACTCTTTTATAAGAAAAGATTTTTATTAGGTAAAATAATGGATGAAAATAATCCATTTGATATTATTATCGTAGATGAGGATATATTAAAAAACGCAAATGAAAAAAACCGATACGATATTACTGGTGCATTACCAATACAATTAAAAACAATAAGGAAACAAAATATAGAAGCCAAAATACCAGTACAAGAATGGATAAAAATGATTGAAAAAATAACGGAAAAAATCGATAAAACAACAAAAATTGCACCCCATGGGGTTCTCCACCTACACAACATACAACCATTTGAAGAGACTGGCGTAGAATTGATAACATATTTAAAAAACATTAAAATACCAACAAAATACCCTTTCACACAGGTCCTCCTATCAATATTAATTGATGATGAAAATGACCCATCAAAAGATCAAACAGTAACCTGGCAATTATACCCTACATTTACTTCAATTGGACTAATAACAGACGAGGACAAAGAAAAATTAAGAGATATCTATAATAATTAATTTTTAATTTTAAAATATGAAAGACCTCATTCTCAAACTTCACGAAATCAACGCCGTCAAATTCGGCGAATTTAAATTGAAAAGTGGCATCATGTCACCTATCTACATTGATTTACGTGTCACAGTTTCTTATCCAGAAGTTTTAAAAATGGTAGCTGAGGCCATGTGGAATAAAATTAACGGATCTAAATTTGATCTGATCTGTGGAGTCCCTTACACTGCTTTGCCAATTGCAACGGTCATGTCTGTAGAGCATAATGTACCAATGATTATGAGAAGAAAGGAAATAAAGGATTATGGCACTCGTAAAGCGATTGAGGGTAAATATGAAGCTGGACAAAATTGTTTAATTATTGAAGACTTGATTACTTCTGGTTCTAGTGTGTTTGAAACCATTGAACCCCTGCAGTTGGAAAATTTAAAAGTAACTGACATTGTAGTTTTGGTTGATCGTGAACAAGGTGGAAAAAAACATTTACAAGAAAAAGGTTACAATTTACATTCTGTTATTACTATTTCTCAAATGTTAGAAACTTTGGAAAGTGAAGGAAAACTAGACAGTGAAATGGTAAATAAAGTTAAAGAATTTATTCATGCTAATCAGGTCTAATATGTTTACTTACCAACAACGTGCTGATCTTTGCACCAATCCAACGGCTAAAAAACTTTTCCAAATCATGGAAACGAAAAAAACCAATTTAGCTATTGCTGCTGATGTCGTCACTAAAGAAAAATTAATAAAAATCGCTAAAGAACTTGGCCCAGAAATTTGTGTCTTAAAAACTCATATTGATATTATTGAGGATTTTGATGCTGACCTGATTATTCAATTACAAAGAATATCTGAGGAACATAACTTTCTAATTTTTGAAGATAGAAAATTTGCTGACATTGGTAATACTGTAAAATATCAATATCAAAATGGTATTTATAATATTGCCGACTGGTCACACATTACCAATGCTCACACTGTACCGGGCCCAGGTATTATCCAAGGATTGAAAGAAGTGGGTTTACCAAAAGGCCGAGGTTTATTACTCTTGGCAGAGATGAGTTCCAAAGGAACACTAGCCAAAGGAACATACACAGAAGAAACACTAAAAATGGCCGAGGAAAATAAAGATTTCGTCATTGGTTTTATAACCATGAAAAAATTACTAGATGATCCGTGTTTTGTAAACATGACGCCAGGGGTACAATTAGCTCAAGGTGGTGATGCTCTTGGTCAACAATATAATACCCCGGAAAAAGTTATTAAAGATAATAATTCTGATATTATTATTGTAGGACGTGGTATCTATGAAGCCGAAGATCCACTGTCTGAAGCTAAAAAATATCGCGAAGCTGGCTGGCAAGCATATGTTGAAAAAATAAATAATTAAACATAAATAAAAAAGTAGAGGCGTGCCGCGGCACGCCTCTACTTTTTTAT
>JBAQFA010000056.1:0-1770 GCA_049287025.1 Candidatus Magasanikiibacteriota bacterium
GTGATGAACACAAAGAAGTTATTAAAAAAGGCCGAGATTATCCAGAACTTGAAGACAGAGAAAAACTAGGCCAAAGTACAATACTGAAATTGAAACACAGTATCGAAGATCAACAAGGAGAAGTAAATGAGATGAAATCTATGCTAAATGAAAAAAACAGAGAAATAGCTACATTAAGAGAAGAAAAGAATATCCCGTTTGTAACTCAATCCTTTTTAGAAGGAAAAGGAAACATATATTACAGTGATACAACATTTAAACCGGTTCAAACCGAATCTAGATTACCCCAATCTTGGTTAGACAAACTATCTTACTTCATACAAAGAATATCAAAATGACTCCAAAACTATTTGCTAAGAGACTAAAACAAGCCAGGGAAGAGTATGGATATTCTCAAAAACAGTTGGGATTGAGAATAGGGTTGTCGGATAAATCAATTAGTATATATGAAAAAGGACAGGTATATCCTCCGGTTTCAAATTTGATTAGAATATCTAAAGAATTAAAAAAGGATATAGATTTCTTTCTTAAAGACTAACGTGGAGGTGTAAGCCAAACCTTTGTTTTCTTCATTACCTTTTTCGAGAATTCTATACCTCCCCATATAGCTAATCCCGATATCCCAATTAATACCAATATCTCAATAACTACCAATATTGTATATTCTGGTGTAACAGGTTGAGAAACTAGACCATTACTTAATGTTAATGAGTTGTTCACTGTATTGGTGTAGTTGGTATCGAATTGCCAAGACACCACACTAACTGTAATTTTGTATTCTCCACTTACTGATGGCTTAATCGTAGCCTTGTATTTTGATTCAACATCCTTTGTAACACTTACAAATTCCTTGTGATGGGGAGTTATTTTGATTGTAGATGAACTATCCCAAATGATTTGTGTTTTTGAAGAATCAATATGAGGAACAATTGTTAGAGTATATGTAATACTTTTATCTACTGGAGATTGTAATCCCTCTGAAAGTGTAAGATCAAAGTACTTGTTTGTAGCTCTAGTAGTATTTTCATCAACAGTGGTTTCTAATGTATAATCCGCGGATGTTGGTCCTTCAACTTGTGCAGTAGCTTCTTGTGCATTAGCAAAAGAGGATGAAAATGCGGTGAAGATTGTTAATATGGTCAAAATTGATATTAGCTTTTTCATCTTAATATCCTATGTATACTCATATTATATATTTTGTAGGCTTCCTCAGCTTCATTTTCACTTACATCCAGATCATCGTGAACAATTCTATTTCTTAATTTGTGTGCTTCCCAGAGTCTATCATATTCCGTTCTCTTAAATCGTTTGTTAATCAACTTAAGATTATCTCCACATAATTTTGTATTACTTAAACGATATTGTAATGCTTTGGAAAGAATATTGTCCAATTTGATTACGGTATCTCTTCGTCTAGCTAAGTCATCACTACTAGCACCTGCCTTGAGGGCCTCTAGGCTATTTAGCATGCGTGAAATACTCTTCTGCCTCTCTTTCTTGGCTCCTGACGAAACCATGATGAAAAGGGCTGCTATGGCTATTAGAATCAATATTGTAATTATTACTGCATTATCCATTTTTCTTTAGATTTACCTTTTTAGATATGAAGTATGTTAAGTATACTACACCTGCGAATGTGAGTAGGGATATAGCTTTGGTTAGAATTTGAATATATACAGGTGTTTTAATATTAGTATCCGAAGCAGAAAGTACAGATTCTGAGAAGTCTTCGTTTGAAAATTCAATATTTAATGAGATATTTGAAACATC
>JBAQFA010000057.1:0-25111 GCA_049287025.1 Candidatus Magasanikiibacteriota bacterium
GTTCTTTTGTTTTCTGCTGATATTAGAGCCAAAATTAGTTTTCCAATTCCAAGCGGTTTGGGTGGTTTTTGGTTGAGGGCGGTTGGGGTTCGAACTTTAAACATGTATTGCCTATATTGACTTATAATAAAAAAAATGTAATATTAATAGGAACAACGGCTTGGGGACACCCATGAAACCTTTGAGAGTCGTAGCCTGGTTCGTGGCGATGTTGATTGTCGATGTCGTGATGTGGTTCATCGCGACACATTTCTTCGGAGAAACGCCGAAGATGGCAATTTTCATCTCCTTCATGTCGTCTGTTATAGGGACGCTGTTGGCGGTGATGGTCTACAGTGGCTTTGCTGCTGGTTCATCCCTCTCGGGAAAACCCACTACCTTCTCTACTAGGAAGATTTTTCTGCTTGTCCTTTTTACCATAGCAATCGTGTTCTACGGTATTCTTCTGATGGCTGAGGGGTTAAGGTGAAATACCGCGGCGGTAAAACCCCTGGGAGCCAGGGGTGCGATTAGGCGGTGCAAATACGATCGACACCCATTCAAATTACTTAATCAGTTGAGTAGTTTGAAAGGAGTTCTGTCGATCGTTTTGTTTACAATAATATTTCATTCTCACTTGTTTCCAACCCAACTAACAAATTCACCACAAAAGTTTGCCACCTGTCCCGATAAGGTTCACAAGATGGAACATTCTCATTATGAGAGTGTTCTTTTGTTTTCTGCTGATATTAGAGCCAAAATTAGTTTTCCAATTCCAAGCGGTTTGGGTGGTTTTTGGTTGAGGGCGGTTGGGGTTCGAACTTTAGTGAAGATTTTAACTTGTGTATTTTTATCAAAGTGGGACGGTAAAACTAAAGCAAGTACTTGTTAAGTACATGTTAGTTTGGTATTATAATTATGTTATTTTTATCACAAATTTATGAAAAAAATTAAAATTGACTTCAATCGAGAAAAAGAATGGTGGAATGCAAAAGCGCACAAAGAGGAAAATGATTTGGCTGACGAATCCATAAATCGAGCCTTACGCTGGCGTGAAATAAACAAACATTTAAAAGGAGTAAAAACAATATTGGAAATAGGCGCAGCTACTGGAGTTTTTTCTATTCCTCTTGCGAAGCGTGGTTTCAAGGTAACCCATGTCGACTTTTCTCCTGAAATGTTAGACGTCGCAAAAAGAAAAGCCAAGGGTATAAAAAACATCACCTTTATCGAGGCGAATTCGACAAATCTTTCAAGATTCCCAAACCGATCTTTTGATTTGGTTCTAAATATGGATGGTGCTATTTCTTTTTCCGGCTCAGAGGCAAGTGTTGCAATAAAAGAGAGCTGCCGCGTTACTAAGCGAACCCTTATATTAACGGTTTCAAATTTAGCCAAAATGATTGCACTTTGGGTAGATTCAAGTTTAGAAGTTTCAAACAAATTTATGGGAGCCGTGCAGGCTATGTTTGATCAAGGATTATGGCATCAAAAAATGTTTCGCGACAACTATCTACTTACAAAAGGTTCATCTCAAGATTATGTTGGCGCATTGAAAGCCTACTCATCTAATAAGTTACGCAAGGAACTTGAAAAAAATCATCTGCGTGTAGCAAGAGTTGGTGGGCTTGGCTCTCTGGCTAGCCTCTGTGGTGTAGAAACTATTCAAAAAGTTATGAAGAATAAGAAACTTTTTAATGAATTCATTGAACTTTGTGATAAATTTGATAAAGAAATAATGCCCGAAGGTCCAGGTACCAAACAAAGAGCCGGTTTAATTGCGGTTGCAAAAGTTATAAAATAATTAGTATCGGTTGTAAGCGATACGCTTTTATGACAGTTGATCATAATCAACCGCTTGTAGTTCCACCATCAACCTAACAACAAAAGCATGCCACGCACCGACCGTAAGGTCTGGTGCTGTGGTTTGCCACCTGTCCTCCGTCTTCGCTCCGCTATACCGGATAAACTAAAAAGTTCACACATCTTCGCTAAAGCTACGATGTGCAGGCAAGATGGAATCCCGATACATAACCGGGATTCTTTTGTTTTTGTGTGAGTATATAGACTTTACTGTCTTGATATTAATTTTATTTCATGCTATTATAATTTATCAATAAAATTATGAAAAAAGTCTTTCTTATTACAATTATTTCTATTATTGGCATTGCATCATCATTGGTAGTCTATGCTATTTCTTGGCCAGCAAATTTGACTCGGCACAATGATATTGTATTAACACCCAGCTCTTATCAACCGAGTGGTCTGGCTTGGAATTCTGTTACCAATAAACTATTTACAGTTTGTAATACTGGACAAGTGACTATAATGAATTTTGACGGCACATCACAACAAACAACTGCCATGCCATATTATATGGATTTTGAAGCGATTACAATTGTTGATCAAAATTCAACCAAAGTCTATATTGGCAATGAAAATCCCGATTCAATTTTAGAATATGATTGGCAGACAAAAACCTTGACTGGGAAAAGTTGGAATCTCACTAGTATTATGACTGGAGCGGATAATCAAGGTTTGGAAGGTTTAACTTTTGTGCCAAATAGTTTTCATCCTTTTCCTAATAGCGCTTCGGGTGGAGTATTTTATGCTGGCATTCAACGCACTCCAGTTTCTGGTGGAGATATTATTGATGATTATTTAATTTATGTTTTTGATATAGATCTAAATACTAGTGGCAAGATTATAAAATGGTGGGGGATTCCTGTGGCACCAAATACACCAACTTATGATATTGCTGACATGTATTTTAATCAGGATACTGGGATTTTATATGTTCTATATGATGGAGCCAATCGTCTAATAGAAATGAAAACTGATGGTACGGTAATAAAAGATTATAGTAATGTGTCAGTCAATGAACAAGAAGGTTTGGTAATTAAAACTAGTTATCCAAGTCTCACGGCTGATATTTATTTGGCTTCTGATACTGATAAATCAATTGGTTGGTATTCTGGTTATCCGGTAGATTATGATTTTGACAAAGATGGGTCAGCTACTTCCATAGATTGCAATGATAAAGATAAAAACGTGTCTGTTAATCAAGTATATTATCAAGATTTGGACGGTGATAAACTTGGTTTTGGTGTGGGAAAACAATTTTGTTTATCAGTTCCGCCAACTGGCTATGTAAGTAATGTTAGTGATTTGAATGATAATGATTTTGATAATGATAATGTTATTACTACGCTTGATTGCAATGACAAAGATAAGACGGTTTGGGAAAAGAAAATTTATTATAAAGATAATGATGATGATACTTATGGTAATGGTATTTCCGAAAGTATTTGTTCTTTAACCACACCAGTCGGTTATGTTGTTAGCTCTGTTATTGACTGTAATGATAATGATAAAAATGTTTTTGTTAATCAAACTTATTACCAAGATATGGATGGTGATAAATTAGGTTCAGATATTTTTCAAACAGTTTGTTCTCTGACTGTTCCAGTTGGCTATGTGAGTAATTCTAACGATAATAATGATAATGATTTTGATAATGATGGCGCCAGTACTACCAATGATTGTAATGATAAAGACAATACTATTTTTCAGCCTAAAAGATATTTTTTAGATTCAGATCGTGATGGATTGGGTTCAACTGTTTTTCAAATAGTTTGTTCTCTTACCCCGCCTCTTAACTATGTGGTTAATTCTAATGATATCAATGACAATGATCATGATAATGATGGTGTTATTACTTATTATGATTGTAATGACAGTAATAATACAGTATTTGGTAAAGAAAATTTTTATAAAGATCTAGATGGTGATGGTTTGGGATTTGGTACAGCGGTAGTTTCTTGTCTGGCGCCAACAGCTCAATATGTAAAAAATAATAATGATTTAAATGACAATGATTTTGACAATGATGGTGTTATTATAGTTAATGATTGCAATGATAAAAATAATAGTATATTAGGCAAACAAAAATATTATAGAGATTTTGATTTGGATGGACTGGGATCAAGTACAATCACGATTCTTTCTTGCACTTTACCAAAAGGTTATGTGACGAATTCTAATGATATAAATGATAATGATTATGATAACGATAGCGTGGAGACAAATTTTGATTGTAATGACAAAAATAAGTCGGTGTTGGGTCCAAAATTGTATTATCAAGATTTTGATCAAGATGGTTTGGGTATTAGTAGTACAAAGATTTTGACTTGTACAAAGCCAACTGGTTATGTGACAAATTTTAGTGATGTTAATGATAATGACTATGACAACGATGGAGTGTCTATGCGCACTGATTGTGATGATAAAAATTCACGTTATTCAATTATAAAAACTTATTATCTTGATGCTGATCATGATGGGTTTGGCTATTATGGTAGGTATAATAATACCAATCTGTTTACAGGTTGCGTCCCGCCAAATTGGTTTGTGACAAACAATAGTGATAAGAATGATAATGATCCAAATGTATTTTAAACAAAAAATTCCGAGTTAATCGGAATTTTTTGATTGTCCTCCTTGCCTCGCCGAAGCTGAAAGCGTAGGCGGGCTTGCCTCACCTAAGTCTTGACGTAGGCGGGGCTTTGTCCACCATAGCTTTCTTGACCGCCGAAGTTTTAACGTAGGCGGTAGCGACGGTGGATGTCCTCCAAAAGATCGATTGCTCCGATAAAACGTTTTTATCGGAGGTGAATTATGGGGTAATTCACCAACCCACACTAGTCTCTAAAAGGTGGGGGAGACCAGCGATTACACTCAGCGCGTGTAGCCGTAGGGAATGACGAGCGAGTGTTGGTCCAGATGAGGTCTAGATGACCTCGAACACCTTGTGACAGTACGGGCAGGTATGTCGCCCTGTGCTGTAGACGCCCGTGTTGAGCCTCCGGCAGCTGTCGTGGGGGCAGGTGACTTCGCCCCAGATGTTCTTCCTAGCCTTGAGCAGCTCGACCGGCTTGGGTGGCGGTGGCGGTGCAACTCGAACCTGGGTGACACGCCGGTGCATGTTGGCATATCGGTCGGGGCAGTTCGTCTTCTCCCCGGTCTGGTTGCACCGGAACTGCCCCCGGTGCAAGGGCTTGAACGTGAGGGTGCCATGACCCCTGACCGGTACGAGGCGGGGCACCACCTTCTTGTTCTTGTTGTCCCGCTGTCCAACGGGTTTGGACTTCATGAGAACCTCCCCTTGTGATGTGGCGCGAAGCCACGTGGTTCTGTTATTGAATATTTAACAACAACAACAACAAATTGTCAACTCAATGGGTGTACAAAACTAATTATTTTTGCTAGAATATAGGCATAATTTATTAATAAAAAACTATGTCCAAAATAGATCAAACATATTTAAATCAACTGAAGAAAAATTTACACAGTTATCATGAAAAACGGATAGAAATTATTCAAGCTTCCAATAACGCTCTACACCATGCCAAACGAATAATTTTTGCTCTACATCGTGATGAATTTAAAGAAGCCGAGGAAAAATTAGTTATTGTAGAAAAAATGTTGGGTGCAATGAGAAAAAAATATAAAACTGATTTGCATATTTTTGATGAGGGGGCTTTTAAGGCTGCGAATGAAGAATATGTGGAAGCCCGATTGTTTTATAACTTTTTAAAAACCGGCAAGATTGGCAAAATTACCCAAGTAGAAATAAATGGCGAAGTCTATTTAGCCGGCCTCTGTGATGTGCCAGGTGAGTTGTATCGTTATGCTATCAAATGTGCCACTAATCATGATTTGAAAAAAACTAAAGAATGTAATGACTTGGCGCAAGATATTTTGGGTGCGTTGATTGAATTTAACTTAACCAGTTATTTACGTAATAAATTTGATCAAGCCAAGCAGGCCGTGCATAAGTTGGAGATTGTGGTTTATGAATTGTCATTAAGAGAATAAAAACGGTTTTAATTATTGATCACTGGTCACTGATTATTATTTATATAAAGTGATTGGTGATCAGTGATCTTTTATCATAAATATTTTATTTTTTAAAAACGTTCACATTATATGTTTACAAAATTTTTTAAATTATTCAAAAATACGGAGACAATTGAAACGCCAGAGCCTAGTGTAGTTGATAATTTTACCGAGACTGAGGGTGTGCTTTTAGTTGATGATATTTTTTCCATTATGGGTAAAGGTGTGGTATTGTCAGGAAAAATTTTGAGTGGAGGAATTGCGGTTGGGTTTTCTCACCCCGATGGAGTAGAAGTAAGAGGTATTGAAAAATTTAACAAAGGATTTAATTCCGCAGTACAGGATGATCAGGTTGGAGTTTTAATAAATCTGAAAGACAAAGAATTGGCAGAGATTTTTGTGGAAGAAAATAATAAACAAGTTAAGTTTGGTAAGAATTAAAAAAGCGAAGCCCGACCATATGGGTCGGGCTAGGGCGAAGGTTGAGCCGAGCGACAGAAGTACACGCTTTGAACACGCGTCTCCTGGTCGCGAACCATTATCCAGACGAACATACTTTCCTCGTGGCGAATGACCTTGAAAGGTCCTTTACCCACATGGAAGATGTAGTGTCTGTATATTGGTTCACCGGTTTTACCCCGGTTCAATTCAATCCATTCACCCGGTTGGAAAGTGGAGTAATCCATTTCCGCCTCCAAAGGTGAAAGTGCATTGAATCGATAATAACTTTTTTAGAAAATAATGTCAACATGATAAAGAATATTTTTATAAAAAAAATAAATAGTCTGCGTCATCTTTTCTATGCATGGTATGGCAGTGTTAAGTATCATCATCCATCAGAAGAATTATTAGTTATCGGCATTACTGGTACGACAGGCAAGTCTAGTGTGATTCATTTTTTACGCCAGGTTTTGGAATATGCTGGTTTTAAAGTTGGCAGTTTATCAACCGTTGATTTTTATATTAATGGCAAAATAGAATTGAATGATAAAAAGATGACCATGGTGGGTAAAATGTTTATCCAAGAAAAGTTGCGTGCTATGGTAGATGCAGGCTGTAATATCGCAATTGTCGAAACCACGTCCGAAGGGCGAGTACAAAATCGTCATCGGTTTATAAATTATGACATGATGCTCTTAAATAATTTATACCCCGAGCATATTGAATCGCATGGTAGTTTTGAAAATTATAAACAAGCGAAGATTGATCTGTTTGCCTATACTGCCAAATGCAAAGAAAAAAAGTCTGGCAAGATTGCCTTTGTAAGTGGCGAGAATAAATATGCTCAAGAATTTTTGCAATTTAATTTTGATCAAAAAATAAAATTTACTTTGACAGATAAAAGTATTACTTCAGACAAAGACGGCGTGCATTTTAGTATACATGGTTATAATTTTTCTGCTCCGCTCTATGGTAAACATAATGCCGAGAATCTAATTGCCGTGGTTGAGGTTGGTCGAGCTCTAGATATTGATTGGCAAGTATTGCAAGAAGCTGTGGCACAAATAAAATCACCACCTGGTAGAATTGAATTTATTACTGAAGCAGAAAAATCTGGATTTAAAGTAATTGTTGATTATGCGTTTGAACCAAAAGCTTTATCAGCTCTTTATGAAGTGGTTGGTCAATTAGAAATTAAGGGTAAAATTATTCATGTTTGTGGTTCTACTGGTGGGGGACGAGACAAGGCAAGACGCGAACCGATTGGTAAGTTAGTTGGTGAAAAATCTGATATTTTTATTATTACTGACGAAGATTCGTATGACGAAGACCCATTAGAAATTATGGAAGCAGTAAAAAAAGGTGCTTTGTCTGTGGGCAAAGAAGAAGGAAAAAATTTGTTTATGATTTTAGATAGGGGAGAGGCAATTAAAAAAGCTTTGGATTTAGCTGAAGTGGGTGATCTAGTTTTGGTAACAGGTAAGGGGAGTGAACAGAAGATGTGTGTGGCGGGTGGCAAGATGATTGATTGGGATGATAGAGTCTTGGTCCACAAATATTTAGACAATAGATAGAACACGGATTTAACGGATTGAACTGATAAAAACAGATCTGTTCAAATTCGTTAAATCAGTTTAATTTGTGTTCTATTTACAAAGTTAATTCTATGTCCGTTGAATCAAAAATTAAACTAAAAGACAATGAACAGATCATTAATATTGTTCATCGTTATGGCCTAACTTTTTTTTGGTCATGGTTAATAATTTTTATTTTAATTACCGCGCCATTCTTTTTTATGTTTTGGTTGTTTAATAATAGCTTGTGGGGACAAATATTATTTGCTGGGTCACTAGTTTTGGGATTATTTTTATTATTTAGAACGATTTTTATTTGGCAGAAAAATGTTTTGTTAATTACTACACACAGGATAGTAGATTTTGATCGACAAGGATTTTTTGAAGAAATTGTTTCCAATGTCGCTTATGATCAAATGGAGGATGTAATGGGAAAAATTTCTGGCTTGTTTGGCACGATTTTTCGCTATGGCAATGTGACGATTCAAACTGGGAATGGTAAAGTCCAGATTATAATTGATAAAATAAAACAACCAGTCTTTATTCAACAAGAAATTACAGAATTACGTGATCAGTTTGTGGCTAAAAATTCACAGACTTCCGGGGTGATTACGACTGACGATATTATTGATTCAATATATGAATTAGAAGAATTAGATTTGCTACGAGTAAAAAAGACTATAGAAAAAAGATTAGATAGTTTAGTACAAGATACTTCTCAAGAAGATGAAGAATAATAGTAAAAAATAAAACCACTCCGAGTACTCGGGGTGGATTTTTTTAGGGGTCGACGTCGTTTGGGGCGCGGGGTACGACGCAGACCCCGATTGGCGACTTTTCGCTCATGTTTCCTCCTACATTGTGACGGAGACCATCGGAGTTACTACCCCCGGGTGGAGAGTGCGCAAGATAGCACTCCACTCGTTGGTTTTCTCCTCGATGATCTTTCGGACGACTCGAGCGAGAGCCTCTTGTCCACTGAAATTTGGGACGAAGACGGCTACGTCTATCGAGCATCCTGTTGTGACACAGCGAACCTTGAACGCGAGCCTGCGCATGTTTTTCATGTGCTTTCCCCTCGTTTTCGGTTGCCTACCATACATTTTATCACTACTACAAAAATAGCACAATATTTAATCCACATATTCTAAAGTTTTTTGTTTTGTGCTATAATATGTTTTGAAATAATAATATGACTACACGCCACGAACAATCACTGGTACGGCGATTTTTTGCATCGCGCATGTTTTTGGTTGTGGCTTTTGTCATAGCGATTCTTGTGGCCCTAGGTTATGCGCGAGCTTATTACCAGGATTACAAAATTAATCAAGAAATTGAGGCTTTACAAGCCCAAGTAAAATCTTTGGAACACAAAAAACTAGAATCAATGGAAATATTAAAATATGTGACGAGCCCAGAATTTGTTGAAGAAAAAGCTAGAACAGAATTGAACATGAAAAAGCCAGGTGAAAATGTAGTCGTGATTAATGGCTTAGTTGAGAGCAATAAGACAAAGGAATCTAACCCTGTGGAAAACAATGACTTGAACAATCAGACCAAATGGTGGTATTATTTTATACATCAAGAGCCCAATATGCCTTAAATTCTTTAATCTAAAAACATAGCATTTTTGCTAATAAATTATTAATTATTTAATTATTAAAATAAAATATGGTAGAAGAACAAAAAGTAGAGGAGAAAGCAAAGGTTTCTCCGCAGTCCAATCTAAAGGTTTTTGCCTATGGACTAGTTGGTATCTTGGTTTTGGCAGTATTAATTATTGGTGGTGTGACTGTGAAGGCAGTCA
Organism: Candidatus Magasanikiibacteriota bacterium; assembly: GCA_049287025.1. Classification (GTDB taxonomy): domain Bacteria; phylum Patescibacteriota; class Patescibacteriia; order Magasanikbacterales; family UBA922; genus UBA11710. Next base: position 9,700 of record JBAQFA010000057.1, read on the forward strand.
ATAGTCTTTCACAAAATAGTTTTGTCTTAAAAGTGGCCAAGGTTTTGGATTTGCCAGCTGCCAAAATTAATGGCATGAAAGTATCATACAATGATTATGTGGATGATTTGAATACTTTAAATAAGTTTTATACTAATACTCCAGATACACCAGCGCCAACGGCTGAACAAGTTTCTGATCAAGTTTTGAGCCGATTGTTGGCCAATAAATTAATTGGAAAAATTGCTACTAGCTATGATGTAAAAGTGACAGATGAAGACATGGCAGAATTTAAAAAGAATTTAATTGCTCAATTTGAAACAGAAGCCAAGGCTGAAGAAGAATTGATGACAAAATATGGCTGGACTTTAGATAAATATATGGAAAGAGTCGTTGGGCCAATTTTGGTAGAACAAAAATTGCAACAAGCTTTTAATGAAACAACAACTGTAAATGCGGATGACAAATTTAAACAAGAACAAGTTCAAGCCAGACATATTTTGTTTGCGGTAAAAGATGAAGCAGAAAGAGCCGCGGTAAAAACTGAGGCAGAAAAAGTTTTACAAGAACTGAAAGCTGGTGGTGATTTTGCCAAGTTGGCCGCTCAATACAGCGCTGACACTGCTAACAAAGATAATGGTGGTGATTTAGGTTGGTTTGGCAAAGGTCAAATGGTCCCAGAATTTGAAAATGCTGTATTTGCTTTGGAACCAAGCCAAATGTCAGAGAATTTAGTAGAAACTTCTTATGGTTTTCACATTGTAAAAGTGGAAGGCAAAAGAACAGTCAAAGATTATTTTGCTTTTATGGATGATCAATTCAAGAATGCTGATATAAAGATTGTAATCAAGGCTCATAATCCATTTGAACAGTTACAACAGCAAGCAAATGTACAAGTTGACACAGAAACAATTGATGCTCCAGTGGTAGAAGTGAATACTGAAGAGCCTGTAGAAGTAAAAAATTAAAATCTATAAAACCCCCAATAATGGGGGTTTTTAAACGCGGGTATAGTATAATGGTAATATGTAACCTTCCCAAGGTTGAGCCACGGGTTCGATTCCCGTTACCCGCTCGTAACAGTAAATTTTAAATTACAAATCATATGGATAATAAAAAATTAATTCAATATAGTTTTGTTCATTCTGTTGGTGTATTTGCTTACATTCTTTTTGTTTCATTGCTCATGAATAATGCAAAATATTTAGTTGATAAAGTAAATGATGTGATTGGCGGAGCAATGTTTTTGTCATTGTTTGTTTTGTCAGCCACTGTAGTTGGTTCATTGATTTTTGCTCGGCCAATAATGATGTATTTGGATGGCAATAAAAAAGAAGCGATAAAATTACTTTTTTATACTGTAGCTTGGTTATTTGTTTTATTAGCTTTGATTGTAACAAGTTTGATATTTTTAAAATAATATGTTAAAAAATCTAAATATTTTGACAATTAATTTACATCTTATTTATAAAAATATGTTTAGGATTTTTTTTATAGCAAGTTTTATTTTTATTTCAGTTATATTTTCTGGTTGTTCTATAATCAAAGATCGTAATATTGAAAATTCAAAAGAATCTACAACTGTCACCAGTGAAGAAAAAATAGTGGCCCAGACCAAGTCTGTAAATAATTTACAAAACTATGACAGCAAGGTGATTCCTCAAAAGAAAACCATGTCAGATCTTGAAATAATGCAAGAACAAAGAAAATTGGTTGAATATAAAACAAAACATGCGGAGTATGATTGGCAAGAATTTGAAAATCAAGAACTTGGTATTAAATTTGAATTTCCTATACCAGTCGGTGCAACTGTTCCGTCAACTGCTGTTCATTTAGATGATTATTTGTATTTTAATTGGGATATTGATTTTTATGGTAGGACATCTTTTGCAACAGCTGTTTCTAAAAACTTTATGCCAGACCGAACAAGGTGGTATACAGAAAATTATGAAATTGCATTTGAAAAGGACGGATATGATCATGTAAAAAATCCTATAAAAATTGATCTACAGAATGGTCTATCTGGCGTAGTTTATACTGTTAATAATTATCTTGAGCCAGAGGAACGGGCTGGTCAATTATTGATTGTTGTCTTACCAGATGGTTATTATCCTGGTATTAAAACTATTAATTTCTTTTTTGCTTTTGAACCAATAACCTTTGATGATATAGTGCGGGTGGCTAATTCGCTACAATTATTAAAAAAATAATATGCTACGTGAATCTGATTATTTTAAAATAAAAGTGACAGTGCCAAAGGCTAATGTGGAAGAGGTCAGAAATGCTTTAGGACAGGCTGGAGCTGGTAAAATGGGAAATTATGAATATTGTTCCTATTCTTACCCTGTAAAGGGCAAATTTAGGCCCACAGAGGGTGCTAATCCGACGATTGGTAGTATTAGTGTATTAGAAACTGTAGAAGAGGAGTGCATAGAGTGTATTTGTCATAAGGACATTTTGGAGAGTGTAATTGCTGAATTAAAGCGTGTACATCCGTATGAAGAGCCAGCATTTGATATTATAAAACGGTGGGAAGTATAAAAAAATTAATTTTGTTTACTTAGATTGTTTCGTGTAAAAATACCTGCAAATTTCTAATTTCTAATTGACCTAATTTCTAATAAAATTTTTAATTTGACATTTGATAATTATTTAGAAATTAGATATTAGAATAATTAGAAATTTATATAATGCCTCTCTAGTTCAGTGGCAGAACAACGGTATCGTAAACCGTGGACGTCAGTTCGATTCTGACGAGAGGCTCTATCTCATTTAAACATATAAACAAAAAAACATTTAAACACTTATTGACACGGTGTTTTTTGTTTTATGTTATCTGTTATTTGTCACATGTTTCATGATTTGTGGTATGTGTTTCGTGTTTCGTGATTTTATGGTATAATATTTTCATCACTTATTTTATGTAAGCTTTGTCGGCCTTGTAAGCTTTGTTAGCTTTGAAAGTATGATTAACCTCAAAGGCGTGTCAAAAAAATATTCAAAAGATAGTATTGGTTTAGACAATATTGATCTTTGTATTGAAGCGGGTGAATTTGTTTCTATTGTCGGACAGAGCGGAACAGGTAAGACAACGTTAGTAAAATTATTAATTGCTGAAGAAAAACCAACTGCCGGCACAATTGAAGTTGGGGATTGGGACATTACCAATATTCCCCATCGTCATATTCCATTTTTACGTCGGCAAATTGGCGTAGTGTTTCAGGATTTCAAATTATTACCAACCAAGACTGTGCGAGAGAATGTGGCATTTGCTTTGCAGGTCGCGGGCGAATCGAGACATAGAATTTATGACGTGGTGCCAAAAGTTTTGGATATTGTGGGCCTAAGTCAAAAACATGATCGTTATCCACATCAGTTGTCTGGTGGAGAACAACAGCGCGTGGTGATTGCTCGTTCACTGGTTCATCGGCCAAAGATTTTGATCGGGGACGAACCAACCGGGAATTTGGATTCTATCAATACTCAAGAAATTATTGAGATTTTGAAAAAAATAAATGAATTTGGTACGACTGTTTTACTTGTCACGCACAATCGAGAAATTGTTAATCAATTGCGTGAGCGGGTGGTTACTCTGCATGATGGTAAAATAATTGCGGATGAGAAAGAAGGAAAATACCGTCTGTAACTATCCAAATATCCAGATAATCCAGATCTACAGATGTAATTGATATCTTAATATCCGTTAATCTGAATTATCTGGATATCCGAATAGTTAATATCTTTGTATGCTTTCATTACTTCGTATTATAAAATTCGCTCTCCAGGACATGTTCCGAAATTTTAGTTTGTCTTTCATGACTATCTTGATTTTGGTTCTCATGCTTTTGTCAGTCAATACGTTTGTGATTGTTAATTTTATTACTAGTCAGGCAGTGCAGACAGTTAAAGATCAGATTGATGTGAGTGTGTATTTTGCTTCCGATGCGCCTGATGTGAAGATAGAAGAAGTAAAATCTTTTATTGATTCTTTTCCTGAGGTGACGGAAATTATTTATCTAGACCGCGATCAAGTTTTGGTGCAGTTCAAAGAACAGCACAAAGACAATGCCGAGATTATGGCATCGGTTGATGAACTGGGTACCAATCCACTCGGGCCAACTATGATTGTGAAGACGCGCGAACCACAAGATTATCAAAAAGTGATTACGGCTCTGACTATTCCAGAATATGAAAATATTATTGAAGCCAAAACTTTTGGTGATACACAAAAAGCCATTGACCGGATCTATGTGATTACTACTCAGGTGGAACGCTTTACAGTCGGGATCAGTATTTTATTTGCGATTATTGCTTTCTTAATTATTTTTAACACAATCCGAGTGGCGATTTATACTCAGCGTATAGAAATTAGTATCAAGAAGCTCGTGGGCGCTACCAATTGGTTTGTGCGTGGACCATATTTGGTAGAGTCATTGGTCTTTAGTATGATTAGTTTAGTATTTGGTTTGATTTTTACTCGGCTAGCGCTCTATGTGGTTGATCCCTATATTACAATCATATTCCAAAAGCCAAATATTTTGACTGATTATTATACGGCGCATTTATTATATTTAATCCTAGTACAGTTTTTAGTCGTTCTATTTTTAACGCTTATTTCTAGTTTGTTGGCGATGAGGAAACATTTGCGGGCTTAGGAAAATTTTTGGAAAATAAAAAAACACCTGTGATAAGGTGTTTTTTGGCTAATATTAGGTATTTTAAGTATAATATATTGACAAAAGTAGTTTTTTGTGCTATACTAATTTGTTAAGTTAACGAATGAGAGAGCGTTAATTTGATAAAATGTCTAGAAAAACACTAATGTTAGCCAAAACTCTCTCAAGGAGTTTTTTCTTTATTGAGTAAAAATAGTTCTTTACAATGAAGTGTGTGGTTTATGGGGCAAGAATTTTGTGACTTTTTCAGAGTCATAAGATTCTTGCCCTGTGACTGTGTGGTCGCAGTGCGATGGAGTTTCGCGTCAGAAATCCTGAAGACGAAAGGACTCGGCATCATGACCAGAAAGACCGTTGACAAGCTGTTGGGCGCCGCTGCCATCCTCGCGGCCATCGCCGTCGGTTTCATCAAGACCGGGTATCATCCGGACACGATGGACTGCGGAAGTGGCATGAACGGGGTGGGCTACTGCTACAACGACAGCGGCCCGTGGCCGCTGGCTGCGTTGCAGGTGGTGGTCATACTCGTCCTGCTCGTGACGTCGGCGTACTTCCTCATCCTCGGCCGCCGTCTCCCGCCGGACCAGCCCAGCACGACCACGCCGCACGCCAGCAACTAGCCGCAGCTCGCACTTCGAACACCCTGGGTAAGCAGGGAAACCAACCGGGAAGGTCTTACCGCCTTCCCAAAGTCTCTGTCAATTAGTTTGGCACTGATGAGTCCATACGAAAAATAAAAAAGGACGAAAGACTTTTAAATAAAAAACTGACCATGTGGTCGGTTTTTGTTGACTAAAAATTATTTTTATGATATTATTTTGCTGTAAGTTTTTACACATTCGGGGATCGTCTAATGGTAGGACAGCAGCCTTTGAAGCTGTTTATCCTAGTTCGAATCTAGGTCCCCGAGCATATAAAAATAACCTTAAATTAAGGTTATTTTTTTTATCTAGATAGACATACCAAACACTAGAAAATTATTCAATCATCACAATCTTATATTCCACTATTTTATGAGATAGCTTAATTTGGATTTTATCACCCACTTTTTTATTCATCATAGCTGAACCAAGCGGGGACTGATAAGAAATTGTGCCTTTGCTGGGATTAGTCTCAGCTGAACCAAGAATTTGATAGGATTTGACACGGTCGTCGTGTTCAAGTGTGACAATGTGACCGATCTGAACTGTGTTATTATTTTTATTGGGTTTTATTATTTGGGCGTTTTTGAGAGTGTTTTCCAATTCCAAAATCCGCTGGTTCATACCACGGAGTTTACCTTTGGCCATTTGATAAGCATGATTTTCTGAATAGTCCCCAGTCAGAGACAAACGTCTCACTTCTTCTATCTGAGCCGGACAACTAGCCTTTAATTTTTCCAATTTGCGTTCCAGTTCGTCAAATTTTTTTTGGGTAATACATGGGTCTTCTTTGACGAGCATGTATTTACCTGGTTTTCTAAATGGGATTTGCATATTTTTACTTTAATCATATTCTATCACCATTATTGACTTTTTCAAAGTTTTAGTTTAGTTTAAAGAGAGAAATGTGGTAGAATATAAGAAATTTATAAGTTAAAAAGCAATAAAATATGGATTTAGTTAAATTAAAGTCAGTTTTGCAAGATGAACCAAAGTTTCGCTACAAACAAGTGTGGCAAGCTATGTTTAGAGATTTTATTAGTTCTTGGCAGGAGAATACGACTTTGCCCATTAGTTTGCGGGAAAAATTGGATGCGGAAGTGTCTCTACAAATTGACGCACAAATGTTTGGTTCCAAAGATAATGACACCATCAAAGCCTTGATTACTCTAGAAGATGGGAATCGCGTGGAAGCGGTTTTATTAACCCATATTGATGGTCGACATACAGTTTGTGTATCTTCGCAAGTTGGTTGTCCTTTGGGTTGTACTTTTTGCGCTACCGGTAAGCTTGGGTTCAAACGCAATTTGACCGCGGGTGAAATTGTTGATCAGATTTTATTTTTCAATCGTCATTTATTGAAAACCAAAGGTAAGGAACATAAAACAAACAATGTGGTCTTTATGGGAATGGGGGAGCCGTTTTTGAATTATGACAATGTGATGGAAGCTGTGCGAATTATAAATGATAAAGATGGATTAAATATTGGCGCGCGCCATATTTCTATTTCTACCAGTGGAATTATTGACGGCATAAATAAATTTGCTAAAGAAGATTTGCAAGTTAATTTGGCGATTTCTCTGCATGCAGCCAATGATAAATTGCGTGCTCAACTGATGCCCATTGATAAAAAATATCCACTGGGAAAAATGCTTAGAGCTGTAAAAAGTTATGTAGAAAAAACTGACCGCCAAGTGATGTTTGAATACTTGATGATTGACGGTGTCAATGATACTGATAAAGATATCAAAGATTTGATTGAGATAATGGATCAACCTCTGTATATGGTAAATTTGATTCGCTATAATCCGACTGGCGGAGATTTTCAGCCATCCACTAATGAGAAAATAAAAAAGTTTAAAAATGCTTTACTACGTGCGGGAGTGAAGGCCACACAACGTTATAGCATGGGTGATGATATTGATGCGGCTTGTGGCCAGTTGTCAGCGAAGAATGCTAAACAGTAATTAAAGATTATTTGTTAAAATCTGTTTTAATTCGTTCAAATCTGCTGTAAAAAATTGTTAATAAAACAGCAGATTAAACAGATTGTAACGGATTTGAACAGATATGTGTGTATGAATAAAAAAGAAATTATCATTATTATAAGCGGATTTTTACTTCTCCTTTTTGGAGTTGGTTTTTTCTTTTTTCTGTACGAAGCCAAGTCTACAGTCTTGAATACCGTTGCGACTGGATTATTGCCCAAATTAGAGCCAATAGACATGACAATCGCGCCAGTGTCTAGGCAGGTGGCCACACCAGAACCAAAGCCGGTAGAACAGGTTAATTTGCTTTTTACGGGTGATATAATGCTCGACCGGTCAGTTTTACTCAAAACCCAAGCCAGTGGAGATTATTCTTATCCTTTTAAAAATTTGGATTATTTTAATAATTATGATTTCAAAATTGGCAATCTAGAAGGGCCAATTACGGATTTCAAATCTGTGGCCAATGGCACTGGTGGAAACAGATTGACTTTTACTTTTTCCCCTCAGTTTTTAGAACCATTAAAAAATTATTTTGATGTCGTGAGTTTGGCCAATAATCATACGAATAATTTTGGTAAAAAAGGTTTGACTCAGACTTATGCAAATTTGGAAAAAGTAGGAATAAAATATTTTGGTGATCCAGATAATAAAAATAATTTGTCAGTGGTAATAGAAAAAAATAATATAAAAATCGGTTTGGTCGGTTTCCATGAATTAATTGGTTATGGTTTTAATAATGTAATCGCCGAAATAAAAAAACTTCGTCCCGAAGTAAATTATATTATTGTTATGCCACACTGGGGTACAGAATATATTACTGATAAGCCTAATAGGGTACAGGTGAGTGAAGCGCACAAAATAATTGACGCGGGCGCAGATTTAATTATTGGTACACACCCGCACGTGATTCAACCAATTGAAAAATATAATAGTAAAATAATTTTTTATAGTTTGGGTAATTTTATTTTTGATCAATACTTTTCTCCCGAGACTCAGCAAGGATTAAATATTGGCGTAAATTTAAAAAGAGAGTATAATAATATTAATTCAGAATTGACAATTTTACCGATCACAGTTTCAAGTGAATCTCAACCAAGTCTGGCCGAGGGTGAGGTAAAACAACAAATTTTGGATGCACTATTTAAAGTTTCAAATGTTTCGTCAACTGTGTTTGGATTGTAATTTTTTAATATAATTTGTTAGAATCTGCTTTAATTCGTTAAATCTGCTGTAAAATTAAATTTAAAGACAGCAGATTAAACGGATTATAACGAATTTCAACAGATTGTATAGTATATTGTTGAAGAAATGAAATAGTGTAATAAAATAATTTTTCTTACGTTATAAAATTATGGAGGTGAATACTCCACAAAATCATCAAGAAGAAATAGAGTTAGTAAAGCGCGCCAAGACTGATGACGAGGCTTTTGGTATTCTCTACAATCAATATTTCCCTAAAATATACGGTTTTGTCGCTAAGAGGATTGGTCAGAGAGAAACAGCTGAGGATATAGTGTCGGTCGTATTTACAGAAGCCTTTGTACATTTGGAAGGGTATGAATACAAAAATTGCTCTTTTGGGGCTTGGCTCTACAAAATTGCTACAAATAAGCTAATTGATCACTATCGCAAAGAAGGTAAACGTAAGAGTGTCTCTATAGATGGGGAATTTGAAATAGAAGTAATTGATGAAAGTGTGGATCAAGCCATAGATACGGATAGGATTTTGTCAGCCAAGACTGTTAAAGTTGCTCTGTCCGAAGTACCAGCCAAATACCAAAAAATATTATCTTTGAAGTTTTTTTCTGAACTGTCTAATAATGAGATCGCGGAAGTTTTGGGAGTTTCTCCCAATAATGTCGGCGTTCTATTGTATCGCTCGCTCAAAAAGTTCAAAAAGCATTATGAAAAATATGTTTAATAAAAAGCCAAAACAATTTATAGATTGTCTAGAACAAGGTGGAGACAAGTGTAATAACTCCGAGTTTGGGGCGTTATTAAGTATGGCAGACAAAATCAAAGTGTCTGGCCAACTTAATTCAAACACGCCTCGACCTGGTTTTCAAGAAGCTTTGCAAGCTAGAATCCGGGCAGAGCGCGCGCAAACCACCAAAACTATGCCAAACTTTTTCGCTAATCTTCGGTCAGTGGCTAGACCAAAGTTTTTAGTGCCAGCTTCAATCTCGGCTCTAATTGTCCTCATTCTTTTAACCAGCACTTATGTTTTGCCGATTTTTCAGCATGGCAATCCAGATTTGTTTTCTGGTTTTTCCAAACTAATGATTAGTACGGCCAATGCTCAGGATAATTTTTCTCTAGAACCAAGCAGTCTTGATAGTTTGGGTGTGGAGACAAATTCTTTTTATACTTTAAAAAGTAAAGAACCAGTCACAGATATTAGCTTGATAAAAAATAATCTCAAACTTGATCCAGCAGTAGATTATGATTTGGAAACAATTTCTGATACAGAATGGAAAATTGTGCCAAAAGAACCGCTACCACCAAACACTTTATTAAAAGTTTCTCTTACCACTTCATATTTAGACGAAGCTGGTACTCAGCAAGAACGTGATTATTCCTGGGCTTATCAAGTCAAAGATACTTTTAAAATTTTAAATAATTTACCAAGAAACAAAGCTAATGGCGTGCCAGAAAATACCGGTATAGAAATTACTTTTAGTCATGATAATTTTATTAATTTTGAAAAATATTTTAGTATTCAGCCAAAAGTGGAAGGCAGTTTTGAAAAACATGGCCGAACTTTGGTCTTTGTGCCAAAAGAAGTTTTGAAAATAAAAACTATTTATACGGTTACAATTAAAAAAGGTTTACCACTAGATAATTCAGACGAAGTTTTGGCAGAGGATTATACATTTGCTTTTGAAACACAAAATCCTGTTTCTTCAGCCGACAGCGGTAGTTTGTATATTTATAGAAGATTTTATGAAAATTCTTCACAAGCAAAACCAATTGTACAGATCGCCAACTACAATATTCCCGAAACACCAATTGAAGCCAAAGTGTATCGCTACCAGAGTGCCGATGACTTTTTGAATACTTTGGAAGAAATGAACAAATTTCCTTATTGGTCATCATCACGTGAAGATTACAAAGTAAATACTGACCAGATGATGCAAGTTTTATCTTTTCCAGTGGAAATAAAAAGTGAAGAAAGCTATGTAAAATATATTGAATTTCCTCAAACTTTGGAAAGAGGTTTTTATGTCGTTGACTTTTTAAATAATAATAAAATTAATCAAGTTTATATCCAAGTGACAGATTTGTTGTCCTATGTAAATATTACTGAGACTGAGACTGTGGTTTGGATCAATGATTTGTCTACAGGCCTGCCCGCGAGTGATGTTGAAGTGTCTTTTGTTGGTAGGGATGAAAAATCTACTACCAATGAAAAAGGTTTGTCAGTCTTGTCAACGCCAGATAATTTTTATCCTGAAGTTTCTGACAAAGACCGTGATAAATTAAATGTTTATCTCAAATTGGCTAAGGGTGATGATCAATTATTTTTGCATGCGCAAGAATTAGTAAATTTTAAAAAAGAGGGAAAAACAACGGGTGATTATTGGAGTTATGTGTATACTGATCGCCCTATGTATCAGCCCACCGATGCGATTAAGTTTTGGGGTATGATCAAGGAAAGGACAAATGAAAAAATAAAAGAAAAAGTGAGTATCACTTTGTACAAAGAGGGTTATGTAGATTATTATTATCAACCAGTCAAAATTGCTTATCAAGAAATGGAATTGGATGAAGCAAATAACTTTTTGGGTGAGATAAAATTGGATAATCTTCGCCCTGATTATTACAATTTGGAAATAAAAATTGGTGATGTCTTTATTGCCAATAAATATATTACAATAGAAAAATATACCAAGCCAGCTTATCAATTGAGTCTAGAATCAGACAAAAATTTGGCTTATGTGGGAGAAGAAATCAAACTTAAAGTTAAGGCGAGTTTTTTTGAGGGTACACCAGTCTCAGATATAGAATTAGTTGGTAATAATCCAGTCGGCACGCTTGATCTTGTGACTGATGATGAAGGGGCAGTTAATTTTAGTTATGTAGAAAAAGATACCAAGTGTAATGAAGATTATGGACGGTGTTGGCCAAAGTATAAGAGTTTTTCTGTTGATCCAAAAGATAGCGAAATAGCTGAAATTAGCGCGAGCAAGAGTGTCCGTATCTATGGACCAGATGTTTATCTGGATACTGAGATTGATTATTCTACTGTTGGCCAAGCCAAAATTACTTGGCAAACCAAATTTATTGATTTTACTGCTATAGAAGATTCTGATTGGTGGGAAAACAGTCAAGGCAAGGAGCCAGCCTCAAATACCAAATTGCAAGTAGAAGTTAAAAAAATTACTTATGTTAAAAGAGAAACGGGTACAGTTTATGATTTTATAAGCAAGCGCAGTTATAAAACTTATGATTATGATCGTAAGGAAGAAGTTGTGGAAAATTTTTCTGTGAATACTGATAGTAATGGCAAATATATTTATGATAAAAATATTGAGAAGGATGCTTCTTATGAAATAAAGACAAAATTTTTTGGACGCAATGGTTATTATGATATAGAAAAAAATTATTTATATTATTATGATGGTCTATATATAAATCGTTATAATGATTCTGGTAGTTATAAATATTATCATTTGGATATTGGCAAAGATTATGGTCAAAGATACACCATTGGCGAGAATGTGGATGTTAAATTTATGCAAAATGATGCTCTATTGCCAAGAGAAGAGAATCACTTCTTGTATTTGCAAATGCAAAATGGATTGCAAGAATATGAAGTCTCAAATGAACCAATTTATAATTTTTCCTTTGAAAAACGTGATGTGCCTAATATAAATGTGTCAGCGATACATTTTAATGGTCAGTCTTATGATATGGTTGAGAGTGGTTATGATAGCGCTGTGGTTTGGTATGATTATTCTGAGAAAAATTTGAAAATAAATTTACAAACTGAAAAAGAACAGTATAAGCCAGGCGAAGAAGTGAACATGACAGTAGTTGTCACTGATAAAAATGATCGACCAGTTGAAGCTCAAGTCAATCTTAATTTGGTTGATGAAGCTTTTTATGCCTTACAAGATGAACAAGTTAGTCCTATAGAAACAATTTATACTCGGGTCTATCCTGGAAGTATATTATCTATAAAAACCCATCGGTCAGTTGATGAATATTTTGGTGGAGCCGAAAAAGGTGGTTGTTTCTTGTCTGGCACTATGATTGCTATGGCTGATGGTAGTAAAAAACCAATTGAACAAATCTCTGTGGGGGATAAAATTCAAACTTTTGTTAGTCCAGTCAATCATAAAATTACTTCAGGTCAGGTGACGGAAGTTTACAAGCATGTTGTACCATTTTATTTGATAATTAATAAACAAATAAAAGTGACGCCAGAACATCTGATTTTCCGTCAAGGCAGTTTTGTGGAAGCTGGTAAACTGAAAGTGGGTGATTACCTAACCAATGATGAAGGTAGAGCAGTCAAGATTGAATCAATTGAACGGGTAAATGAAGTGGTAGAAGTGTACAATTTCCGCGTTGATCCTCAACATACTTATTTTGCCGATGGCATCTATGTTCACAATGAAAAAGGTGGTGGACCAAGAGAATTTTTTACTGATGCGGCTTTGTTTACAGTGGTCAAAACTAATGGTTCTGGTAAAGCTGAGGTCAAATTTAAACTACCAGATAATATTACTTCTTGGCGTGTCACAGCGCAGGCTATCAATGATGATCTCTATGCCGGGGTAAACACGACCAAGATCCCCGTGTCATTACCAGTCTTTGCCGAAGTCAATGTAGCTAATGAATATTTGCTCGCCGACAAACCAATTGCCAAAGTGCGTGCTTATGGTACAGCTTTGAAAAAAGGTGATCAAGTGAAATTTGGTTTTTCATCCGAAGGTTTCAAGGCTGACGAAGTTTTGTCTCAAGCTTTTACGGCCGTGTATTTCCCATTGCCAGAATTAAAACTTGGTAAGCAAAGTGTACTCTTTAGTTTAAATACTGAGAAAGGTAATGACTCTGTCAAATTACCAATCAATGTTATCAAGAGCCGATTGCAAGCCAAAATCGCTACACACGAAGTCTTGACTACTGAGACAAAATTAGATTTGTCTGGACAAGATCCGGTCACAGTAGTTCTAAGTGATGAAGGTCAAAATCAATTATATTATCCATTACAATCTCTTAGTTGGAATTGGGGCGATCGGATTGATCAACTTATTACCAAGAGTGAATCTAGAAAACTCTTAAAACAATATTATAATGAAGAGGTAGTGGAATCTGCTGTGCCGGGAGTAAATTATCAATTATCCAGCGGTGGAATTGCCCTCTTACCATACTCTAGTGAGGATATGGAATTATCCGCGCGCATTGCTCAGGTTGGTACCAATGGTTTTGATCGTGAATCTCTATCTCAATATTTATTCCGAAAATTAGAAAGTCAAGATTCTAATCGTGAAGAAGTGTCCCTAGCTTTGTATGGCCTCGCAGAATTGCACGAACCAGTTTTGGCCAGATTGAATGTTTGGTTAGACGTCAGAAAAGATCTAAGTGTCACAGAAAAATTGTATTTGGCCCAAGCTTTGGCTGATCTAGGTGACAAAGAAAATGCGCGAAAAATGTTTATTGAAATTTTAGGTCAGTATGGTGAGAGCAAAGGTAATTTCATTATTCTGAAAGTTAATGATAAACCAGATGATGTGTTCAAAGCGACCGCTCTATCAGCTGTGCTCTCAGCTACCCTCAATATGCCCGAGCATGTCGGCTTGTGGAATTATCTGGCCAGTGGTCAAATCTTGTGGGGTTCAGAAAAAAATAGTGAAACTTTATTTAGTTTGGAAAAAATAAATTACATTCGTCAAGTTTTACCACAATTGAAACCAAGTCCAGCCGAAGTGACTTATACTTTCCGTGATAATAAAGAAAAAATAGATATTACTGGCGGATCAGTCCATTCCTTCCAGATTTATCCTAACCAAGCTGATGAATTGGAATTTAACAATGTCAAAGGTCAGGTTGGTTTATCAGTTGTTTCTCTTCAAGCTTTGGAAGATATGGATTTGGAACGCGACAAAGCCATTAGTATTGAAAGAGAATATTTGGTCAATGGTAAAGCGACTAATGATTTTAAAGAAGGTGATATTGTAGAAATTAGATTAAAACCCAATATTAATATTGGTGCTCTTGATCCAAAAATTTATCAATTTCAAGTGACGGATATATTACCTAGTGGCCTCGTACCAATGACGAAGTGGAGTGCTAGGCTGGATAATAATGGTTCTAAAGGTGAATGTTATCTTTATCCTTATAATATTAGTGGTCAAGAAGTTAAGTTTGCTATTTATCGTGGTTCAACTTACTGTGGCAATCAGTGGCATTATTTTGCTCGAGTCAAAACTATTGGTGAATATAGGGCTGAGCCAGCTTTGATCCAAGCTTATCTTTATCCAGAAGTAATAAATTATTCTGATTCAGAGACTATAAATATTACCAGATGAAAATAAAAATCATTGCCATGACGGCGGTTCTCATTTTGATTACCGTCGTCATTTATTTCTTAATTCAATCTTTATCAAAACAGGGGATAAATAAATCCTTAGTTTCAGATTTGCCAAAAATAGCCTTGCAACCCATGTTTTATGAAGTAAATAATTTTGGTGGAGCAGTAGAAAAAGTCAAAGATATAAAAGCACAAAAAAATATTCAAGCAATTGTCACCCCACATCATTTGTTAGTTTCCGAATATATTGCCGGGCTTATAAAGCGAGCGAGCGGACGCCAGATTGATACCGTCGTAATCATTGGGCCAAATCATGAAAACGTGAGCCAAGAAATTTTGGCTACCACTTTGGCTGAGTGGCAGACACCCGAGGGTAGTGTGGCTGTAGATGAAACTCTGGTAAATAAATTTTTGTCTGATTTCAAAGAGCAGTCAAATTATAATGCTTTTATTTATGAACATTCTATTGGTGCGATTGTGCCATTTGTAAAACATTATTTTCCCAAAGCCAAGATCATGCCGGTGATTATTAATTCTTATGCCAATCTGCAAGATGGAGAAAAATTAGCGACTTGGCTAGATAAA
>JBAQFA010000058.1:0-6963 GCA_049287025.1 Candidatus Magasanikiibacteriota bacterium
GGTACTTCTACTCTTTGTGATACTTTTTTTGTTTCTACTACTTGTTCAACTCAAGATGGTTGTTCTTGGACTTCTAGTACGGCCTTTGATACCAGTCGTCCTACAGTAAATCCAGTCTCAGCTCAGACAGTACCTTCATCTTCTCTTTCAGTCTGGTCTTCTTTTACTGAAATTGCCACCAAAAACGGCGGAGAAATATATTATCAATTGTCAGATGACAATGGTTCTACTTGGCAGTATTGGGATGGAGTTGGTTGGACTACAGCCGGAGACAATGATTATAATATAGCATCTGTTATCAATAGCAATTTATATTCTTTTCCTACCACTACAGCTAGTATTTTATTTAAGGCTTTTTTGGAAAGTGATAGTACACAATTGGTTCAGTTGGATAATGTTCGTGTCAGTTGGGGAGAAATAACCGGAAATACTGGGTATGCAACATTTGGTTATTTGGTTTCTTCAGCTTATAATATGAGTGATTCTTCGCCAGTGCAAATATTGAGTTGGAGTGAAGATCTCAGTAGTTGTAATGATTGTGATATAAAAATGCAAATAAGAGTTGCAACAGATTCCAGTGGAGCCCCAGGAACTTGGGGAGATTGGTATGGAACTAGTGGAGTAAATACTTATTACACTGATCCCTCGGCAATATTATTACCGACAGCTTTGAATTGGAAACAGTGGGTACAATATAGAACTGAGCTTAGTGGTGATGGGACGACTAGTCCGGTGTTGCAAGATGTGACAGTGAATTATAAATAGGGTACAAGGGTTTAGCGTTTAGTGTGTAGTTCTTAGGAAATAGTAAATTAAGAGTTAATTTGAAACTATGTATTATGTCTATTTGTTAGAAAGTAGAGACCGTGATGAAATTTATGTCGGGTCAACTAACGATTTACGTAGGAGACTAAAGGAACATAATGATGGCAAAGAAATTTCAACTAAACGTTATCTATCTTGGTTGTTGGTTTCTTATGAAGCTTATCAATCTGAAAAAGATGCAAGACATAGAGAAAAAATGTTAAAACAACATGGAAATGCTATGCGTCAATTTAAAATAAAATCACAAAATAGTTTTTTTAAGAGGGTGGTTTCACCCAGCACTATTTTTTTTCGAGAAAAAAATAGTGCTGGGTTTACACTAGTCGAAACTATTATCTATGTCGCCATAATCGGTGGTATTATTGCCACGTTTATTAGTTTTAGCCTGAACATTTCCAATGCGCGGAACAAGACTTATGTCCAAGAAGAAACTCAAGCTAATGCACGAGTGGTTTTAAATATTATTACCCAAAAAATTCAATCGGCTAGTGGAGTAAATACGAGTGCATCAGTTTTTGGTGTTGATCCAGGAGTTTTATCTCTAGCTATGAGTAGTAGTACTCTCAATCCAACTATAATAAATTTGTCAGCTGATAATGGCAGACTACAAATAAAAGAAGGCGATAATGCTACCACAACTATTACGACGGCTCAGGTACAGGTTAATAATCTAGTTTTTAATAATTTTTCTGCTAGTAGCACCAGAGAAAATATTGGGGTTGACTTGAATGTTAGTTTTGTTTCCTCTACTGATATTAATTTTCAATCTAGTCAAACTTTACATACAGCGGTAAGTGTAAGAGAATAAGTTATGAACAAAAAATCAAAAAATCAAAAAATCAAAAAAGCTATAAAACAAAAAGTTTGTTTAAATGTTTTTTTGTTTTCTTGTTTTAATGATAAAAGGGGTATGGTGGCCTTATTCACAGTCATTATTGTTAGCGCAGCCGCTTTATTAATGGCTTTTAGCGCTTCTATGCTTGGTCTTGGTGAAATGGACATGGGTTACACATCCCAAAAAGGACAAGAATCAATGGCCTTTGTCAATGGTTGTGCTGAAGAATCTTTGCGTCAATTGCAATTAAATACCAATTGGCAGGGTGGAACTTTGAATTTAAATGAAGGATTGTGTATAATAGAGGTCGTTGGAAATGGAGATAGTCGTGTAATTACTGTTTCTGGTACAGTAGATAATTTTACAAAAAAATTAAAAATTTTAGCCAATGTAAATAATGAAATGGTTTCCACGACTCTTTGGCAAGAACAAGAAAATTAATTATTTAGTAAATTATGTGTTTATTTGGTAAAAAATATATTGGTTTGGATATTGCAGACAATACCATTGAGGTAGCTCTAGTTAGCCAATCTTTTGGACAAACAAAATTACTTAGCCTGGGAAGGATCCAATTAGAAAATGACATAGTAAAAAATGGTAGAATAAAAGATAGAGAAAAATTGGCCACAGCAGTAAAAGAGTTGTTTAAAAATACTAAACCAAAAGCTATCAAAACAGGCGAATTGTGTTTTGGTTTATGTGAGGGGCAGACTTATTTACATCATTTTTATACCACAGCCAAAGATCATAAAGAAAGACAAAGAGCGATTGAAAAGGAATTAGAAGAAAGTATCCCTATTATTAGCCAGGATAGGGTTTATTCATTTCGCATTTTAAATGAAGAAAAAGAAAAGACAGAAATATTAATTGCGGCTACTAACCAGACAGTCTTGAATGAGTGGCGTGATTTTTTTAAGAGTATCAAATTAAATGTAGCTAATTTTGACATAGAAATTCTTGCCACGTTTAGAAATTTATTTGATAATTTACCAAAGGAACCAGTTATGCTTTTGGATATGGGGGCCAACACTACTTATGTGGCAATTTTTGATCAGTTTGGTTTGCATTATGAATATGTTATAAATAAAGCTGGTGATATTTTTAATAAAGTTATAGCCGAAGTCCTAGATATTGATTTGGAAAAAGCTGAAGCAGAAAAAATAAAATACGGTTTGAAACACAAAAGTAAAAAAGTTGTGAATAATTTACAGACTGAATTAGATGAAATAGTTAAATCAATCAAAGAAAGTTTAGAAAATTATAAAAATGAAACCGGGGCCACAGTAGTCAAAGTTGTCTTGGTTGGTGGTTCTAGTTTGTTAATAGGATTATCAGAATATTTTTCCAAAGCTTTGGGGATATTAGTTGAAGCTGGGAAAGCTAGATTAACCAAAGAAAAATTACCTTTGTTTTATGTGGAAGCGATTGGCTTGGCTCTAGGTAAAGCAGAAAAACATTGGGAAAGAACTGATCCAAATTTTTAAATTATCAACATTGACAGTTAACAACCTCATTTGTTTATCCCGCACCACTTTTCTTCAGAAAAGTTGGTGCTGGATTTAATTGTTTTAAAATTAATTTACCCGATATCATAGATACATATCTATGATGAAGGACTTATTCTTAATTTATATAAAACCTATGAATAAAAAGGGTTTTACCTTGATTGAACTTTTGATCGTGATTGCGATCATTGCGATCATTGCTGGTGTAGTTTTTGTGGCCTTGGATCCTCTAACTAGATTTCAAGATTCACGAGATTCTCGTCGTTGGGGGGATATTACCGGTGTTTTGAGCGCTGTAAAAATAAACCAAGTGGATAATAGAGGTGCATATTTAGATTCCATAGCAAGTACTACTATTGATACTAACTATATTATTGGTACTGCTAGTTCTGGTTGTGGTAGTGGATGTACAGCTGTGTCTTCTACATCTGCTTGTGTGGATTTGACCGAATTGGTGACTCGTGGCTATTTGGCTTCTGTGCCGGTTGACCCTAGTTCTGGATCAGCAGACAAAACATTGTATTATTTAAATAGAAAAAGCAATGGTACTTTGGTTGTTGGTGCTTGTGTTCCAGAACATACACCAGCTGGTATTTTTGTAGCCAGATAATTTAATTTTTTATGAATAAAAATAATAAAAAAGGGTTTACACTTATTGAATTGTTAATAGTCGTTGCTATAATGGCAATTATTGCTAGTGTCGTGTTTGTAGCCCTAAATCCATTGCAACGTTTTCAAGATTCACGTGATAGTGTGCGTTGGCAACAAACTAGTCAGATTTTGAATGCTATAAAATTGTATCAAGTAGATCATGGTGGAGCAGATTTGACAGCTGTCTCAGATTTGGTAGCAGGAAATTTTTACATGATTGGTACAGATGATTCTAATTGCGATAATAATATTTGTGATGTGGAAGTTACAGGTGATGATTTTTGTGTTGATTTGTCTGGTTTGGTGGATAGTGGCTATCTGTCGGCTATGCCAATCAGTCCAAATGGGGAAGGTGATTGGGATGATGGTCATACTGGATATATTATTTCTACTACTTCTACTGGTGCTGTTTTCATTCAGGCTTGTGAATCAGAAAATAGTCCAGAAATTGTTTTGTCTAGATAGTAAATATTGGTTTATAAAACAAAAAACATCTGCGGATTCTCCTTGTTCTGATTTTAATAAAATTAAAATCAAAATGTGGGACGCAGATGTTTTTCTTTTTCTCCCAAACTTTCTAAACCCCTCTGAAGAGGGGCCACACCAATGTGTGGAACTGTTCTCAAGCGCCCAAAAGGAAGGGGGCGCACTACCCAGGCCTGGATGGGGGGTTCGGCCTGGTTTTTTTGAATGGTCAGTTTTTAGGGCTGACCCTTGTTGGTAGCCGTGATGATGTCTTCACGGCGTTCGAGCACTGCGACCACCTTTTGACCGATGGTCATCTTGTAGTCATGAGGACGCAGTCCTGGAATCCTTTCTTCATCGCCGTTTTCGTTGACGATGTAAAAGGTCCAGAAGAGGTTCTCATCTGGTTCGTGGCGACGACCATTGATTGTCGTCACGAAACCTTTCTCCAGTGTCTCGCCGGAAAGCATGGTGATGCTCTCCAGCTGGTAGAGGACGTCGTTGCCCGCTTCAACGAGAACGTCGAGAGCAGTGCTCTCGTCGTCCTGGGCGACCCCAGTCGGGTCGTTGTGGCCACAAGCCGTCAGAAGAACCGCCGCCATGAGAAAGGTCAGCAAACGTTGCATCGAACACCCCTTGGGGTTGTGGGATAGACAAAATTGTAGCAGAAAAGATGGATTTTGAAAAGAGGTTAAAATTAAAATTAGTTTAGTTTAAGAATCTAACGCAACATATCATTAAACCCCGTAGGGGTTAAAAGATGTTAGACAGGCACTTTAGTGCCTGGGAAATTAATCAATAAAATTCGTGAGTCCCGTAGGGACGACATATTTCTAATATATTATGCCGTCCCTATGGGACTAATATAAATTATTAATTCAGATGCGGGCAGTAAACTGCCTGCCTAACATCAATTTGTCCCTAACGGGACAATTGTGGCGTTAGAAAGTTGGATCCGTCTTATAATTTATTTTGCATTTTTTGTAATTCATGCATTTTATGATATAATTAATCAAATTTCAAATATGCAAAATATTTATAAAAAAGCTTATATACTCGCGGTAGATATGGGCTATGGCCATCAGCGCGCAGCATATCCTTTGCGAGATTTTGCGACCACACCAGAGTCTATGGGTGGAGACGGCGTGATTATCAATGCCAATCGTTATGCTGGTATCCCCAAGAAAGACCAAAACATGTGGGAGGGGAGCAGAAAATTGTATGAAAAAATTTCTCGTCTAAAAAATATTCCCATTATTGGTGAATGGATTTTTGCTTTGATGGATTATTTTCAACGGATAGAACCATTTTATCCCCAAAGAGATTTGTCAAAATCAACCTTACAATTAAACCAAATTTATAAATGGATAAAGAGTGGTTGGGGAAAAGATTTGATAAATAAATTAAATAAAAATCCTCTGCCTTTGATAGCAACCTTTTTTACTTGTGCATTTTTTGCCGAGGAACATGGTTACAAAGGCGAAATATATGCCGTATGTACAGATACAGATATTAGTCGGGCGTGGGCGCCACTGTATCCACACAAGAGTCGTATAAAATATCTGGCTCCCAACCGAAGAGTAAAAGAACGTCTGGTGGAATATGGGATAAAAGAAAATAATATTTTTATTACTGGTTTTCCTTTACCAAAAGAAAATATTGGTGATGATTTGAAGATTCTAAAACAAAGCATTGGACAAAGAATAATAAATTTGGATCCAGAACATCGTTATCGCGAAAAATATCACAAAACTACCAAGGATTTTATTGGCGAAGAATTTTGTTTGCGCAATTGTCCGATTCATCATCCACTTACGATTACGTTTGCAGTGGGTGGGGCAGGCGCGCAAAAAGAAATTGGCGTGACAGTTTTAAAAAGTTTAGCCAAGAAAATTGCTAAAGGAGAAATTGTTTTGAATTTAGTGGCTGGTGTAAAAAATGATGTTTATTTGTATTATCAAGATCATGTTAGACAATTAGGTTTGAATAAAAAAAGTCCACATCAAGTAAATATTTTGTATACAGACAATAAAATGGATTATTTTGCCAAGTTTAATCAATTGTTATTAACGACAGATATTTTGTGGACTAAGCCGAGTGAATTATCATTTTATGCTGGTTTAGGTATTCCAATTATTATGGCTCCACCAATTGGTGCGCAAGAAAATTTTAATAAAGCTTGGTTAAGGTCAATTGGTGCTGGAGTAGATGAACAGGATCCACGTTATGTCAATGAATGGTTAGAAGATTGGCTACAATCTGGTTGGCTGGCCGAAGCCGCAATGGATGGATTTTTAGATGCGCCACGCAATGGTGCTTATCATATAGAAGAAGTAGTTTTACGAGGTAATAGGAGTGAGATAGAGGATATACATCTTTTGTAGTGATGAATAACGATTTATGAATAATGAATTAGGAAAAATCAAAAAATTTACTGATTTGAATGCGTGGAAAGAAGGACATAAATTAGTTTTGCAAATTTATGAAATAACAAGAAATTTTTCTAAAGAAGAATTGTTTATATTAGTTAGTCAGATGAAAAGGTGTGATGTATCTATAACTTCAAATATCGCCGAAGGTTTTGGAAGACAATCCTATAAGGAAAAAATTCAGTTCTATTTTATTGCTTTAGGTTCAGTGACAGAATTACAAAATCAATTGTTGATTAGTAAAGATGTTGGC
>JBAQFA010000059.1:0-1590 GCA_049287025.1 Candidatus Magasanikiibacteriota bacterium
GAATTGTCCTTTGGCCAATGGTAGCCAAACAATACCGTGATACAAAAAAGATCCGCTCCATTCAGCCTCGACTGGATGACTTAAAGGAAAAGTTTAAAGATAAGCCAACAGAAATGGCAAAGGCACAACAAACCCTTTACAAGGAGATTGACTATAACCCACTGGGTTGCCTTACCAACTTTATTATTCAAATCCCAATACTTATTGCGTTATACCAATCAGTACTTGCATTTACAAAGAGCGGTGTAACGCCGCTAAATATGCCAGGACTGTATCCATTTGTTGCTGAAAAATTGATTGCAACAGGACAAGCAATCTTTAGCACTGATCTTTTTGGAATTCAATTACTCGCATCACCAGGGAGCACCTTTACCCAAGGTTTCTTCACTAGCGCCGCACTTCCCTACCTGTTTCTGCTTGCATTATTAGCCGTATCAAACTTACTACCGACACTGGTATCGATGAAGCTCATGAACACACAGGTACCAAAAGTTAAGAAAGTTGGAGAAAAGAAAACTGATACTGAATCTATGCAGGATGCATTCTCTTCCTCACTAAATACCTCCACACTGTATGTTATGCCTCTTATGCTCACACTCAGTATGACCCCACTTCCTAGTATTGTTTCTGTATATATGATTGCACAAAACATCGTTTCCACCGCACAGCAACTATTGGTTAAATACTTCCATGACACCGAGTTAAAAAAGAAGCTGGTTGCAGTACTCATCAAAGACCACGGATATGCCCAAAACGAAGCTGTATTAGCAGCAATAAAACTTCTCAGGCTTGCACCTGCAATTAACTTTCTCGCAGACGAATTAGGGCAGTTTGGCTCTATAAAGACAACATCCGTCAAAGTACACGATATCACCTTCGCTACAGTATTAAGTAAAAGAAAGAAAGTCGTCGATGCATTGTTCCTATTTGATAGGATGGCTCGAACTCCAGACAAAGCAGAAGAACTTCTCAACGAAAAATAGGGGAAAGATAATAGATTCTAGATAGTGGATTTTAGTCTGTTATTCTTTAATACTCCAACAGCTGTTATCCGTTATCTACAATCTCATGAAATGTGGGCAATAAAAAAGCTTGGCAACGACCTATTTTCCCAGGAGAAATATCCAAGTATCTTCGGCGCTGGAGTGTTTCACTTCCGAGTTCGGAAAGGGTTCGGGTGGGTCCACTCCGCTCTAGTCACCAAGCACAGAATTATAACATGTGATTCAGGCCTTGGCAATATCTTTAGGAGCATTCATCACGTATAATTAACTATGCTAAAGAAAAAGCTCCTAATTGCAATCGGGATTACTGCCCTATTTTCCCTAATATTGGGCGCTCTTTATCTATTTATGATAAGAAATAAGTCCCCAACTTCATCTGAACTTACACAGGTACCACTATTTACTCCAACACCAACGCCACTGCCTAACATAAAAAAGTTCCTTATTCTCCCAAATAACTACCAAATTGAGTTAGAGGACATAAACGCAATCAAAACATCCGCCGTTGATTATGTCTTTTTAGACAACCCTTCGCAAGACTATACTACCAGTACAAAAGGCACTCTCAATTGGCTTATAGTAGAAC
>JBAQFA010000060.1:0-1714 GCA_049287025.1 Candidatus Magasanikiibacteriota bacterium
GCACTCGAGGCAGTACAGAAAATTCCCGCAGACATCGTCGACACCAACGCGCGCATCAAGCACGCACTCAAGTACATCTCAAACTAATGCATGGTGTGAAAAGGGCTCAACCATGAGCTTTTTTCTCTTTTTTGTTGTCATTTCTCACAAAAATAAAAACAGGTATACTTATGAGAACCACCCTTATTTAATTTAAAGTTTTATGGACGATCTTCTCTACTACGCAAAGCGACTTATCCCGACAGGCCTTTTTAAGATGGTACAACCACTGTACCACTACCTTTTCGCAATCATTGGCGCTGTGTATTATCGCTTCCCTTCAAAAGAAATAACGGTCATTGGTGTCACGGGAACAAAAGGAAAGTCGACGACAGTTGAGCTCATCAACGCCATCTTCGAAGCCGATGGGAAGCGGACTGCGGTTGCCGGAACCATTCGTTTCAAGATTGGTGAGAAGAGCGAGCGCAATATGTACAAGATGACCATGCCGGGGCGCTTTTTCATTCACAAATTTTTGCGTGAAGCGGTAAACAGTGGGTGCGATGTCGCCATCATTGAGATGACCTCACAGGGCGTGCTCCAATACCGACACAAATTCATTCACCTCGACGCGCTCGTGTTTACCAACATCTCTCCAGAGCATATCGAGTCACATGGCTCATACGAAAAGTATATTTCGGCAAAACTTGAGCTCTCGCGCGCGCTCGAAGAATCACAGAAGCGACCGCGGTACATGATTGCGAACAAAGACGATGAGAACGGGCTTAAATTCCTTGAGTCACACGTGGAGTATTCACTTCCCTACGGGCTCAGCGACCTTGAGCTCCATACCCTGAACAAAGAGGACATCAGTCTCGTCATGAACGGCTCAACACTCAGAGTTCCCCTCATTGGTCTTTTCAATGTATACAACACTCTCGCAGCAATTACCTGTGCCCATGCACTTGGGGTACCCCAAAAAACCATATACAACGCCCTTACCAATCTCCAGCCCATCAAAGGGCGTGTGGAGCGCTTTAAGTCACCAAAGGGTGCTGAGCGAAAGGTGACCGCGGTTGTGGACTACGCACACACACCCGACTCGCTCGAGAAACTCTACCTCGCATTCGAGAAGGAGAAGAAAGTTTGTGTACTCGGAAATACGGGAGGAGGAAGGGACACGTGGAAGCGCCCCGAGATGGGACGTATCGCGAGCAAATACTGTGACCGCGTCATTCTCACCAACGAAGACCCGTACGATGAGGACCCACGAAAAATTATTGAGGACATGGTACGCGGTATCGAGGATGAGTCGAAGCTCACCATCATCATGGACAGACGAAAGGCAATACGTACTGCGCTCGAGGAAGCAAAGAATAGCAGTGTGGTCATTATTTCAGGAAAGGGCACCGATCCATACATCATGGGTCCCCACAATACGAAGACCCCGTGGAGTGATGCGAAGGTAGTACAGCAAGAAATGAGTTCCCTTTTCGGAGAGGGGTAGTCTCAATATATAAATACAAAACACCTCAAGGCATCGCCTTGAGGTGTTTTGTATTCCCTCTATTTTCGCCCGAGCCCCTCGATTTTTTCAATCAATGAGTGCAAGTCTTCCTGTTTCTCAAAATCTAATTCGTCTCTTTGTATTATTAAAACATTTTTCTGCATTTCTTCCCGATTGAAAAAATCCTCATGCAGTTTGTGGACTGGGAGTGCCTGTTTTTGGATAAAC
>JBAQFA010000061.1:0-4163 GCA_049287025.1 Candidatus Magasanikiibacteriota bacterium
GCATACGGGTCGGTGGATTCAGCGTCATCAAGGTCGTCGGTCGAGTTGGATTCGGGGGATTGTGGTTTGGTTGGAAATTGTAGAATTGACATTTCAATCCCTCCTTTGCTTGCCGCCTGTGATAGTGAGTGGATTATTCTTCGCCGATCACGCGTTCGCGGATGGCAATGCAACGATTATCGTAAACACAGCGTTCTGCGGTTTCCCCGTCTTGCAGGACGAAATTTTCGATAACCTCAAGGTCATCTTCATCAGTTCCATTCACAATGTCAACTACGACTTCTTTATTGCTGGCGCAATGAGCTTTAACGATTACTTGGGTAGTCATGGTGCTGATCCTTGGGCTGGTGGAGATTGGATTATAGGGGATGGAAACGGTTTATTCAAATCTGATTAGTTAGTGGGATTGGTATGTTTTTCACAGGGGGAATATTTTGGGGATTAGTCAGTCGGTATAGAAAATGGGAGACGATATTGTGGGAAGCCCGTCGTGGCTGGCCCCCGGCCAGTGGGATGCGTGCCCCCGTAGTGCGTCTCATTCTCATGTGCACGAGCTTCTCATGTGCACTAGCTCTATCATTCTCATTATCTATTAGTATTTATTCTTGTTATCATTCTCATGTGCACAGCTCTATCATCTAGCCCTGCCCCTGCCCCTATTAGCCTCAGCCTATCAGCCCTGCCCTATGCCCATGCCATAGCCTATAGCCCCTGCCCTAGCCCCTGCTGATAGCCTCACTCTATGCATAAGGCGCAGGTATAGCAAGGCCCAGCGCTATGGCTGGGCCTTGCTATCCGATCAGGTGAGGCGGGCTAGGCGCTAGGCGCTAGCAGCTAATAGCCTGCCCATGCGCGAAGGGCTTGCCAATCGCTAAAGAAGCGGCAAGGGCCGCCATCATCGCCCCGGCATTTGATCATGCCGTTGCCCCAATCTGCTATGAACCAATCATGTTCAGCAGCCCATTGGATTTGGCTATTGCGCAAGCCTAGCGCTGCTTTGCCCGCTGCTAACTGGGCCTCAACGCGGCGCATGAATGCGGATTCTTCTAAGCCACTATTTGAATTGCGCATTTTATTCTCCTTTTGGGCCAGCCCTGCCAGCCCCTTATCTATAGAATAGCAGCTTGATCATTTAGTGCACATTGCCTTTTCCTATTGCTTTTGCCCTTTCGCATAGAAAAAGGCAATTGGCCAATTCGTCTATATTTGCTAATATATTAGATAGAAGCTCAGCAAAAGAGCTGGGCAAAGGAGAAAGCAAGATGAGCATTATTCTTTTCAAGGTCAAAGATGATGATGGGCAGCAAATCCATATCAACCGCGAGCTGACTTCTGCTGAAGAAAGCTATCTAAACTCAATTGCGCCATTTGGCGCGGATGGCGATGGCGAAGATGGCGACTTCAGAGCATGGCTAAATTTTGGCCCATGCTCTGAAGCGACTGAATTGGCAATCGATGCCTTTTTGAATAGCCTTACCTGAAGCCTGAAAGCATGAAAAGCCCGCATCTAGCGGGCTTTTTGCTGCACCAATGATCCCAAAAATTTGGGCAATGATCCCAAAAATTTTTACGCCAAGTAATGCAGGCAGCCGGGCATTGCCAGCTCAGCAGCAGGTAAATCGGCCAAAGTGAACAAATGGCGCGGCTCGCAATATTCGCCGGCCTTCCCTTCAGAGATAGCGTCAGCGCGATCAATTACCATTAGTGCTTCGAGTGCCTTTTCAATCAAGGCGCGTTGCTCTTCATTAATGATGAGCTGGTAGATTTGATTTCTCATTTTGGTAATTCCTCTCAATTAGGCCCAATCGCCATGCCTTAAAGATAGCCCCATTCGTTCAATTTATCTAATGACTTCTACCTATCGCCTCGTGGCAAAGCTATACGAAAGTACAATTGGTCTGCATTCAAAAAGTGCCCTATTCTAAGATCATGGAAAGGCACAGGGCCAATCCGAAAGAGGGCTGCAATGATGAGCGAAGGAACCGAATTACTAATCCCAGTGCTTATTATAGGCGCACTCTTTCTTATCGCTGCATATTTTGCTTGGGAGAAATAGCCATGAAATACGCAAATAAATCAAGTGCCGCTCGGGCTGCAAAGCAGCAATTCGGCGGCGAATGGCAAACTAAAGCGTTCATTGATACTGACGCTGAAGGCAAATGGTTGATTTTGCCTATGCCAGTCCAAGCGCCAGCCGGCGAAAAAACTGATTTCACGCTTGCTGAGGCGCTGGAAGAATCCGGCGAAAGCATGGAAGAACTGACCGAAGGCTCCACCCCTGCCAATGATCCCAAAAAAGCCGACGGCCTTGCTAATCGGCTGGCAATGGGCTGGAAGCTGAGCACTACTGAAAAGCCAACCAAAAAGGTATGGACTATCGCTAGTGCCATGCCCGGCGCAAGCCGCAAGGAAGTTATCGCAGCTTGCGAAGCTGCCGGCATCGGTGCAGGCACTAGCCGCACCCAGTACCAAGCTTGGTTCTCAGCAATGAAAGCAAGCGGCCTAAACCCACGGGGTTAATGATCCCACTAAAAACCCAGCCGAAAGGCTGGGCAAAGGAGAAACCCAATGACCCCACAACAAAATATTCAAGCCGTCGAGTATGGCATTATAGCCGTCAAGGCCCACCCAATGTGCTTGCGCTTCCATGAGTTGACCGATGCTAGTGCCTATCGGGTTGATTATCCTGATGGCTATTGGGTCGGCGCGGTTCAAGCAACCTATACCGCTTGCGGCAAGTTGGTCGCACTCAATCGCCTGCTAGCAGCAATGGAACGCCACTGGCAAGAATCAAAACCCGGCTATAAGGTGACCCCCTATGCGCCCAATCAAAAAATATAATGTCGATTGCGTCAATTTGCTAACTGGCGTTCGCGTTAGAATGAACCACTCGCCAATGACCCACGACGAGGCTTGCACCTTTCGCAGCAAGCTGACCCCACGAGCCTCGGTTTGCTACCAATTAGTTGAGGTCTAAAATGCGCCCAACAATTGAATTTCGTCAAGGCCAAGCGACGGCCATTGAAACGATCTTAAATGCAGCTCGGCAACCCAAGTGTATGTATGCCGACGATAACCCAGTCGCCGCGGTCAGGGCTAACCTGATCAAGACCGCGGATGAACACCCAAATGCAGAATATGCAAATGGGATAATGTCAATCGTTCTGAGGGTACGGGCATGCCTTATATCCTAAAAGCTGGTTATGAATCAGGGGCTAACCCACTTGGCCCTATTTTCTGGTTAGAACCCCGCCATGCAACCCATCACACCGCCTATTGGAAAAGTTCGGACGATGGCGCAATTTATCAGCCAATCCTTTGGGTGCGCCGCAAATAGGGCTGCATTTGCTCGTGATTGCCTAATAGGCCGCTCGTGGCGGCCTTTATAATTCATCCCCTATGCCATCCCCCAGCATTAGGCGGCCATCAGCGTCCCACGGCAGCTCAGCAAAATCTAGCCATAGCATCAAAGCCCGAGCGGCAGCCATCCAACCCAGACAACAGCAGTAGGCATACCCTTGAGCCTGCATAGCTGCGCCCCAGTCCTTTTGTTCTTGGCTTTCCTTCCCGCCTTTTAGTTTCTTGAGTTCAATCCATAGCCCGTGAAACCCATGCCGGGCAACCGGTAGGAACATGTCACTAACTCCAGCCTTGGTACCAGTCGCTTTTAGTTTAGCAGCGGTTGCGGGACTTCGTGCACCACCATTGGGAATTGCAAATAGTAGGGCCAGTTCGGGGACTATAGCCACATGATGCTGAACGAAACAAAAGAGGGCCATTTGGTGCCCGTCCTCGGTGCCAGATTTTGCTAGTTGGTGTGGGGTCATGATGGTTGCTCTTAGTTAGTTGTTTATGAACAGTGGTTAAGTTGTTCTCTGAAAAACCCGACCCACCCCGTCCCCCACCGATTCAATGCCACGGATCAATCCTATCACCCTTTTGAAAAAACTAAAATCGACCTGTTGTTCACATCCGTTTGCCAATTTGCCCCAAATCATCATTTACCCCTTACGGGTAAGAAAAAGGGAAGAGGTCGATTTTTAGTGGCAGGCTCTAAATCAATGCTTCTAGATATATAATAGGTAAAAGGGAAGATAGGAAGAGATATTTAGAAAATCCCTATACGACTCACCTTTCCAAATCCTATTTGTTATCTTTCTTTT
>JBAQFA010000062.1:0-3735 GCA_049287025.1 Candidatus Magasanikiibacteriota bacterium
GCCGATCGCCGACTCGTCGATCTCCGGCCGGCTGAACGAACTCCTAACTCTCAAATGGGTGACCGATCAGAACCCGAAACGAAAGTGCCGCATCCACCCGATCATGAAGAAGACGTGGCGTCTGACACGACCGCTCCGCGCCGGCGAGGCCGAAGCGATGCCGCTGATGTTCGGAATGAACTGAGGGGATCAGATGCCGATTCAGAGAATTCGGACGGACAACGATCCCCCCTGCGATCCCTCGCTCGTCCCTGCGCTTGAAGCCGAGGGGTTTGAGGCCTACGCGCTCGTGCAGCGCGCGTGTCACCCACTCTCTTACTTCCTGTATGCGTACCTTCGGTCCCCGTCGGGACGCCTCGCCCGGGCGAGCATCAGCATCTCGGCCGAATCCTTTAACAACCTCAGTTCGGACGACTTGACATGGGCCGCGAGAATGCTGCGCGAGCACGCTGATAATTTCATCGCAACCGAAAGGAGAGATGCTTGACCGCTCATGGGTCCGAGAAGAAATTCGAATGCCCGACGCACGGCTACCATAGCGATGTGCTGCCATGCCCGTGGCCGTCGTGCACGCTGTCTTCTGTCCGCGAGCTTTTGGTTCCTATCCGAGAGTCTCATTCCGCTGAGTCGATCGGGAAGCTCGACTTCGTCTATTTCGCCGAACCGGCGAGGAAGCGGTTTCGTCGGCAGAGGTATTTGATTCCAGACAACGACGCCGACGGGAACGCAGTCGCCGAGACCTGCATCTGGCGTTGGGTCGACCAGACGCCCGAGCA
The DNA here is from genome assembly GCA_049287025.1 of Candidatus Magasanikiibacteriota bacterium. Taxonomy (GTDB): domain Bacteria; phylum Patescibacteriota; class Patescibacteriia; order Magasanikbacterales; family UBA922; genus UBA11710. The sequence goes on from JBAQFA010000062.1 coordinate 777, forward strand.
ACCCGTGCTGCGAACAGCCAAGATGGTGGCGTGTGTCTACAGGGCGCATCGCTTCGAACCGCACAGCCACTCTCTCAGCATGCCGCTCTCGCCCGGCACTAGCCGAGACGAGTTGTTGGCGATTCGCGACGCAGTGGAGGAGATGCTCGGCAAAAATACGTTCGTCTGCTGCCAGGATTCCGCGTGCACCCGTGAGATTCCAATGATCACGGTGGCGCGATGACGGGACCCCGCGAACTGAAACACGCCGAGATTGAGCGCCGCATCGCGAAGCTGCCCCGCGGGCGGATCTACGTCGATCCCGGCGGAACGACGGATCCCGCGCTCGAGCTCCGCGCGCGCGCGACTCTCGAATCGCAGCGCGGTGCGGCGTACGATGAGTTGGAATGGGCCGAGGCGAAGTCGAATCTGTTCGAGTTCTTCGCGGTCCTCGCGGAATGGAACGGAGTGACGGCGCGATGAAGTTCACTGAGGCGGGTCTTGATTTGATGGCCGCACCGTCGGCCCTCGACGTTCGTAAACTCACATGCTCACCGAAGCGGCGCGATTGGATTCGTGCGCAGTGCCCTGACGACGGGCGGCCCGTCCTGGCTCAGATCTCCGGCCTCGAGATCTTTGTGAGTCATGCTATCCCCGATGACTACGGGTTCGCGCTCGACGCCGACGGTGCCATGATCGGGTGTGTGATCTGGGGCGAGTCCCTTGAAACCTCGATGATCTATATTCTGCGACGCGAAGGCACTTGATGACGAAGCAGGGCGTGATCTACACGCGGGTAAGTTCCGCCGAACAGCTTCGGGAGGGCTTCTCCGTTGCCGCGCAGACGCGCATTCTACGGGAGTACGCGGAGCGGAACGGGATCGAGATCGTTGCGGAGTTCTCGGACGACGAGACCGCGAAGGCGACGGGACGTACCGACTTCACTCGAATGGTGAGCTTTCTCAAGGCGCATTCCGATCACGCGATCCTGGTCGAGAAGGTCGATCGGCTCTATCGGAACATCCGCGACTACCTGACGCTCGACGAGCTCGGGGCCGAAGTGCACTTCGTGAAAGAGGGCGGGAAGGATCGGCGGGACTCGGACGCGCGCTTCATGCATCTGATTCGCGTGGGCATGGCGCGGAAGTACGTCGAGAACTTGTCCGAGGAAGTAAAGAAGGGGATGGCGCAGAAGTGTCGCGAGGGGGGCTGGCCGACGTGGGCCCCTCTCGGCTACATCAACGTGAAGGATCCGGGCGAGAAGAAACGGACCGGAGGCATCGTTCCGGATCCCGTGAAGGCCTCTTTGGTGCTCGAACTGTTCGAGGCCGCGGCGACCGGCGCATACAGTCTTGGAGATCTCGCTCAATTGGCCAGGAAAACCGGGCTACGCGGGCGCTACGGCGCCGTTCTCTCGAAATCCGCCCTTCACTATGTCCTGACGAATCCAGCCTACACAGGGCGATTCTCGTGGTCCGGGATCACGTATCAGGGCCGGTACCAGCCGATGGTTTCCGCGCAGCTTTGGGATGAGGTGCAGGCCGCTCTCGCGGGACGAACCCGGACCAAGGCGCGGAAGCATACCTTCGCCTTCGCGGGGCTCGTGCGGTGTGCAGCCTGCGGGACGCTGCTGACGGGAGAGAGGCAGAAGGGACGCTACGTCTACTATTCGTGCAGAGGCGCGGCGAACTGTCGGCGCTTCTATCCGGAGCGGCGCTTTGACGAAGAGACCGTTCGCATCCTGCAGTCGCTGCGCGTCGACGGAGCGTTGAGTCAGTGGATCGCGAGCGAGATGGCGCGATGGTACGACGCATCGCTCGCGAAAGAGTCGGAGGGCGTCCAGCGGATGCAGCGCCGCGTGACGGAGTTGAGGAACCTCGAGGTGACGGCCTATGAGGAGAAGCTACTTGGTCGCATGCCCGAAGAGATCTGGAAGGCGATGACGGAGAAGTGGCGGGTGGAACGCGGAGAGATCGAGGCGGCGATCGCCGTCGCACACCCCGTCATCTCTCGGGACGAGGTCCTCCGGGCCGTGCGGTCACCGTTCGAACTCGTGGAAGTCGCAGCGGATCAATACCTTAATCGGAGTGCGGCCGAAAAGTCGCGACTCCTGAAAATCCTCTGTTCGAACTTTTCGGTGAGCGACGTAAGTCTCTCCGTCACATTGAGATCGCCGTTCGACCTGATGGCCGTTCGTGGTGATCGTAGTGAGTGGCTGACCAGACTGGACGATTTCCGAACCGCGATCCTGTGCTCGTTGAAGGCGGCGTAAGATGTTGCATCAGCGACGCTTCCTTGTCTTTGTCGGCGCGCGAACGACGTGCTGCGCGGCACCGCCGGTGATCGCGGTCGGCATCGACGGCAACGAGTGCTTCTGCGGTGGCTGCCTCGGGGAGACCGGCGGCAACGCCGTCGGCTTCGGTGTCTGGCTCACTCTGTCGGAGGACTGGAAGTGGACCCCGGCTCCAGGAGTCCCGCGTCCTGCGCAATCAGGTTGAAGGTGGCATCGCGATTCGTCGCCGAGAAGTAGTCCCCGTGGCCGTAGCCGGGGAACCAGCGCGTGACGATCGTGTAATCCGTCTCGAGCGGTTTCCCGTTCGCCATCCAGCCTTTGCGCCCGAGGTCGGAGTACGGCCATTTGAACATCGCAGGAATGGCGAGAGGTACGTCGTGATCGGAGGCGTAGGCGAACGCGGTCCGCAGCCGGCCCGAGCAGATCAGCGACAGGACGCCGGATTTATCGACGTCGGGATCCGTGACCGACGCCGCGAGGATGAGTGCAGTTACGGTGATCCCGGCTGCGGCGAGAAGCTTCGCGGTGCGAAGCGCGATGTCGCAGCCATTGGAATGGCCGACGATTGTGATGCGGCGCTGGTTCGCGACGACGCCACGGTACGCGACGAGTTCGTTGAAGAGGGCACGGGCATGACGCGGGTTGCGCCACCAGACGTTGAGCCGTGGTGTCGGCCCGGTCCAATAC
>JBAQFA010000063.1:0-3916 GCA_049287025.1 Candidatus Magasanikiibacteriota bacterium
ACATTTCTTAGGTTACCAAACGAGGTGTCTAGTATCCACAAATATGCACCGATTATAGCAGAAATAACCAAAACGGCAAGCATATTAACTGCCAAATCTTTGACGGTTGGCCACTGCACAGCTTTGAACGAAGTCAGTATGTCACCGAGGAAAGGAATCTTAATTTTGGTTTTGAAGGTAATTTTTTTCATATTTAGCAGATTTTGGATTCCAGATGTTAGATTTTATTTCCTATTATCTAATATCTAGCATTTATAATCTATAGCATAGTTTATTAGGCAAACAGGGGTACTGAGACTCGAACTCAGAACAGTGGTTTTGGAGACCGCCATTTTACCATTAAACTATACCCCTACCTTACTATTTAATCTTAGTCTCAGTATGGTCAGTATGCTTCATGCAGGTTTGGCAGAATTTGCTGAGTGCTAATTTCTCGGCTCCAGCTTTAGTTCCACGTACTGTTGTGTAGTTAATGTGAGCGCAAACGCTGCACTTTAATCTGACATATTGTGTTTTTCCCTTTTTCATCGGTACGAAACTGATATTAATGATGCTTCTTTACTCTTAAGCTCCGATATTATAGACTATGATGGTATGAAACTCAACCTCACCCCTCGAACCGGAATCGCTGCCCTGCTTGTTGCTTGGGGAATATTGGCACTCTACTTCTATGCCCCACTGACTTCTTTTGTGACAACCAACCTTTTACAGAGTTTTCACTCAGTGGCATATCAGGGCAAGGCGTACGACTTAGAGCTTATCGATAAGGCAAAATTCCAAGCAAAAACTAATTCTTTTGTGAGTGGTAGCTTTACTACTGAATTTGGTATAGGTTCTGATATTGCAACGTTGGATGGACGTGCCGCCGCGTTACGCAAGTACCTCCGCGATCAGGGATCTCCGCTCACCTCTTACGCAGAGTTGATTGTTAAGGAAGCAGATACTTATAAGCTCGATTGGCGATTAGTACCTGCAATCTCTGGCATTGAATCAAGGTTTTGCCGAATTACCCCAGTTGACACAAATAACTGTTGGGGGTGGCGAGGAGGACCAGGTGGAGATTGGCAGAAGTTTGAGGATTATGGCGTAGGCATTAAGGTATTAACCTCGCGATTAGCGCTTGGTTATGGTATTGGATTAACACCGTATGATATTGAACCCGCTTATTGTCCCCCGTGCGCGGCAAGTGGACACAGTTGGGCGCGTTCAGTGACTCAATTTATGAACGGTATGACCTTGTACCTTGATAAAAGCCGGATAACACAGTAAAATTACTCATCTGCGGGCGTAGTTCAGCGGTAGAATGTCTGTTTTCCAAACAGAAGATCGCGAGTTCGAATCTCGTCGCCCGCTTTTAGAAAATTGGGTTTTCCCAATTTTCTGAAAGATGAGCAGACAGATGAGAACTGACAGTTCGCCGCTAAGCATCGCGCGAATTGAAAATGAACGCAGATGCGCAGACGTACTGGACGCATAGCGGAACACGTGAATCTCGTCGCCCGCTTTTGGATTTCTCTAAATCAATGAAATATAGTGTAAGTTACGTGGTGATTGCACGTCCTAATCTTTCAACTGGTGTCCAACCACATCGGTTATATCTGCTCGCATAAATGATCTCTTTCCATTTGATAATACACTGAATAAGACCAGCATACTCAACAACACTGACAAGAAAAAACATTATATACGATAGTGGCGAAAGAAGTAGTAATATCGAGGAGTCTTTAATGCTAGATTCATTATCAGAAGCAATAGCGAATACTGTGAAAAACATCAAAAACAGGAACATTCCGTAATACGAAGAGGGAGACCCAAAGCGAATTGAAAGATAGGCGATGTAACCAATGAGTAAAGGGTCAAATAGGAAGGTTAACTCACTAAAGAGTTGAAATGGTAGGTAAATAAAAGTTAAGTACCGACTGTATTTCTTATCTTTATTAAAAAACAATGAGCGGTTTTTCCAAAATGTCTGGAATCTGCCGAATTTCCATCGGAAACGTTGTTTAAATAACGCTGGTATTGTTAGTGTACTTTCAGTGTAAACAACAACATCTTCTGCATAAACCATAAGGTTCTTCTTATTGCCTAAACCAACAACTTTCATGGTAAGATCAATATCTTCAGTGACTGTATCCGTGGAGTAGTAACCAACTTTTTTTATAATTGAAGTTCGAAACATTGATCCAACCCCTCCAATTATGTACTCGATATTTCCGACTGTCAGAGCTTTCTTCAAGTGATAACCCATGAGATATTCAATCTTTTGTGTAATACCAACAATTGATGCTTCGGTAAGAATCTTTACATTTGTCGCTAACGCTTTAACTTTTCAATTTCTAAAGTATCTCAATGCTTTTTCAATAGATTCAGACATTAATACTGAATCCGCATCGAGACACATAATAATTTTTCCTTTAACGTAGTTCTTGATACCGTTATTTAGTGCATGAGCTTTCCCTTGGTTCGATTGATACACATAGGACACGTGCTTGTCTGGGTTGTTTCTAATAAAGTCTGAGATTACTTTTTCGGTGCTATCCTTTGATCCATCGTTTATTACAACGACTTGAATTTTCTTATAGGAACTCTGAAAAAGTGCCTCAAGTGTCCTATAAATGACTTTTTCTTCATTGTAAGCAGCGATTACTACAGATACTAGAGGTCTATATTTGTAATGTGAAATCCTTCCATTCTTATTATATTTTTCTAAAGCCGGCTTTTTTATTTTTGACTGTGTAAGAAACGAATCATAAATAATCGTTAAGAGCGTTAGAATAGACAGACGTAAGAGATTAACGATACCAAGTAAAACAATGACTTTATCGAGCAGTACCATGATTCTTACTTCTTGGATTATTTAGCGTTTTCTTGATTCTTTTTTTTTCGCTTCAAAAACAGGAAGAGAAAACCGAGTGCAAGAATAAGAGCTGCTATTGCTAGTGCAGTTTGCCAACTGGTAATACCAGAAGCCAAAACACCGGCTGTAGTTGCAGCACCTAAGACTGCTCCAGTAGTAGTTGTAGTTGCGGACATAGACCCTCTAGTAAAATAGTATAAGGTATTATATCAAAACTTGTCGCTTATTTCTAGATTCTGCCAATTTGAAGATGAGATTCGCTATTTCATTATTGTAGAAAACAAAAAAATACTTATTAAATTTTAAAAGTTTCCTTAATCACCCTCAACCAATTCCCAAACGCAATCTTCTCAATAACTTCCTCACCTAACCCGTTTGCTCGCAGTTTCTCAATCAAGTTTTGAATTTTTGACACATTTTTCATCTCTTTGGGTGTCTGTGCTCCGTCGAAGTCTGACCCGAAGCCTACGCACTCAAATCCTATCCGATTCCCAACATACAGAATGTGGTCGACAATTACCTGCAAGGAAGTGTCCTCATTCTCTTTTCCATTACTTCTGGTATTAATTGGCTCAAAAATGATTCCTATAATCCCATGAGATTTCCCGACCTCGTCAATTTGATCATCCAAAAGGTTTCTTGTTGAATTGCAGAGTCTATTTACCGCTGTATGGCTAACTATGAGAGGTTTAGTTGTTATTCTTGCAACGTCAAAAAAGCCTTTGTAGTTTATGTGTGCGAGATCAACGAGAATACCTAGTTCGTTACATTTTTTAATAAGTTCCTTCCCTGCTTCTGTTAGTCCATCACCTGTATCAGGGGAGCTTGGAAATTTGAAAGGCACGCCGTTTCCGAACACATTCGGTCTACTCCAAACCGGACCGATGGAGCGAATACCTTTCTCGTAATACTCTTCTATGTTACTTAAATCTGAGTTAATGCATTCCGCTCCTTCGATATGTAGCATTACTGAAACTCTCCCTTTTTCTATGTTTTGTGCTAGGTCTTCGTATGAGTTTACGATTCCAACTTGTTGAGTAAGCTCTGATTCTATTGAAT
>JBAQFA010000064.1:0-2907 GCA_049287025.1 Candidatus Magasanikiibacteriota bacterium
GGCCGTTCTTTTCAGCCTCAAGGACCATCTTCATACCAGTACCAGCCATGGGCATACCGCGTTCTCGGAAATATGCATCGATAGCTTGTGCCTTTGCTTTTCGAGCAAGAACCTCTTCGTCCAAAGCTTGATTAATAGCTAAGGGCCTAAAGGCTTCAATATTAATTTTTTGAGCTAATGTGTTTTGTGGTATCTCAGTATTCTTGAAGTTCGCGGTAGGGTTACCAGTAAATGACAAGGTCATAACTGGTAAGAATACTAGAGACTGCACAAAACGTATTAGATTATTGTTTTTCATATTTGGGCGGTATATGCTCCGCCAACTTCATTACAGACTTATCAGCCACTTTGTGACTAACAAACAAAAAATCCTTATATAACAAGACAACCATGGAATGCGTGCTTATTAATAAGGATACCTCTATATACTAGCATATTCTATTTCAAAAGTCAATAGTTAGACAATGTTTTCACCAGATGTCAAATTGAAAAAACCTTATAAAATAAGGGTATTTTGAGATAGTATCATTGACAAATAAGGCTTAAAATAGGATAATTAATATGCTGTGGACAAGATTTATCCAAAATGAAAGACTTTGTCGGCAACCTTGTATGCTTCCCCCGCCCCCATGGTCACAAATATGTCATTGGGTCCTAAGTTTAAGGCTGAAACTGCCCTTTCGGCCGAGTCAAAGTCTGCAAAGGCCTGAGTATTCTGCCCTGTTTCTGATATAGCTTGGGCTAATATCTCACTAGAGATAGTCGGATCCTTTTCCTCCCGGGCAAAATAGATGGGCAAGAGCAATACTTGGTCAGCTTGATCAAAACATTTTACGAAGTCATCAAAAAGAGCCTTAGTTCGGCTGTATAGGTGTGGTTGAAACAAAACAGTGATATTCTTTTCTCCTTTGGGGTAAAGTTCTCGAAGTGCTTCCAGACTAGCCCTTACCTCCGTGGGATGGTGAGCGTAGTCGTCATAGACTATTACCCCCTCTTTTGTCTGTCCTCTTTTTTCTAAACGACGCCAAGTACCAGAAAATTCTGCCAAAGATTTCTTGGCGACATCTTCATCAATGCCGAGCATATCTGCCACAGCGAGAGCGGCGGCGGCATCCATCCTGTTGTGTTTACCGGGAACTAATAGCTTAGGTACTTTATCTAAATATTTAGAATAATCTGAAATTACTTTTTCACTTTGTGAAATGAGCTGATCGAAAGCATTTTTGATATCATCTAAATCTTTATAATAATCCAAGTGATCTGGTTCAATATTTAAAATAACTAAAATCTTTGGTTTTAAGTTTAAAAATGATCTTTCATATTCACAAGCCTCGACTACAAATAAATCACTTTTGCCAACAATTAAATTTGATTTAAAATCTTTCAGCAGAGAACCCACAATCACAGATGGGTCTCGCCCTGCATCTATTAAAATCTTTGCAATCATCGCGGTGGTCGTAGTCTTACCATGAGTACCAGAAACTGCAATTGTATTTTTATCTGCCGTCACAAAACCGAGCATTTGCGGATAGCTCTTGTGAGTAATTTGAGAGTTTTTAATTTGCTCAAAAAGCTTCGGGTCATAATGAGGGATAGCAATAGTGTAAACAATCAAGTCCGTACCAGGTGGAATCAGCTCAAAGCTCTGGCCTATTGTTATTTTTACACCCAGTTCTTTTAGTTCACGAGTCAATTCACCTTCTGACATATCTGAACCAGAGACTTCTTTGCCCCCCAAAAACATCATCCTAGCAATAGCAGAGATACCAATCCCCCCTATTCCAACAAAGAAAACTTTTTTAATTTTTAATAGATTTAAATTTGTCATAAAAATTGAAAATTTTATCTACAGAATTACTATGATTTTCTGGTAATTTATTTCTACTAAACCAAGCTGCCTGCTCTATCTCAATAGGATCTACCTTTAATTCTGACCTTTCTGTACTTCCAAAATACACTTCAACCGTATCATGCTTATATTCTATCCTACTTTCGTAAGAACCTATAAAAACTGGGTTTCTGACATCAACACCAGCTTCTTCTTTAGTTTCTCGTATTGCCGCTTCTAAAAATGACTCTTCTTTTTTAACACCTCCTCCCGGAAATGTCCATTTTCTTTTTGCATAATTTAATTTGACTAATAAAAATTTACCGTCTTTTTCAATCAAACACTTAACACCGCGTGTTTGGGGTCTAAAGATAAACCAATATATTTTTTTTACTGGATGAACAAAAAACCAAAATACTTTAACCAACAAATACTTCATGCTATTTTAATTTTTTAACTATTTTCATAAATTGATCTCCCCTATCATATTCATTATTAAACATTCCAAAAGAAGCAAAAGCTGGAGAGAACAGTATTGTATCTCCTTTTTTGGCATATTTGATAGCTTTTTTTACCACCTCTTTTAAATCCTTACCACTTTCATTTGGGATTTTTATTTTATAATTTTTCAACAATTTACTTGTTCCAGTCCCTGGAATCAAAACCATTGCTTTACAAAAAGTATTAACAACATTTACATACAGACCAAGGTCGAGGTTTTTGTCTGCTCCTCCTCCAATCAAAACTATTTTACCCTCCTTCTTGTTTTCTGCTAGAGCCCGTATGCCTGCGATGGTTGCTTCGGGTGTCGTGGCATTATTGTCATTGTATATTTTTATACCTTTGTAATTTTTTACAAATTGTAGTCTACCCTCTACTCCTTTAAAATTACTTACTGTATTTATTATATTTTTTTCGGGTATATCAAATATTCTGGCGACAGATACAGCGCAAGCCAAATTTTCCCTCTGGTGTTCTCCTGGCACGATAAATTTATAATCAGTGATATTCTTTACATCAGCAACTATTAATTTACTTTTTATATTTTTGGGAATGATTTTTTTAACATGAGGACGCAC
>JBAQFA010000065.1:0-29793 GCA_049287025.1 Candidatus Magasanikiibacteriota bacterium
CCGCTGTTCTGTCTCATCACTCCGCTTCGCTTCGTGACTCAACATAACAGCGGATATCCAACATCCCGCCTCTTCCCGACTGTGGTCTGGGAAGTCGGGACGTTGGATCATCCGCACCACATTATACGCCATAATAAAAGTCGATTGTGAAATTTGACATATTGATTTTGGTGGTTTATTATATAGGTCAAGTATAACTACTTTATTAAAACTATTTTAACATTAAATCATATGGGACATAGATCATCTTCAGAATACCCTGATGACCCCTTATTTAGTACTCTCGTTACCTTGAGTCAACATGATGATTACCTTAGACGCGGTCTCAACGCAGAAGAAGCTGCCGAATTAGTGCAGATCGAGCGTATTGAAAGATTAGGTTCTGTCTACGTACAGCTATCAAAAAAAGAAATAGGAAGAAAAAAAGACTTGTTGAAAAAATTAAAAAATTTAGAAAAAGAATAAACCACCAAAACCATTAGTGAACGAATCAGCTTTTTATTACAGCGTATAACATGCGTATACGATTCAAAAAATAGCACCGCTAATATTTTAATAGTTGTGCTATTTTATTTCACCCAAATCCCGCAACTTGAAAGAGAAAGGTTGAAGTGTTAAACTATATATAGCTCTAATACAATAAAAAACCCGCGAGGAATGGCGGGACTTTGCATACACAGATACGTTTGATAACATCACTTCGCTCGTGTATTTAAAAATACCTTCACAGGTGTTTTTTATAATCAGTGTAATCCTTTTTTGCTGTAAAGCAAAATTAATCAGTGAAATCAATGTTTAAGTGAACATCAACCACTCTGGCTTTAAAATAAGTAATAAACCAAGTGTAAAAATCAAAATTCCCGCCACCAAATTGGTATACTTAGCATATTTTCCACCCAAAACTTTTGACTGTAGAGTAATCATAGCCAAGACAAATACCACCATATCATCCAACATATAAAATACTATATAGCCAAGCATGTACAAATATTTTTGCCAAACTGCCAAATCAGACATTGATAATATTTGGGTATAAATTGCCGGAAAACCAGCGCTACAAGCCAACTCTACCAGATTGACAGAAAAACCTAAAATAATAATACCCAGAATAGATAGGGCTAGACTTTTTTTGTGAACAATCTCTTTAATCTTTTCAAAAGTTTTCTTTGTCCCCTCTTTACCAGACACTTCACAGACTACGCCATCGGCTTTTCTATTTTTCCAAAAAGACCAAACTGACCGACCGCCCATATACACTGCCAAACCACCAATCAAAATTCTAATAATCAAAATCATGCCAATAAACATGAGGAATTGTAGCCAGGCGGCCATAAAAATAAAATACACTATACCCGAAGCCATGATAAAAATTGATCCCAAGAGCCACATCCGTTTCTTATCTTTCATTCCCAATAACAAAGAAATTAAAAATAAAAGCACCCACATAGCGCAAGGATTGAAACCATCTAACAAACCAACGACAACGGTTAAAATCGGCAAAGAAATCGTCTTGGCGTCTACTCTGCCCAAGACTGGCACACTCACACAAGTATTATTTGGCAAACTGCAAACATCTTTTTTTTCTTCCAATTGAATCAGTCCTTTTTTCTGCAATTTTTCTTCTACAATACGCATTATTTCTACGCCTGTAGTTTTGTCACTGGCATAACCTTGCACCACTTGACCATCTATAAAAGCCACAGGAACACTTCCAGTCTTTACTTTATAAAAATATCCATATTGTTCAAAAATCTTTTGGTTCTCTTGTGTACTCACCTCATACATTTTCAAATCAATAAACTCACCATATTTTGGCATGATTTCTTTGTTAATAAATTTTATTTCATCTTTGCAATGCGGACAGGTTTCCAAATGAAACAAAACATATTCTATTTTATTTTCTGCTGGTGTACTAGTAGTATTAATTTGAGCAGAGGAAAAATTTGGTACAAAAAAACCAACTGCTAAAATGATAACCAAAAAACTAAATAAGATTTTTTTCATAAAATAACTTAGAAAACTTAGCAAAGCATACCTATTATATCTGAATTGAACAGAGTCGTCAACTAATCTTGTACCAAATTATTCCAATCTTTGGCAAATTTTTCCAAACCCTGATCAGTCAAATCATGTTGAATATTATATTCTTGCCAGTCTTTATTTAAATCAATTTTTTCATATTCAAGGGTTTTTAATTCACCTTGATTATATTGCCAATTTTCATCTGGCATTTCTAGACCCTTTTCTGCCCATTCTAGCAAAATCTTGGCAGGTACAGTGATAATATCAGATTCTAGCTGTAAACAGCGTAAAAAGTGATTGTATGACCTCACACTGGCTGATAATACATCAACGTGACCATCTCCATCTTTATACATTTCCAAAACATTCTTGATAAAACTCATACCATCTTCTCCCCTATCATCTAATCTACCAATAAACGGTGACAGATATACTTGGTCTTTTTCTGCGCCCTGTGTTACTGCATAAACTGCGCCAGCTTGTTCCTGACTAAACGCCAAAGTCATATTTACACTCAAGCCATCTTTTTTAACTAATTCTTCAGCCGCTTTCAAACCTTCGGTCGTGATTGGTAGTTTAATATGAGCCGTTGTCGCCCAAACTGCCATTTCTCTGCCTTGTTTTACCATTTCTTCAGCCTTGGTATTTTTATCCGCACAAACTTCAATTGAAACTGAGCCAAATGGAATTTGTGCAGAAATTTCTTCAATAATTTTTTTGTAAGCTGAATAAATTTCTTCTTTACTATATTTTTCCCCATTAGTAATTCTGGCTTGGACTTCTGGATTTTTGGCAAAGAGTGATGGATTGGTAGTTTGACCATCCAAAAACCCTAGCTTTTCCAAGACTAATTTAGTTTCGGCTGGATCTCCACTATCTAGAAATATTTTTGATTTTAAATTATTTGGTCTCATATAATTTGGGATTAAGATTTAAGTGATGTATAGTATAGATAATGAATAAATATTGGTCAAGGTGTTTACAAATACATTATACACGACTCACGCAACACGACTCAAAATTGTATCGTGATATGTGTATTTTGTATCATGTCTAATTTATCCCCATTGACTATTCAAAAACTACATTATATACTACCCTAGTATGAATTAACTTTTAATCAAGCTAATATGAAATTTGAATTACCAAAACTTCCCTACGCCTTTGATGCGTTGGAACCACATATTGACGCCAAGACGATGGAAGTCCATTATACCAAACATCACCAGACTTACTGCGATAATTTTAATAAAGTTCTTGAAAATTATCCTGAACTACAAAAAAAATCTGCCGAGGATATTTTGCGCGAACTTAATACCCTGCCAGTTTCAGATACTGACCGGGTAAAAATTAAAAATCATGGTGGTGGTTTTGTTAACCATAATATTTTTTGGAATACCATGGGTCCGCATAAAGAAGAAAATTATAATCTAAAGATGGAAATTATTGATACTTTTGGTTCGGTTGATAGATTCAAAGAACTTTTTACTGGGATGGCAACCACTTTATTCGGTTCTGGTTGGATCTGGCTCATGCGTGATAAAAATGGTCAACTAGAAATCTGTTCCCTACCGAACCAAGATTCACCTCTGTCTGTGGGGCATACACCTATCCTAGCTCTAGACGTTTGGGAACATGCGTATTATCTCAAATATCAAAATAAACGCGTTGATTATGTAAATGCGTGGTGGAATGTGGTGAAAATCATATAACACGTACCACATAACACATATCACAAACCATATAACATAAAACACACAACAAAAAGTTTGGTGATTAGCCAAACTTTTTTATTATTATAATTCTTTAATTAATCAATTTGTGATTAATACACCAGTTTCCATAGTGGTAGAAGTTGGTAGAATAATAGTACTAGATTCTTCTGAAGTTGGAATTGTCACTTCTGGTTCAACTAAAATAACTTCTGGTGTGGTAGAAGTTGGTAGATTGATAATAAAATTATCCAGTGCCTCAGTACCAGATTCTGTAGTACTAGTAGTATCAATAATAATTGTGGACGTGACAATACTATCAGCCTGACCATCAGTTGGTGTAAAATCAATATCAACTATTGGTATACTGGTTGTGGTATCTACAACAGGATTAGTTTCTATCGATACGGGTTGAGGAACAGATTGTGGGATATTTTCAACATTATTTACTTGCAAATTTAACGGAGTACCCTGAATATCATAATTATTTGCTGAAGAAACCCCTATAGCTTTGACTAGCTGTAAAGCTAGTTGTAAAACACTACCTTGAACTGGATTGGTGATATTGCCAAAAATTTCAAATAACGTATTACCTTGACCAATCACATAATCAATATTACCAATGACTGTTGGGTTATCTGTCCAAGTAGAATTGGCAACAGTACTGTTGTTTGCCTTAATTTCCAATGAATCAATACCAGTAAACTCACCCACTAAGCCCAAAGTTAATTCTTTCAAATTAGCATTTTCATTTATAGCCTTGGCAATAAATGAGCCAATTTTAACTTGTTGTACCCCCGGAACAAAAGTATTACCAAAGAAACTAATATCAGATAAAATCTCTAAAGAGCCATTAAAAATTATTACTGGTTTTACAGTATTGTAATTAGTTTGTACTTCTTGATCAGGCAAAGTTCTCATGTAAATTTTTACTTCATCAATCACACCTTGAAAAGCAGATATCTTATTATAATTACCAATATTAACACTAATATTGGAATCAGAAACCAAACCTGTCTGAACTTTTTCTCCAACCTTAACCCCATTAGCATAAGCTTTGATCAAACTACCATCATAAGTCAAAACAACATGATTCCATTCACCCATCTTAACAGCATTAGGCACGAGCAAAGCTACTCTTTCATTATTTTGATTTTTAATACTGAAATTAAGCAAACCAGCATCAGAAATAAACAGATCATAATCCAATCCCTTGGCTACAACCGCTTGATAACTTGAAGCTGAATTGTTGTTAGATTCTGGCTTTATCCAAGCTTCCAAGGTTAATTCGTCAGCTGGCTTGGTATATTGACTATCATACAAAGCAGTGACATCGTCTACTCCATCAAAAGTTATAGCATTACCAGAAATTCCCTCTGAACCAGAAATTGGGCAAGTGGTTCCAGAACACTGAACAAACTTAGTTTGAGACAAATCAGCAAACATACTTGAATTTATATCTTCAGAAAAACTAAATTGTAAATACTCTGGTGATGGATAAGTTTGAGGATATTTATTATACTCCGCACTAATTTCGGCGTCACTAAG
This sequence comes from Candidatus Magasanikiibacteriota bacterium, assembly GCA_049287025.1. Classification (GTDB taxonomy): domain Bacteria; phylum Patescibacteriota; class Patescibacteriia; order Magasanikbacterales; family UBA922; genus UBA11710. The sequence goes on from JBAQFA010000065.1 coordinate 5,283, forward strand.
AGTCTGAGTATGAATTTTTACCTCGTCCATCAAGCCCTGGTAACTATAAACATTTCCCAATTTGCCAACATAAGTCAGATAATCAAGATTTTTTATTAATCCAGTCTGAGCTTTTTCACCTACTTTTACTCCATTAGCATACACTCTAATCATATTACCATCATAAGTCATAGCTACATGATTCCATTGACTCATCTTGATGCTATTTTGAGTATCAAAAGCCACTCTTGTACCATCAATATTAGTAATACCAGCTCGAATTGCACCCACATCAGTAATGTCCAATTCAAAGATGGTTGATTTGGAAATTATAGATTGATACAAAGAATTAGCACTACTGAAATTGGGTTCTGGTTTTATCCAAGCTTCCAACGTTAATTTATCAGCTGGCTTGGTATATTGACTATCATACAAAAGTAAGTAATCATTCTGACCATCAAATTGTAATGCTGTACCATTAATTCCAGTAACACCCGAAACTGGACAATAACCATTGGGACATTGAGCAAATATTACTCTAGTTTCGTCAGCAAAAGTATTGGCACTAGTTGCTTCGGAAAAAGTAAAATGCAAATCTGTGGTATTGTTTACTGGTGGGGTGAAAATAAGTGAATCATAATTTGCTTTCAGCTCTTCAACACTTAGAGCTTGTTTATAGATTTTAACTTCATCCAATATTCCTTGGAAGGCATTCATTCTACCATTCAACATACCCACAGATAAATTTTCTGTAGTTTGTGAAATTAGACCAGTTTGAGCTCTTTCCCCTACTTTTACTCCATTTACATAGGCTTTAATTGAAACTCCATCATAAGTCATAGCCACATAATTCCATTCCGACATTCTTACAGTATTGGCCACATCCAGACCCACACGCACGTTATTTTGGTTACGCACACCAGCGTGCAACAAACCGGCATCACTAATAAGTAATTCAAAATTTAAACCCTTGGCCACAACTGTTTGATAAATAGTAGTAGTGGAATATACATTTGATTCTGGCTTGATCCAGGCTTCTATAGTTAATTGATCAGTTGGGGCTGTAAATTCACTATTATCCAAATAAGTATAATCATTTATACCATCAAATTGTACAGCGCGATCTACCATCCCAGTGGCACCAACATCAGGGCAACCAGTAACACCACAACGCAAGACTAATCCTGATACACTATCCGTAAAACCATTGTCACTATCCAATTCTTGAAAACTAAATATTAAATTATTAGTAATTCCTTGTATTGCCTGTGTTGGCCCGACCCAATCCGTAGCCAAACCAGGTACACCTTTATCATCTACTACTACAATCGCATAATAATAATCTGTATCTAAAACAACTTCTACATCTTCATAACTCGTAGAGCTAACATTTATAGTGGTTAACGGGGCTAATTCCAAAGCTGAAACTAAAGTATTGGTAGCACGATACAAATTGAAATAACCAGCACCCAAACTAACATATTCATTCCAACTAACAGTGATTTTGCCACGACCAGAAGTTGTTTTTAAACCTTGTACCACACCCGGTAAAACTACATTTCCATTAGCTTCCACTGGATCTAATTTTATTTTAGAATAAACAGTCGTTTTCTTTTGCAGACCAAGCACATTATTAAAAGTAAAATTCCCTGTATTTAGAGCTGAATACAATCCCGCGGTTTGACTAGAGTCATTATTAAAATCTAAAAAACTTTTTTTCTTGATATCATTTGTCAAAATTATTCCATTGTTATCTACCACCACCCTTTGACCATTGTTCAATTGCAAAACTATTTCGTCCCCCGCAACTGAAGTATTAATATCAGTCAAATATGGAGCAGAAATAACTGTACCAGAGATAACTAGTGGAAAACCAGTTACAACTGAACCATTAACTGAACTAATCGCCCACAAATTATTACTAATATCTGTAAAATAAAGTTGTCCATTATTATCATCTAATACTGGAAAATTTAAAATATTTGGAGTGTTAAAAGTTTTAGATTTTATACACACATTTCCGGATTTGGTATAAACTTCTATATTATTTTGTCCTGGAGTCACTACAAAAATCTGATTGCCATATTTATTAGCCGTGACAACTACTGGTACACCTTTATCAAACAATTGGGCACTATATAAAATATTATTGTCATAACTATACTGATAAACTTCTCCTGTAGCATTTGTTAATAAGAAATCATCCTTAGCTTGCCCAGCTAGGGGCATAACTACTGGTGACGATAATATACTGCCTTCTAAAATACTCGTGGCCAAAACTGAACCAGCTCCGTCGTAAACATAAAGATAATAACTGGAGCCGTTGTCTCTACTCAAAACGACGATTTCATCTGTGCCATCGCCATTTACATCAGCTAACAAAGGCTCCAGAACAAAAACCTGACCAGTTATCCGAACTGGAAAACCAGATAAAATATCACCAATTGAATTAACGGCTTCCAATCCACCACTATCATCAATATAGACTCTTTCCGCGCCCGAGCTAGAAGAATTAATTTCTCCTACGACATTGGCCGAAACTGACAATGGAACAACTACCAAAGCCATGGCGATCGTGACAAACAGTTTGAATTTGTTGGTCATATAAAATAAATTAATATTAAAAATCTAATTTTTTATTTTAAACAATAAACCTCTTGTCAAATAATTTCTATTCACATACTCTTCATATCTAGCTATAACACTACCTTTATTATTCATTCCATACAAATAAAAATCTCCACCCGATCGTGATGACAAACCCTTATACGAAAATGGTTGATTTTCTTCATTATTAATTAATCCCGTACCATTAACTATTTGACCCAAATCATTAATATTCTGAGAGCGTCCATTATCATTAATAATTTTTATAATTCCATCTTTCCAAACAAAAGAGTAATCCACCAAATAACCGCGATCATCTTCAAAACTACCAACACCAATTATTTGTCCTTGATTATTTATTTCTAAAGCTCGACTATTTCCCCCGACAAACGGTGTGTTAATTGACAAATCATACATTATTCCATTTTTCCACAAAAAAGCTCGGTCCAAGCCATTATTATCATTTACATAACCAATTACTTCCCCACTGTCATTTATAGAAGTGGCTCGACTTTCTCTGCCACCCATAGTTCCCAAATCACTCATCACGCCATCTTGCCACAAAAAAGCATGGAACATGAAAGATTTACCACTTATATCCTCTGTATTGGTAACAGTTGCATGTCCAACAATTTGACCTAGATTATTAATATCATAGGCTGTGGCACCATATTTTTCTCCAGCCCCAGAAAATTTCCCCAAGTCTTTTATTTCTCCGTTTTCCCATAAAACTGCGTGTATATCACCAGCATTATCAAGTCCAGGAATATAATCTTTTGGATCAAGTGGTAAACTACTGTAGCCCACTATTTGACCTTTATTATTTATTGACATGGCACAAGTTCCAGTAATGCCTAATAAATTTTTTAATTTTGTCATTTTTCCATTTTGCCAGTGAAAAGCAAAAACCTCTCCCCCATTCTCATCTACCAAAGAACAACCCACCACCTCATCATTATCATTTAAGGCAAACGGCTGAGTGACAACATTGGTACGAAAACCACCAAGATCCACCGGATCAATTTCTTGGGCTGACAAAATATTTATAGATTGTAAAATACTACTTTTAGTAATTGCTTCTTTACTAACACTGGTTTTAACCAATAAACTATTTGATTTTATATTTGTTGGGAAAGGAGTAACAACTTTTGTTTCCTGTACTGGGGTAGAAGTGGTAATTTTTATCTCTGGTTGGGTAACATTTTTAATTTCATTATTTACAAATGTACTTTCGTTATAAAAATTCACCTGTGCCTGACTAATTAAAACAATATCATCCCATTTTAAACCAGCGTCCAAAAAAGTGTTTTCATTTGGTATCCATTGTTTATTACCGTTTTTAACAAGATAAACTTTGGCATCCACTGGAGATTTGATTAGAGCTGTATCTGGAATTTTTTTCATCTCTACTTCCGAAACAATTTTGATTTCATTCCATTTGTAACCGCCCGCTTCAAAAACCTGTTCATTAGGAATATGCACACGACGATTATTGTCTACCAAATAAACTTTTGGATTATTGGCAGTTTTGATGAGGGTGGTGGATTTAGTTTGGGCAATGCCAAAAATACCCAATGAAGCTAAAAGTAATAGGCAAATAAAGATATTTATTTTGATTTTGTTTTGAGACATAAAAATATTTTTTAATTTATCAATCACCATACTAAGTATTTTTTTTCATTTTTATTCATATTGTTATTTTATTTCAGTATAGTTTAATAAATTATTATTGAGACAAAAACACTATTATCCTTGTACAACGATATTAATAACTTTCCAAAAATACCCAATCATCATCTATTCGTTCTGCATTTAAAATTCTTTTCTCATATACAACTTCGCCACCTATTTTAATTGGAAAATTTATTTCATATTTACATTCAAATCTTTTTGGACAGTACCTTATTTCCTTTGCACCCCCAACACCATAACTTTTCCAAAAACTCAAAATATAGTCTGGTCCATCACCTATAAAATTAGTATATTTACTATTAGATACGTTAGTTTCATAAATCAACAAATCATAACCTATCACCTCTTTGATGGGCAGTATTTCTTTCAAATAAATTGGTACTAGCTGATCTAAATTATTAGGATATTGACCATTTTTTTGCTTATAAAATTGTATTGTTTCCACCAATTTAGAATAATTTACTAATTTTGATGAAATAATTTTATTATTCAAGATAGGAAAAAATATTATCCAAAATAAAAATAAAAAAAACAAATTAATTAATATAATTTTATATTTTTTAGAATAAAATATACTTTTTAAATATTTTTTGTCCAAAAAATAAAGAAATAAGTTCAAAACTAAAAAATAAAAGAAAGAATAGTAGATTATGTACATATTAACTAATTAGTGCCCCAATAATTATTACCCGGGGTGGAATAAAAATTATTACCCAGTTCCCAATTCAATACTTTATTTAATTTTTTTTCATCAATATTTGTACCATATTTTTCATAAAGTGTGATACCAACATTAATCATCATTTGATCAATTGGATCATCAAAATAAGAATTATACCATTCAGTTTTTGATGTACCCACAACTATTTGCGCCGCACCTGCTCCTGACCGCAACATCCAAGCAGGTAATCCAGCCGCTTTACCAGTATAACCAAAATTTATATTACCCATTGTATCATACAATATACGACTATCATTTACATCCGCAATTTCAACAGGATCTTTTCCAAATCTTGCAAAATCTTCAATCTTGTAATCCCAATCACCCCCCGGTTTTACATGGTTATAAAAATTTAAATAAGTGTTCGCACGCTCAACTTCATAGACCAAATCTGCACTCAATTTTTCTCCTAATTTAGCGGTTGGGTTCCACCATGGAATTTCGTCTGCTTTTTTCAAAGCATTATAATATGCTAATAAATCTTGATTATGTTCTTCATACATCTCTTGGCCGTTATTTTTTAATTTATAAATCAAATCTGACGTCACATCATAACAGATAAAACATTCATTTTCTTGTATTTTCTCCTCTTCCCCACTCGGATCTGTATATTTCAATGGATTATTCTTCACATAAATATATCCATTTCTACTCAATGCATCACCGACTCTACCCAATACTGAATCTCTTGAAATAAATCTACCAGTCACTGGGTTGTAATAACGCGCATTGTAATAATACAATTCTGATTCTGGATCAAATTCTTGATTGGTAAATAAATAGTTTGTATCTTGTGTGCCTTCATAACCCATGACAGCACCAAAGGGGTCATATTCAAACTCTGCCACTTTATTTGCTTGTTCATCTGTAAGTAAAACTGTTGAACCCAAGACATCCGTATGAACATAGGTTAATTTTCCACTATTATCCAATTCAGCAATTTGTTCCAAACCATAGACCAAAGTTTTTTGGTTTACTCCTAGACCGTCCAGTTCATTCAAAACTCTTAGACCATTATTAATATAGTAAGTAGTTTCTGACTGAGTATTATTAATTGATTTCTTTATACGATTACCAAATTCATCGTAAGCAAAAGCTAGAGTATTGTCTGGCCGACCATTGGTATATTGATAACGAATACCTGTTAATTGACCAAGGGCGTTCCAAGAATAGGTATTAGTAAATTGGGTTTGATTTAATTGTTTGGTAATTTCTGTTTCAAGCGAACCATTACTATCATAAGTTAAATCAGTTGTTAGTACGTTATTTTTTGTATAACTATTCAATTCATTAGAATTGATAGCATAAGTATAGCTAGTATCACCATTGACTGTGTGCAAAGTTAAACGATTACCCCAATTATCATAAGTATAACTCAAATCATTAGTCCCTGGTAGATTGGAATAGTCAACATTAGTTAACTGACCTAAATTATCATAAGTATAATTTAATGTTCGGTTATCATTTTCTTTTACACTAGTACGATTGGATTCAGCATCATAATTATATTCATGTTTGAATAGAGTACTAGTTCCAGAAATAATTTCTTGGGTAGTTAATCTTTGTAAATCATCATAAGTGTAATTTGACATCACGCCATTACCATAAGTTAAACTGGCTGGCTTACCAATTGAATTGTAATTATAAGTAGCTAAGGTTTTTGTACCCTGGACTACATCAGCCAATAATCCGCGATTATCATAATTATAAGTAATTATAGCACCACTAGCATCAGTCAGAGTTTTTAAAGTATCGTCAGCATAATATGAGCGAGAGATGGTGTAGGTTTTGCCTGGTAAATCAGCAAAAACTCTGGATTCAGTGAGATTGCGATTTTTATTATCATAAGTATAATTAACCGAACCATTAATATCATTAACAGCTAAAACATTGTTCCATTGATCATAACTATAGGTAGAAGTGCCTTGACCTGGTACATTTTTGATAATCGGAAGATTTAAATTATCATAAACATAACTAACTACTTCACCATTACCATTAGTTTGCGTTAATTGATTACCCACAGCATCATAAGTAACTGATTCAACTTTATTACCGGGATAAGTTATTTTTGTTTGACGATTTAATTTGTCATATTCAAAATTCGTAACTTTACCAGCCACACTAGTTGATAACTTGTTACCATTATTATCATAAGTATAAGTTGTAATAATACTTTGTGGATTTGTTTCGGTGACAAGTCTATTTAATTTGTTATAAGTAAAACTAGTGGTAAAATTTCTTTTATCTTTCTCAGAAAGTTTATTACCGACTGCATCATAAGTATATACTCTACTCTTGCCCAAAGTGTCAGTGATAGTAGTTAGACGATTGCCATTATCATAAACATAATTAGTCACTTCATTGTCAGGGTAAGTAATACTAGTTTTATTACCTACTTTGTCATAAGTATATGAAGTCTGATTATTGGCTGGATCTTTTTCTGTAAGCAAACGATCAAAATTGTCATAAGTAAATGTCCAGGTACGATTTATGGCATCAGTCTTGGTTAGAACATTACCAACATTGTCATAGGTAAATGAATTCCCATTACCATAAGCATCTTTATCACTAACTTTATGATTTCTATTATCATAAGTGAATTCACTGATATGATTACTACTCGTACCATCAGCATTTCTTCTGTAAATTATCTTGGTCAAATTAGAATTCTTGTCATAGTAGCTGATAGTTTCTTTGCCAACTGGATTTACTTCTTTAATTTGACGATTTAAACCATCATAATAATAATTTGTAGTATGATTATTTTTATCAGTTATAGATTTTTTATTACCATTTTTGTCATAAGTATAGATTTCTACATGATTGGTAGGATCCGTAACAATTAATACTTGATTATTTAGATTATAAGTATAATTTGTAACATTACCACTAGCATCAGTGGCAGAAATTACTCTGCCTAGACCGTCATACTGTTGTTGGGTTGAAACATAGTTAGTAATATCTAAATAGTTTCTAGTTTCAATTTTTTGATTTCTTGCATCATAGACATAAACAATTTTTTGCCCCAGTGAATTAGTTTCGGAAACTAAATTACCAGTAGCATCATAAGTATAATTAATAGTATTGACTGGAGTTTGTTTCGTAATTACACGATTAGCAGAATCATAAGTATAAATTGTTTCTCGATTTAATTCATCAATGTCTTTCAATTTATTACCTACCCAATCATATTGTGATGATACGGTTGAGCCAGATTTTGTAGCAGATAATAAACTAGCATTAATATCTTTGTCATAAACATTTGTAGTAATTCTACCCAATTCATCGGTTGTTGTTAATGGATGATCTTCTACGTCGTAAGTATATAATTGATAAGTATTATCTGGATTTGTTACTTGACGCAAATTACCGCGGTAATCATAATTATAATTATAAATATTTCCTTTAGCATCTGTTTGCCGAGTACGATGCCCATAGATATTGTATAAATAATAATTAGTAATATTTTCGGCAGTATTATCAACATTTTTAACAACTATTGATTCACTGGTCGGATAATTATTTCCGGCATCATAAACATACGTAGTAGTAGCACCATTCTTATCTACAGAAGACAAAACATTACCATAAGCATCATAATTTAAATACTGCTTATAACCCATTGGGTCTGTAGTATTGGAAATATTACCATTGGCAGGATTAATCGTGAAACTATTGGTTTGAGTAAGAGTTACACCAGATTTTACAGAAGTAATAACAGAAGAAGTTAGACGATTAAAATTGTTCTCATAAGTATATGTTTTTTCAGTATGATTACCATTGACATCAGGAAGAATCTCTTTGGTTAAACGACGACGGGAATCATAAGTATAAGTAGAAACAGCCCCATTAGCATTAGTGTAAGTGGCGGGCATACCATTGGTATCATAAGTCCAAGTCTGGGCTTGACCTAATCCATTGGCTTGATAGATTTTGAGTTCGCTGGAATTGAAACAAACTTTGTCAGTGTAATACTCAGTAGTATTGCGATAATTTTTTGTGATTGTACAGTGAGCACTGCCAGGTACACCAGCATCAGTATTATCATTGTAAACTATTTCGTAAATAAAACGTTTGTCACCAGATCCTAAGTTCGGATTTTTTTCATATTGTTTAGTTACTCTACCAGTAGCATCGTATTCATTATAAAGCACAGTTCCTCGTGGATCTTTATATTCAGTCATCAAACCACTGGAACTATAAGTAAAATAAGAATTTAAATTAACCACTGACTCTGATTGATAAAAATTTTCTTGATGTACTTGGGTTAAATAATTATTACTATCATAAGTATAACTGGCAATTAATTTACTTGTTCCTGACAAAGACTCTCTAATTTCTTTGACTTTATCCCAATGTGGGTCAGTATCACTCGTTGGATAAATAAACTGTACCGCTCTACCAGATGGATCAGTAATTACGGATAATAACTTGATACCATTCTTGGTAATATAAGTAAATTGGGTAGTATTATTATTAGTATCAACCACACTTTCCACCATACCAACATTATTGATTCCGCTATCTGGACGGAAAGAAAATTTATATTTGATACCATCTAAAGTACGGTAGACCAAATAACCACTTTCATTATAAAGTGTATCACTATTTCCCTTATCAGCGACATAAGTTGTACCACCATCAGGCGTGGTAAAATATGCAACGGTTGAGCCACCAAGATAGATTTGTACTTCTTTGGTGCTTGGATCTTGGAAATAATACATGTGATTGGAACTAGACCAACCTGCGCCAAAACGTTCATTTCTTTCTACTGCCTTACTATTATAAGTCCGAGAAATTTTAATTGGGAAACCTCTCCCTTTCAAAACAAAATCAGTTTGTTCAAATTCAAATGCCCCATTACGACTATTTACCGGATCAGCAGTAGCATTGCTGGCTATCATTAAACTGCCTTTATCAGCGGCAATCGAAAAATTCTTCATGTAGTTAGCTTTATCCGCAATCAAAATTTGACCATTTGCCTTGGTACCTACAGGGATGGTAATCGCTGCTGGCAAGCTATTGGCTGGTACACTGCTTCCTCCTCCACCGCCACTGCTCCATTGTTGAATTGGCACACTATTAGATGTGATATAAGTATTATTGCTTTCATTACTCTCAGTAAAATCACCATTAACGTCTAGAGCAATTCTAACATTATAAGTATTGTAGGCTGCAAGCCCACTTGGAATAGAACCTGTCAAAGTCACACTGGTCTGCCCACCAGCACTAACATTAAAACTAGAAGGACTTAAACTAGTTAAATACCAAACTTGCCCCTGACTATTTACTATTCCTAAATTATAAGTAATTCCATTAGCGTTAACTGTCCCATTATTTTTGATTACTCCATTTACGGTTATTGTTCCACCATTCCCCCAATAATGTAGGCTAGTGTCCGAAATTGATAAACTGGTAGGTGTAAGTTCAAAACCAGTGGCTACAAAAGTAGGATAAATATAGGTAGTATTATTACTAGTGTTAGTTTCTCCAGAAACTGAAGTTATTGTAAGCTGAATTTCATGCTCACCAACACTATCATCGTTAGCGGTAGTAAAATTTTTCGAAACATTTGCTGTACCACCAGCAGACAATGATGAAACTGAGGCTGTACCCAAATTAATACCATCACGATAAAAAGTTACCACCGTACTGTTAGCTGTAGCTGTTCCATTATTTTTAATCGTGGCATTAATTGTAGTTTGACCACCAATCACTGGTGAAGTTGGATTAACTGTTGGTGTGCCAGAAAAGGTTAGATCTGGAATTGCTGGAGCACTCACAGTAATTGCAATCTTGTCAGAATTATTAGTTTCATCTGATTCGTCTATCAAACTACTCCAATCAGCAATAAAACATATATATCGGGTTCCGACCTGAGCATCAGTTGGTATTGTTATGGTAGCTTCATCCTCTGTAGAAATTGTTCCTGCAGTTAAACTACCGGAAGAGTCATCCGCTCTATAAATATCACTACCCGATGAACAGGTGCTGTTGGCAGAATAATAATAACCAACACGTGAAGTAGCCGCATTGCCTGTCCCTTGATTTTTTACTTTTACTTTTACATCAACCGACTGACCTGGTGTGACAGTGGTGCTGCCAACAATTGTCTTACTATAGATAACTAAATCTGGTTTAGCTACTGCGGTTGTAATAATTTTTATATAAGGACTAGAAACGTCAGCCCCAGCTGAATATTCTTTTGATGTAAAGACAAATAACTGATTTGCCCAAGAAGCTGGGGGGGTATTACCCGATGACCAAAGACCAGAATTTTCCACAACTACAGCAAAATAACCAGAAGGTGAATTATACCAAGACTTGGCCGTATTGGTGAGATCCCACATATACCACTTATTATTTGTAGCTGTAGAAACCGTAATAGCACTATCCAATTCAGTTAATTTTGTTCTAACTGTTGAATAACTATAAGCATTTGATAAACCACTAGGTATAGTTGTAGGATTAACTGGACTAGTCACTTTTTTTGCTTTTAGAGAAGCGCTACCAGCATTACCAGAGCCTTTAGTATTGTAATACATATGCAATTCAGCACTACTAATAGTCCCAAGTGTGGTCAAATCAGGTAGATCAAAATATAAAAGAGCATGCCTAGTGTAATAGCTACCACTCAAATAACTACCAATAAACAATTTTTGATTATTTGCTGGGTTATTTGCATCACAATTACCTGCTGGATTACAAATTCCTCCACCAGTATCATTGGCAGAACTTTTTGTCCTAAAAAAGAAATTTCTTAAAGTACAAGTCATGTTGTTGGCAGTCACCTCACTACAACCAACATATGTAGGGTCAATAATGACTGGTAAAACACGTTCTTTAGCTAACAAATATTTACCTTCCACTTGTACACCAACTTTCAATATTCTATTTTTCTTATCAATTTTTACAAATTGTTTAGGAACGTATAAATTTGGATTTTCCACAAATTCTGAAGGATGACCACTGGAATCAGAAGCTATAGCGGTACTAATATCAACTCTATTACCCTCATTATCTTTTAAATAAAGACCTTTCTGAGTAATATCTTGATCATTTGATATCAAAGTGCCATTAGCCAAATAAGCATTATAGCTATTACCTAAATTAATTTGCTCCCAAATTACTAAATTATCACTGTCTTTAAAATTTACTGGTAATTCTTTAATAATAATATTTTTTTGTCTTGATTGACCATAATCTACAAACTGAAAATCAATACCTGGATAGACATTAGATAAATTAGAAATACTCCTATTATCAATGTTCTCTTGGTTTAAATTTGAAACAATTGGTTTAACTATATTCTTATTGCCATATTCCAAATCACCAGCTGATATTTCAAGACTATTTTTTTTACTAAACAAACTGAGAGAATAATTATAACCCGGTCTAGTGGATTTATAAATTTTGCTTTTAGTCTCTTCATTAAATAAATTCCAATCTTTAGACCGTAATTTCAATTCACCATTAGCTTGTCTTTCTACCTGTCTTGCCTCTGTATAAATTTTATATACGGAACGTCCATCTTGTAAATCTGCCTTATCTTTAAATTGGTCTATTACCTTAAAAGCCGAATCTGGGACATTATTTGCGTCCAAAAAGATAGGACTTTGGATTGATTCACCCACCGCCACACTGTCAACCGCTTTGGCAGTCCACCAAAATCCAGTACAGACAAAAATTGAAATTAAGACTGCACTAACTAACCAATATTTATTTTTGTTGATTTTATACATATTTTTGAATAAAAAATCCCCTTTTTAAAGGGGAATATTATTAAATAAATACAATTTAATTCTAAGAAATATACCTGCACAACTAATACCATCGTAAAATAGATTTTGTTCTATCAAATTCATAAAAAAATATTAACTGTCTATATCTAACCATAAGCCCGAAAAACTGTCAAAAAATGGCTGTGGATAAAGGGTGAAAAACATGAATTATATCATAATAGCACATCAAAAATCCGCCGATGAGGCGGATTTTAATAATCTAACTAATTTTAAACTTCCTCTATATATTGTTCTCCAGGCTGAATTAAATGATAATGGCCTTTTTCTTCAAGTGGTTCAATAAAACCACTATTCACTAAAGAATTAATGTCATCTTGTGAATAACAAACAGTTTCTACAGCCTCACTGTTATAAGCGAGTGGGACATGGGCATTATATTCATCGATTATTTCTTCCAGTGTAAAATCATGTGGGTCAAGACTATCTTCAATAACTTCCAAAAGCCTCATTGCTTTTTCTTCATTAGATTCTACACCATCCTCGTCCTCAATGTCCTTTACTGCTGCATGTTCTAAGTTTTCAGAACGACCATCTATTGTCATATATATATATATATTATTAATAATTAAAAAAATTCAATCATTATTTATTCATCTATTTTACACTTAAATCAAAAAAACACAAATATTTATCCACACCAAAAATCCGCCTCTTCGGCGGATTTTTGATTTTAATTACTTCATTATCCTTTATTCCTTATTCCTTATTCTTTACTCCTTTGTTAGTAGTCTCTCAACTTCCCCACCACCCCAAATGTCTGAATCTTTTCCAAAGCTTTGGCTTCAATCTGACGAATACGTTCGCGTGTCACATCAAATTCTCGCCCCACCTCTTCCAAAGTATGAGTAACGCCGTCGGTCAAACCAAACCGCATTTCTAATATTTTTTGTTCACGTGGAGACAAATCTTTCAAAGCTTCCTTGATATAATCGGATAATAATTCTCTACCAGCGGCTTGCGAAGGACTAATTGTCTTTACATCTTCTATAAAATCAGACAAAGATGAATCTTCGTCGTCATCGTCACCCACTGATGTCTCTAATGAAACAGTATCTTGAGAAATTTTTATAATGTGTTTTACTTTTTCTAGATCTTCACCCATTTCCGCTGCCATTTCTTCTGGAGTTGGGTCACGACCCAAATCTTGCAATAACCGACGATGCATTTGTTGAAAACGATTGATTGTTTCCACCATATGCACTGGAATACGGATAGTTCTAGATTGATCAGCCAGAGCGCGAGTAATGGCTTGCCTAATCCACCAAGTCGCATAAGTAGAAAACTTATAACCTTTACGGTAATCAAATTTCTTTACCGCTCTAAACAAACCAATATTTCCCTCTTGAATCAAATCTAATAATGATAATTGTTTACCAACAAATTTCTTGGCAATTGATACCACCAAACGCAAGTTGGCTTCAATTAATTTTTTCTCAGCTTCTTTTTCACCTTTTTCTTTTCTTTTGGCCAATGAGACTTCTTCGTCAGCGGTCAAAAGTGGAATCTTACCAATTTCCCGCAAATACATTTGGATTGAATCCTGAGAAATAGACCCAAGATCAAAAGAAACACCATCTTCCAAATCAGGCTGATCACCTTGGAATTCTTGCAATTTTTCTGATCGTTCTTTGGCTTGAGCTGAACCAAGCAGACCTTCTTTGACTTCCATTAGACTTACTCCATTTCTATCAGTCAAATCTAAAAAGGCTTCAAATAATTCCAAATAATGTTCTACATAAGGAAACGTAGAGAGGACTTCAATCTCAGTTAAAAATCCTCGACTTCTACCTTTATTAACCAAATGCCAGATCTGAGCTTCATTTGGTTCTCTGACATCTTCTATTCTAACCTCAAATACCGGCTGTTGTACCGGTTTTTTATTTTTATGAGAAAAATCTTTCTTAGCAAAACTTTTTTTAAAAAATTTAGTTTTGACTTTTGAGACAATCTTTTTTACTGATTTTTTGGTGCGAGCTGACTTAGTCCCAATACTTTTTTTCTTGGGTGCAATTTTTTTTGCGATTTTTTTTACACGTTTTTGCAAAGCAATTTTACGTGTTTTGGTTTGGGCTTTCGCCTGAGAAGCAGATTTTTTTACTGCTTTAATTTTGATCGTTCGAGAAGACTTTTTGACCTTTTGAGTCTTTGCAGTCTTTTGAACTTTCTTTTTAATTGTTGCCTTTTTTATTGCCATGAAAAAGGAATTAATATGATTTTATAAATTTTGAAATTCTTGTAAAAGAGTATTAAGTCTATCCTTATCGCCAGATTTTTCCGCTTGTTCAATTTCCATTTGCAATTGTTTTCGTCGATTTTTTTGCCATTCCGTATTTATCAAAACAAATAATTTTTCCCTTTCTTCTTTTATATCTTTGTCACTCAAATTGGCAAATTCCCATTCCCCTTTCATTTGCAAAATATCAATTGGGTTTTCTTTATCAGCAAAATTGGCTACTTCTCGTAGCTTATCCACATTATACTCCTGTTTTAGCCCTTGGTAAATAGTCTCATAAACAGCTGTTGATAAGTATTTAGCAAAATCTTCTGGCAAATCTAAGGTTAACTTAGGAAATTTTATAAGCAAAGCAAACATTCTGTCTAATAAAACTTCTAATCGGCCTTTTTCTGTTTTAACGTAAACGTTATCATTAACATCAATTTGTCCTTTACTCCTTACTCCTTCTTCCCCGCCTGCAATGTTATTGCTTGCATTGCGGGCAGGCTTATTCCTTGTTATACTTTTCAAATCATCACGCAAAATTTCTAAATCAACGCCAATTTTATTCCCCAATTCTTTTAACCAATGATCTCGCTCTACTGCATATGGGATCAAAACCACTTCTGGTAAAAAATCATTCACAATTTTTTGTTTTTGTTTTGGGTCGTGAATATCTTTGCCTCGCAAAACTTTTTCCAAATACCACTCCATCACACTTTGAGCACTGGCAACCGATTCAAACCAAACATTTTTATTCTGTTTTATACATTCATCTGGATCTTTTCCTTTTCCTTCTGGAATTCTAATTACTTTTATATTCATACCTTCGGCTACAGCAATGGCAATTCCTCGCTTGGCTGCATTTTGTCCAGCCTCGTCCATGTCAAAAGACATGTTTATATTTTGAGAATAGCGCTTGAGCAATTTAATCTGTTCTTCAGTCAAAGCCGTCCCAGATGAAGCCACTACATTTTTCATGCCCGCCTGATGACAAGCAATTACATCCATTTGACCTTCTACTATTACTGCCAAATCTTGAGACTTAATTTCTTTCTTGGCTTTATTTAAACCAAAAATAACTTTTGATTTATCATAAACAAGAGTCTGAGGTGTATTAACATATTTCCCGCCCGAATTGGCTTTCTCTACCAAAATTCTACCCGTAAAACCCACCACTTCATCATGCACATTCCAGATCGGAAACATTACTCGGCCACGAAAGCGATCGTAAAATCCTTGGCCTGAACTAACATTGGCACTGTCTTTTTTTATGGTTAAGCCAGCAGACACTAAATCTTCCAAACCAAAACCCTTTTTCATTAAATATTGTGTGAGGAGATCCCACTGTTCTGGAATATAACCAATCTTCCACTCTTCAATCGTGTCATCAGTCAGTCCCCGATTATGCAAATAATCCAAAGCTGGTTTTGCTCCAGACATTTTTATTAAAAAACTATGAAAAAACCTTGTCGCCTCAATATTAATTTCTTTTATCCGATTTTTTTCATTAGATCCTACTTCATTGCGAAAATTATTTGACAACTGTACTCCCGCTTTGTCAGCGAGATAACGTAAAGCTTCTTTAAACTCCATCCCTTCCATTTCCTCCACAAAAGTAAAAATATCTCCACCCTTGGCACAACCAAAACAATGCCAGCTCTGTCGTTCTGGATTGACCATAAAAGACGGGGATTTTTCATTGTGAAATGGGCACAACCCCTTCTTATTACTGCCAGCTGGCTTGAGCTGAACATACTCACCAATTAGCTCTTCCACGCTAATTTTGTCTTTAATTTGTTGAATATCATCTGACATAGATACAAAAAAACACTTAAACAGAACAACACATAAACACGTGATTACAAATAGATATTACCTCAAATAACAACAAAAAGCAAGATTACAAAACCACCTATAATTAGGTGGTTGGGTGGTAAAGTGGTAAAGTGGTCAGGTGTGTTAACCTAAATTATAATCTCCGCCATGCATAACATCGCCAGAATCAGTGAGTTTTTTATTTTTATCTGATTCTTCGCTGTGATTTTCTTTAGGTTGTTCTAGTTTTTCATCACCTTCTTGGGGTGGTAAATCAGCACTACTTTCCCAAGTTTCAATTGGAAGTCCAGCTGGTGGTTCAGCCGTCTTGAGTGAGGCTTTTTGCACCAAAGGTGTCTTGACATGAGACATAGGGAAATGCCAGATTGTGGCCAATTCTTCTATATTTAAAACAAATGAATTGCCCCCTGTTTTGATTTTTCTTTTTTTATAAGCTTGCATGAGCAAATTCCGCCGATGAGCCATACGATATTTTTTGAAAAAATAATTTAAAAACACCCCCATTTTTGGTACAAGGGAATTGCTTGATGGCACATTAAACTGATTAACAGCGCCAATTAAAGCCCGCACACCACGATTCATATCAAACCTTTCTTTACGCGCCAAATAGACAGCTCTAATTTTGGTTTTGAAACCAATTTTAGAAATCTTTTTTTCCATATTTTCCAAAATCACCTTTTGACCAGGAGTCATATACTTCAAATTATTAAGCTCTTTTGTTTCTTCGGCGTGATGAGCTTCGGCCGGAGGGGCACCAGTAAGCTGGCTCATAAGTTCACCCCAACTAGCTCCAGCTTCGCCAGAGGACAAACCAAACAAAGCTTTTACATGACCACCACCATGTCCGTGTCCATGACCACCTTCTTCACCAATAAATTCTTTTATTTTTTCAATAGCATGTTCTTTCCAAGAATTGGAAATTGGCTCAACTATAATTTGAAACCACATTTGTTCGCCAGAACCAATTCTAGTAAAACTTTCCAAAAAAGTTCCCATTGGATCTTTTAAAACAGTGTCTTTGGAAATGGCATGTTCAAATTCGCGATAAGTCCGCAAAGGAAAAGCTTCATTTTCGGCCAAACCAAAATCAGCTGCCCACATTTCATAATCATCATTGGGAAAACTGTTGGGTGCAGTATTAACATAATCTTCAATTTCTACTATTTCTGCATCAGGATACTGCGCATAAATAGAGGCTTCAACCAAATCACGCAAACTCTCTTCGGTACGAACGACAAACTGAATATAACCTTCAATGCCAATAATTTCAAAACTAAAATACTTTTGTTTGTAACCATGATAAAAAGCTTCGGCAATATTTGGGTTATTAAAACAACCAGCCAGATGAGAAAACATTTGTTCTACAGCGAGCGGTGTCTGGACATTCATAGCTGGGATATCAATTGCCAAAACTACCCACTTCCAAGTGTGAGTAAACAAATGCTGGCGATAATGCCGATACATATGAATACCAGCATAAAGTAATAAGTTAACCAAAATTATCCAACCAAAAACCACAAAAATATTCAACACAATCGTAATATTTGGTTGATTAATAAAATTGTCCCTAACAAATTCTGGTATTTGTCCAAACCACGCAAAAATAACTTCCGCATCAAAATTCATAATTGTATACTAAAAAATATAATTAATGATGTCCACCAGGATTAACTAATTTATAAATTGCCACATAGACTGCAATTGTTCCGAGAGCAATCCACCACCAGCCCGCTTGTCCGGCAAAATAACCAGAAAAAAAAGCGAGCAAAACAATAATCGCTCCACACAAGGCCACAAAATGACGAATAAAATTTTCAGACATAAAAAAAAGCTTACAAAGCCTACAAGGCTTATGAAGCTTACAAAATCACAAAGCATTGTTAAGCCTTGTAAGCCTTGTAAGCCTTGTTATTATACCACAAAATGAAATTGCGAGGAAGGTATCTTCTTTTCGCAACAAAAAACCACCCAAATTCTGGATGGCTTTAATTTGTAATTCAAAATTATTCTTCTCGTCTACGTTCCATCCAATTATGCCATTCTACTAACAAAGGACTAGCTACAAAGATAGAAGAATAAGCTCCAAGGAAAATACCAATTAACAAGGCCAAAGAAAAATACTTAATACTCTCTCCACCAAAAATAAATAAAGCGGCTAAAGTAAACAGAGTGGTAAAGGTTGTATTTATTGAACGAGCAAAAGTCTCATTAATCGCTTTGTTAACTGTACCAGGAAAATCTTCGGCGCTATGTCTAATCAGATTTTCTCTAATCCGGTCAAAAATAACAATCGTATCATTGACAGAATAACCAAGAATAGTGAGACAAGCAACTACAAATGGGATATCAACTTCTACCCCAAAATAATGTCCCAAAAAAGCAAATACACCCATAGTAATAGTCACGTCATGAAACAAAGCTACAACCGCTACTACACCATATTTCCACGAAGCAATTGGCTTTGACACCCTTCTAAAAGCATAGGCCACATAAATAACAATTCCAATCAATACGACTATAACAGCCTGAGCTGAGCGTTGTTTTAAAGTAGCGCTAACAGCTGGACCAACAGTTTCAAATCTGTTTTCCAACACTTTGTTTTCATTTACTTCATATTTTTGACGCAATACTGTCAATACTGCCTGATGTTCTTCTTCAGTCAAAAATTTCATTTTTATGATCAAAGATTTGCTATCAGTTGGCTGAATAGAAACATTTCCCAAATCTAATGATGATAAACTTTCTCTTATTTCCTGATTAGCTGGCAAATTGCCATTAAAACCAATTTCCAAAAGTGAACCACTAATAAAATCATTACCTGGTTTTAAACCAAGAGTTAATAAAGCTACCACACTAACTACAAACAAGAGTCCGGAAACAAACAAATTAATTTTTCTATGTCCAATAATATTTATCATATTAATTATTCTCTCCTTTCTTGTGACCTAAAAATAACCAATTGCCTTTTTCTTTAAACCATGGCACTACAAAACGCATCATAGTTCTGGTAGCGGTAATGGCTGTAAACATACTTACCAAAACACCAATCATCAAAGTAACAGCAAAACCTTGCACAAAACTAGTACCAAAAATTATTAATACTACACAACTTAACAAAGTAGATAAATTGGAATCACGAATTGATGGCCAAGCTCGAAGAAAACCTTCTTCGGTAGATGCTTTTAAACTCTTACCATTACGTAATTCTTCTTTCATCCGTTCAAAAATAAGAACATTTGCATCTACGGCCATACCAATTGACATCACTACACCAGCAATTCCAGACAAAGTTAGAGTAACACCAATTAATTTTGATATAGCGAGTGTTAGAGTGGCATATAAAGCCAGAGCAATCACCGCCAAAAGACCAGGCAAACGATAATAAATAATCATGAAAATCATGACAATCATAATACCAATCAAACCAGCTTTCAAACTTTTGGCTAGAGATTCAGCGCCTAGGGTTGCTCCTACAGTTTGTTGAGAAACCAATTCTACTGGCACAGGCAGAGCCCCGGCATTAAGACGTTGGGATAATACTTTTGCTTCGGCCAAATCAAATGATCCAGAAATAACCGCGCGACCATCACGAATCGGTTCATTAACATTTGGGACAGAAATTGGCTGACCATCAAGGAAAATTGCGACTGGCTGACCAACATTTCTCTCAGTAATCTGAGCAAATAATTCTTTACCTTCGCTATCAAATTGCAAAGACACTTGGACAGCGCCAGTTTGAGGATCAGTAACAACTTCTGAACGATCCAATTGTTTACCAGACAAACCTGTGTCTTTCCACTGGTCTTGTGGTGGTATAATATCAGCTTCAGTCTTGGTTCGAACTAAAATTCGAGAAATTTCATATTCTTTGGTTGTATCTTCGCCAGTTTTATAAATCACATGAAAACCAAAAGCAGTTTCTACTGGTCCAACAATTTGTCCAACCTGAGCATTAAAAACTGCGTCTTCAAATTCTTTTATCATCATGTCTTTGGTAAATGATCCTAGATCACCACCTTTATCTTTTGAACCCGGATCAGAGGAATATTGTTTGGCCAAATCAGCAAAATTATTGGCATTAGCTTGATTATAAATTTCTTGTGCTTTAGTCTTAGCTTCTTCTTTATTATAAATAGGAGCATCACAATTTTGCGCACCCAAATAACAAATCAAAATATGACTAGCCTTAACTTCTTTTTCTCCTTCTTTTTCTCCACCCCGTTTCACAATATTATAACCTTCAGCTGATTTTACTAATTGTGGTGAAATATCGCCGGTATAACCACTAGCAACCCAGTCATACAATTCTGGATAAGGAGAATTCTTACCCACAAAATTCATATAACCGCCATTGTTTTTGCTTAGAGTGTCTTCACTGTATTCAGCTACGACTCCAGCAAAATCAGTCCCTTGTTTTACTTTTTTTAACGCTTCTTCGGCTTTTTTCTTAGCTTCAAGATTAAAAGTATCTAAATCTTTTTTCTCTTCGGCAGTTAATTGTCTAGCTGGTTCAGTATTTTGTTCTTTAAATTCCAAAATTGGCGTACCACCAATCATCTTTATGGCTTCTTTTACATCAGCTATGCCTGGTAATTCTACAATAATACGATAATCAGCCCCAACTTTATTAGTTTGCACAATTGGTTCACTAACACCAAAACCATTCACTCGCCTTTCAATTACATCTCTCACACCCTCTACAGCAGTTCCTCTTTCACTATCAGCAATATTACTGACATCAGCTTGGTAAACCAAATGAGCTCCACCTTGCAAATCCAAACCCAAATTAAAACCTTTTTCTGGCATTAGAGGTAGGCCGAGATGAATAGTATCATTGACTTTATTTATTACTTTATTGAGATAAACTGGCGCATCAAAAGAACCAGCTAATAATAATAAAGCAAACAAGCCTACAATCCCCCAACGAATTTTTGATCGAACGTTTACTTTAGTTTTGTGTTGTACTGCCATAATTTTCACGTTCATTCCTACTACGGAATTGTTTAATTAAAACTATTATGAAAAAAATTAAAAAAATCCTTCTGTTGCATTTTATAGTGTCAACTTGGGATGATTTTCATGAACCTTATTCTACCTCATAACAAAATAACCGTCAAGGTGCTTTTGCACAGGGTAATAAACCAGTAGAGACGTGCCATCCGACCTTATATTACCAACTCACCCCCTTACCCCCTCTCTTAAAAAGAGAGGGGGATGTGTTATAATATATGTAGTTGAAAATATGACTACACGATTAGAAATAAAAAATATCCGCCGACAATTAAGACAAAATCAGACCAAAGCTGAGACAATTTTATGGTTAAAACTTAAAAATCGTCAACTTGATAACAAAAAATTTCAAAGACAATACTCTATTATCTTAAATGTAAGTGATAAAATATATTTTTATATTGCCGATTTTTATTGTCATGAATTCAAATTAATTATAGAAGTTGATGGTGGCATTCACCTTAAACCAAAACAAAAAGAACATGACCAGTTTAGAACCGACAGGCTAAACGAACTAGGTATAAAAATTATTAGATTTACTAATGAAGAAGTAATAAATAATATTGAAAAAGTTTTATCTGAAATTAAAAAACATTTTAAATAAAGCCCCTCTCTTTTTAAGAGAGGGGTTGGGGTGAGTTGTTTATAGAAGAATATAAATTGGGGTGAGTTGTAAATTATAAATAAAAACTACGACAAATTATTTTCCATGGCATCGTTTGAATTTTAAACCCGAACCACAATGACAAGGATCATTTCTCCCAATCTTATCCCCGGCTTCATTTTTTGGTTTACTTGATGCTCTACCAGATTCATTGACTGATTTTTGCGCACCAGTCAAAACCAATTTGTCATTGGCCATAACAGACGGGGCCAATTGCAACCCAACGCCAACTTTATAAAATGCATATACCACTTCCTTTTGAATGTCAGACAACAGGGTATTAAACATGCTATAAGTTTCTTTTTTGTATTCCACCAGTGGATCACGTTGAGCATAACCGCGCAAACCAATACCCGTACGAAGATAATCAACTGCTACCAAATGATCTACCCAAAAAGTATCAATGGAACGCAATAAAATGTTTTTTTCCACTTCACGCATCATCTTATTACCCTCTTCTGGATTTGGTGCTATGGACAAAACATGAGCTTCAATTTTTTCATATTCTTTATTAGCCTTTTCTAATAAAAATTTCATTAATTCATCGCGCACTTCAACATCATCCATTTTGGTTCCATGAGTTTGATTGAAAGTCAAGATTTTTTCTTTTTCCTCTGGGCTTAGAGAAAAAATTGTTCTAACGGTTTCACACACTTCATTCATGTTCCACTCTTGTTTATCCTCTGTATTGGTATGAAAAGACACCACAAATTCTATTTCTTGTTCAATCAAATCCAAAATCATTTCTTTCAAAGATTGATATTTTTCATCAAACGAAGATCCGATCACTTCCCCATCTTCGGTTTGTCTTACTTTGGCACGTAAAAAATCATCAGATATTTCTTGACCCGATGCCTTGGCGCCCAAAAATAAAATCTGACGACGTTTTTTATAAATCACTTCTCTGTGCTTGTTCAAAACATCATCATATTCTAATAAATGTTTACGCACGTCAAAATGATAACCTTCTACTTTTTTCTGCGCGCCTTCCAGCATCTTGGTAATCATCTTTTGTTCAATCGGCATATCTTCTGGCACTTTCAAAGTGGTCATAACATTTTTGAGTCTATCACCGGCAAAAATCCGCATCAGTTCATCCTCAGTAGACACAAAAAATTGGGTTTCACCTGGGTCCCCCTGACGCGCACTCCGGCCACGCAATTGGTTATCAATTCTTCTTGATTCATGACGCTCCGTACCAAGAACAAACAAACCACCAGCTTGTTTAACTTTTTCCTCAGCGCCAATTTCCGCTGGGACTCCACCAAGTTTTATATCCACACCACGACCAGCCATATTGGTGGCCAAAGTGACTGCTCCCGGTCGGCCAGCCTGAGCAATAATTTCTCCTTCTCGTTCATGATTCTTAGCATTCAAAATTTCATGGGCAATTCCATTTAGATTTAAATATTCAGACAACTGTTCATTTTTTTCTACCGAAATTGTACCGACCAAGACTGGTTGTTCTTTGGCTCGACACTCTTTTATTTTTTCCAAAATCGCTTTATTTTTACCTTTTTCATTTTTATAAATTCTATCAGAATTATCTACTCTAGCATCTGGTCGATTGGTAGGAATAATTACAACTTCCAAATTATAAATCTTGCTAAACTCTTCTGATTCAGTAGAAGCAGTACCTGTCATACCACACAATTTATCATACATGCGGAACAAATTTTGAAAAGTGACAGTCGCCAAAGTTTGACTCTCGCGTTGAATCTTAACATTTTCTTTGGCTTCTAAAGCTTGATGCAAACCCTCGGAAAATCTTCGACCCGGCATCTTGCGTCCAGTAAATTCATCAATAATAACCACTTCATTATTTTCTACGATATAATCTTTGTCGCGTTTAAATAATACTTCGGCTTTTAGAGCTTGCTCTATGTGATGAACCAATCTAATACCACCCTCAGCATAAATATTTTCTACCCCAAGCATTTTTTCAAATTTGGCAATTCCCTCTTCTGTCAGAGTAGCAC
>JBAQFA010000066.1:0-40757 GCA_049287025.1 Candidatus Magasanikiibacteriota bacterium
TTATTGCGGAGCTGATTAAACTAGCAATTTCTAGAAAACGTGAATATTTGGCCGATGCTTCTGGCGCGCTTTTGACTCGCTACCCCGAAGGTCTAGCCAAAGCTCTAGAAAAAATTTCTCAATCAAATACACCCCTAGAACACGCTAGCTCGGCTACGGCTCACTTGTTTATTTCCAACCCTTTCAAATCCAAAAGTTTTTCCTCATTGTTTTCGACACACCCTCCGATAGAAGAACGGATCAAACAGTTGAGAGGGATGGCTTAAAAATTTTTAATTATAAATTTTAAAACAATTTACAATTTCAAATTTTAAAAAAATATCTTATTTAAAAAATCGCCTGCGAGCCTTGAAAAGTGAAAAATTTAAATTCGTGCTGGAAATATAAATAAGTATAAAGCTCTCCCCCTACAAGGGGGAGTTGGAGGGGGTCGTTATTCAAAATAAATGTTTCTTTAATTTAAGACCCCTCCCCACCCTCCCCTTATAGGGGAGGAGTTAAAAAAACAAAAACAACATGACCAAAAATAAATATTGTCTTATCTTCGACATGGACGGCGTAGTCTGCGACAGTATTCCCTTTCACAAACAAGCTTGGAAAGAATTCATGTCGCGCCATGGTATAAAATATTCAGAAAAATTTTTTGATAAACATATTAATGGACAGACCAATGATGAAATTTTTGCGCGTCTGTTTAAACATAATCTAAATAACGCTGAAAAACAAAAATTGATTGAACAAAAAGAAACCATTTATCGCCGGCTTTACAAACCACACATCAAACCATTACCTGGTTTAATAAAATTTTTAAAAGAACAAACCAAAAATAAAGTGAAAATTGCCCTCGCTACGGCTGGCCCAGAAAAAAATGTTAATTTTGTTTTGACCAAAACTAAGACTAAAAAATATTTTACTGCTATAGTAGATGACAAGGGTGTAAAAAAAGGTAAACCTGATCCAGAAATATTTTTAAAAGCAGCCAAAAAATTAAAAACCAAACCAACTGATTGCATTGTGTTTGAAGACGCTATTACAGGTGTAGAAGCGGGTAAACGCGCAGGTATGAAAGTCGTAGGAATCTTAACAAATTATTCCAAAAAACAATTATGCAAGGCTGATGCTTTTGCTAAGGATTTTACAAATATAAA
Source organism: Candidatus Magasanikiibacteriota bacterium (assembly GCA_049287025.1). Classification (GTDB taxonomy): domain Bacteria; phylum Patescibacteriota; class Patescibacteriia; order Magasanikbacterales; family UBA922; genus UBA11710. The sequence continues at coordinate 1,149 of JBAQFA010000066.1, forward strand.
TAAAATAATTAATTCATTAATTTAAAAAACTATGGACGAAATTATGCCCATTGTTAAAGGATTAACTTCAATCATTATCCTTCTCATCATCTGGTCAGCCATTTGGAAAGGTATTGCCATGTGGAAAGCCGCGCGCAATAATCATTTAGGCTGGTTTATTGCCTTTATGATTATTAATACCTTGGGAATTTTAGAATTAATCTATATTTACGTTATTAGTAAAAGACAAAATGACGGCCTAGTTCAACCACCTGCGCCACCAGTACAGATGTAAAGATAAATAAAATAACCTCGCTTTTAAAAGCGAGGTTATTTTATTTTAATATTATTCAATTGTAGCATTTTTATTTTCTAAAAAAATTTTTAGAGAATGTATAGGACATAATTCTTTGTCACTAAAACCAGTAGATAAACCTTTGGGGATAAACTTCTCACCACCTAAATAAAACTAACATCTAACTACACCTGTGCCTTTGTTAACACCAATTATTTTTACTTCCACTTCTTTATCATTAATAACATAGACAATTTTATTATGACTTTCAACTGCACCCTTATCAGACACCACACAACCATACTGTTCTAAAATCGAAGAATAGGATGCCCTGTCAGCGGCATTACGCCCCCATTCAGATAGCGACTCACGAGTACCTCTCCTTATTTGAGATGAAAAAGATGACATATTTTATTTTTCTAAACTATTTATTAAACGATTAACCGAAATTTGCTTTTTTTGATGATTAACCGAATTTTCAACTATACAAATTCTAGATAAATTAACATTGAGAATTTTAATCTTTACCACTTTTTTCTCTCGTTCACCCTTATCATTCAAAACATAAACAACAAAATCAAGAAGTGGTAACCCAGCTATGGTCCACTGCTTATTTTCAATAAAACCACCTTCAATCAAAACGGAAATTAAGAACATCTCGCCTTTGTCCAATTCTTTTTCATTACCTTTATGATCTGCCTCTGATAAATTTAATCGTGATATTTTTCTTTCTACTGACATATTTGTCTATAATTTTTAATCTATTTTCTTCTTAAACCCATTGCTGATACCATATTTCGAATAAAATTGTGATGTTCTTTTGGCTTTTTGGACGCAACATAGCGCCATTTGCAAAGTCCATTTTTAGGATCAATTTCCTCAATCTTAATCTCTCGAAAAATTCCAAAATCACCTTCAACCTCTAAAGGTGGATGCGCTTTTACTTTACCGTCTTTTTCCATCTCAATACCAAATCTTGGCTCCAATTCTTTAATCAATTCTTGTGCGTCAACATCATCTACTTCTGCGGCCTTGGCATAATCTTCTCTTATCCCGTCAACAGCAGAAAAAACCGTTTTTGATTCCACAGCATCAACCATTCTTTCGCGTTGGTCACGATTAAAACGTCCTGGTTCACCGCCATTTTTCATTTTCCCAGATCCTCTTTTACTTTCTATCATATTATTCCAAAATTATTTTTTTAATTTCTTCCAATTTTTCCTCCATCAACTCTTTTGTTTTAGCTTCTAGATTAAGACGCAAAACTGGATCATTGGCTGAGGGACGAACATTAAAATGCCAATCATCAAATTCAAAACTCATACCATCTTGATAAAAAATTTCTTTAGCATCAAAATATTTTTCTTTAATTTTTTCCATTGTCTCTGCAGTACTCTCAACTTTATAATTGCTTTCTCCGGAAATATAATACTCACCCAAATCCTTAATTAATTGCGATAAAGTCTTACCAGTTTTGGAAATCATTTCCATAATCATCAAGGCAGGTACAAATCCATTTTCCATATAAGCATTTTTGATAAAATAAAAATGCCCGCTCACTTCCCCGCCAAAAATTGCTTTAGTTTCTTGCATCCGTTTTTTGATGTAAGTATGACCCACTCTTTCTATATATCCTTTTCCACCAAGTTTATTTAACCAGTCTCTTACTACCCAGCTGGCTCGCAAATCATAGACGACACCAGTGCCAGGATTTTTTTCCAAAAAATTAATAGAGAGTAAAGCTACAATGTAATCACAATTGATAAAATCTCCATTTTCATCCAAAAAATAAACTCGATCACAATCAGCATCCCAAGCTACACCCAAATCTGGTTTTATTTCTTTTGTCTTTGCCACCCAGTCAATTCTATTTTTTTCTTCAAAAGGATTGGCTTGATGATTAGGAAAAGTTCCATCTGGTTCAAAACACAACCTGGTAATATCCAAACCCATATCAACAAAAACCTTATCAGCCACCACACCACCCATGCCATTACCAGCATCCATCACCACTTTAAGTGGCTTAATAGCTTGAACATCAACAAAACTTTTAGAAAAATTTACAAAATCATTCCAAACATCTTTTTGTTCTACCGTGCCTTTTTTGTCTGTTTCTATGAAATTTCCAGACTGAGCAATGACTTCTAATTCTTCCATGCCAACACCTTTACCAATTGGCGTTAGCATTCCTTCTTGATTCAAACGTAAAAATTTAACCCCATTAAACTCTTTTGGCATGTGTGAAGCTGTGACCATGAGCCCACCTTCAAATTTATAATACCACGTGGCAAAATACAAAACATCGGTTGATACCATGCCAATATCTACCACATCTATACCACTATCAACTAAACCACGAATGATTTCATCTTTTAAAACCGGCGAAGAACTTCGACAATCATAACCTACTACAACTTTTTTCGGTTGAGCATATTTTGCATAAGCTTTAGCTATAATATAGCCTGCTTCAGCGGTTAAATTAATCCCAAATTCCCCTCTAATATCGTAATTCCTAAACAAACTTGTGTCTATGTTCATAATATTTATAAATACTTTGTCTAAATAGTAAAAATAGTATATAATATAGGCATCATAAAAGCAAGAAAGCATAAAATCAAAAAACCAAAATAAATGGTATGTTTGATTATCAAAGAGAGTTAAAATTAAAGATGAATACACTGGTTCATGAAGTTTACAGACTGACTAAAAATTTTCCTAAAAATGAAATTTATGGACTGGTTTCACAGTTAAATAGAGCATCATTGTCAATTATTTTAAATTATGTAGAAGGTTATGCCAGAATATCAAAAGGCAATAGGTTAAATTTCTTAGAAATATCTTACGGTTCCTTGAAAGAAACACAATATTTACTGCATTTTATCTGTATTGAAAAATTTATCAATTCCAAAGATTACAAAACAATGTCTAAATTAGCTGATGAAATAGGCGCGATGTTATGGACGGAAATTAACAACCTATCAAAAAAATAAAAATTAAATTGCTTTTTTGTTTTCTTGATTTATTGATTTTTTGTTTTTATGAATCCCGAACAACTTTTAGAACGATTTTCTACTCATCTCCGCACGGTGGTCGCCAAAGCTATGGCGCTCGCCACTTCCCTTTCTCATGACAAGGTTACACCAGCTCATTTGTTTGTAGTTTTATTGGAAGAAACCGGCTCCATCGCCAATGAAATTTTGAGCAAACTTAATATCAAGTCTGATTTTATTTACAAAATTTTGGATAACAAGCCAGAACTAGTAAATCAAAATATAAAAATCCAAACAGCCACTCTGCCAGAATTGAACATAATGAGCAAAAAAATCTTAGAAAAGTCCATGCTCTTAGCTTATGAAAGAAACCATACCCATATTGGCACTGAGCACTTACTCTTGGGTATGATCTATAGCACAGATAAAGATATAAAAGATATTTTGCATAATTTTAAAATTAATATTTCTGATATTGAAGAAGAAATAGAAAACATTCTCCAAAGCACTTCCAAATTCCCTGATATTGATGACGTGTCCAATATGATGGATCAAATAGAGGGTATGGTCGGTGGAGACAATCTCCCCCCTATGCCATTATCTCCTCCACCAATGAACCAGATTGAACAAAACCAAACTAGTCGACCAAAAATGAAAAGACCAAATATAACTGCTTTGGATTTATTTACTAATAATCTGACCAATCCAAACAATCAAAAAAATATTGATCCTGTCATTGGTCGCGAAAGAGAAATTGAACGGGTAATAAATATTTTGGCCAGACGCACAAAAAATAATCCTGTGCTAATTGGTGAACCAGGTGTAGGTAAGACTGCCATTGTTGAAGGCCTAGCAAGAAGAATTACTGAGGGTGATGTACCCGACGTTTTAAAACGCAAAAAAATTCTTTCCCTTGATCTCACTTTAATGCTGGCTGGTACAATCTATCGTGGAGAATTTGAAGCTAGACTAAAACAAGTGATTGACGAAGTGACAAAATCACCTGACTGTATTTTATTTATTGATGAATTGCACAACATAATTGGCGCTGGCTCTAGTCAGGGCGCCATGGATGCGGCCAATATTTTGAAACCCGCTCTAGCTCGCGGTAGTCTACGCTGTATTGGCGCGACTACGATTGATGAATACAAAAAACATGTTAGTCATGACCCAGCCTTAGAAAGACGTTTTCAAGCCATTAATGTAGAAGAGCCAAGCAAAGAAGAAACGGAACAAATTTTACAAGGCATAAAAAAATATTATGAAAATTTTCACAATGTAAAAATTACTGATGAAGCTATTACGACAGCTGTAGAATTAAGTACCAAATATATTCATGATAATTTCTTACCTGATAAAGCGATCGATTTACTGGATGAAGCTTCGGCCGCCATAAAAGTAAAAAACAAATTATCCAATAATGAAATTAAACGAGAAAAATTATTAGATGAAATTGATCATTATAACACTCAAAAAGAAGAGTCTATTAGAACAGAAAAATTTGATGATGCCATGACCTGGAAAAAACGTCTGGAAGGGGTTAATAAAAAATTACAATCTTTGGACAAAATTATTAGTAAAGCTAAACAACCGATAAGGAAAAAAGTTATGGGCACTGATGTGGCCAAAATTTTGGAAACCAAACTTAATATCCAAGCCAATATCTTATTACAAAACGAATGGGATGAACTAGCCACCCTACCAGATAGATTAAAACAAAGTATCATTGGCCAAGATGAAGCTGTAAATAAAATCGTCAAATCATTAAAGCAATCATACTTGGGATTAAAAGACAGTAAAAAACCTTTGGCTTCATTTGCTTTCATTGGCCCCAGTGGCGTGGGCAAAACTGAAATGGCCAAAATTTTGGCCAAAGAACTTTATCACGATGACAAAGCTTTGATAAAACTAGACATGAGTGAATTTTCAGAACAACACAGTACATCAAAACTACTTGGCTCCCCGGCCGGTTATATCGGTCACAAAGAACGCAATCACTTTACTGATGAAATTAGAAAACGTCCCTATTGTGTAGTTTTGTTTGACGAAGTTGACAAAGCTCATGCTGATGTAGCCAAACTTTTGTTACAAATTTTGGACGAAGGTGAACTAACTGACAGCGCTGGCAAAAAAACTCACTTCCACCATGCGGTGATTATTCTCACCACTAATTTAGGCGCGGAATTATTCAAAACTACTGGTATTGGTTTTGGTAAAGTTGAAGCTGATAGTAAAGACCGAGATAAATCTATAGTAAATAAATTAAAAGAAGACCTCTCCCCGGCTTTGATTAACCGTTTGGACAATGTAGTGATTTTTAATCCCCTGACTGAGGCTGATATAAAAAATATTGTGGCCAAAAATTTAAAATTAATTAATGAGAAACTACAAACCAATAATAAATTATCTATCAAAGCGACTAACCAAATCTTATTAGACTTGAGTCAGGACAGTTTTAATGTAGAAGAAGGTGCGAGACAAGTAGAAAGAATCCTGCAAAACATTATCCAAGAAGCCGTGATTGAAATCCTCAAGAAACCACCAGCTAAACAAAATTATTCTCTAGTAAAGAAAGCGGGGAAATACGAATTAGTCTAAATATTTTTTATGTCAGATGTTTTTGAACAGCAATGGGCCACAGCTCTAAAGAAAACTCAACAAAAAACTAAGATTCCAGTTTCCACTAGAAAACAAATTGTCTTAGAAAAAATTTCTGCTTTAAAAGATAAATTAAAAACCGAGCTGGATACCCCAACTGGAAATCTAAAAATTATTTGTGAAAAAATGATTGCCCAAAGAACCAAGCTGTGTGCTTTACAAATCGCTGAAAATAATACGAATGAAAAATCTTTTTTAAAATCCTGGGCCAAAGATTGTATTTTTTTAAACACTTTAACTGAAAACAATGTTAGCTGAAAACATCCAAGACGAACTTGAAGACAGTCTAGGACAAGCCATCGAGGAAGAAACTGATGGTCAAGTTGAACTTGACCAAGAAGCAATATTTGACAGCCTCAATGATGCAATTGATTCCCTAAACAAAACAAAAGAAGCAGTGAAAGACGATTTGAAAAATAAATTTAGAAAAAATAAAATTGATAATATTGGTCAAGACAGTCCAGATGACTTAGATGACGAAATGGTACCAAACAACGTAATCCCATTTCCAAAACAACCCGATACAAAAACAATTCCTGATATTGAAATAGAAGTAGATGAAAATGATCCAAAACAAACAACAGCACCTACCAATCAAGAAAAAAATAAGGACGGAAATAGTGGACTCCAACGTGGAGTCACACCTGATGGTACAGAATTTTCTAAAGGTAATATACCTAAAATTGGCGAAAATGCACGAAATGAAAGAAATAAAAAAATGAGACAAAGGTCTAATGGACAACCACAAAATGATAGGCCAAATGAACAAGGACTGAATGGTCAAAATCCAGATAATGGTGATTCAAATTACACACCCACTACCAATGATCCCCGCTCAAACCCTAATACAGACAACCAGGCAGATGATGATAAAAAACAAACCCAACCAGATCAAGGTCTAAACAATCCAAACCAAAATAAAGTTTTCAACAGAGACAAAAAAGGCAAATCAAATCAAAATTTTAATCGCGTACGATATAAAGAAGAAATAAAAAAACTTGACACACAGATTAAAACACAGAACAGATTGTTACTACCACTAAAGAAAAAAATCAAAGAAACTGAAAAAGAATTGGGTGAAGACAAACAAAAAATTAGTCGGTTGGAAAAAAAAATACGTATTTTAAAATTAATAAGGATAATATCATTCATTTTATTTTTCTTAGCTGTCACAGTTATCATTGGAATAACAGCTAAAGAAATACAGACGGAACTAGAACGTGTAAAGGAAACACTTCTAAATGAATATGTAAAACCACTGGAAGAAAAATTAAATAAGTTTAAAAAATCAGAAAAGGAAATAACACAAAAACTAAACACACTAACAAATCAAAGAAGAAACTTAATAAGTCAAGGGAGAACAAATAATCAAGATAACCAAAATTCACAACCACTTCAAAAAGCAGCTTAATAAAATAAAACCTAACTTATATGGACAAAAAAAGAATAATACTATCACTACTTTTCATTTTGTTAGTGATTGCAATTGGTTATCTTATTTATGTTGTCTTTTTCCAAAAAAAGCCTACTACATACCTACCCCAAACTACCACCCCAACAACTACTGGACAATTTCCCCAAACTGGAAATGCTGATAAAAAACCAAGTACTACTGACCAACAAGGTAATGGTTCGGAACTTTTTCCAACCACAGAAGATACTGGAACCAAAATAAGCCAAACTGAACAAGTGTTTACTAATAAAACCCAAATTTTAGATGTTCCCCTGTCCAATTTGTCAAGTAATGAAGCTGGCGGAACAAATTTTTATAACCAAATTGATGGAAAATTTTATCGCATAAACAAAGACGGAAAAGTAGAAGCCCTTACGGACAAAGTATTTTATAACGTTCAAACTGTGGCCTGGTCACCAAAAAACGATGAAGCAATCATAGAATATCCCGATGGCGCAAATATTTATTATAACTTTGAAACAAAAAAACAAGTCACCCTACCAAAACACTGGCAAGACTTTAGTTTTTCTAGTCAGGATGAAAAAATAACTGCCAAAAGTATTGGCCTTTCACCAGAAAATCGCTGGTTAATCACTTCTGATGTTGATGGCAACAATATAAAATTAGTAGAACCAATGGGAGAAAATGCGGACAAAGTAATTGTGGACTGGTCACCAAATAATCAAATCATTGCCATGTCCCTTACTGGTGAATCACTCGGTATGGATCGACAAGAAGTTCTATTTGTTGGCCAACATGGAGAAAATTTCCCTTCTACCATTGTGGAAGGACGTGGTCTAGAGACCAAATGGTCATCTGATGGTAATAATCTACTCTACAGTGTTTATAATGCTAGAAATGATTATAAACCAGAATTATGGCTAGTCAAATCAGATACAGAGAGTATTGGCAAAGGCCGTCGACTATTGAACCTAAATACCTGGGCAGACAAATGCATTTTTGCTGATGAAAAAACTATCTATTGTGCTGTGCCAGAAAAATTGGAAAAGGGTGCTGGTTTTGCTCCAAGTTTGGCCGACACCACTGCCGATGTTTTGTACAAAATAGATGTCAATACTGGTCTAAAAAGTCAGATACCACTTGACCAAGATTATTACATAAATTCCATGAGTATTGACAAAAATAATAATAAACTTTATTTCACTGATAAAAATAAGAATGGTTTGTTTGAAATACCTATATGATAAAAACAAAGCAATTACTATTAATTTTTATACCAGCCTTATTGATTGTTATTTTTGTCTTTTTTATTCGTGTTTTAGAATACACTTCCAAAGACGATATGATAATTGAAGCTCCAGATAAAAATGTCAAAAAAGAATTACAAATTCCCATCTTTGAAGATGATATTATTGTCGGTAACAAAAAAGCTCCAATCCAAATCATTGCCTTTGAAGATTTTGGCTGTTCGAGTTGCAAACAACAAACTGCGGTGTTAAATAAATTAATGGAAAAATACCCTGACAAAATAAAATATATTTGGAAAGGACTAGCCATTACTCGTTTCCCCTATTCTACTGGACTATCCCACAAATACAGTTATTGTGCCAATGAACAAAATAAATTTTCTGAATTTCAAGAATTAGCTTTTAACAATAGTGAAGAACTGACAAAAGCCACTCTAGACGCTATTACCAATGTAATAAATCTAAACCAAGAAAAACTTTTTGACTGTTTATCTTCTGACAGACCAGAACTAAATTTGGCTAATAATACTGCCTTAGCTACTTATTTAACTATCCAAGGGGTACCAGCAATTTTTATAAATAATAAACAGATTTCTCCACCCCAAATAATTGAGGAGTGGGAATCAGTTTTAAATTTAAATACTAGCCAATAAAATTATGATTCTAAAAAAGATAAACGTATTTTTATTTTTATTGATAATTGGTATTTTTTCAAATCCCCTGATTATTTTTGCGGCTGACAAATTTGATATGGGTCACCAATGTATTCTGAATTCACAATGCAAGTCTGATGATTGTGAAGATAGTGCTCAATTGGATGAAAAGGGTAACAAAATACGTTTTTGTGATTGTGATGAAGCTGACCCTGGCCTAGGAATATCACCGTATTCAGAAGAATTTGACGCAGCCAACAGTGAAGATTGTGCCAATCAGTATGGTGGCAAAAAAGAAGATTGGATTTGTCGTGATGGTGCCAATGTTAGCTATGACGTAGATTATTGTTATCACAAAACTGATGGTGTTGATAGCTACCCTGTCCTTAAAAAAGGTGGTGATTTTACTATATCTGATGCTGTGTTTGATACTCAAGCTCTAATCAGAAGTAGTGAAATTGACCAAATAATCAAAGCTCCAACTACTAAAATTAGTATACCAGGCCTAAAATTTACCAGTGAAGAAGAATTGAAGGGTAGAATAATCGAAGATGTGGCACCAGATGGTAGTACTGGAAGATTCTTAACTATTCCTTTTTTAGGAGAATACCTAACGGCTGGCTATAAATACGCCATTGTAATTGCTTCTATAATCGCCATAGTTATGATAATAAATAATGGACTAAAGTGGATTATGTCCGGTGGCGCTTCTGACAAAATTAGTGAAGCCCAAAAAAGAATTGGCGAAGCTTTGATGGGATTATTTATTGCCTTGGCTTCCTACACCCTACTCTACACTATCAACCCAGAACTAACTAAATTTAAAAATTTAAAAGTCTTGTATATTGACGGTATAGAATTTGACTTAGAAACAACTGATAAAGGCTTAAAACCTTACGAAGATCCAGGAGCTTTTCGAACCGCCAATATTGTCGGTACCAATGGCACAAACGGACCCCAAGCCTTATCCTTTACTGGTTTTGACAGTATATTCCAGGCATATTCCAATTGTGTGGGTGTGGATTGGAAATATTTAAAAGCTATGGCTTTTATTGAATCTAGATTTGATTCTAGTGTGTGTAACAAAAATGGTTTTTGTGGCATGTTCCAAACCACTTCTCGTAACTGTAAAAGTATTTTAAAACCAGTAAAAAATGAACAGTATTGCACCATGGGTAAAGAATTACCCCCAGCACCACTCAGAAGTCCAAACTTGAACAAAATTGACCCTAATTATGAAAGTTTATTATTACCAGAAGTTAGTACTATGGTAGGAACCCAAATAATAAACGACAGCATAAAAAAAATAAAAAATAGTTGTCCAAAAGATATAAGTCCTGATTCTTTTGCTTACTTATTATATATTGGGCACCAAAGTGGCCACGTAATCCTACGAAAATTATTAACAAAAATAAAAGATGTTGGCTGTGACTATACCAAAGCCGCTGGTCCACTACTTGAGGCTCAACGAGAATATGATAAAAATTTATTAGAAGATTGTTCTAACAAAATAGATCGCTGTTCAGTGGCAAAAGCCACTGAGGGTGACAACGGGGGGAAAAAAATGATTGATTATATAAAACAACTAGGCGGTGTGACAAATACCTATAGTGATATTAATAAATCAGCTTGTCCTTTTACCAACCCAGCCTTAAGAGTTAGTGAAAGCACCCTATCCTCTGGTGTGGGAGGTAATCAAATCACTGGTGAAATAAGATGTAATGCTACCAGCTACCCCAATCGAAAAATATTAGCTCTAGGTGATTCAATTACTGCCGACAATTCATCTTTTGCCAATCAGTTAGCAACTGCTTGTTCTACCAATATAACACTACAAAATAAAATTGCCGAGGTCAAAAAACAAACAGATTGGATGTATGATCAAATAAAAAATCTTAATTTAAAAACTGAAGGTTATACTGATTTATTTATATTAGGTGGAATAAATGATATTGCCAGTGGAATTGGCCTAAGTACAATAGAAGGAAGACTAACAAATATTTATCAAAAAGCTAAAAATGAAGGTTTAAGAGTAATTGCCATCACGATACCACCGTGGAAAGGCTATGAAACTTGGGATGAAACCAAACAACAAAAAACCCAAGATTTAAATTATTGGATAAAAACTAGTGCCAAAGACAAACGTCTGGTTGACATGGTAATAGACTATTACTCTTTGGCCGAAGATCCAAACAGTGCTGGCGCTGCCAAGAGCGACTGGGTGTCGGGTGACAAACTACATCCTAGTGCTACTGGTCAAAAAAATCTAGCAGAAATTGTTGCTAGAAATGCTTTTGGTAGTGGTGGATCAAGCAGTAATTTTTCCACTACTGCCGGTCTTTGTTTTCCAATTCAAACCGATAGCTTTGATAAAATAAGTTTGAATTGGGGTGATGACCGTAATAATGGCACTCGATGTCATAAAGGTATTGACCTTTATACTAAATCCCCTGGTAAAATACACGCTATTGATGACGGTATCGTAAGATTCATAATGAAAGGTTTCACCACATGTAAAGATGGCTGGGGGGCGAACGGCACTCCTAAACAAGCTGGTTCTGTTCTAATATACCATCCAAAGCTAGGTAAAAGTATTTTGTACGGAGAAATTGATGCCGATAAAATCACTGTAAGCGTTGGCCAGGAAGTTAAAAAAAATACTTATCTTGGAGTGGCCAGCTACTGTAGTATGCTCCACTTAGAAATGTACGAGGGTGACAATGGTTCTAATTATGAAAAATGGGAACCTCCAACTGGACAATCATCAACTGGTAATAATAAATGCGCTGAACAATTTACAAGTACAGCAGAATATCCAGATGATTTACTCAACCCTACTGAATTTATTGAGGATATTAAAACAGACTTTTGTACATAGATATTATTCCAAGTGCACACCATCTTCCCAATCCTTCACTTTACTTACAAGTGAAGGATTTTTTTTGAAGTCAATCCCTCGCGCCAAATCCCGTGATAATTTTATTAGATCCATATCCTGCATCGTAGCAAGTTTGAATGGTGGTAGACCACTCTGGCTTGTACCATACACTTCACCAGGACCACGAGTTTGGAGATCATATTCAGCAATTTTAAAGCCATCAGTATTGTGAGAAAAAAACTGCAATCGATCCAGAGATTTTTCATTATCTGTGTCAGTAAATAAAAAACAATATGATTGGTGTAGAGCTCTACCTACTCGCCCACGAAATTGGTGGAGCTGAGCCAAACCAAATCTATCTGCCCCTTCTATCATCATCACTGTCGCATTAGGAATATTTACCCCTACTTCTACGACTGAAGTGGAAACTAAAATATCAATCTTTCCTGTACTAAAATCAGTCATAGTGTTTTCTTTTTCATTTGGTTTAAGTTTGCCATGCAAATAACCAACATTTAAATCTGGAAATATTTGTTTTGAAAGTTTTTCATATTCACTCTCCACACTTTTCTTTTCATCACCAACAATAAAACTATTTTCTGGATAATTAATAATTTCAATCTCATCATCTGACTTTTGACTTTTAGACTTTATGGACTTTGCTGACTTTTGACTAATCAACGGACAAATTACAAATGCCTGTCTACCCAGTTTAATTTGGTTACGAATAAAGTCGTAAGCCTTTGATCTATTTTCTACAGATACCAGCCTGGTGTCAACCGGCTTTCTACCCATTGGCATTTCATTTATAATAGACAAATCTAAATCACCATACAAAGTGAGGGCAAACGACCGTGGAATTGGTGTCGCTGTCATGGATAATAAATGTGGAGTAGTTTTGTTATTACCAGATTTTTCCCTCATTGTTTTTCGTTGTTCTACACCAAACCTGTGTTGTTCATCAATTATTACTAAACCTAAATTTTTGAACTCCACTTTTTCTGACAATAAAGCATGGGTTCCAATGATTATCTGCACTTCACCATTTTTTATCAATTCACAAATTTGTTTTTTAGGTTTTTTTTCATTGTTTAATTTAAAGTTGTTTGAAAATTGAAAATTGAAAATTGAAAATTGGGAACGTGTCAAAAGTGCTATTCTAACTTGTTTTCCCAACAATTTTGTCAACGAATCAAAATGTTGCATAGCCAATATCTCAGTCGGTGCCATAATTACAGCCTGATAATTATTCAAAACAGTATTATAAAGTGCCATGGCTGCGACTATAGTTTTACCACTTCCCACATCACCTTCAAGTAGTCGATTCATGGGTTCATTTTTTTCCAAATCACGCAAAATATCCCAGGCTGACACTTTTTGCGCTTTGGTTAATTCAAAAGACAGAGAACTCACAAACTCTTTTATTTTTTCTTGTTGAAATTTTATTGACCAAGCTTTTGACCGTTTCAAGGATTGACGAATCATTTCCGCGCGCAATTGCAAAATAAATAACTCGCCAAATTTTAAACGTTTTCTCGCTTGAGCCAAATCAATTTCATCAATTGGAAAATGAATACCACGGACAGCTTGGGACAAAAATACCAAATCGGCTTTATCCAAAATTTCATCTGGAATCCATTCTTCTACCAAATTATCAACCAAATCAATTATCTGACTCACTAAAAATCTTAATTGTTTGTTAGTGACGCCAGTCGTTAGGTGATAAATTGGAACAATCCTTGCTGTGTGAGTAGTGCCTTTTTCTCCAAGAGCTTTTTGTTTAGTTTCTTTTTCATAAGATGGCGACACCATTTGCTTGCCTAGTTTGCCAATAGATAATTTGCCTGATAAATAAACCATGTCGCCAGGTTTAAAATTATGGGTAATAAAAGGCTGGCCAAACCAGACAATTTTTAACTTCCCAGTTTCATCATAGACAATCGCCTCGGTCATAATTGTTCGTCTTTTAAAAATCCGTCGGTTAGAGATAATTTCTATTTTTGCTTTAATGGTCACTTCTTCTCCTATTTCCAAATCAGCAATGTTCTTAGTACTACTATAGTCTTGATAACGAAACGGCAAATAAAACAACAAATCCTGAATAGTATTTATACCAAGATTTTTTAAATGCCTTTCCATCTTTTTGGCAATATGATTAATTTGTCCAATTGGTGTATCTAACTGCATGTTATTATTTTAACACAAAACTCCTCTATTGAGGAGTTTATTTGTGCACTCGGCAGGAATCGAACCTGCATTATCAGATCCGCAATCTGATGTCCTATCCATTGAACGACGAGTGCATAAAACGAAAATATTATAATACAAACACAATAAAAAGTCAAGTATAAAATCATCCTATAGGGATGATTTTTGTATCTTGATGTCTGTATTTTGTTACGTGTCTTGTGTATCGTGTACTAGTGTATTTGCCAATTTCTCGCAATTCTATCACTCAGAGGTTCATCTTCTTTTTCCAGATTTTCTGTTAAAAATTCTAATAAACTATGCCTTACGTCAACTGGATTTTTATCTAATAATGGTATTCTTACCAAAGGACGAAGAGCGCTATTAGTTTCCAAAAATAGTGTCTTTACTCTCGGCGGTTGATAAATAATATAAAAATCTAAAAACTCAGAATATTTATAAAAACGATTACCAATTACAATCCCCAACTCTGTAATTTTAAAAGATACTTGCAAAGGAGCTTGGTTTGATTGCAAAAAAATAATGATCCCTGCTAATATTATAATTAGGGAAAATAAAAAGTTACCTGTAAATATTCCTATTAATACAAAACCTAAACCTAAGGCTATCATAATAATATACCACAATCTTCCTCTGTCATGTTGTTCATACTCCTGGATTGTCCATTCATGTAACATATCTCCAGTGAGAGTGTCTTCTGTAATTTTTTCTGGCATATAATTAATTTTATAATTATAGACAAATTCTGATAAAATCAAAATTAATATTTTGTAGCCACTACTGGGTTCGAACCAGTGACCCCTGCAATGTGAATGCAATGCTCCCTGCCCGACATGCCTGACGGCAGTCATGGCAGGCGGGTAACCCCAGCCAAAGGCTGGTCGGCCTCTGGCCGAAACTGAATCATAACTTGTAGACCTGAGAGGAGTTGAACCTCTGACCTCTGCAATGTGAATGCAGCGCTCTAACCAACTGAGCTACAGATCCATTATAGCACAATTTTAACATAAAAGCATGCAAAAGGCAAACTAACAACCAGCCATTGCAAAAAACCACAATTTACCTTATAATATTAGCATATGAACGCTTCCCATATCAATTTTATTCCCCAAGAACCCTTATCACAAGATTATCCCCCTAAAAAACCAAAACGGTTTATTTTTTTAATTATCCTATTAAGCATATTATTAATTGGGGGCTGTATTACCAAGGCTATTATGGGTGAGTATACTCCAGAAGATCCAAATAAATATGACCCTATAACTCTAGAACCAAAGTCACCTGATGGTTTATTTAAAAAAATCAGCTACTTTGTCTTTAGTAAAGAAAATGAACTTGATGGCTATAATGACGACCGAATAAATTTACTCCTTCTTGGTATGGGTGGTTTAGGCCACGACGGACCTTTTTTGACTGATACCAATATAATCGCCAGTATCAAACCATCCACCGGTCAAATTGCTATGATTTCTATTCCTCGTGACCTAGGAGTAGAAATTCCTGGACATGGCTGGAACAAGATTAACTCAGCGAATTCTTTTGGTGAAACAGAAAAAAGTGGTTATGGAGCTGAATTCGCCAGACAAACAATTGAGGACATTTTTGATCTAAAAATTAATTATTATGCTCGGGTAGATTTTAAAGCTTTTGAAGAGATCATCAATGAAATCGGTGGGGTAACCATTAATGTTGAACAATCCTTTGCTGACCACATGTATCCAGCCGAAAATTATGAATATCAAACTGTAGAATTTTCTAAAGGAATCCAAACTATGGATGGGGACACGGCTTTAAAATTTGTCCGCTCTAGACATGGTAATAATGGTGAGGGTTCAGATTTTGTTCGTGCTCGTCGCCAACAAAAAGTTTTATCAGCCCTAAAAGAAAAAGTCTTATCATTTAGTACCTTATTAAACCCAATAAAAATAAACAACATAAAAAACAGTCTGGAAAAACACATTACCACGAACATGAACTTTGCCGACATAATGTCTTTTTTCAAATTAATAAAAGAACTGGATACAGAAAATATTACCAACCTAGTCTTGGATGATAGTCCAGATAATTATTTAAAAAATGGCTACACTGCCAACGGCGCTTTTATCTTAGAACCGAAAACTGGCAATTTTAAAGAAATTAACAACTTAATAGAAAACATTTTTGAAAAAGAAAAAATTACCAGAGATACCACACCCGAACAAACGACTCCGCCAATTATGCAACCAACTAATATTGAAATTCAAAATGGTACATGGAGTGTGGGTATGGCCGCGAGAATGAAAAAAAGATTAGAAGACAAAAACTTTACTATTACCACTGTTGGTAATGCCACTGAAAAACCACAACTAAACAGCGGAATATTTAAAATTTCTGACAAAGATACATCCAGTATTGCTCAGGCTTTGCAACAAGAACTTCATATTCCAATTAAAAAATCTCTACCAGAGAATATTCAGCCCACATCTACATCAGATATATTAATTTTATTAGGAGATGATTTAGAAGAATAATATTATGACTACACCAGCCAAAATTGATTTACAAAAACTACCTATAATCGCTCTAGTCGGCCGAGTTAATGTCGGCAAATCAACCCTATTTAATAAATTGACTGAGAGTAACAAGGCCATTGTTTCTGATGTCCCTGGTACTACCAGAACCAGCAATGAAGGCACTATTATTTGGCGCGGAAAATATATCAAAATAATTGATACTGGTGGTCTTACTTTTGAAGATGATGTTCCATTGGAAAAAGATATTTTGATCCAAAGTGAACGTGCCATGAAGGAAGCGGATATAGTAATCTTTATCGCTGATGCTCAAGACGGAATTTTACCTCAAGAAAAAGAACTAGCCAAAAAAATGCGCCGGATAATTAACAAACCAGTCATTTTGGTTGCCAACAAAGTAGATACCGAAAAAATTGCTTTGAACACCACTGAGCCAGAATGGATGAGATTGGGCTTGGGCGAACCATTCTGTGTTTCCGCTGCCAATGGCAGAAACACCGGTGATCTCTTGGACCATATATACAAAATCTTAGGAAAAATAAAAATCACACCAAAAAAATTAAATAAACCCAAAGACAGGCCAATTGATGTCAGTATTATTGGCAAACCAAATGTTGGTAAATCTTCTTTGTTCAATAAATTAATTGGTCAAGAAAAAGTGATTGTCAACCCAATGGCTCATACTACACGCGAACCACACGATACTCTGGTTGATTATGAATATAAACTTGGTAATAAAATTGTTAATCAGAAGATAAATTTTATTGACACTGCTGGTATCAGAAGAAAAGCTAAAGTAAGTGGAAAGCTAGAAAAAGAAGGTATTAGCAAGAGCATCCAATCAGCTGAACAATCTGACATTATACTTTTGATAATAGATGGGGCGGAAATTATCTCCTCTCAAGATATGCAATTGGCCGGACTGCTGGAAAAAAGATCAAAAAGCGTTATAATAATAGTAAATAAATGGGACTTGGCCGAGGATAATTCTGAAACGGCGCGCAACCAAGTAAAACGAATGGTTTATTCATTTTTTCCTCATTTAGATTTTGCTCCGCTTATTTTTACTAGTGGCAAAACTGGCTACCGCGTTCATGACATTTTCCCCTTGTTAATCCAAGCTTGGAACGCTAGACAAACTTCTATTCCCAATGGTGTTTTGGACAAATTTATTCAAAATGTCCAAGCTATTCATTTGCCATCACGTGGCAAAGGCACCAGACAACCAACCCTTCTTGGTATGACTCAGGTCAATGTAGCTCCACCAGTCTTTCAAATTATGGTAAAATATCGCACTTCTCTACACCGCTCTTATCTAAATTTTGTAGAAAATAAATTAAGAGAACAGTTCAATTTTTTTGCCACGCCAATTGTAATTAAGTTATCAAAGACTAAGAGAGTATAATTAAAGGCCTAAAAGGCTTGAAAAGCTTAAAATGTAAAAACATAAAATTATAATCTTACAAACTGAATAAATAAAAAGGATAAACAATGCCTTTCCGGCCTTTCCGGCCTTTCCGGCCTTTCAGGCTTTTCTAGCATTTTTATGAAATTAATAGTAGGTCTAGGCAATCCAGGTAAACAATACCAAAAAACTCGCCATAACATTGGTTTTATGGTTTTAGATATGTTGTTAAAAAGTCTAGAACCAGAAAAAAAATGGGACTTAAGTAAAAAATTCAATGCCGAAATCTGTGAACTAAACTTTAATAACCAAAAAATTATTTTGGCTAAACCAATGACCTTTATGAATGCTTCAGGTGAAGCGGTCCAATTAATTGCTCATTATTACAAATTAACCCACGAAGATTTAATTGTAGTTCACGATGACAAAGATTTGAAACTGGGTGACATTCGCGTTCAGACCGATAGATCTGATGCTGGCCACAATGGTATCAAATCAATTATTCAACATTTGGGTACACAAAATTTTACCCGTATAAGAATTGGCATAGCTAGTGAAAACGAAAAGAAGATGAAAAACACAGCTGATTTTGTTTTAGGAAAATTTGGCTTGTTTGAAAAGAAAAAAGTGGAAGAAATAATAAATAAAAGTATTGAAGAAATAAAAACATTAATCACATAACATATATCACGTAACACATAGCAAGTTTTGATTGGTGTGTGATACGTGGTATGTGATACGTGTTTTATGAATAAAGAAATCCTCCTCTCCTACTTCCCCAAAATTACTTCCAGACGCTACCAGCAATTGGTGGCCGTTTTTTCTTCTCTAGATGATGCTTGGGATGCTGACAGAAACGGACTTTTAAAAACTGGTTGGAAAGAAGACATTGTTGATCAATTTTTGGTTTGGAAAGAAAAAATAGATGAAAATAAAATTGAGAGAATTTTGAATCAAGAAGAAATATATTGTTTAACCAAAGATGATGCCGATTATCCAAATTTACTTAAAGAAATTTATGATCCTCCGTTTTGTTTATTTGTCCGTGGTGAATTTAAGCCTGATGATTTTTCTTTGGCTGTAGTTGGTACCAGAAAATTTTCTCCCTATGGTAAACAAGTGACCGAAGAATTGGTGGCTGATCTAGCTAGTCAAGGTATTACCATTATTAGCGGACTGGCAATTGGCATTGATTGCCTCGCTCATGAAGCTACTCTCAAATCTGGTGGAAAAACCATTGCTGTCCTTGGTAGTGGAATTAATAGACAACATATTTATCCGGGGCAAAACAAAGACTTGGCTGAAAGAATAATAAAATCTGGTGGCGCTCTGATATCAGAATATCCTCCGGGAACTCTGCCATCAAAATTCACTTTTCCCCGTAGAAACCGCATTGTCGCTGGTATGTCATTAGGAACATTAGTAATTGAAGCACCAGAAGGCTCTGGCGCTCTTATTACTGCTCAATGTACCCTAGACAATGGTCGTGAAGTCTTTTCTGTCCCCCAAAACATCAACACAGCTAATTCTACTGGTCCAAATGAACTAATAAAAAATGGTGCTCACCTGGTTACCAAAGCTGATGATGTTCTAGATGCCTTAAATCTACAAGATGTAAAAAAGTATATTTCTAGCCAAGCCATTATTCCTGATTCCCCTACTGAAGCCAAGATACTAGCTAATCTAACCCGCGAACCAATCCACATTGATGAATTAACAAAAAAATGTGAACTTGACAGTTCTCAAATAAATGCTACACTTATACTTATGGAAATGAAAGGCAAAGTCCGGAATCTAGGCGGGATGATGTACGTACTCGGACGTTGACCAGACTCCTTGATCCAATAACATGACACATTATTTTGGTTATTGGTGTCAGGTGTCAGGAAATAACTATTATTAATTTTATAAAAATATCTATTATTTAACATTTAACCTATTCAAAAAAATATGCCCAAAATAAACCTCAAACAAATAATCTTCACAATTTTATTCATCCTCGCCGGCTTTGGCCTCATGCAAATTCCTTTTACCAAAATTATTGGTTCTAGTTTAAAATTTTCTTTATTTGATTTTTATGGCCCAATCGCTGGTAGTTTTGTTGGTTCAATCTGGGGTTTAATTGTTGTTGGTGCGATGCAATTAATCAATTGGGGCTGGCATGGTTTTGCTTTTGACACTTCAACTATTATTCGTCTTTTCCCAGTTTTATTTTCTGTACTTTACTTTGCTCGCAAATCAAAATGGATGGCTATTGTCCCAGCCGTATGTATGATCGCTTTTTGGACCAACCCAGAAGGAAGAAACGCTTGGCCATATGCACTATATTGGTTAATTCCAATTGCTTCTTATTTCTGGCATGAAAAATCTCTTATCGTCCGCGCTCTTGGCACTACTTTTACTGCTCATGCGGTTGGTGGAGCTTTATGGATTTGGTTCATTGGTATGAAAGCCGAAATTTGGATGGGTTTGATCCCAGTAGTTTGGAAAGAGAGAGGTTTGATGGCTTTGGGAATCGTAGTAACTTATATTGCATTCAATTATTTACTAAGTCTGGTAACTAATAAACTTCATATTCAACTACCATTTGTAAAATTGAATCCAAAATATTCTGCTAAATAATTTTACCTGCTCATTTTATATAGGGTTAAATGCAAATTAAATCTTTCCTCCCCTATTTAGGGGAGGAATTTATTTTATGAATTATAGCCAGGCTTTAAAATTTCTCTTGTCTTTTTCCAAATTAAAAAGAAAAGAATACCTAAAAAACCCAGAACACTGTGAGTTGTATTTAAGACGTCTACAATTCTTTTTAGATCTAATTGGTAATCCTGAGAAACAAATCCCGCATTATATCCATGTCACAGGCACTAGTGGCAAAGGTTCAGTTTGTTTAATACTGGATTCTATTCTTCGTTCTGCCAAGCACAAGGTCGGTACACTTACCTCACCTGATATTGGACTTATTCAGACTCGTTGGCAGATTAACGGTAAATCAATGAATAAAAATGAATTTGCCAAAATTATTACAATACTAAAACCAAAATTGGACGAATATAGCAAAATTTCACCTTATGACCCGATTTCTTATTTTGAATTTTTAACAGCTGTAGGTTTTTATTATTTTGCCAAACACAAAGTAAATTGGTGTGTTTTGGAAGTGGGCCTCGGCGGTAGATATGACTCAACCAATGTTATACCTTACAAAGATGTCGCTGTCATTACCAACATCGGTTTAGACCACACCCAAATTTTAGGCAATACCAAAACTAAAATTGCTTATGAAAAAAGTGGTATTATAAAACCAAAATGCAAAGTATTTACTGGTGAAAAAAATAAAAAAGTTTTAGATATTATTAATGCTGAATGTAAAAAACAAAAAGTTTATCTTGAAATTCCAGATTCCAGATTCCAGATTCCAGAATACAAATCACAAATCCCTAATCTACAATCATTCAAATACAAAAATACTGAGTACAAAATCCCTGTTCTAGGTCAACACCAAATAAATAATGCTATTCTAGCTATTGAAATTGCTAAATATCTAAAAATTTCTGATAAACAAATCAAAATTGGTTTAGCCAAAATAAAATTGCCATTAAGAATGGAGATTGTTTCACAAAAACCTTTGATAATTTTAGACGGCGCCCACAATCCCGACAAGATGAAGACCACAGTTGATACACTTAAATACCTTATCATCCGAGCAACCGAACATCAGTCTAAAAACTATAACATAAAAACTGAGACCTGCAATCTACATTTAATTATCGGTTTCTCAGCTGACAAAAATATTAATAAAATGATTGGACAACTAGTCAAGCTTAAACCACAAACCATTGTCTGTACGCGTTATACCACGAACCCTTTTAGAGAAACTGCCAAGCCAGAACATTTAGTAAAAGTCTTTAAACAATTATTACCCAATTCTAATATAAAATATTTTTCCAAACCAAACCAAGCTTTGCTCTGGTCAAAAAAACAAGCAAAAAATACTGATATTATTCTATCTACTGGATCAATATTTTTAAGTGGTGAATTGAGACCAAAATTAGGCTAGATATCTTTTGTTCACATTTAGATACTAAATAAATTAATAATTTCACTATATACTAAACTAGCTCTATAAGCTGGTTTTTTAGACAAACAAACTCTTGACAAAAATTATAGTTATGTAATTTTCTTTGTCTTAAAAAAGCTTTATACTTAAATTATACAGTCAAATATCTTATTCATGAAAGGAGGTGAGTAAGTATGGCAATGGCAATGCAACAAAACTACAAAAAAATGCTCAAAATAGCCAGTATTATAGAGATCGTCTCTGCTTTATGGCTAATTATTTCCCCTTTTATCCTATCATTTACTAGTGTACCAGCTGCTTTGTGGAATAGTATTATTTTAGGTATAATTATCGCTTTTTTATCAAGTGCCCGAGCGATGGAAGAGGGGGAAGAAGTTACTTGGCCCAGTTGGACTAATCTGATTTTAGGTGTATGGCTAGTCATTTCTCCATTTGTTTTAAGTTTTAATGACAATATGACTGCCTATTGGAACACTATAATTTTAGGTATTCTAACAATTATATTATCAATTTGGAGCTTAGCATCCACACCAAAAGAACGATAAAAACAATAATAGATTGATCAGTCTATTTATTAAGTCCAACCAAAAAAACCGCCAAAAAAATCTAGGCGGTTTTTGATAAAAACTACACAAAAATAATGATTAGTTTGACATTTTGCTTAATATGCCATAAAATGTATGTCATATGCCAAAACTTGTCATAGTAGAATCACCTACTAAAGCCAAAACAATTTCCAAATTCTTAGGTTCAGGATTCGTGGTTGAATCCTCTTTTGGTCATTTACGTGATTTGCCAAAAAGCAAAATGGGGATTGATATTGATGGTGGTACTTTTGAACCAGATTATGTTATCCCAAAAGATAAAGCGGCTCAAGTAAAAAAATTAAAAGATTTGGCTAAAAAAAGCAGTGAAATCATATTTGCTACTGACGAGGATCGCGAAGGTGAAGCCATTTCTTGGCATTTAACCAAAATCTTTGATATTGACCCGAGCCAAGCCAAGAGAATTGCCTTTCATGAAATTACCAAAACAGCCATAGAAGATGCTATTAAAAACCCAAGAAATATTGACCAAAAACTTGTAGATGCTCAGCAAGCCAGAAGAATCTTGGACAGACTGGTTGGTTATGAATTATCACCAATGCTCTGGAAAAAGGTTGCTCGTGGTTTATCGGCCGGACGTGTTCAGTCTGTGGCAGTCAGATTGGTTGTGGAAAAAGAACGAGAAATCAAAAAATTTGTGCCAGAAGAATATTGGTCTTTGGGTGGGATTTTTAACAAAATTAATGATGAACAAACATTTTTAGCCAAACTATATTCAGTCGCGGGCAAAAAATTAGATCATCTAGATTTAAAAAAAGGTGAGGAAGTAAATAAAATAATGGCTGATTTAAAAACTGCTGAATATTTTATTTCTGAAATAAATGAAAGAGAAGCTAAACGCACTCCTCCGCCACCGTTTACCACTTCCACTTTACAACAAGCTGGTAACCAAAAATTGGGTTATTCTTCCAAACAAATCATGCGCCTAGCTCAACAACTGTATGAAGGTGTAGAAATTGGTACTGGTGGACCAGTTGGTCTCATTACCTACATGCGTACGGATTCATTAAATCTGTCTGACAAATTTATTGATGAAACTAATATTTTTATCAAACAAAATTTTGGCGCAGACTATTGTCTTGATAAAGCCAGACGTTATAAAAATAAAAGTAAAAATGCCCAAGAAGCTCATGAGGCTATTCGACCGACTGACCCAAACATAAAGCCAGAGACAATCAAAGATTACCTTTCGCCCCAACAACACAAACTTTATTCTTTGATTTGGAAACGAGCAGTGGCGACTCAAATGGCTGTCGCGGAGTTAAACAAAGTTTCTGTTATAATTTCGGCTCACACATATCAATTTAAAGCTACTGGCCAATCTGTTAAATTTCCTGGCTGGCTAAAACTATACCCTGATAGTATAAAAGAAGAAATGCTTCCCAATCTTTCATTAAAAGAAAAAATTAATTGTGTAGAATTAAAATCTGAACAACATTTTACTGAACCACCGGCTCGTTATTCTGACGCGACATTGGTCAAAATTATGGAAGAATATGGTATTGGTCGACCATCCACGTATGCACCAACCATTGCTACAATTGAAGCGCGTGGTTATGTAGAAAGAGATGATAATAAAAAACTAGTGCCAAAAGATATTGCTTTTGTAGTTAATGATTTGTTAGTAGAACATTTTTCTAAAATTGTTGATTATCAATTTACCGCTCAACTTGAGGAAAATCTTGATGAAATTGCCTTGGGTACAAAAGATTGGCAACCAATCATTGCGACTTTTTATTCTGAATTCCATGAAAATTTAATCCAAAAAAATGATGAACTGACCAAAGAAAATACTGTTGGTATGCGAGAGCTCGGCACTGATCCAAAATCTGGCAAACCAATTTATGTGCGCATTGGCCGTTTTGGACCATATGTCCAAAAAGGTTCAAAAGATGACGAAGAAAAACCAGCCTTTGCTTCTTTAAAAAAAGATCAGAGTATTGAGACTGTCACTTTGGCTGATGCTTTAGAATTATTCAAACTTCCCCGTGTTTTAGGCCAAGATGAAGATGGACATGATATTATTGCCAATGTCGGACGCTATGGACCTTATGTTCAAGTGGAGAAAAAATATTATTCTATAAAAGAAAAAGATCCATACACAATCGAACTCGCTGATGCCTTACAAATTATTAAAGATGCCAAAGAAGTGGAAGCCAATAAAATTATTAAGGCATTTACCGGATCAACGATTCAGGTATTGAATGGACGCTATGGCCCATATATTACTGACGGCACAAAAAATGCCAAAATACCAAAAGACAAAGAACCATCTGATCTCACCATGGAAGAATGTGATGAACTAATTAAAAACGCGCCAGATAAAAAAACAAAATGGAAACGAAAAAAATAAACACGGAAATCACGGAAAATAAGGACAACACGGAAAAAATAAAAAATATTTGAGAACAGACAAAAATGTCTGTTCTTTTATTCCGTGTAATTCCTAACTTCCGTATTTCCGTGTATAAAAAACACCACTAAAAATGTGGTGTACTTTAGTAGCGGCGAGGAGGATGCCTCAATGCCATTGGTGATGCTAAGGCTCTCTTACCGCTACGGACATAACTATATCACCAAGCTTTTAAAAAAGCAAGATTCTACCTTAGAATATTATTAAGCATAAAAAGAAAAACCCCCGTCATACGACTGGGGTTTATCTTAGGCTTTTAGGTTTCCTAACCTTAACATCACTAAGCATAATATACCATATTTTTACTAGTTTGTCAAGATATTGAACCTAGTTTTAAACAAATATTATGTATTTTTAGCCTAATTTTATATACAAAACTTGCAAAATTAATCAAAATTTGATACAAATAAGGTATGCCAAATAAAAAACAAACAATTGAATCTTTACTTGAAAAAGTAAAAACCTATACCAAAAAAGCTGATTTGGACATAATCCGCCTGGCTTATGATTTTGCTGATAATGCTCATAATGGCCAAATCAGAAAATCTGGTGAACCATACATTATTCATCCTTTGGCTACTGCTCATTTTCTAGCTGACATGCGCATTGACCCAGTCATAATAACTGCTGCCCTACTCCACGATGTGCCAGAAGATACTGACGTCACTTTGGATGAAATAGAAAAAAACTTTGGTTCTGAAATTGCTTCCCTTGTTCAAGGTATTACCAAATTAGGAAAATTAAAATATCGTGGAGTGGAACGCTATATTGAAAATCTGCGTAAAATGTTTGTGGCTATGGCCGAGGACGTCCGCGTTATGATTATCAAATTTGCCGATCGCATTCATAATCTAACGACTTTGGGAGCCTTACCACCACAAAAACAATATCGCATTGCTCTTGAAAGTCTGGAAATTTACGCGCCAATTGCTAATCGTTTGGGTATAGGAGAAATAAAAGGTATTTTGGAAGATCTGTCTTTTGAATATGTTTACCCAAAAGAATATCAGAGAGTAAAACAAATCAGAGATGAAAAACTCAAAGGCAAGGATGAATTTTTAAAACAAATTCAAGAAGATATTAAGACAGAATTATTAAATACTGGTATTAAAACTGTTTCTATTGATGGTAGAAATAAAAGACTATACAGTCTATATCAAAAACTCCAACGCAAGGATCATGATATTACTCAGGTTTATGATTTAGTCGCGATTAGAATTATTGTTCCAACGATTGCAGATTGTTATGCCTCCCTAGGTATATTACACAAACATTGGCGACCACTGAAAGGCAGAATAAAAGATTATATTTCTCAACCAAAACCAAATGGTTATCAATCACTCCACACGACTGTCTTTTCTGATAATGGAGAAATTGTTGAATTTCAAATCAGAACTCCAGAAATGCATGATGATGCTGAATATGGTATTGCTGCCCATTGGCACTATGATGAAAATGGTTCAAAAAGACCGGCTAGAGAAATAACCTGGGTAAAAGAATTGGCCGAAATTCAAAAAGAAATCCTAAATAAATTATCAGATTTAGAAGAAATAAAAGTTGATTTTTTACAGAATAGAATCTTTGTTTTTACACCAAAAGGTGATGTAATCGATTTACCTGAAGGCGCCACGCCAGTTGATTTTGCTTACCATATTCATACTGACATTGGAGATAAATGTAATGGCGCTAGGATAAATGAACAAATGGCCAGCTTAGACACTGAATTGAAAAATGGTGATGTAATAGAAATTGTAACAGATAAAAACCGCAAAGGTCCTAGTCCAGACTGGCTAAATTTTATAAAAACTCACACTGCCAAAACTCATGTGGCAAATTATCTAAAAGACAAACAAAAAGGCAAAATTGCTGATTGGTTCAAGTATGTTTTGCCCAAAAAATAATCCACAAATTCTTAGTCCACAGATAACACAGATTATAAAAAACAACCTTTTAAAATTAAGGCTGTTTTTTATTTATATCTGTGCAATCTGTGTTATAAAATCTGCGGTCTGATCTTATGACAATTCACTTATCAATCTCTTTAATTCCTCTCTTGAATAATATTCAACCACAATTGTCCCCTTTTCACCTTTTTGTGTAATATGAACTTTTGTACCCAGTCTCTCTTCTAAAACTTGTTCAGCAGAAATTAAATTTGGATCACGACGCACTGAACCTTTACGGGAAGCTGGTCCTTTTTGTGCTATTACTTGGTCAACATCTCTCACAGTCATTTTCTCACCCATCATGCTAGCAAATACATCTAGTTGTTCTTTTTCATCTCTAAGACTTAAAAGAGACTTGGCTTTACCTACACTAATTTTATTATCAACCAAGGCTTTTTGGATTATTTCTGGTAAAGACAACAGACGAACCAGATTGGCAACAGTAGACCGACTCTTGCCAACCTGTTCAGATACTTCTTCTTGTGTAAGATTAAATTCATCAATTAATCTTTGGTAGGCAAAAGCTTCTTCAACTGGATTTAAATTTTGACGTTGGATATTTTCTATCAAAGCCAATTCTAATTTTTGTTGTTGATTGGCACTACGAACAATTGCTGGGACTGTTGCCAAACCAGCAATAGAAGATGCTCGTAAACGTCTTTCGCCAGCAATCAATTCATAACCGCCATCAGACTTTTCTGTCACCACTAGTGGCTGTAAAATTCCGTGTTTTTTAATTGAAGACACCAAATCTTCCAAATCAGCATGGGAAAATTCTTGGCGTGGTTGTTCGGAATTTGGGACAATTTCTGAAATCGGAATATGCCAAATTTTATCAGCATCATTATTAATAATTCCAGTCTCACGATGAATCATTTTTCTCAGAGTGCTCTGTTGGGGTATAAGTGAATTGAGTCCTTTACCTAGTGCCATAAAATAAAATTTACAAATTTTCAAATATCAATTTTCAAAACTTTGAAAATTGAAAATTGTTAAATTGATAATTAATAAGTTTGATGTTTCTCAATAATTTCCCTAGCCAACCTTTCATAAGCTTTTGCCCCCTTACCATTTGGGTCATAATGAAAAATTGACTGACCAAAACTTGGCGCTTCGGCCAAACGAACCGTACGAGGAATTACTGTGCGAAAAATTGTATCAGGAAAATATTTATACAATTCATTCATTATGTCTTCGGATAGTCTAGTCCGCTTGTCAAACATAGTAATCACTGCCCCCAAAATACCGAGCTCAGGCTTAATATGAGTTTGGATAAGATTAATCGTTTTTAATAATTGACCTAAACCCTCTAAGGCATAATATTCTGCCTGGACTGGGATAAGAAGCTCATCAGCCGCGACTAAACTATTGATAGTCAATAAACCCAAAGATGGCGGACAATCAATAATAATATAATCATAAGCATGTTTTAATTCTTCTAATAAATCAGCCAATTGAAATTCACGTCTCTCCACATCAACCAATTCAATATTAGCGCCGGCCAGATTCTCTGTACTAGGAGCAATTCTTAAACCATCGTGAGCAGTATTTTTTATAATATCATGAATTCTTTTTTGCTTTGCCAAAGCTTCATAAATCCCATGTTCCACATTATCTTTATTTAAACCCAAACCACTAGAGGCATTGGCTTGAGGGTCCATATCAACCAATAACACAAAATAGCCCAATTCTGATAAAACAGCGGCCAAATTCATGGCAGTAGTCGTCTTACCTACTCCACCTTTTTGATTAACAACTGAAATTACTTTTCCCATATCATCCATTATACCAAATATTGACAAAAAAACCAAGATAACTTATAATGTATCCACAAAAGATATGCCCAGATGGCGGAACTGGTAGACGCACTGGACTCAAAATCCAGCGGTCGCAAGACCATGAGGGTTCGATTCCCTCTTTGGGCACCAAAATATTATGCAACTATTCTTTGATCTACTAATTGCTATAATAATTATTATAACTGCATTTCCTGCGGTTATTTTATTGTATTCTAGAAAATACAGAAAAAATAGTTGGGAATATAAAAATAAAAAATCTTCACTATCTTTTTCTATTATTCTATTATTTATTACAGTTATAACTGTTTATGGTAGTTTTATAGAACCAAATTTCTTGATTGTAAACAAGCATAATATTGATCTACCTAGTCTGGAAGAACCAATAACCATTGCTTTTATTTCTGACCTACAAGCTGGAAAATATAAACAAACCGATTGGACCGAAAAAGTGGTAAATAAAATTTTAACCTTAAAACCTCACATAGTATTAATTGGCGGGGATCAGGTAGATAATGAGGATTATAATCTCGATGAACTTACTTATCTAGAACCACTTAAAAAATTAAGCGACCAAATTCCTACTTATACTGTTAATGGTAATCACGAATACGGAATTTCCTGTTTTTACGGCACAGACAAAAGATGTTCACAAGCCGGAGATATGAGTCAGGAAACCAAATCATCATTAGAAAAATTAGGAATAAAATATTTGACAAACCAGACTGAAAAAATAACTGTAAACAGTTCATCATTTTATCTTTTTGGTGGGGATGAATATTGGACTAAAAAATTAGATTTTTCCAGCCTAAAAAATAGAAAAGAAACTATTCCTACTATTGCATTAATCCATAACCCATCCTTTATACTGGATGAACACCCAGCTTTTGATCTAATATTATCTGGTCATACCCACGGCGGACAAATCAGATTACCTTTTATCGGCCCTATAGGCCGGGTTGATAATATTTTATCAAGCAAATATTACCAAGGGCTACATGAACTGGATGATAAAACAAAATTGTTAGTGACGAGCGGTGCAGGTGAAACTGGGGTGAGAGCCAGATTGTTTAATCCACCAGAGATTGTACTAATTACTATAAAATAAATCCCGATTTTATCGGGATTTATTTTATTCAAATGATATTATTTGGTAGCCATATTTATACACATCTTCTTTTGGCCAAAAATTTATATCTTTTGTCTGCAAAACCATGCTAACTTTTTTACTAATTTCTCTACCAGTGTATTCTTTGGTCTCTGGATTCCATTCTTGCAAAATTAATTCATCTCCTTCTCTACACTCCCAATCTGCCAATCTCAATTCGTATTTTTTCTTACCAACCAAAATCAATTGAAAATATTCTGGCCAAACTTTTTTCTTTATTATCATATTTTTTCTAAATATTCTTTTAACAATGGCAAAATTTCTTTACGCATTATTATTCCTTCTCTTTTAGCCACACTACCAACAAAATCAATATTTAAAATATTTTTGACTATTTTTTCTGTATCATTATCAACTACCAAAAAAATGTTAAAACCTTTTTCAATATCAATACAGCTCAAAAAAATAAAATCATTTTTTTCCTCAAACTTAATTTTTTCTAAAACATTTTTTAAATCTTGTAAATTATCTACAAAAAACTTATTGGCCTCTACAATTTCTAATTGGGCAATACTAATTTTTTTATTATTAAAAACATAAAAAGCCATATCCCCCAAGATAACTTGTTCCAATGGTTTATCAAATTGAGATTTGTTAGTGAACATCTGATGAATATAATCATGCGGTAATTGTATTTTACTTTTCAACCATTCTGCCATTTTAATATCTCTGCTTGTTGTCACCTTGGCCTTAAAGTTTACAGTATTAGAAACAATAGCTGAATATAATAATATGGCACTTTCTTTTGAAATCTCTAATTTAGAATTATAAAATTTTTCGGCAATCAGAGTAGCACACGAACCTACCAGTTCTATTTGGGCTTTAGCATAAGTAAACTTTTCTGCTGTATGAGCTTTTCTGTGGTCTATAATTTCTATTACTTGTTCGGGTTTTACTGAACTAGAGAGACCTTCCAATTCACTTGTATCCACTAAAATTATTTTTTGATCTTTTAATATCTCTTCCAAATTAAAAAATCCCTCAATAGAAAATTTATCCAAAACAAACTGGGCTTCTTTTTGTATAATTCCAGAAATTGCTGGTAAAACTTTTTTGCCTTGAATATTCAAAAACTCAGCATAAGCAAACATACAAGCTGTTCCATCCAGATCTTGATCTTCGTAAGAAGTAATTAAAATTTCGTTTTGCATAAATAATTTTTTCAAGAAAATAAATCACGCACAGAAGGTCCATCTTGAATTTTGTAAATTACATCATTTTTATTTAACAAGGCATCTTTTATTCTTTCAGTTTTATAAGGGGATGAATTTTTAGGGATTTCATCTATGTCAAACCATTCCACATCACGAGCCTCTTCTTTACTTAATACAATAATACTGCCAGGAATTACAGAACAAACAAAGTTAAAAATTATACCATTATTATGTGGCCTAACATAAATACCTGACAATTTTTCTACTTTAATATCCAGACCCACCTCCTCTTTAACCTCTCTAATAATGGCTTGCTCA
This sequence comes from Candidatus Magasanikiibacteriota bacterium, assembly GCA_049287025.1. Taxonomy (GTDB): domain Bacteria; phylum Patescibacteriota; class Patescibacteriia; order Magasanikbacterales; family UBA922; genus UBA11710. Next base: position 32,867 of record JBAQFA010000066.1, read on the forward strand.
GGCGTTTCTTTTGGCTCTAATCTTCCACCCGGTGTTTCCCAAATATCAATATCATTTCTTCTTATATGAAGAATTTTATTTTGTTCATTCACAATAACCGCAAAAACCCCAATATCAAAATACACTTTTTCATCATCCATAGTTTTATTCCTTGCATCATTTAAATGAAAATTGATCTATATTATATGTTACATGTTATATGTTACATGCTCAAGGCCACTTATAATTCGCAAACACCCATTCAGCAATATCTCGCGCTTCAGTAAAACGCGCTTCATGAGTTTTGGCTCCTAAAACCACTACATTTATAGTATGATTATTGCCATCCCCCACTTGCATAGTAAAATTATAATCTGACAAAGTAATATAACCGGTTTTACCACCATAAAAATCTACAAAAGTATGTGGCACCCACCCCAAAAGCAACCAATCAGTATTCCAAACATGATGACTCTTACCTCGTTCTTCTGAATACAAATTAATTTCTGTTGTTAATAATGCTTGCTTAATTTTGTCGTGCTTCATAGCTTCGTTTATTAAAATTACTACATCTGAAGCTGATGAAACATCAGTACTGTCTAAACCAGTGGGATCAGTAAAATAAGTATCAGTCATACCCAATTCCAAAGCTTTCTGATTCATTCTCTCTACAAATGCTTCCTCTGGCCAATCTAGAGCATTAGCCAAGGACAAAATCGCTTTATTTGATGAACCAACTAAGCCTGCTAACCACAAATCTTCCAAAGTATAAACATCACCGGCATAAACATGAGTATCAAGCGAATCAGCTCCAATTACAATTGTACTCGTTGTCCAATCAGGATTTTTTTCTAACAAAACTAAAGCACTCATCAATTTTGTAATACTCGCAATTGGCCATTTATCATACTCGTTTTTTCTATACATTACCATCCCAGTCTTTACATCCTTAACTATCACACTGTGAGCGGTAAAATCTTCAGTTGGTTTCATTGGACCGATTAATTCTGGCAAACTTGGTTTAACTGGTTGTGGTGGCTCCACCACCACATCACCACCACCAATTTTAATATTTTGCAGAGGTTGTAAAACTTTATTTAACATTTCTCTTTCTGACGAAAAGCTATTGGTACGATAAATTACACTACCAATCGCAATTAAAAGCAAAAAAACCGCCACGACTCCACGCCAAGTATTTGATTTATCTTTAAAATTTTCAATTTCTAAAAAATTCATATTTCAGCTGGTAAGCGGGTTAAGCTTCTGTTTTATCAACTAACACATTTTCAATAAATTCATGCTTATGCAAATTTTCATAATCTGGTAATTCTGTGACCGAATTAATACCTAAATGACGTAAAGCTTCTAAAGAAATTCTGTAAACCGGCAAAATTTTATTTTCATCTTCCCCTTCTTCGACCAAACCACGCATTAATAAATTTCTTACTATAACGGCGCAATTAACGCCTCTAATTTGCTCTAATTCTGGACGAGTGATTGGTCCACGATAAGCGACTACGGTCAGAGTTTCAAGCTGAGCCTTGGTTAATTCACCTGAGACTTCATCTTTTATAAATAAATCAACCACTTCGCTATTTTCTCCAGCCGTTGCCATTTGATATTCATCGCCTTCAAATAAAATTCTAATCCCAGAATTATCTTGATTATATTTCATCTGCAAAGTAGATAAAGCTTCTGCAACTTCTATTTCGTTTTTTTGTACGGCTTTGGCAATTTGCTTTGTCTTTAGTGGTTTAGACGCCACAAACAAAATTGATTCAATTTGAGATAATAAATTTTCTGTCATATATAATTTTTAAAAAAGTAAAATGTATATTATAGAATTATCCGACTAAAACTACACTGTTAAATTGTTACATTGTTTCATTGTTAATGATACATTTTTAGAAAAAATATTTACAATTAAAAATAATATCTACTACCATGTGTATCATAACAATGAAACAATTTGGCAATATAACAATTTCACACCTTTTCTATTAAAATATCTTCAAAATTACCACTTTGTTTTAGACCAACAGTCTTTTGTTTTACTAATTCTAATAAAGCCAAAAAACCGACTATTACTTCTGTCTTATTTTTGCTATCACTTAATATCTGAGAAAAACTAGTTGACTGCCCTTTTTTTAATAAATTTCTAATTTGATCAATTTTTTCCTTTATTGATATTGATTTATCAATATGAGTTCTGGGTAATGCCTTTGGTGGAGTCAAACGATACAATAATTTATTAATTGCTTCTTTTAAATTGTCTAAATCAAAATTACTCGGCGGTAAAAAACCAGTTATTTTTTTTGGTGGTTCTACTCTAAAAATTGATCTAAGACTAGAATCAAGCCAAGATTTATTTAATTTTTTACTTGCTTCTACAAAAGCTTTGTACAAACGAAGTTGCTCTTCTAGACTTGGACCTTCATCTTCCTCTACACCAAATTGGGGTAATAAAAGACGAGATTTTAAAAACAACAATCTAGTGGCTACCACCAAAAAATCCGCTAAATCTTCAGGTTTTTTCTCTTCAATTTTGTCTAAATGATGCAAATATTGTTCTGTCACTTCGGATAAAGCCAGTTCAGAAATATTCAATTTTTCTTCGTCAATTAAACCCAAAAGCAAATCTAGTGGCCCTTCAAATTGTTCTAATTTAAAACTAGTATTCATAATTTTGGTTCCAAAATAACATAATCTTTATTTTCAAACTTTTTTACAAAATATTGTTCCGAAAACAGCTTTTTTGGGATATCAATCACCGCTTCTTTTATTTCATTAGGAAAATTATCTAGATTAAAAAATAAAGAATAATTCTCTCCATTTTTAAACAAAATTAATAAATTAATTTGTCCAAATGGAGTGTTTACTATTTTACCATAAAAATCATTTTCTGTCTTTAGCAAAGACAAATCTTTTAGATAATAAAAGCGTGAAGAAAAATTGGCTGCGGGGTGAGAATTGTGTTGATTAAAATATATAAAATCACCAAATGGTAAAAAAGCATGTAATTCTGGTATACCTGATTGTAATATTGTCAGCTTATTAGTGTTTGAATAATTTTCTCCTAAAAAATCTATAATTTCCTTGGCTTCACGGCGCACTAGGGCAGAACGATTTTTTACCGCCAACACATCCTTGTTATCAACAAACACACCAAAAAATAATTGTGTACCCAATACTAAAATTCCAAGCAAAGCCACACTCTTTTGCCAAGCATAATTTGGATATTTGTTTTTTAACCATATCCACAATTGAGTAAACCCATACGCGGAGGATAAAGCTAAAATAGTATGATTAAAAAAATAAAAACCTTTTGATTCTTGCAAAGGTGAAGCAAAGAAAAATATTGTCACCAAACCCATAACTTGCCAAATGTATGAAGCTACAAACAAGCTCAGTAAAACTCTTATATAAAATCTTTGTCGATAAATAATCAAACTAACAAAACCAACTAGACCAATTAAACCAACCAAACTAAATTGGAGCATGGACGCTTCAGTCCCAAGCCAATCCATAGTAAGAAAACCCAATTGCCAATTCTCTGCCCCAAACATGCTATAACTTCTAGCTAGAGGCAACCAAAATGGTAAAGAAAATAATAAAGTTAAAATTCCAATAATTAATAAACTACCATATTCTTTTAATTTAACTTTATTACCAAACAAATTAAATAAACCAATACCAATGGCAGATAGAAAAAACCAAAAATAAAATAACATAAACAATACCCCGCCAGTAATACCAAAAATTAACCAACTTTTCCAATTCATTCCCTGCTTTATTTCATTTAATAAAAAGACTGTCCACAAAATTACTAAACTCGCACTCACCAATTCATAAGGCTTGGTAATAGTTGCGTCCCAGCTAATCAAAACAAACAAAAATATTGTTCCTAATAACCAAATGAGTGAATCTAAATTTTTTTCACCTTCTATTTTTCTTTTTATCCAATACCATTTTTGTAATAAATAAAATATACTTGGATAGAGCAAAATTGTGCTAAAACTAGCTATTTTTGCTATTTGCACACCATTTAAATTAAACACTTTTCCGACTAAACCAAATAACCAAAACCACAATGGCGGATAAAAAGGCGGTAAACTTGTATAAGCAAAATCTGATAACCAAGAACCCTGAGCAAACATTTCATACATAGCCACAATCGTAATTTCGTCGGCCTTTAATCCCCAAAACATGAGTGCAGTATCGCGAACCAAAAAATAGTAAGCCAAAGCTGATGTAATACTCATTAAAATTATAAAAAATATCGGTTTCCATTTTTTATATACACCCAATATTCCCAAAACGACAAACAGAAAAAAACATAGCTTTACCAAAACTATGTCTTGTAAATTACCAATAGAAAAAATATAATCCATAAATTATTCTTTATCCAAACCTAATTCTTCCCAATGTTTTTTTAAAAAATCTACCGCAAAATCATCAGCTTCTTTTTCATTTTTAAAATCTTCTTGTTTTTGTTGATGATCTGATAACATTATATCCATTCTACTTTCATCTCCAAAAACACCATACTGATACAGATTGGCCTTAAACAATTCTTCATTAAATGTTTGATTTTTACCTGGACCTTCATCAGAAAAATAATTTAATTTTATTTTTCTAATCATATCCTTTACTCTATCAACAGTATTCAATCCCTTACTTTCTTGCCAATATTTACTGGCCACCTGACCTAACACACCCGGTACCGGCAAAGAATCATAATGTTTCTGATAATCAAGCCTATTCTTTTTAAAAGCTTTCTCATAAGAAAGGCCTTTATACTTGTCTAAATAACTTTTTGCATGCTGTAATTCATGCAAGAATACTACTACTTTCAAAATTTTAGGAGTTATCTCAGTAAACTTTTCACCCAAGCCATTTTTTAAAGCCTCAGATACTTTAGCTAATTTTTCCGCCCTCCTGGTCTTTACCAAATCCCAGAGACCTGCCTCATCCTCCATTATTGGACTCAGAGCAATTCTAGGTTGATAACCTCTCTTGTCTTCTGGTCCAGAAATAGCTGGCATATTTTTTAATGGAATATCCACATTTGGGTCACCAATATCAATAATTACATGTTCTAATATTTCAGGATGTTCGAAAAAAATTAAATCAAGTACTTTCGACAACTCAGGGTCGATAATTTCTTTTACATCACCCAAACTTTCAACTTTTTCTTTTTTTAAAAATCTGGCTAATTTTTCTTTGGCTGCTTCAATCATAAATTACTATTTTAAAGGCAATTTTTCTTGCCGTTCATTTAATAAATCTTGGCTAATTTTAGTCCCTTTTTTAGTTAAACTTACATGGGTAATAAACCATTTATGTGGTGTTCGCCGACCAAAACCTGTCATGAATTCCCTATCAATCAAATGCTCCAAACTTCGTGTAATAATACTCTCTTTATATTTATCCTGAGCAAAACTGAAGGATTTTTCTTTAGCCGGCTTGTCCTGAGCAGAGTCGAAGGACTCAATTGTTTTACCATAAAAACTACGAAACACCTTACGGTCTAATTTACCCCCCTTTTCATAACATTTAAGCAAGATATACTTTTGTAATAAACTCAATTTCATAAAACAGATAGCAGATAGCAGAAGACAAATAAAATTGATATCTGCTATTTGCTATCTGAAAAATGATTTTTATTCAACAATTTTTATATGCAAATCTTTCAACTGTTTTTCATCTACTTCACTCGGACTGCCAACCATTGGTTCTTCGGCTCTTTGATTTTTTGGAAATGGCACCACCGAACGAATATTCTTTTCTCCTAAAAGTAACATTACTAATCTTTCAATTCCTGGGGCAAAACCACAATGTGGTGGCGCACCAAATTCAAACGCATCAATCATGTGACCAAATTTTTTATTTACTTGTTCTTTGGTATAACCAGCGATCGCAAATGCTTTGTACATTATTTCTGGATCCATATTTCTCACCGCGCCAGACGAAAGTTCCAGACCATTGGCAATAATATCATATTGATCAGCCAAAATATCTAATGGATCTTTGGTATTCAAAGCTTCCAACCCGCCTTGTGGCATTGAAAAAGGATTATGACCAAAGTCTATTCTATTCTCAATTTCACTCCACTCAAACATAGGAAAATCTACAATCCAAGCCCAAGCAATCAAATTTGGATCTTTCAAATTTAATTTATCACCTACCAAATCACGTACACCACCCAGAGCCAAACATGACACACGCCAAGCATCAGCTGAAAAAAACAATATACTATTTTGTTTTAATGATACCAGCTGTTCTAATTGTTTCAGTTGTTCTTCATTAAAAAATTTGCTTACTCCCCCCTCAAATTTCCCATCAAAAAATTTCATCCAAGCCAAGCCTTTGGCACCAGCTCGTTTAGCTTTGTCAGTAAATTCTTCATCAATTTCTTTACGTGTAAAATTTTCTCCACCTGGCACAGCTAAAACGCGAACAAATTCAGCCTCGGAAAAAACTTTGAACTCAGTCTGTTTTGCCCAATCATTAACATTAGTCATTTTTAAATCAAAACGTAAATCTGGCCGATCTGATCCATAAGTTTCCATGACTTCTTTAAAAGGAATTCTTGGGAAAGGCTTTTGCCAAACTTTTTTACCAGTTAATTTTTCAGTTAATTCTACAAATAATGGCTCCATTAAATTAAAAAATTCTTCCCGTTCCAAAAAACTCGTTTCACAATCCAGTTGATAAAATTCACCAGGTGATCTGTCGGCTCGTGGATCTTCATCGCGCATGCAAGCGGCAATCTGATAATAACGATCAAAACCGGCCACCATTAACAATTGTTTGTATTGTTGTGGTGCTTGAGGAAGAGCATAAAATTTTCCTGGATGTAACCGACTCGGTATTAAAAAATCTCTGGCGCCTTCGGGAGAAGACACAGTCAAAACCGGTGTGGCAATATCAATAAAACCACGTGAATCCATATACTCACGAATCTGTTTTACCATCTTGGCACGAAACAAAATATTATTTTTTAATTTTTCCCTACGCAATTCCAAATAACGATATTTGAGACGCAATTCTTCATCCTCTTCTTCTTTTCTAGCATCAAAAATTTCAAATGGCAAAGTCTTGGCTTTGCTAATTATTCTGACTTCACTAGCAATCAATTCAATTTCTCCGGTTGCCAATTCTTTATTAATATTTTCTGCTTTTCTACTTTCTACTTTTCCCTTTACGGTAATTACATACTCATATTTTAGACTCTCAGCCACGTCAAAATTACTCATTTGGTCAGGATTAAAAACTACTTGCGTAATACCATAACGATCGCGCAAATCTATAAACATAAGTCCACCCATTTTCCGGTGTTTGTGTACCCAACCAGAGAGCATTACTTCTTCTCCAGCTTGTTTTTTGGTTAATTCTCCACAAGTGTGTGTTCTATACATATTTTTACAAATCCCGAGCCCTCACAGGGCGAGGGATCCCTTTCTTAAAATAGACAAACTCGAGCAAATTAAAGCTTAAATATAAGAATATTTTACCAAAGATTGATTGTTTTGGCAAGCAAAAAACACACCAATTCAGTGTGCTATTTATCAAGCCTTTCTGGCTTTTTAGGCCTTTCAATCCTTTTTTAATTTCACCACAAAAAACCCTTCGATTTCTTTACTTGGCATTATCCTTAAAGCCTTTTTTATAACTTCTTTATTAATATCTCTATCCTTCCATGATTTAACAATTGTTAATTTATTAACCCCATTCAACTCAATCGGCAACAACTCACAATTTGTATTTTGTTCCATGAATTTTGTTATTTGTAGTTCATTCTCTTCTGGCGCAAACGTACAAGTAGAATATACCAAAATTCCACCAGGCTTAAGCATTTGCCAAGCGGAAAATAATAACTTTCGTTGTACATAAGCCGTATCCTTAATAT
>JBAQFA010000067.1:0-3237 GCA_049287025.1 Candidatus Magasanikiibacteriota bacterium
CCGCAGCTATTTACAGCCACGCCAACGCATAAGTAATTACAAGAATTGAACGCATACTTGTTGTCACTTGAACAAGATAGTTTAATTTCAAGAGGTTTACATATATTAAAGCATCCACCATCTATATTGGTGTAATTTGAGTAGGTAATCACAAAAGGAACGGGGGTGAATCTCTTAGATGCGAGGGTACTTAACGTAGCAAGAAGAATGTAGGCTATAAGTAAATATGGGATGATTTTTGGGTGAGTCAGCAATTTCATCTGTTACTTCTCAATCGGGGCGGCGGGACTCGAACTCGCGACCTCTCGGTCCCAAACCGAACGTTCTGCCAACTGAACTACGCCCCGATTATATTGTTACTTTCTGCATCAGCTTGGGAAACTGCTGCTCAAAAATGCCGAGAAGAGGAGTCGAACCTCCACACCCTTGCGGGCACTACCACCTCAAGGTAGCGTGTCTGCCATTCCACCACCCCGGCACTACTAGTTAATTGGGAATCAACTATTTTGAATTATACACAACGAATAGGGGAAATAGCAAGCGAAGCACAAAGCCTACATTCGTTACCTCATGAACTGTCTGTCAACTTCCTCTTTACTCAATCTCCAGACAATTCTTCTCCCATGAGGGCATGCATAGGGAACTTTACACTCTAAAAGTGACTTAATTATCGATTTAGCTTCTTGACCTGACAACCGCTCGTTCATTCGTACGGAATTATGGCATGCCATTGTTGCAATAATCAGACTTAAGTTCTTCTCGCTCGAAAAATCTTCGACAACAGGCGAGAGAAATAGATCGTCGTGTTCAACAAACTCAGTTATTGTGTCTTGCAGTAAGGACTCGATATTTGCTTTTTGCAGATACGTCGGAATAGAAGCAACTATGAGCTGCGTGTCGCTTATTTTTGCATCAAATCCTAGCCGAATGAGCACGCTTAAGTGTTTGGTAAGGACCGTCTTTTCCTCTTCGGATATAGGTAAGGCAATCGGGACAAGTAGGTGCTGTTGCGAGAGCTTTTCCCCCTCTAGATATGCCCTTTTGAATTGTTCATACCTGACACGTTCCGCCGCTGCGTGCTGATCAACGACCCATACTTCATCCATAAACCCAACAACAATGTATCTTCCAAGGATAGGTACTGTATCAGCATCACTGAGGCTTAATTTTGCTTGCTCAACTAAATATTCTGGAATCTTGCCTGAAGAAAATGGCCCATTTTCAAATGAACCTTGAACGTTCGTATTCTCGCCTAGCTCAAACAATGGAGTCACGTGTGTTTCTTCCTGATTGTTCCCTTCAAAAAAGAATTGTGGCTGAGAGCCTCTGAGTCTAGCGTAAGCGTTGTCTTGTTTGTTTTCCCAAGTATTTGCTGTGGTGTTACGTGGGCTACTAAACGAACTAGAGACTCCTACTTGTCTGGTTGGTTCAGCTATATTCGACTGTAATGATAGTTTTACTGCGTGAGTGACCGCTGCGTAAACTCTAAAAGGATTAATCAGTTTAACCTCCGTTTTTCTTGGGTGGACATTAACGTCTACCTGATCAGACGCAAGCGATACGGAGATAATACCTGTTGGTTTAAAGAAGTCAGGAACAAACTCTGAGATGCCTTGCTGAACAGCTTTGAATATACCCTTATCTTCTACAGGGCGACTGTTTACGAAAGTCAACAAAAACTTAGAAGTACTTGTAAGTAGTCGGGGGTGAAGAAGGTAACCATGGATTTTTATTCCATATTCCTCATGTTTTACTTCAATTAGATCAGTGGCGTTAAATGAATAGATCTTTGCGATACGTTCTTTTGGCAATTCGGCATCTCCGGATACCGGAAGGTTGTAAACCTCTTTACCATTATGAGACAACGTGAAGTGTATATTTCCGTTTAATAGTGCAAAATGGGTGAAAATTCGTAGAATATATTTATATTCTGTATCGGCGCCTTTTAGAAACTTTTGTCGCGCGGGGATTTTAGAAAAAAGGCCCTCGATTATAATAGTGGTACCTGGTGAGCGCGATGCTGGTTTTATTGCCGAAAGTTGTCCATTATCCGAGATTATTGTATAACTTTCCGCTCCCCTTCTTGTAATAATAGTCGAATTACTTACGGCTCCGATTGCTGCAAGAGCCTCACCTCTGAATCCGTAAGTGTTGATGGATTCTAAGTCCTCTGTGGTCGTGAGTTTACTCGTAGCATATCGCTCAAATGCATTTGGTAAGTCATCTTGAGAAATCCCCTTCCCGTTATCTCGTATTTCAATTTTCTCTAAACCACCCTCTTTAATGATTACATCGATTTGTGTCGCTCCAGCATCTATAGCATTCTCTATTAGCTCCTTTACAACAGAAGCAGGTCGCTCGACAACCTCTCCCGCGGCAATTTGATTGATGACCAGCTGATCCAAACGAATAATTTCGTGCATTACTTATATTCTATCATGGTAGAATTCACTTGTGAGACCATATTTTCTTCAGCCTAACAAAGTACTACCGTTTTTGTCGTTTAAAAAACAAGAATGGCCAAAAGAAATAACCCGTGAATATTATTTGTCTTTTGAAGATGCCCTCTGGGATTTACTGCCGAGATTAGGATACAAGAAGGGAGCAAAATTTCTTGTTCCCGATTTTTATTGTGTTGACGTCATCAATAATATTATTGATCATGGCTACAATGTGTCCTACTACAAACTAAATGAAGATCTCAGTATAAACGAGGACACTCTAATAGTTTCAATCGCATCGGAAAGACCTGACATCTTTGTTGATTTTAAGATTGCCGGTATTGCAACAAATCTTCCTGAACGTATACTAAAAAAACTACCTTTTTATACATTGGTAATAACAGACAAGGTTCACTCCCTTGTTGGCTCCGCAGTTGATAATTACCCAGTTTCCGACAAACATCTGATATTGACCAGTAATAGGAAAGTTTCGCCTTTCCCTGGTTCTATGGCAATTTATACAAGAAATGCTCGGGTTTCATCAAGTCATTTACCCATATGGTATGTTCTAACGGCATTTGTCTTTTGGATGAAGTATCTATTCGTTTTAAAGATTGCTAGCTTGTTTGGAATAGTAAAACTCGCTGTATATGCAGAGAAACTATTAAAAATACATGATGACCTTATCGGTGATGCAAAAACTTCCTCTCCACTATCAAGAATATGGTTTAGCCTGTTTGATAGAATAAATATTACAAAGATTGAGGCGAAAAAGTTGCAGGACTATCAAGCATAC
>JBAQFA010000068.1:0-33859 GCA_049287025.1 Candidatus Magasanikiibacteriota bacterium
TTATATAATAAATCCAGTATTTACCAGTTTGCCCATCATTTTTTATGTCATTTATACTTTCTACAAAATATCCTAAGCCGGGGAATTTTTTTACTTCAAAAATAAAAGGTTTTTTGGAATCAGCCGATAGGGTCTGCATAAATTCGTAGACACTTTGGTTTTCTTTGTATTCCAGTGTATATTCTTCACCTGCGACTGTAAAAATGATTGGGTTTTGGAATTCTGGTTCGGGGTGGGGGATGACGGGGCTGGCAGTTGTAAGTGTTGAAGATGTTGTATCGCTTCCGCTCGTAGTGGTTGTTTTACTTGTTGTAATTGTTGTTGCTGTATTGGTAATTGGTAATTGGTAATTAGTAATTGTTGTCGTGGAATTGTTTGAATTTTCTTCCACTTTTTTTTCGTCTGAGTTTTGGATTTTACTTAGAATTTGATTTTTATTTTGTGTCGTGTTAAGTGAGTCGTGAATTGTGTTTGTAAAATTATAGTATCCACTCACTCCAGCAATAATAATTAGTAATATTAAAGACACTAGGTGCCATTTATGTTTTGTTATGTATTCTTTCATAAAAATAAAAAATTTCTGATCGAGCAGAAATTGAATTAGCAAGTTGAATAAAAATCAACAAGATTTCCTGCTCGGGTTATGCACAAATTAATAGACCGGACTCTCCCAATTGTATTGGGAATTACCGTTGCGGCACAGTGTGGGAATCTCACCCAACTTCCATTAAAATGCGGTTTGATTTTGAATTATGTCTGAATTATACACTATTGAAAAAACCTGTCAAGTTTGGTTATTTACTAGCAATAAAAAAGAGGTGTAACTACTCACACCTCTATATTTATATTTTATTTGCGACGCAATTATTATTTTATAATCAGACTAGCTCTGTATAGATTAGTGGTACCACAATCTTTCCCTTCTTTTTTTACACCATCAATAGTACATGTCTGAGGAATAATATCTTTTAGAGTGATAGTGTGGCCGTTAACAGTTTTTGTTTCACCAATATTAAATGTAGCTGATTCTGAATCTACTGTGATAGTGGCTGGTCCTGTGGCAGATTCAATTGCTTTTAGACTCATAATCTTACCATCATCACGAGTCATACTTACACCCACTGACCAAGTTTCAGGATACATTTCTGTTGCGCCACCATTCATAAATTTTTTCATAGCATCAATATATGTGCCAGTACAATAATCAATTGGTGAACCTAGAGCTTTTTCGCTATACACATTCACATTTTGTTTTAGTTCGTCTTTAGTAAAAGTGCAATCATAATATTTACCTATCCAACTTGCAAATTCACCTTCCAAACCAGATTTGGCAGTATGTCTAATTATACAATTATTACCAGCATTAGTAATAGACACATCTAGGACAAGCATCAAAAATTGGATTTGTCCGGTAGCGGGGGTACAAGACTGGATATTTTTTAGAAGACAAACTTCATCTAAACCACAACTTATGATTGTAGATCCAGTTTTGGTGGTAGGTAATGTGATTGTTTCTCTTGTTTTTATAGTTGATGTTGCCACAGTCTGTTCAATTGGTTTTTCTGCAATTTTTTCTGATGTCGTAATTACGGAATCACTAGTAGTCTCTTGTGTTGCTTCTACTTTTTGTTGTTCTTGATTTATTTTTTCTGTAGTCGTTTGCTCAGTGTCTTCTTTTGGTAAAGAAGAATCTGATTTGTCTGTAGAAATACTACAACTTACTCCAGTGAAAAGAATCATTATAATGACTCCCATAATCACATACATTTTTTTATTCATATTTTTTTGTGAATTAGTAAATTAGATACATTATTTGTATAAGATAAGTTTAGTTATCCACAAGTTCCATTTTAAATTTGCCAAAAGAATTGTCAATATAATCTTTAATATTTTTTATTTGTCTATTTTGAATATCAGTTTTGGTTTGTTTGAATAATTCTTTGGGAACAGTGTAGCCAGTATGAGTAAAATTAGTTTCATCTAGATTGCCACGATGGGATTCTTGATACAGAGCAATCCCTTGAAAGTTACAATTTTTGCAAATTATGGTTTGCAATCTAGCTTCATCATTATATTCATCAGGTTCAATATCATAAGACAGTCCAATGGCAAGTTGTTTTTGTCGGCACTCTGGGCAGAGGAAATTTTGTGAATTATTCATATGTTTTTAGTTTGTCTATAAATATTATAACAAAAAGAAAAGAAAAGAGCCATTTTCTTATTTTTTGCCTTTATATACACAAGATCTTGACAAAAAAGTCAAAATAAGGTAAGCTTGTGTCCAATCTTTTTTGGCGGGGTTCGTAAATGTCTCAGAAGCTTGGCGTCTTTAAGACTGTTGCTGGGAACGTGAGTCTCAACCACACGTTCGTGCTGGCGATGGTCTGTGATTTCCTGTGTGCTGATGAAGGGATCCAGGCTCGAGTCATGAAGATCGTGGTGGACGCGCGCCCCTGCATCGCCACGATGGTGGCCAGTATCTTCCGTGACAGGAAGAGACCGATCTTCGTCGAGGTACGATGACTCGTGGCGTGGGAGGACGCCGTGAAAGGGAGGTGGGCTCGTTCGAAGCTCTGGCAAGCGCCAGCTTCGAACGAGCCCTGGATGTGTTCTAAGATTAAAAAACCACCCCGAGCACTCGGGGTGGTTTTGTTTTGTGTTATGTGATTTATGATTCATGTCTTGTGACTTTTTGTCCCTCGCTTGTATCTTCCACTTCAAAGCCAAGTTTTGTAATTTCATCGCGCAGTCTATCAGATTCAGCCCAGTTTTTTGCTTTGCGAGCCAAATTTCTTATCTGTAATAGTGATTTTAATTTTTCAAAAACGTCTGTTGGAATACTATTTATACCACCAGAAATTTTAATTTCATTAGTCATTATGTCTGTTAAAATTTCAACATTGTTAATTTCATTTTTAAATGAACTATCTATTTTCAAACCGAGTACCTCATCAAATTTTAGGAAAGTCTTGTAATCAATTTCATTTTTATTTATTGCTTCCCAAATTAAAGCTAAAGCTTGAGGAATGTTTAGATCATCATTAATAAAGTTGTTAAATTTTTGTTCAATTTCTGTATCATTTTTTGTTAAATTATTGTCTCTTAGTTTTTGTAATTCTGAATATAATCTATCTAATCCATTTTCCGCTGCTTGGAGTGCTTCCCAAGAAAAACTCAATTGTTTTCTGTAGTGTGTTTGTAATAATAAATAGCGATAGGCGAGAGGGTTGATATTTTTTTCTTTCAAAGTATCAAGTGTGACAAAGTTATCTCCAGATTTTGCCATTTTGTCTGAACCCATATTTAAAAATTCCCCATGTAGCCAATATTTTATCCAAGGTTTTTTGTCTGTCATTGCTTCGGACTGAGCAATTTCATTGGTATGATGAATTGAAACATGATCAATCCCACCACAGTGGATATCAAATTGTTCTCCCAAATACTTCATGCTCATGGCACTGCATTCAATATGCCAACCAGGAAAACCTTTACGACCGAAAGCATCCCATTCCATTTGTCTTTTTTCATTAGCAGAGGAAAATTTCCATAAAGCAAAATCATGGGGATTTTTCTTTTCGCCCATTTCAATCCGCGCACCAGCTTTTAATTCTTGATTTTGAAGATTGGCTAGTTTGCCATAATCCGAGACTTTAGTCGTATCAAAATATATACCGTCAGAAGTTTCATAGGTATAGCCTTTGTCAGTCAGAGTTTGTACTAGTTTAATTTGTTCAGGAATGTGATCTGTAGCTTTGCACCAAATATCTGGTTCAAGAATATTTAAGTCAATTAGATTTTCTTTAAAAATTTTGGTATAAAAATCAGCAATTTCCCAGACTGTTTTATTTTCTCTTTTAGCGCCTTTTTCTAGTTTATCTTCACCTTCATCCGCATCAGAAGTAAGGTGCCCCACATCAGTAATATTCATGACATGATTTACTTTGTAGTCATTATATTTCAAAACGCGTTTTAAAATATCTTCAAAAACATAAGTCCGCAAATTACCAATATGCGCGTAATTGTAAACCGTAGGACCACAGGTATATAAGCCGACTGTTTTATTTATTGGTTCAAACGGTTCTATTTTGCGAGTGAGAGTGTTGTGGAGTGATAGTGATTTTAACATAATTTTATTTAAGTGGTTTTATTATATCAGATAAATCATAATTTTTACAAGGTATGTCAGATAGCAAATAGCAGATAACATAATTGTTGTTTTAAAGTTTTGATTTTATGCCATTTGTTATTTGCTATCTGTTATCTGATGAATATTAGTCTGTGGATAAATATACATCATTAAAAAAATATGCTATAATATATCAATAATAAAAACTATGGGTTTATTCTCCAAATCAGAAGCATATTTAGGAGTTGATATTGGTGCACATGGTATCAAGGTTGTTGAGTTACACAAAACCAAAGGCCGGCCACAACTTTGGACTTATGGATTACTAGATGAAGAATTGGATATTCATATTGATGAAATGCGTGAAAAAACTCCAGAAGAACTGCTTGTCAAAAATCCAGTTAAAGGTGAGAAAGCTAATCCGGCTGGTTTTGCGGTTGACGAAGTCAAAATTAATTATTACGCTGATTTATTAAAAAATCTTCTTAAACAAACAAAAGTGACAACAAAAAAGGTGACAGCTAGTTTGCCCGTGTCTTATGTTTTTCATAGTGTAGTCACTTTACCCAGAGTAGAAGACAAAGAAATTGAGCACATGGTAATGGCAGAGGTAAAAAAGATGTTGCCACGGCCGATTGAAGAAATGCAAATTGTTTGGCAGAAAATTCCTGAAACCAAAGAAGATCTTGAAAGTAAATATTTGCGCATTTTGGTTACATCTGCTCCAAAAGAACTAGTAAGGTTTTATAGTTATATTTTTCAAAAAGCTGGTTTGGAACTCCAGGAATTAGAAACTGAGGCTTTTGCCTTAGAGAGATCATTGGTTGGTCATGATAAAGCGATTATGATGGTGGTAGATATTGGGGCTGAGAGGACAAATTTTTTCATCATTGACCAAAGTTTACCTTTGATTCATAGAAGTATAAATTTAGGTGGAAGAAATTTGGATAATATTTTAAAAAATACTCTAGATGTAGATGAGAGTTTGGTCGGACAAATTAAGAAAGATCTTTCCAAAATAAATAGTGGAGTGAATTATGATCTTTTTTCATCTTTTATTGATCCAATTATAAAAGAAATTGAATATAGTTTTGACTTATTTTTAAATCAAACCGGCAACCAAGGTAAAAAACCAGAAAAAATCGTTTTGACTGGTGGGCCATCAGTTTTACCATTTATAAAAGAGAGATTAGCCAAAGAATTTCCTATCAAAGTTTTTGTGGGAGATCCTTGGGCTAGAGTGGTTTACCAAGACGGAATCAAGACTTTATTAGACACCTTAGGTCCCAGAATGTCAGTGGCGATTGGTTTGGCTTTGCGTAATATAAATGATTAGTTGTCTTTATTATTTTTTTAATTTATAATATATAAATACAAATTAATAATTATTCTATGGCAGATAAAAAAATAATCAATGTTCATTTGGTGGAGGACGATACATTTTTGGCGAATATTTATAAGACCAAATTTGAGATGGAGGGATTTAAGATTACACACTCAGAAAATGGCGAAGCTGGTTTGAATGACATAAAAAAGAAAAAACCAGACATTGTTCTTTTGGATATACTTTTACCCAAGATGGACGGGTTTGTGGTGTTACAAGAAATTAAAAAAGATCCAAATATAAAAGATATTCCAGTAATTTTATTAACTAATTTGGGACAAAAAGATGATGTGGAAAAGGGTTTGGAAATGGGCGCTTCAGATTATCTTATCAAGGCTCATTTTAAACCATCGGAAGTGGTGGAAAAGGTAAGAGAAATTTTGAAATTGAAGAATGAATAATTTTTTTATGTTAGAAACAAATTTATTAGGAGAGGGGGTGAAAACATGAATAAAAAAGGTTTTACTTTGATTGAACTTTTGGTGGTTATTGCTATTATTGGTTTGTTATCAACATTGGCAGTAGTTGCTTTAGGTTCAGCTCGTGAAAAAGCGAGAGATTCAAAACGTTTATCAGACCTTAAACAAATTCAAACTGCTCTAGAATTAAATTATACTGACAATGGGTCATATCCAGCTGGTACTGGTTTAGTATTGGGTGGCACCGGCGCTGTTTGTCTAGATGTAGACGGATTTGCAGATACTTGTACTGATCCATATATGGGTTTAGTCCCATCTGATCCAAGTGATGGTAGTTATACTTATACAGCTGCTAGCTCAACTTATACTATTACTGCCACTTTGGAAGGAGATGTTAATGGTTTGACAGGTTCTATTGAAGCTTCACCATCTGGCATTCAGAATGCAGGAGCTTAATAAAATTAGATCGTGAATTTACGATTGCCCCCTTGCACATCAGGTGTATGGGGGTTTTCTATTGTCATGTTTCAAATATCAGATAGCAAATAATAAATTACAGAAGGCAGATATCAGATAGCAAATATCATGTAAAGCATTGTTTTAATTCGTAAATGTTATCTGTTATCTGCTATTTGAATTTTTCCATCTGTTCCCTTGTGTGTAGTTCAAAATTTCTGTATAATATATTCAATTATGTTACTAATCATATTTATTTTAGGTTCGATTTTCGGCTCATTTTTGAATGCCGTGGTTTATCGTATTCATGAAAAAAAGTCATTGTGGGAGAGATCAGAATGTCCAAATTGCCACAAACAAATCAAATGGTATGATAATGTGCCAATTTTAAGTTTTTTAATTTTAAAAGGCAAGTGCAGAAATTGTAAACAAAAGATTTCTTGGCAATACCCGCTAGTAGAGTTGGTCATGGGGATTTTGTTTGTTATCCCAACTTTTTTAGTTTATCATGCTAATTTTTTTGTATTAATTATATTATTGTCTTTTCAGTGGTTAATAATTTTTGATTTAGCTTTTATTTTTCTTTATGATTTGAAATATCAGGAAATATTAGAATTGAGTATTTGGCCTTTGGCTATTTTACTTTTTCTAATGAATGCTTCTGGCGCCTTGGTATTTACACTGATCGGAATTGCAATTGGTGGTGGTTTTTTTCTTTTGCAATATTTGATTTCCAAAGGTAAATGGATTGGTGGGGGAGATATTAGATTAGGAATTTTGATGGGAATAATTTTAGGTTGGAAATTAACAATTTTAGCTTTGTTTGTTGCCTATTTACTTGGGGGTGCGGTTGGGTCATATTTATTAATAACAAAAAAGAAAGAAAAAAATAGTGAGATAGCATTTGGAACATTTTTGGTTATTGGTACACTAGTGTCAATGTGGTGGGGGGACCGTATAGTTAATTGGTATTTAGGTTTTTTGTCGTAATCCCGAATTCTCCGTAGCCTTAGCGAAGGAGAAGAGAGATCCCTTGTGTTGAAAGATGTAAGACTTAAGACATAAGACGTAAGAAATAAGTTGAGATAAAATATAGATAAATTGAGATATTAAAATATTAATTTTATGTCAGGAGAAGGGGAAATAACAATCGATGATTTGAAAAGACATTTTATAGCTAAAACACCCAACAGTTTTAGGCCTGATTTTGTGCCACCTGGAAGCGATATTAAAGTTGTGGGAACAGGAACAAGAGATGTGGTAAAAGTTCAAAATTTACATGAAAGACTGGGTTGGTATGAAGAAAATGGCTTTGTAGTAAAAAAGTTAACTTTGAATAAAGCTGATCTTAGGGCAACTGGTTATCCATATTCTGATGATTATATCCACGAACATTTGAAGGTTGAGGCCGGTATGTTATTAAGAGAATTTGTAAAAACAAAAAAAAGATCCCCAAGTATTGATGAGTTGCTGTTGTACGTCAGAGAAAATGTGCCAGAATTTGATAAAGAAAGTATCTTGTTTGACCCAGATTATGGCGATGAACAAATTAGATTAGCGATTGATGAATACAGGTTAGAAAATTTGGCCGAAAGAGCACAAAAAACATATGATTTTATTAAAAATTGGTACAAAGAAAAAATGCCCGATTTGATTTTAGATAATATTTTTTTAATTGAGGAAGTGGATAAAAATGAAGATACTTCAACTACAGATTCTAATCCTCTTATTTCAGAGAGTTCTGCTATTTATGAAGTGCAAAAAAAAGTAGATGTTGGTGTTGATTTGTTTGTGGATGCCGGTGGTTTTTCGGATGAATCATTTGCTAATATAATTAAAAGAAAGTGGGCTGATAATCCAGAGGTTGTCCAAAGATTAAAATCTGACTTATATACATTTATTAGTCTGAGCAAACAAATGGTGGATGAAAAACGTTTGGCAATTGATCTTCGGGGTAGAGGAAATTTAGTCATTAATGATAAGGGTGTATTGATATATTTGGATACCGATGTAGTGTTTAACGAAACGTTTTTGGGTAAGGTTGCCAATGGAGAACATTTTAGAGTTGATGATAAACCCAAAATGGATGTTATTTTTGGTCAATTAGAAAAGTTAAAGAAAATAGCGGATTTGTTATAATAAATTTTATGACAGATAATAATCAAAACATCAAAATCCAAAAACTTCATTCACAAATTGATGACCTGTGCTAATATAATTATTTTAAATATGCCAGAAAGACAAATTTCACCAGAAAAACTTAGAGAATTTAGACTGAATGATTTTGTTAAAATAGTAATCAGAGGTGCCAGAGGTTTAAAAGAAAAAAGTGATGTGAGTGGAACTAATAGTGTCAGCGTTGCTGAATTTAATTCTACTCAAGAAAGAGTAAGGGGAGAAATAGAGAAAGCAATGGAAGAAGGTTTTGCGTTGCGTGAGATAATTGAAAAGTTGAAACCGGCACTTGACATTGCAGAATTTAAGCTAGAACCACATGAAGATCAGTTAAACCTTACGGCACTATTAAGTTCTTGCTCTACTGTGGCTGAGGGTGGTGAAGAGGGAGAACGAAAGGAAAAAATTAATGAGGTGATTGTTAAAGATATTAAAGAGGCAAAAAATACTTCTGAACCAGTACGAATTAATTTTTCTATGGTTCCCCCAGATGATAAACCAGGTCCACAAGTTGATCAAGAAAAAAGCGTTGATACTGGAATAGAAAAAAGGACATTACCAAGAACAGAAGAGTTAATTAGTTTGTTACAAAATTTTGATCAAATGAAAGAGGGGGATAGATATTATCGCATTCAATACGAGCCTAATCTTGCTGAACTTGATGCGAAAATATCTGGCAGAATGAGGAAGAAAGAATACGAAATGTTTGTGATTCCAGAACTACAAGTAATGATTTTAGTTTGTAATGAAGAAGGCAATAGTACGTTTGTAATCAGAAGACCATGTCTGAGTTTGGTAGATTTACCACATGAAATGAACGGTCAAAAAGTTGAGCCACCTAGTGGTGACAATCCTCTTTTTTATGCAGGTTTAAAAAAGAGTAAATTGCATTCTCTTGAAAGGAATGAGCATAATCCAAATGGAGTAGTTATATCTGTGGAATGGGATGATACAGAATGGGCCGATAAAGTTTTAGATGCCATAACCATGAAATTTGATAATGAACAAAGTTTATCTTTTGATGAAATTAATAGTTTGGTTGGGGCAAACACTGAAACTAATAAAGGTAGAATTAATGAATATTTAAGTTGTATTAGTGATCAAGAATTACGTTATATAGACGTTAATAAACATTATCGCTTGTTTTTAGAAAAAAATGGTCTGACTATTGATGACTGTCCAAAAATAACTTTTGCCAAAAATGCCTTGATACAGCTTGAAGTTAGGTTGCAATTTTCACCCATAAAATTAGCGAAAGAATATTTACTTGAGAAATCTTATAAAGATTTGACAGAACTAGATCCTCTTATTTTGTATAGGTATTTTTTACAGATTTATGATATTAAAGAAGAAACCTGGAGTTATAATTCGTTTGGCATGCTATTAAGAATGGTGTGTGAGGAAAGAGGTGTTATCAGAAAATCTGAAATTGATAAAAGTCTTAAAGATAGAGTTAGAAAATTTTTAGAAGATTTAGAGCCAGTTGAATTGTTAGCATTAACATATAAACAACTGTATGATAAACTTGTGGCGGATAAAATTTTGCGTGAAGGTGAATTGACTATTATCCAAGTTAAAGATGTTTTGAAACATTTTAGGCATGAAAAGGGCGTAAGAAAACACGTTATATCAAATAGAGAACTAAGACAAAAAGTGAAAGTTTTTTTTCGCATTTCACGTGATTCAAAAAAAAGTGTTCGTGAGTTATATATTGGCTTTTTAAATGAAAATGGACTAACTGAAGATGACTATAGTTACAGGGCTTTTGATGCCAAATTTTTTAGAGAGAGGAAAAACAATAGTGTAGGTGGTGTGGAAGTAGAAAAACGAGATGATGCGAAGGAAAGACCAACACCAAATGAATTAGCCAATAATTTTATTAGTGGCTTGGATCCTTCCTGGGTAGCTTCAAAGGAAAGGTTTTTAGATCTTGATGCACCTAAATTACATAGAGATTTTTTGATGTTAAATGGCATAAATTCTACTGATTATCCTAGATTGAACTTTGAAAATAAATTGCGACGTATGTGGCAAAAATTGAGAAATTTAAATTAGTTGTGTAATAGTGTTTTGATGTAAATAGGTAATAATTATGCTAGATAAAGAATTACAAACCAAAATTCAAAAACTCCGCGCGCAAATCGACGACCTGCGTTATCGTTATCATGTTCTGAATGACCCAGAAGTGACTGATGCAATGTATGACGAACTAATGAATGAACTTCGTCATATTGAAGATGAGCATCCAGAATTAATTACACCTGATTCACCAACCCAGCGCGTGGCTGGTAAGGTTTTGGAAAAGTTTGAAAAAATTGTACACTCAGTGCCACAATGGTCTTTTAATGATGCTTTTAGTGAAGAAGAAATGACTGACTGGCAAGAGCGAATAATGAATTATTTGTCCCGACAGAGTACGGGATCCCGTATTTCATCGGGAGAAAAACAAATTGGACAACGACCAAAAGATTTGGATTATTGTTGTGAATTAAAAATTGATGGTTTACACATGGTTTTGACTTATGAAAATGGTTTACTTAAAACTGCAGCGACAAGAGGGGACGGAAAAGTGGGGGAAGATGTGACAAATAATATTAAAACAATTCATTCTGTTCCTTTGCGTTTACGTGAGTCATTGAGTATGGTTGCCGAAGGCGAAGTGTGGCTCGGAGCAAAGATGCTAGAAAAATTAAATATTGAAAGAAAGAAAAATAATGAACCAGAATTTGCTAATCCTAGAAATGCGGCAGCGGGAACAATTAGACAGCTTGATCCAAGTGTGGTGCGAGCACGAAAATTGAGTTTGACGGCTTATGATATATCGGACATGAAGATCAAAAGATCAGAAGATCAGAAGATCAATATTGATACACAGGAAAAAGAATTATTATTGCTTGATAAACTAGGATTTTTGACAGACAAACACTGGAAAATTTGTAAAAACTTAGGCGAGATTTTTGCATTTTATAAAAATGTAGAAAAAATGCGGAGCAAGTTTGAATTTTGGATTGATGGGATTGTGATAAAAGTAAATCAAAAGAAGTATCAAGACGCGCTTGGTTTTACAGGTAAAGCACCAAGATGGGCGATTGCCTATAAATTTCCCGCAGAACAAGGTAAAACTAGAATAAAAGATATTTATGTACAGGTTGGTCGTACAGGAGCTCTTACACCGGTCGCTCTTATGGAACCAGTCAAACTGGCGGGAACAACTGTGACTCATGCCACTTTACACAATTTTGATGAAATAAAACGTTTGGGAGTAAAAATTGGGGATTATGTAATAGTAGAAAAAGCGGGTGATATTATCCCAAAAGTTATCAGAGTGCTGGATAAATTGCGTGACGGTAGCGAGAAAAGTGTGAGACAGCCAGTAGTATGCCCAATTTGTGGTTCAGAAGTTAAACGTTATGAGATTAATGGTGATGAGGAAGGTGCTGCCTTAGTTTGTACAAATAAAAAATGTTTTGCCAAAGAATTAGAAAATATTCGTCATTTTGTCTCTAAGGACGCGTTTGATATAGATGGCTTGGGAGAAAAAATTGTAGAGCAACTCATGAATGAAGGCTTGGTAAAAAATCCAGCTGATTTATTTATTTTAACAAAAGGTGATTTGGAACCGTTGGAAAGATTTGCTGAGAAATCGGCAGACAATTTGATATTAGCTATTGCCAATGCCAAAGAACAGCCATTAAATCGATTTATTTATGGACTTGGGATTCGTCATGTGGGAGAGGAAACAGCGATTAGATTAGCTAAACATTATACAAAATTAGAAAATATAATGAATGCGAGTTTTGAAGACTTGCAAAATGTAAATGATATTGGACCACGTGTCGCAGAGGAAATTTATCAGTGGTTTAGGGAGAAAGATAATATTCAATTGATTGAAGAACTGCTGGAGAATGGAGTGGTGATAAGGAATAAGGAACAAGGAGTAAGGAATAATAAATTTGACGAAATGACATTTGTTTTGACAGGAAGTTTGGAAAGTATGAGCCGAGATGAGGCGGAAGAAAAAATTAGAGAATTAGGTGGAAAAATTTCTTCTAGTGTGTCTAAGAAAACTAGTTATGTTGTGGTGGGTGCAGAGCCAGGAAGTAAATATCAAAAAGCACAAGAGTTGGGAGTGAAGATTTTGGATGAGAAAGAGTTTTTAGTCATTTTAAATAAATGATACTATTATGAAGTATTTTTATATTTGTCTGACGGTGTTTAATTTTTTATTATTCTATGTTTTTGATGTAAAAAGTTTGGAACAAACTCTTCTTTATACACTAATCTTTTTTGTTGTCTTCGAGTTGTTGCTGAGGTTTTTTCGTGAAATTCTTAACAAAGAAAAATTTTATATATTTTATAAGGAATTTAAAGTCGAATATTTTATTTATTTTGGTGTTTTTATCATAATTTTTGGCATGTTGAATTTTGATTTGAGCGCATTAAAAGGATATTTACTTACAATTTGTTATTTATTTGTATCGATTCTAGAAATGTTTTTGAAAAAATATGTATATACAAATATAGCTATACGAAAAAAGTTCATTATCTTGCTTTTTATTATAGGTTTTTTAATTATACCAGCCATAGTTTTATATTTAGGTTGGTATGGTATTCGTAAAAATATTGATACTTCATTTGTTATGAGGGCAATTGTTGTAGGTACTGTCGGATGGTTGGTAATAACAATTTCATTATATAAACAAAAAAAGAAAAAATAAATAGACTTTAGTATAGATTAAGCAGATTCGTAGTGATCTGTTTTAATTTGCCAACAAGATGGAAATAATGTAAAATATACATATGAAATTAACTACAGATCAAATTGAACAAATTGCTACTTTAGCCAGATTGGACCTAAGTGAAAAAGAAAAAGCTATGTATGCCGAGCAACTCTCGGTGGTTTTGGATTATATAGAAATGTTAAATGAAGTAAATACGGATGGAGTAGTAGAAACTTGTCAGGTGACAGGATTGGAAGATGTGGTGCGAGAAGATAAAGTACAAGAGGCGAGTGAAGAAATAAAACAAAAATTAATAAATAGTTTCCCGGAGAAGATGGGGAAGTTGTTGAAGGTGAAGGCGGTGTTTGAAGACCAGACATAGGACTTAGGACATAGGACTTAAGATTTTTTCTTATGTCTTATGTCTTATGTCTGATTTAAATAAATTAACAATTGTTCAGGCACACGAAGGTTTGAAGAAGAAAGAATTTACTTCTGTCGAACTAACAAAAGCCTGTCTAAAGCAGATAAAAAAGCGTAATGAAAATATCAATGCGTTTATTTCGGTTTTTGAAGAAGAAGCTTTGGAAGAAGCGAAAGAAGCTGATAAAATTATAAGTGGAAAACACTTCGGTTCCACTCAGCGTAAACAAGAAATGCTAACAGGCATTCCCTTTGCAGTCAAAGATGCAATTTGTACAGCAGATAGACGTTCAACTGCGGCCGCCAAAATTTTGGATAATTATGTCCCAGGTTACGACGCGACTGTCATTAAAAAAATTCGTGAACAGGGTGCAGTTTTAATTGGTAAGACTAATTGTGATGCTTTTGGTCATGGAGCGAGCAATGAAAATAGTATGTATGGCGCGGTAAAAAATCCGCATGACGAAACCAAAGTGGCTGGTGGTAGCTCTGGTGGTAGTGCCGCTGCGGTAGCTGATCATCAATGTATTTTTGCGATTGGTGAAGATACTGGTGGTTCTATTCGCCAGCCCGCTAGTTTTTGTGGCATTGTGGGCTTGCGTCCTAGTTATGGTCGAAATTCTCGTTATGGCGCTATGCCAATGACTTCTAGTATGGATACAGTTGGACCAATGACCAAGACAGTAGAAGATTGCGCGATTGTAGAAGAAGTGATGGCTGGACACGATAAACTTGATGCGACCACAGTAAATGTCGAAGTTCCAAAATACAGTAAGCAGATATCAGATAGCAAAAAACAAAAGTTGCGAATTGGTGTTCCAAAAGAATATTTTGACGTGGAAGGAATGGATGAAGAAACTAGAAAAATTGTTGAAGATAAGATTGAAGAATTGAAAAAAGATTTTGAGGTTGTGCCTGTGTCGTTGCCGATGACAAAATATGCGATTCCAGTTTATTATATTCTTACTCCAAGTGAAGATAGCTCAAATCTTGGTAGAATTGATGGCATTAGATATGGTGCAAGAAAAGATTCCAAAGATTTGTATAATACTTACGCCACAACGAGAGCCCAAGGTTTTCCTGAGGAAGTAAAACGTCGTATTATGATTGGCACTTATGCTTTGTCAGCTGGTTATTATGATGCTTATTATAAAAAAGCGCAGAAAGTCAGGACATTAATTATTCAAGATTTTGAAAGAGTCTTTGCTGATATAGATTTATTAGTCACACCAACCTCACCTTTTCCAGCATTTGGAATCGGCGAAAAAAAAGATGATGTGCTTGCTATGTATTTGGCTGATGTACTTGTTAGTCCAGTAAATGTAGCTGGTTTACCGGCAATTTCTGTACCAGTTGGAAAAACTAAGGCTGGTTTGCCAGTGGGGATGCAGATTATTGGGCCGAGGATGGGTGAAGAAAAGATATTTGGATTGGCTCAAACTATCCAGATATCCTGATAATCCAGATTTATGGATGTGATTGAAGCCATTTTTTAAATTTATTTTATGGAGGATAAATTAATTTTAAAAGATTTAACGTATAAAATTAGAGGATTGTTATTTGAAGTACAAAATGAATTAGGTAATTATTGTAAAGAAGAGCAGTATAGTGATAGATTTGAATTTAAATTGAAAGAGAATGGTTTTAATTACACACGTAAATATATTTTACCAAAATCTTTTGAAGGAGAACGCCATCATAGAAACCGAATCGATTTTTTAATTGAAGATATTCTTATTGTAGAGTTTAAAGTTGTGCCAGCTTTGTCAAGAGATGATTATTTTCAATGTCAACGATACTTACAATCATTAAATTTAGATTTGTGTTTATTAATAAATTTTAGGCCAAAATATTTAATGATAAAAAGAATTTTGAATAATGAAAAGTTTAACAGAGAGAAAAATAATTTATCCGTATAATCTGGATTATCAGGATATCTGAATAGTTAATAAGATTAAACAAAATAATATGAGACCAGAGGAAATAAAAAAAATGCAAGAATCATCTAGTAAAGACTTTTCTTTTTCTGCTTCCCAAAATTTGCAGGATTTTCGTGAACCTTGGCGTGTATTTCGTATTATGGCCGAGTTTGTGGAAGGTTATGAATTTTTGAGTAAGTTTAAAAATGAAGTGACTGTTTTGGGTTCAGCTCGTTTGCCTGAAGGATCAAAATATTACAATGTGGCAGTAGAATTGGGAAAACTTCTTGGTCAAAATGGTTTTACCACGATTACTGGTGGTGGTCCGGGAATTATGGAAGCAGCCAATAAAGGCGCTTATGAAGTAGGCGGAGAATCAGTTGGCATAAATATTCAACTTCCTTTTGAACAACGGATCAATCCTTATGTAAAAAAAGCGGCGGGTTTTTATTATTTTTTTACGCGTAAAGTAATGCTCACTTCACCAGCCAACGCATTTGTATATTTTCCTGGTGGTTTTGGTACTATGGATGAATTTTTTGAAGTTGTAGATTTGATGGAATTACACAAAATGCAAAAGGTACCAATTGTTTTGGTGGGTAAGGAATTTTGGCAACCCTTAATAGATTTTTTACAACAGAAAGCTGTGAAACTTGGCGCTGTACCACAACGTGATATTGATAACTGGCATGTGGTAGAAACCGCTGAAGAAGCTTATGAATTTATAAAAGATACCAAGGACAAAGAAAATATTTGTGAATTAAATCCTCGTAGTTTCCAATGTAAAAATAATTTAGACTGGAAAATATTTAAAATCATGGCTGAAGTAGTGGAAGGTTTTGAATTTGTTTCCACTCTAGGTGACAATGTGACCGTACTCGGTACCAAAGCGGTAAAAGTAGACAATCGATATTATGAAGCAGCTTATGATCTAGGCAAGAGATTGGCTATAGCCAAGATGGCGACCGTCACTGGTGGTGGTCCTGGAACAATGGAAGCGGTGAATAAAGGCGCATTTGAAGCGGGTGGACAGTCAGTCGGGGTAAATATGAAATATGGTTTTAAAGAAAGAATTAATCCCTATGTGACAAAATCAATTGGTTTTCAATTTCCATTTACGCGCAAGTTAATTATTACCACACCATCCAATGCTTTTGTATTTTTTCCTGGTGGGTTTGGAACTTTGCATCAGATGTTTGAAATTTTAACATTGATTGAGACCAAGAAAATGAAACCAATGCCAATTATTTTATTTGATCATGAATATTGGGAACCTTTGCACAAGTTTATTAAACAAACTATGGTACATGACTTGGAAACCGTTAGTGATGAGGATGATGAATTGTATCAAATTGTGGATAGCGTAGATGCGATGATGGGGTTGGTAAAAGAAGATAAAAAATAATTTTTAGAGTGTTATTCACTAAAATGTTTTTTGACGAAAGCTCTGCCAGAACCTGATTTTAAATATCTCTCAAATTCAAAAGCAATATATTTATTTTTGAAAGCAAAGTAAGAAATTAATGAGACAGGAAGGCGGCTTGATGTGGCGGGTACTTGACCCATACTGTGTCGTTTAATTCTTTCTCTAAGATTGGAAGTACAACCAGTATAATAACCATCTTTACATTTTAATAAATAAACATAAAAAAACATAGAACTTTTGTTTTTAAGTCGTGTATTAATTTTGCTGGCGGATTGTATCACGCCAAAGCTTCATGTTGTTGATTCGTTAAACTTTGTCTTATACAAAGACATTGTCCTCGCCTCCGCCCTTACGGGCTACGGCGAAGCGATGGCGGAAGAGGGGGGATTCGAACCCCCGAGGGCTTTCACCCTGCCGCCTTTCCAAGGCGGTGCACTAAACCACTATGCGACCCTTCCATGTTGTCGATTTTTACCTAAATAGAATATCAAAAAATTATTTTTTAGTCAATATTAAAAATAATATGAAAATAAATAAATTTTTTTTAGTATCTCTTTTTTTGTTAATTTTTTTTATTACACCAAGTATAGTTTTTGCTGATGGGGCAGCGATAATGTATGAGTACAATAAGAATTGGGATTTTTCTGATGAAACCAGTCAAGAAGCTATTATTGCTTATAATAATGGTTTGGAGAAGATGGTTATAAGTATGGGATCTGTAGATACTGATAAAGATTCTGTCTGGTTGTTTCCTGTACCAGCCAATCCTAGTGGAGTAGTATTGGATATTTTAGATGATTTTCCATCTTTGGACGGCAAAGATATTTTTTTGTCGGCAAGTGATAATTTAGAGGAAATAAAGGATTCTGCTTATGGTACGCAAATATATCCATTAATTTATAAATTTGTAATTGAACAAATGTCATTAGCTTCTTCATATGTTGATTCTGGAGTTTCTTTGGGTTTGGATAAAAGTGCGGGATTTGCTTTGAATGGTGGGGTGACTGTCCATGAACGTTTAGAAAAAGATGGTATGGTTTCGGAATTGATAACTGCCAAAGAATCAAAGGCTATTTTTGATTATCTACAAAAAAAAGGATTAAAGATAGATGCAGGAATGATACCGGCTTTGGATAATTATATTGGTCAAGATTATTCCTTTGTAGTTTCTTGGTTTAGTGGAAATAAAAATAAAATTACTTCAGAATATGTAAAAAATAATTTGGAACTTTATTTTTCTGACCAAACAAAATTTTCTAGTTTTTTTGCTTTAATAATGGATTTGAAACAAAAATATGCTGATTTTGGAGACGCACACAGTACATCGGATTTTTTAAAAGATCCTGGTAATATAAATGTTCTAGAAGAATTAACTAGTAAAATCAAAGAAGATCCTTCTATAATAAATTTTGTTGAAGAGAAAACAACTACTGAACAAAAAAAACGTGGTTTATCCATTGTTTTTCCTGCCCAAAGAATGTATTTTCCTCTGACACTTACCAGCGTTTATGGTAGTAAGGTAGTACCAGCTACTATTAGGGTGCTTGGTTATGTTACTCCACAGGTATTTGATTCTATACAAAATTTTACACAAGTAAAATATTTTTATAATAATGGTTTATTGGAGAGTAGTTTTTATGATGCATTTAAGAATTTTTACAATTCAAATAAGGATGATTTAAAATACACAAGAATAGATATTAATTCTCCTTCAAAATTGTTCAGTCAAGATCTGTGGATTGATCAGACAATACCGATAAAAACATATTGGACATTTTTTTTAGCAAAACACAATTTTGTCTCTGGTATATTGATATTTTTATTGACATCATTTATTACTGGAGTTTTTGCTGGTATGATCGTTTTTAAAAATTTGAGAAGAAAGATTGTAAAATTAGGTTGTCTTGGTTTAACAAATTGTCTTAGCATTTTTTCTTTAATTATTTTTACTTTATTTATTAATACAAAACCAACAAAATCTGATGGTGAAATTTTGTTGACAGAGATAAAACAAAAAAAATATTTTTTGAGAAAGAAAATTTCTAACACAGTTTTTTTGTTTAATGTACCATTCCTATTATTTTCTTTCTGTTTGCTTTATTTAATTGTGCCTGAATCAATTAATAACGGTTTTGCTGAGGATTTATACATTCCTACTTTGTTAGCCAGTATCCCTTTTGTCATTTTAGGATTTACTTTGTATTTTGGTAAAATAAACAAAGAAGATAGACTTTTATTTACTCAACTTAAAACATTAGGTTATTCGACTTGGACATTATTACCAAAAGATAAAGCTAAAGTAATTTTTATTTTACTTTATTCACTTTTATTTTTAATTAATACTTGGTGGATAATTAGATTGATAAAATTCATTTTATGAAAAAAACTAACTTCTTAATTATACAGTAGCTCTTGGTATTTATATGTCTACGCACGCACAATACAATCCTAATTTTTTGCATCACAAACATGGTTTTGTTTATTTTTATAGTAGAGAAATAGTATTTGGCATTCAGGATGGTATGGTATCTTTGTTAGGAGCATTGACTGGTATTGCGGTTGGTTCAAAAGATCATTTTACTATTGTACTTTCTGGTTTATCAATCATTTTTACGGCGGCACTTTCTATGGCGATTGGCACTTACAATTCATTGTCAACCAAAAGAAAAATGGAAAGTAGAATCTTGGATGAAGAAAGAGAAGAAATTGCCAAAAGTTTGTCAGAAGAAAAAAAAGAAGTTGAAATTTTGTTTATTGAAGATGGCTGGCCAAAAGAATTGGCAAAAGAAATGGCTGAAAGTGCGTCCCAAAATAATGATCTGATGCTAAAAGAAATGGCTTATCGTGAATTGGGAATAACCACAAGAAAGTCTTCTCAACCAATTCAAAAATCAATTGTAATGTTTTTTTCTTGGATACTGGGTGGATTTTTTCCTTTATTACCATATTTATTTCTTTATAATACTACCGCAATAATTGTTTCAATAATAATGACTCTGGTTGGTCTGTTTGTGTTGGGGGTGGCTATGAGTAGATTTACCAAACAGAAGGTATTTTTTGCAGGATTGGAAATAGTTTTAATTGGAGGTGTAGCGATTATCTGCGGTTATTTAATTGGCTCTATGGTCGATCTGTTTATACAACATTAATTTTTAATTATGTAATATTAATTTATATGCAAAAAATTAATTTTTTAATTATATTTGCAGTCTTGATTATTTTATCTGGTTGTGGTACAAATACTGACGTTGTGACGGATAATGTCGTCACAAATCCTCAGGATAGTTTTGAACAAGTCTATGATAAAGCTTATAATGAAAATTATAACAAAGAAATGGAAAAAGAAAATTTAGAAGAAAAAATTCAAGAAAATTTAAATTTTAATAAACAAAACACAACCACTATGGACACAGAGAAAAAACCAGTCAGCTATACAGCAATATTGCATACTACCGAGGGAGACATCACAATTAAATTAAACGATAACCAAACACCAAAGACTGTGCAAAATTTTGTGGATTTGGCCAAAAAAGATTTTTATAATGGCGTAATTTTTCATAGAGTGATTGAGGGTTTTATGATTCAAGGTGGGGACCCAACTAGTACCGGTGCTGGTGGTCCAGGCTATAGATTTGATGATGAACCATTTACTGGTGAATATAATCGTGGCACAGTGGCCATGGCCAATGCCGGTCCGAACACAAATGGCAGTCAATTTTTTATTATGCATGCGACTGTAGGTCTGCCAAAAAATTATACTATATTTGGTCAGGTGACAGACGGTATGGATACAGTAGACAAGATTGCCACTGCCGAAGTACTTCCTGGCGGTGAAGGTTCAAAACCAGTTAATCCAGTAAAAATAAATACCATTGATATTATTGAAAATTAAAATCAAAAATAATTAAATTTAAAAACGGCTTACTCGGCCGTTTTTTTATTTTGCTTTAATAATTAGATAGATACACGGATTTAACAGATTGAACTGATAGGCGCGGATTTTTGTATTTGTTTTTATATTATCAGTTTTAATCCGTTTGATCTGTTGGATCTGTGTTCCTATCTAACCTTTCTAAAAGGATATAACAGGATACCCGACAAAATAAAATGCAGTAAAGAAATTAGTAATGTGTAAGTGAAGATCGCTGTAAAAATTCCCAGGTATTGATTAATTTTTAAAATAAAATTAGTAATATCAAAGTGAAATAGTAGGGTAATGATATTAATAATAATTAAAAGCAATACAATCCAGAAAAATCCACCCCACATACCTTTGCGATCTGGTTTGCTCGGAGCCAAGTGTGAAGCAATACAAAAAGACACATATAAAAATAACCAAAAGTTCCAAGCGGTTAAATTTTCTAGAGAAAATAAATTTAGCAAAGTTTGTTTGAGACTAACAAAGAATGCCGGAGCAAGAGAAGTGTTTTGAGTGAGCGGAGAAAAAATTTCTTTGCCATTGGGCAGGAGTAAGTAAAGCATAATGACCAAAAAGAGTGAACCAAAGATCATGGGGCCAGCGCCAATAAAAAAATTTCCTAATCTCTGATATAGGCTGTATTTTTTATAACTATGATCCACACAACCCAGTTCGCCAGTGTCTTCATTTGGTTCAAAAATCGCAATTCGATTTATTTTGTGACGAAATAGTTTTGCAAAAAAGATATGACCAAATTCATGAATCGGTGTGCCCATCCAGGCGGTCCACAAAATTCCTTTCCACCCGACTGACCGGCGATAATTTTTCTGCGTCCATTCTTGGAGTTTGGATAAAACAAAACCAAAGGCGAAAAATATGCCGAGGATGCCGATGATTTGTAGACTAACGGATTTTAAAAGAGAAAGTAAAAAGTCCATATAAAATAATTTTATGATTTAGCATTTTTCATTTATGATTTATTAATTATAGCATATTTTAGGTTTTGTGTATTGACTTTTGAGATTTTTTATTGTAAAGTTTTTATGTTCAACAGCCATACCGTGGAGGGTATATGGCACAGAAGAGAATGCAAGACCCGACAAAGGTCCATGTCGGGGGAAGTAGGTATGGTTGGGTTTGCCGTGTGCATGCCAACCAAACCTTGCGCAAGAAAGGACCAAACGCCAAAGTCGTTATCTGGACGACGGAGGCATGCAACAAGAGAGTGGGTCAGGTCTCGCTCTCAGTCATACGTGATCAGCTCGGGATCTAGGGGGCTGGTATGAACGTTCGAGCCCTCACCAAAGTTCTGGAAGATGCCATGGTCACCACTGGTACGGTCTTTCTGCAGGTGTTCGAAGACCGTCCCGGTTTTCGTCTGCCTGTAGACAACCTGGAAGTAAGAGGTGGTAGTCTTCTGGTGCGAACGAAACACGCCCACCCCATGTTCCTGATTAGGGACATCCACAATATAAGGGTGGCAGCAGCCAGGACCACAAAGGCTCAAAGACTTGATGCCCTGGCTGTGGATTCAGATCCCGACCCCGAATAGATGAGCCTATGCTCTTCGTCACTGGCCTTCGGCCGACTCGTGCGGAAGCTCCAATCCTACGGGTACGGAGCACGAGAGTCGACATCTGGAGGTTTCCCAACCGCCTGCGACTCGCTTTGTCTCTATAAGCATTGATTTAGACAGATTTAAACTGATTGTCTTGGAAATAAAGCGAGTAGGCGGTTGAAATAATAAGGACATCTACATGAAAGTGTGGGTGTTTTTTTACATACGGATTACGGATAATCCTGATTTACGGATAAAGACATATTTTATCATAATGGTGGTGCATTTAGATTAGACTACTGCCTTTTATGTTCTATGCTTGACAAAAATATTATTCCATGTTAATATTTAGTGTCAATTAAATATTGTTTTTCGTGAATCTAGCAAAGAAATAAACATTTTTTTGCTGGCGGTGCGAAAACCACAAGGAGACAAGTACATGAAAGGCGTGATTACTCAACAGCAGTGGAATGATGTCCAGCCGGGCCAGCAGCGCTTGGTGGATGAACGTGGTGATGCCTGGGACATCACCGGCGAGGGTCACCACACCTTCGGACGTGTGCTTCGTCTGCGGCGTCAAGTGGACAAGCATGAGGAAGACTTCGTGATGACGTCCATCTACGAGGGTGGTCCCCACATCGTCGAGATGGAAGAGTACGCCATCATGGTGGAGTTCCACGGTCCTAGCGTTCATTTCGTCAACGTGTAGGACTCGATCTGGACCGTGTCGTCAGCCATTATCAGCAAAGTATATAGTCTCGCTGGTCGTGGCGGATGGAAAACGCGGTCGATGGTCGCTGGAGAGGAGGGAAAATGACGTGGACCTGGAGGACCACGTCAAACTCTCTTTGAAAATTATTTTAAATAGTTTTTAGAGAGTTTTAAAAACAAAAAACCGCTTAGAATTTCTAAGTGGTTTTTTATATCTTTTTATTTCTGCAAAGAAGAAGTCCGAACTTCTTATCATAATGATTGGGAAAATGTTCTACAGAAAATCCATGTGAACGGAAAATATTTTCCAAGTCTATGTGTTTATTATTTTCTGTTTCATGATATTCAACGGCAATGTTTTCTACTATATTCAATATTCCATCTTCTACATTCTCAAATATTTCAAACTCTGCTCCCTCAATATCCATCTTAAGTAAACCTATTTTATCCAGTTTATTTTTTAAAATCATTTTTTCCAAATTAGTTGCCGATACCTCAATTTCTTTGTTAGCTGGGTCAACAATGTAACAATTTAACAATGGAACAATATGATTATGTGAATTCTTCGACAATTGCAATGTTACTTCACTTTCTTCACTAGCAATCAAAGCTGTTTGTTTAACAACAACGTTTTTACAATGATTCAATTTCAAATTTTCTTTCATCAACGCAAAGTTGCTTGGTTCTGGCTCTAGGGCAATGATTTTTACTTTTGGATTTAAAACAGAGGCGTAGATTGAAAATAAACCAATGTGAGCACCGATGTCCAGAATACAGTTTTTATTATCCAATATTATGTTTTCAGTGGAACGATACATTTTGTCAACAAAAATTTCGTCAATAACAGACAAATCAGAATCATCGCGATAATTGATTTCTATATTTTGGTGGTTGAATTTTATTTGTTTTGATAACATAAATTTTATGGAACACAAATTACCAAAATGACCAAAATATGCTAAAATTAAATTTGTGAAAATTTGTGGTAATTTGGGAAATTTGAGTTCTATTTTTATTTTAGTGAAAACAAATCCCCCAAGAAGGGGGATTGAAATTATTTTCCTGGAATGATATTGACAAACTTAGTCATTTTTAGAGAACCATCAAATTTGGTTTTCTTTCTTTGATTAAATTTGACTATTCCACCAAGGATGGAATAAAGTGTATCATCTTTACCTTTTTTAACGTTTTTACCAGGATGAATTCTGGTACCGCGTTGTCTGACCAAGACTTGGCCTGATCTAACAGTTTGACCATCACCAACTTTGGTGCCGAGATATTGTGGTTGGGAATCTCGTCCCAGACGGGTAGAACCACCCGCTTTTTTGTGTGACATATCTATCAGGATACAAGATACACATAGCAAAATGCAAATTTTGTTGGTGTAAGTTGAATCATTATTTCCACTACTTGAGGCGACTAACCTTACAGAGGTAGTGAGCTATTCAATATATGCCTCCTTACTCATATATCGCCGCTAATCATGACGTAATTTGTGGCCACATTATATATAATTTTAGTTTTCTTGTCAAGAGAGAGATTTTCGGGTATAATTTAGCTAAATTAAGATGAGATAAATGTCTGAATAATTTGTGTTTTTTGAGTTATGACTTTGAAAGAAAAAGTACAAAAAGCTATAGAGGAAATAATCAATCCTCGTTTGACTATGCATAGCGGGGGAGTAGAATTAATTAGTGTGGATGAAGAAAAATATACTGCCACGATTAAGTTTGCTGGCATGTGTGTGGGTTGCCCGATGGCTGGTATGACTTTTGAAGGTTTAGTTGAGGCGGAATTGATGAGTGAAATTCCAGAATTGCGTCAGGTAATTAATATTGTAAATTGAAAATTTTAAATTGTAAATTTTGGAGTATGTACCCAATCAAACTATATTTCAAACATCTGCCACATCTGATTATGTTGCCATTAGGCTTGTTATTAAATTTGGCATCTTGGGTTTGGCTTTTGTGGCAGATCAAACCGCAAGCTGATCCAATTTTTTTGCATTATAATGTTTTGTTCGGTGTAGACTTTATTGGTGAGTGGTGGAAAGTTTTGTATTTGCCAATCGTGGGTCTATTTATTTTTTTGTTGAATGGTATTTTGGCTTGGGTATTATTTAGCAAAGATAAATTTGTCGCTGAACTTTTAAATTTTATATCAGTATTTTGTCAAATAATAATTTTGATTGCAGCAGCACTACTAGTGTTTCTTAATGTTTAAATTGTCTAAATGCGATACTAATATACGAATGCATACTAATTATACTAATTTATTTTTGATATGGAGGAGAATAAATTGATATATAAAGAGTTATCTTACGAAATTACTGGTATTTTATTTGAAGTCCATAATGAATTAGGAAGATTTTCTAGAGAAAAACAATATTGTGATGTTTTGGAAGATAAATTAAAATTAAAAAATAAAAAATATAAGAGAGAATTCAGAGTCAGCGACACAGGTAATATTGTTGATTTTGTGGTTAATGATCAAATAGTAATTGAGGCTAAAGCTAAGAGTACTTTAACTAAAGAAGATTATTATCAATTACAAAGATATCTACAGTCTACTGGTTTAAAATTAGGTTTATTAGTAAATTTTAGGAATAGGTATTTAAAGCCGATTAGAGTAGTTAGAATAGATACTGACGTTAGAAAAAAGTTTACTAAGAATGATTAGTATTATTGGTATAAATTAGTATATTAGCATCGTATGGTTCAAATACAAAAGAATACAGATTATATTTTATTATCATATTTTGGAATTCTTTTGGTTTTTGGTTTGATAATGTTGACCTCTGCCAGTTCGCCGGTTGGTTATGAAAGATTTGGTAATGCTTATTTTTTTATAAAAAATCAATTATTGCATGGGGTATTGCCAGGTTTAATTTTATTTTTGATTTTAGCCAAAATTGATTATCATATTTTAAAAAGATATGCCAGTTGGATTTTTGTTGGTATGATTTTTTTGTTAGTACTAGTATTTATCCCTGGGCTTGGTTCTAATTATGATACCAATGCGCATAGTTGGATAAATATATTTGGTTTGTCATTTCAACCAGCAGAGTTTGCTAAGTTGGGGATGATAATTTTTATGGCCGGATTGTTATCAAGTATGGGGCGGGATATTGAAAATTTTAAACAAGGCTTTTTATTAAGTTTGGGGATTGGTTTTATTCCGATTGCTTTGGTAATATTACAACCAGACGTTGGTACAGTGTCAATTTTATTTAGTATTTTGTTTGCGATGTTATTTTTATCTGGAGCCAGGTGGTCGCATATTTTAGGTTTAGCTGGAGTAGGTTTATCAGGTTTAGTTGTCATGGTATTAATTGCGCCATATCGGGCAGCCAGACTCATGACTTTTCTTCATCCCGAGCTAGATCCTCAGGGGATTGGCTATCATATTAATCAAGCTTTTTTGGCCATTGGTTCGGGGGGATTTTTTGGTCGGGGTTTGGGTCATTCTTTACAAAAATATCAATATTTACCTGAAGTGCATTCCGATAGTATATTTGCAATTATTGCCGAAGAAATGGGATTATTGTTTGCTGTGGCGGTGGTAGTATTACTTATTTTAATTATTTTTCGTGGTTTAAAATTAGCTAAGAATGCTCCAGATCAATTTGGTCGTTTGCTCGTTGGTGGTATAATAATTTGGTTTGCGGTGCAATCGTTTTTAAATATTGGCGCGATTGTGGGTGTATTACCAATGACGGGTGTACCATTGCCTTTTATTAGTCATGGTGGTACCGCTCTCATGGTTGCGATGGGGGCAGTGGGGATATTGATTAATATTAGTAAACACGCAGAATGATAATCTTATAATCTTTTAATCTTAAATTTTTTGTTTTGTATCGGTTATAAGATTGAAAGATTAAAAGATTATTTGTTTAATAATTTATATGAAGATTATTTTTTCCGGTGGCTACACCTTAGGTCCAGTGACACCACTGTTAGCAGTTCACGATGCTATCAAAGAAAAATATCCGCAAGCGGAGTTTCTTTGGGTAGGTACGACCAAGGGTCCAGAAAAAAAGTTAATTGAAGAAAAGGGGATTAGATTTATTACTCTTACTTCAGGTAAGATTAGGCGGTATTTATCGATATGGAATTTTGTAGATATTTTTCGGATTATAATTGGTTTTTTTGAGAGTTGGAAAATTATGTGGGTGGAGCGACCAGATGTTTGTATTTCGGCTGGTGGTTTTGTATCAGTGCCTTTGCATTGGTCGGCATGGCTCTTTGGCGTGCCAACTTGGATTCATCAACAAGATGTAGTGGTCGGTATGTCCAATCGTCTCATGTCGCCAATTGCCAATATTATTACGACCGCATTAGAAAAAAATCTTAAAGAATTTAATAAGAAGAAAACTTTTTGGTTAGGCAATCCAATTCGAGAAGATGTCTTAAATGGGAATAAAACTGAAGCTTATAAATTATTTAATTTACAACCTGGCTTACCAGTGGTGTTTGCGACTGGTGGAGGAACAGGTTCAATGCGAGTCAATCAATTAATTATTGAGACAGTTCAGCATTTAAAAGGTTTTGCTCAGATAATTCATTTGTCTGGTAAAGAACGACCACAAGAATTAGTAGAGCGAGCGGTCAATCTTTTTGATTTCTATCAAGTCCATCAATTTTTTACTTATGAAATGGCGAGTGCTTATGCGGTGGCTGACATTGTAATTTCTCGTGGTGGGTTTGGTACCCTGACCGAGATCGCGGCTTTGGGAAAGATTGCGATTATTATTCCCAAGCCAGGTCATCAAGAA
Source organism: Candidatus Magasanikiibacteriota bacterium (assembly GCA_049287025.1). Taxonomy (GTDB): domain Bacteria; phylum Patescibacteriota; class Patescibacteriia; order Magasanikbacterales; family UBA922; genus UBA11710. The sequence continues at coordinate 28,012 of JBAQFA010000068.1, forward strand.
GAAAATGTAAAATTTTTGTCCGAGGCTGGAGCAGTAATTTTGGTAGATGAAAATATTTCTGATGGTAATTATTTGGCCAAGACTATTCGCAATTTGCTAGATGATAAAATAAAACAAAAACAATTGTGCATGCAATTGAATAAGATGTTGCCTTTGGCGAGTAAAGAAAATATTTTAGAGGTGTTTGAAAGATTAATAAATAAATAGAGATAAAATTGAGATATTTAAAATAACAGCTTTTAAGCTGTTATTTTAATTCAGAATCTGAAATAAATTTAAAATGCGGGACTTTTTGGCCTTGATATTCTACTTCATCAATAAATAAATTTATTGGTCTGGCCCAGAGTTTACTTTCTGGGTTATCATACAGCGCTTCATAAATTACAAATTCTTCCAAAGTTTCACTGTGTTTGCCAACACCAAAGACCCGATATTTATTACCCTTGTAGTGTTCGTAAATTCCTGGTTTTATAGTGCTCATATAATATTTGCTAAATTTTGTTTAGAAATTTTAATTTGTCTAATTTCATTTGGTAAATCTTTTTTGGGATTTAATTTAATTTTAATAAACTCTGGCGTATAACCCAGATTTTTATTTTCCGTTAACACTGGTCGTTCTAAGCCAATAAATTTATTAGCAAAATCTTGGCCAATTTTATTTGCAATGGTGGTAAGTTTTTTGGCGCGAGCAGTTTTTATTTTATCATTGGTTTGATCGGGCATATTAGCAGCAACAGTTTTTGGACGGGCAGAAAAGGGGAAAACATGAACTTTGGAAAATTCTACGGCTTTGACAAAATCACAAGTTTGGTCAAATTCCTTGTCTGTTTCACCTGGGAAGCCAACAATAATATCAGTGGTAAAAGAAAATGGTGGATAAGTTTTACGTAATTTTTTTACAACGTCTAAATATTTTTTAGCTGTATAATTTCTATTCATTCTTTTTAAGACTGTATCAGAACCAGATTGGAGTGAGAGGTGCCAGTGGGGTAATAAACGATTGAAAGATTTAATGATTGAAAGATTTAATGATTGTGAATACAAATTAATTAATTTTCTAGAAATCAATCTTGGATCTAGAGAGCCAAGTCTAATGCGCTCTATTTCTGTTTTATTTAGTATTAGTTTAAGTAAATCAGACAAATCAAGGAACCCCCTCCTAACCTCCCCCTTAGAAATGGGGAGGAAAGAATACTGGCAAATATTTACGCCTGTCAAAACCACTTCTTTATAACCATCAGCCACAGCTTGATTAATTTTTTTAATAATTTGCGTGGGAGAAATAGATTGATTTTTTCCACGAAAGGAGGGAATAATACAATAAGCGCAATTAAAATTACAACCAGTTTGGATTTTTATAAAAGCTCTTGTTCGTTCCACTATATCGTCACTAATTTGGTGCGAATTTATCGAATTAGAAACAAATTCTTTTTTTAGATGATCAATTAGATTACATTTGTCTTTGGCTACAAAATCAATTTCTGCTAAATTTTTATCTTCTACACAACCAATCACAACTACATAGGCACCCTGGCGTTTGCTATGGCGGATGATATTGCGGGTTTTTTGCGAAGCACTACAAGTGACACCACAACCACGGATAATACAAATATCTTCTTCAGTATCATAAGGTACAACAGAATAACCTAGTTTACCCAAGTCTTTTTTCAATTCTTCTGTCTCTGCCCAGTTAAGTTTGCAACCTAGTGTATAAAATGAAATCTTCATATAGTTTTAACAAAGATATTCTAATATAAATAGTGCTTTTGCGCAAATCAGTTAAATCTGCTAAAATACAGTTTGTTAGTTTATAAAAACTAATACCTAAAACCTATAACCTAATTTACTAATAATTAAATATATGCAAGGATATAAACAAAATATTGAAGAGTTAACTTTGGTCAATAATAATTTTCGTAAAGTGTTGTACACTGGGCACAATAGTCAATTGGTCGCTATGTCTCTAAAACCAAATGAAGAAATTGGTATGGAAGTCCATGAAGACAATGATCAATTTTTCCGGTTTGAAGCTGGAGAAGGAAAAGTTTTGATTGATGGTAATGAATATTTGGTAAAAGATGGTGACGCGGTGATAGTCCCAGCTGGCGCAGAACACAATGTTATTAATACTTCTGAAGTCGAAGCTTTAAAACTCTATACGATTTATTCTCCCGCTCATCATCGTGATGGTGTGGTTCACGAGACCAAAGAACAAGCTCTGTCTGATGATGAAGAGTTTGATGGGAAGATGACAGAATAGAAAAATTAAAATACTCCAATAAATAATGGAGTATTTTTTAATTATTAAATAGATCATTATTTATGAATTTGGAAATTAATTGGCTAAGGAATTTGCGAATAATAGCCAGTATAGCAGTAATAACGGTGCATGTTTGTGCCCAAGGTTTGTTGTTATTTCCGCCGGATACTCTCAGTGGTTGGAATACTTTATTAATAATAAATTGTCTGGCGCATTTTGCTATACCAGTTTTTATAATGATCAGTGGGGCATTAATTTTATCCAAAAATCCTTCAAATTTTTGGCGTCGTACCAAAAAAATTATTTATTTAATTATTTTTTGGTCCTTGGTTTATATATTATTTAATCATTTCGTTTATCAGACACCAATTAGTTTAAGGTATATTGCCAGTTCTTTGTTAAGAGGTAGTGCTTTTTATCATCTTTATTATTTGTATATTGCTGGTGGTTTATATTTAGCCACACCACTCTTACAAAAAATAATTACTAATAAAAAAAATACTTTAATTTTATTATCGGTTACACTTTTAAGTCCGATAATTATTATTAGCACAATGTTTTTTATTGCTAAAAAAATTATTGACCCAATTTCATCGTTGTTATTTGTTGAATATTTGGGTTATTACGTTTTAGGTTATTATTTATCTACTTTTACGAACAAATTTTTTAGTAAGTGGGTATACAGCCTATTATTTATTATCTTGGGTACTGCAATAAGTTATTCAACCATCAAGATTACCCATGATTTATCTTATGCTTTTCATTATTTAAGTTTGGGTAATTTTATGACTTCCGTCGGTGTATTCACTTTAATCAAAAACGTCTTTAATAGACGGGCATTTTTTTCTTTGCTGTCCTCTCGTGCCACTTTAGGCATTTATTTGTTGCATTTAATAATTTTAATTGGTTTGGTAAAATTAACTCCTTTAAATGGTTCTTTTTTACATCCACTTATTGGTATTCCCTTAACTGTGTTAGTTGTTTATGTGATTACTTGGCTTTTGGTTGTGTTATTGGATAAAACACCTTTAAAGATTGTGGTAAATTAATTTAGCTCAGTAATTTGACAAGTAATTAAAAATTGAATATACTTCTTTATATATAAAAAATTATATGAGTGATCAAACATTAAATGATATTTTAGAGGTAGTGACTTTTCTAAAAGATAATATGGTGAGTGCGGATGAGTCTGATAAAATTTTAACTAAAGTTGTCGGGATTGAAGAACAGATAAAAAACGTTCCAACTAGAGATGAAATGAATGAAAAATTTAGTGAAGTCATAGGTGAAGTAGATAGTTTTGTAAAACTTCATGAAACCCTTGATCAAGAATTATCTGCTTTACGTAGTAAATACAGCCGTCTTGAAGAAAGATTGCTTGTTGTAGAACGGAAATTGCAGATTGCTTAAAATAATTTGTTAAGAGCATTCCACTATGAAAAGTGGAATTTTTGTTTAATAATTTTTACTTATTTATCATATTATTCACAATAATGTCCTAATTCTCTTGACTTGTAAAAAATATTTGTGTATACTGTGGCCATTGTCTAAATAAGGTCTGGTAGCTCAGCTGGTAGAGCAGCTCCCTTTTAAGGAGAAGGTCCTGGGTCCGAATCCCAGCCAGATCACAAGATGGAATCTCGAATCATGTTCGGGGTTCTTTTGTTTTCTGCTGATATTAGAGCCAAATTAAGTTTGCCAAATCCAAGCGGTCTGGGTATTTTTTGGTTGAGGGCGGTTGGGATGCGAACTTTATTGGATTATTGACAAATTAAATTAAAAATGATATACAAAGAATAGCAAAGATTAAACATCTACCACAATGGAGTGGTTTGATGTTCAATCTGTGGACGGAGGTTTCCATGTCATCGGCTTTGGCTACGATTTCGTCGCTGGAGTGGTGGTACTACGTTCCCGCGGTGCTGATTTTGATTCTCGTATTTCTCAACATTTTTATGCCGGTAAGAGATGCGGATAGGCAGAGATGTTGGGTGATCAGATTTATAAGTCGGAAAGGAAGCGAATACGACAGGAGGATATTTGTGTGGAGATTGGGGCCAATTACGCGATTCTCTGTCAATCGAGCATTAAAAGAACGACATTACAATGACAGGAGAGGATACTGGCCATGGGGTGAAGGAACCATAGAAACAGAGACCCGTGCTGCAATCACTCTTGGCCACATCCAAGGCGAAGCAGACGATTGGATGAATGGGGGTGACGACGGGGTAAACTCCTGGGGTAGCGACCAGGATTGAAGGGGGTGAGCAATGTTGATTCATGGACCGCCTTCGGGCCGTTGCGGAGGGTGCAAGACAGACTCGCCACAACGTTTTTTCTTAACATTAGTTGAGAACAAACGTTGGAGGATGCGGGTCTGTTTTTTTACAGTATCAAATCATTCTCACCCGTGTCTAACTCAACAAGTAAATTAACAACAAAAGTTTGCCACCTGTCCCGATAAGGTTCACAAGATGGAATCTCGAATCATGTTCGGGGTTCTTTTGTTTTCTGCTGATATTAGAGCCAAATTAAGTTTGCCAAATCCAAGCGGTCTGGGTATTTTTTGGTTGAGGGCGGTTGGGGTTCGAACTTGTAATTGAAAAGATATGATGTGAACAGTGGACATAAAAGCTGTATCATAGTAAGCTATGTAGGTATATATAAAAAAAATACTATGAATGGAAAACCCTCAGCAGAAGAAGGCCAGAGACCAGAACAAGAACTAACGGAAATACACAAAATACCACCTGATGCTATAATAAAAAATTTCATACCAGAAATTAATTTAGATGGACTTAAGAATCAAGATGGGGTACTTGTAGGTGATACCCATACAAACGGTACTACTTCTTCTGCAATAGGTATGGAAATTGTTCTTGGTCATTTTTCTCGAATAAAAAGTATTGCTGATATTGATAGTAATGAAGGGCGACAAATGAAAGAATTATTACAAAGATTTGCAGGAGGGATAATTGTTGATTTAGGAGCTGGAATGAGTGAATTGGCTTACATTTTTTCTCAGAACCTTAAAGCTGGTGGCTATGTTGGAGTAGAGCCCGTTTATTCTGCTGAATTGCAGAATAATGTTCAAACACAGGCAGATAAAAATAAAAAATCAGAATCCGCAATCCCTTTTGTGGTGGTTGCAGAAAATATGTTAAAATTTTTAAAAAGGCTACCCGATGGTAGTGCTTCCGTATTAGCTTCAAATATAGATTTACATGTTATCCCTAATAAAAAAATATTAGAAGAAATTGGAAGAGAAATTGATCGTGTAATAGGAACTAAGAACGCATTTGTTATTAATCATTCCGAAATACCTCTACCTTCAAATCAATCATACAGAATTGTTTATAAAAACGAATTACCAGGCGTTCAAGCTTTTGATGACACCCGGGGTGGTTTTAATGGAAAGCTATATGAAATGTCCGTCATTGTAAAAGATAAATAACCGTTCTAACATTCTATACTAAGGAGTTTATCAAACTCCATTACTTGCAATTCCACCATCAACTTCACCACAAAAGTTTGCCACCTGTCCCGATAAGGTTCACAAGATGGAACATTCTCATTATGAGAGTGTTC
>JBAQFA010000069.1:0-1715 GCA_049287025.1 Candidatus Magasanikiibacteriota bacterium
CGCACGGCCCGCGGATGAAGCCATTGCGCGATGTCGTCGCCAATCAGCGGCTGCGGTGGAGACAGGGTCGGCAGCAACTCGATGGCACGCGCGACGGCACGAGCGTGCTGGCTGCGCTGCGACAGCGACTGATTGAACAGCGCCGCCAGGTCCTCCCGGTGCCGTCGCCTGGCGAACCGTATCAGCCGACGCCGAATGGCGCCGAGCATGCCCCGCGAGGACTGGCCATCAGCCTTGGCGTGTCCCAGGTACCGCGCCACGGCCTCACGTGCGGACAGGCCTTCGTACCAGGCGCGCAGCGCGGCAAGCGATGCCGCGTCGGGCAGCCCGTCAGGGGCAGCTTCTTCAGCCGGCGAGGACTGGCGCGTTTTCATCATCGCCAGTTTATGCACACGATCTGCTTATCTCAATAACAAGGTTTATTTTTATGGGTCTTCACGGAATCGTGTGGGTAAATTGATGAGATAAACATGGCTGCAGGCCGCATGAATGCTGGATTTCAGTCATATCAAGAGGGGCTCAGATTTGGCATCATGTTTGGATGGCCAATTCAACCAAGCGACGGCGGCGGCTGTGGGACGCGTATGCGTTCCCTGGATTTCGTGCGCAACCCACGGTGCGCGGCATATTTGGTGAGCCGAACGCGCGCGTCATCACCCTTGTGCGGCGCTCAAAAAAACGATCTGCGGCGTGTGTGGTCGAACGCAATCGGGTTGGTACGACCGCCAGGTGCGCCAGGTGCGCGATCTGTCCTGTGGCGACTTGCACATCTACCTGGAGGTCGAGGTGCGACGCGTGCAGTGCGGGAGTTGTGGGCACGTGAAGCGCGAGCGACTCGATTTTCTGGCGGACAACCCGTTCTATACCAAGCGCTTTGCGTACTACGTGGGCAGGCGTTGCCGCCAAGCCACCATCAAGGACATCGCCGAGGAACTCGATCTTCACTGGGAGACGGTCAAGACCCTGGAGAAGCAGTACATGGCCGCGCAGCTGGCCAAGGCCGGCACGCCTGGCCCGAAGGCCATCGGCATCGACGAGATCTCCATCAGGAAGGGCCACACCTACCGCATCGTGGTCAGCGATTTGGTGCGCCACCGGCCGATCTGGTTTGGCGGACAAGACCGCTCCGAGAAGAGCATGGCGCAGTTCTACGACTGGCTGGGAGAGAAGAAGAGCCGGGGCATTCGCCTGGCCGTGATGGATATGTGGAAGCCATTTCGCAACGCCACCACCGAGCACGCACCGCAGGCCGCCATCCTGTTCGACAAGTTCCACATCATGAGTCACCTGGGCGATGCGCTGGACAAGGTGCGCAAGGCCGAATACGCGCGGCTCGCGGGCAAGGACAGGCGCTTCATCAAGGGGCAGAAATACACCTTGCTGTCCAACCGCGAGAACCTCACCATGGAAGGCAAGCGGTCGCTCAAGTTGCTGCTGGCGGCCAACAAGCGGCTGAACACGGCTTACTTGCTCAAGGAGTCGTTCGGACAGCTGTGGGACTACAGCAGCGAGGCCTGGGCGCGGCGCTTCTTCGACAACTGGCGCGCCAGCCTGAAGTGGCAGCGGCTCGAACCGTATGAGAAATTCGCCAAGATGATTGATAGACATTGGGATGGAATTGCCGCTTACTGCAAGCCAGAGAACAAGGTCTCGCTCGGTTTCGTCGAGGGCTTGAACAACAAGATTCGCGTCATCCAGCGAAGATCGTACGGCCT
>JBAQFA010000070.1:0-1671 GCA_049287025.1 Candidatus Magasanikiibacteriota bacterium
GAGCGTAAGTCCTGTGGACTGCCCCGGGATGGTTTGTGCATGGAGTGGTGCTACACCAGAAAAGAAGGAGAGAGTAAAAATACTCGCAAAAAATAAAGAATAAAACGTGCGTATATGACGTGTGTGCTGGTGCATATTACAACAATTGTATCATGCAGATAATCCAAAGAATGCGCGCGTAATGAACAATGTATGGAATTGATATTTTGAATTACTTCACCCCTACTCCCATACTATGTAGTTCTTCAAGGGCGAGATTGAGAAGTTTTACTATCTTTGTTTCTCGATAGTGCGCCATAAGAATAAAGATGGTGGTGGTGGGGATGATATTTACTCCGGGGATAAATTCTATAGCGATAGTAATGCTGTACCGCACGAGAATGTAGTTGATGAGTTTCTTTTTCCACCATCCCCCGCTCATTTTCCCCATAGTCCAGATAAATAAAATGAGTGCAAAAAGAAAGGAGAGAGCTATTGAAAGTACTATACCCACGAGTGTTATTGTGGCGATAACGTCTACGATATCCTTTAGTAACGCAATACTAAAAATAAAATATGGGAACGGGGGGAGAGGGACTTTTTCAGTCTTCATCTCTCGAAGAATTTCTGTATCACCCGCATCAATAGTTTCTCCACCCTCGCTGAATATACGTTGGATATTTTGATGTCTGCGCTTCTCTGTGCTTGTGCGCGTTTCTTCAAATTGCGAGTTCCTCGTGGATCGTGTGCTGTGACGAACATTCTCACGTGTCTTTACGCGAACTTGAGCATTAGTGACATCATTAGCATTAAGCTGTGCTTGGGTCGTGCGACTTTCTGAACTTTCTTTAAAGCGAGCGTTGGCACCTTGAATACCTCGATTTGTATCAATTTGATTCCCACTTCCTGTGGTGTCTGTTTCCATGGTTTAGATATTGGTGAGCAGCTCCGCCTTTGCTTGTTTTATTTGGAGAAGTTGTGAAGGATCAGAGGTAATGATCTGGTCTTCTGTGTATGAGGCAATCACCTTGATGGCCACATGCTTCATGCCGACGAAGAATATTCCCTCCCCTACTCCTGATTCAAGGAGCATGAATTTTTCCTCGTCAGTGAGGTTGAATACATTTTGGAGAGTGCTGACGGCCGTTGGTGACTGCTTCATAAGAAATTGAATGGAAGAGTTCGTAATCATGGGCACACCGTATGGTGAGCGAAGGAAGTCATCCACGTCCTGAGTAATAGTGGCAAGTCCAAGATAGTACTTACGTCCTCGCTTTGCTACGTTGTGGAGAAAGGCGGCGGTATCTTCAGATTTAAGCATCCACCATGCCTCGTCAATGACGAGAAGTCGTCTCTTGAGCTCTCTACGGACAGTCCCCCAGATATGATTGGTGACGATGTACATCGCGATTGTTTTGAGATCTTCTTCCATATCACGAAGTGAAAAGACAACAAATTTTTGATTGATGTCTACATTGGTAGGCTCATTCATGAAGCCCGACCACGTTCCTGTCGTGTATTTGGTGAGGCGTTGTACGAGAGACTCACTCCCTTCCATACCGGCGAGTACCATCTCAAAGTCAGCAAGGAGCGGCGGAGGAAGATCACGATAGTCGCCTGACCCTGTGATGTCGTTCAGTGCATATACTTCATGAAGCGCGGCATCAATAATGGCATCCTCTTCGGGGGTGA
>JBAQFA010000071.1:0-1814 GCA_049287025.1 Candidatus Magasanikiibacteriota bacterium
GAATACGCACTCTTGAGGCTTTTTTGCTCATCAAACGAGCGATACCCCGATACAACGAGAAGTGAGATGCTATCCTCCTGTGCATCTTCAAGTAAATTGTTGAGCCGACGTGAAATTTTTGAGTGAATATACTCAGGCTCATCTGTTTTAAAACGAAACATCGATGCAATCTCGGTCACTTTCTCCGGGGCGTAGTGTTCATTAAGGAAAGATACTTTCGAATATTTCATGAGGAGCTCGGGGTCAATTTTAGAAAGCTTGTCGAGTTGTCCGACAGTTCCGGTTATGTCCTCTATCTGTTCTTCAAAGACATCGTTTTTATTTTTTTCTTCAGTGAGGAGGCGGAAAAGTTCGCTTCCGTTTTCCTCTGAGCGCGCGAATGCCTGTCGTATTTCTTCGAGATTTGCTTCGTACCGGGCGATATCAGCCTCTCTCTGTGTGAGGATTGTCTTGGTAGATTCAAGTTCTGAGAGGAGTACACGGTTGGCCTCTTCGAGCGAATTGAGAGCCTTGTTCTGGTAGAAAATACTGCCAGAGAGTATTGCGATGAGTAATACACCCGCAGTGAGCAATGGAAGATAGTAGTGTTCAATCAATTTTTGCATTCCTCGATTTTACCATGAATTCATTAAAACAAGCTGTTCCACCATTTTGGTATGCGGTGCAACTTGGCGATGTTCCCATGTAATTCACTCCATGCAATTCCTCTAACCAATCCTTCACGATATACTAGAAACATATGAAACTAAATGCAACTCTCCGAAGCGTCATCATTACTATTACATCATTCGTCTTTGTCATTACCGCAGTCCACGCATGGACTGGACCATCGGTATCTGCGCCAAACGGTAATGTCTCGGCACCGGTTACGGTAAGCGCGACAAATCAAGAAAAGACTGGTGGCCTATGGCTTGGTTCTCTTGGGATAACGGGTAAGGCAGTCAGTTCTTCAACCGTTGACAGTGACCCAGGCAATACACTCGTGACGAAGGATTACCTTGACGCAAGACTTGCAGCGCTTGGTGGAGGAGGTGCGTCCTGTAATCAGGACAGTGTTACGTTTACGGAAGATGGAACGTACACTATTCCCGTGGGAATAACTGCGCTCACCTTCGAATCGACAGGGGGAGGCGGTGGCGGTGGCGGCGGCGACGGAAGTGGTTCAAGTGGCCAAGGTTCTGGCCCAGGAGGTACTGGCGGTAATAGTGGTGTTGTAAAATCATCAGATGGTTCTGTTTTGACAAAGGCGAATGGTGGCGCTGGTGGCGCTGGTGAAGGCGATAGTTGTTGTACTTCGGGTAGTCCAGGTAATGGTGCCAATGGTCAGCGTGTCACACAAACAATCCAAGTTACACCAGGTGAAGTTCTCAATATAAAGGTTGGCGGTGGTGGTGGCGGTGGACATGGAGACTACGTTCACTTTTCAGGTCCTGCCGGTGGCGCTGGTGTTCATGGTGGTGCTAATTTTGAAGGTAGTGCCGGCGGTTGGTATTGTCAGGGGTATGTTGGGATGGGTGGAACAGGGGCTTCTCTTAAAGGGGGAAGAGGAACGGATTCCGGTGTTGACGGTAACGGTTGTGGACTTAACGGGACAGCCCAGAGTCTAAGTTCTGGTACAGGTGCCGGTGGTGCTGGTTCACCAGCAGACATCTATGGATATGGAGGTCAGGGTGGTGATGGAGGAAAGGTCATTGTGAGAACCCCAACAGCAACTGAGCTTGGGACTGCGGGACTCACTACATTTTGTTCAGGAAACTAAGGTAGATTTCTTTTACAGAAAGCCCCGTCACCCTGTGACGGGGCTTTCTGTGTAC
>JBAQFA010000072.1:0-7368 GCA_049287025.1 Candidatus Magasanikiibacteriota bacterium
TTATTGATCCGTTCAATAAATTCAGCAAAGCGTTTGGTAACCGATACAATTTCCAAATCACGCAAGCCGTGGTGGAGAACAGGAATGGTGTCAGTGGTTAAGAATTTTTTTATTGGAGAATTGTTTAATTTTTCCGCTGCGCCTGTACCCAGGTTGGCATGAACAAAACAAGCATCTACTTCAATAGCTCCAGCAGTTTCCAGTAAAAATTTAGAATCTTCAATTAGAGTGCCACCACTCAGAGTTTCATCATCAATAATTAAACATTTTTTTCCTTTGACATCGCCTAGGACAGATTTAATTTTTACTTTTTCATCATTCCCGATTCTTCTCTTATCAATCATAGCAATTGGTAAGTTTAGAGCATCGGCATAGGGCTCAATCATTTTGGCAGCGCCACCATCTCCAGCTACTAATACATAATCAGTTAGATTCCAATTTTCTTTTAAATAGTTAATCACATCAGGCGCCGCTACAATATGATCAAAAGGAATATTAGAAAAACCTTGGACTTGGGGTGAGTGGAGTTGCATGGTTAAAATTCTGTCAGCGCCAGCCGTTTCTAACAAATCAGTAATTAATTTGGCGGTAATACAAATTCTTGGTTGATCTTTTTTGTCAGAGCGAGAATAAGGGAAATAGGGGAGAACAGCGGTGATGCGTTCGGCTGAAGCATCACGTAGGGTTCTAATTATCATGAGTAACTCCATGATATGAGAATTGGTTGGACTAATTTGCGTTTGAATTACAAAGACATCATCACCACGCACTGGTTCGTCAACAATAACAAATCGATTATCATTACTAAATTTGAATGATTGAGTTTTGGTTTCTTCAATACCCAAGTGAGTGCAGACTTGTTTGGTAAAGTTTTTATGTGATGATCCGCCGATGATTTTTAGCATATTTTTTTTGTTAATCTCGAACGAAGTGAGAGATCCCTTTTCTGTGGGATTAACTTCGCATTATTTATTATACTGTTTATTGAATTGAAAAGGGATCCCTCCCCACCTTCGTCCTCCTTCGCTAAAGCTATGGAGGACTACGGCGGGTTCGGGATTAAAAAGAAATTTCCCAATTCGGATCAGCCTTTATTTTGTTCCATTTAGTAAATTTTTTATCCTTGGCCTTATAATAACCAGCCACAGCAATCATGGCAGCGTTGTCCATAGCGTATTTGATAGAAGGAACTAGAAGTAGGGAATAAGGACTAATTTCATTTTGGAGTGTTTCTCGAAGTTTTTTGTTAGCAGCCACACCCCCACCAAGAATAACAGTTTTTGGTTTATATTTCAAAACCGCTTTTAGAGTTTTTCCTACCAAGACATCAATAATTGCTTGTTCAAAAGAGGCGCAGAAATCATTTAGAGTAATTTTTTTATTTAGTTTATTATCCCTTAGCCAATACAAGGCAGAAGTTTTAAGACCAGCGAAACTAAAGTCAAAATTTTTCTTATCTAGCATTGGACGAGGAAATTCAATCGCTTTAGTGTTTCCAGTCTCAGCAAATTTGGAAATTTTTGGTCCACCAGGATATTCAAAATTTAAAAGTTTTGCCACTTTATCAAAACATTCTCCAGCGGCATCATCTAGGGTGGCACCAATTTTTTTGTAACTACCTTGTTTTTTGATTAAAATTAATTCTGTGTGTCCACCACTGGCTATAAGAGCGAGTGCAGGATATGTAGGTTCATCCCGAGGAGGCACGACGAGGGATCTTTCGGAGACAATAGTTAAGGCCTTACATTTATCTTTTGTGTTTTGTAAATTTTTCTCTTCGAAAGATTCCTCCTCAACTCGACTTTGTCGAGTTTCGTTCGGAATGAATGGCGAATGTATGTGTCCCTCAATATGATTCACACCTATCAGTGGTATATCCCAAAGATAAGATAATGTCTTGGCTGCTTCTACACCTACTAATAGCCCAGTAATTAATCCGGGTCCAGAGGTAACACAAATAACGTCGGGTTTTTGTTCGCCAAGCACTTCTTCAACTAGTGGTAATATTTTCTCTGCATGCATTCTTCCAGCAATTTCTGGTACTACACCACCATATTTTTTGTGTATCTCAATTTGGCTAGCAGTGAGTTCGGCTAGAATTTCAAATCCACTCTGGTCAGCTTTGACTAGAGCAACAGAGGTATCGTCACAAGAACTTTCAATACTTAGTATACGCATATTTATAAATTACGTACTAATTACGAGACTTACCAATATACAAATTCGAAAATTTGTAAGTTTTGTAATTAGTACGTATGCTTATTCTAACAAAAAAGCTGGATTTTTACCAGCCTTATTTGATATAGTGACAGCCAACACTTTTTTTTCTTTCTAGAGCTGATTTGGTAATTAAAATTGCCACAGTACAGAGATTTTTTAATTCAATAATGTCTTTGTTCACACCTTTTGCAAATATTTGATTAATTTTTTGATAGTATCCTGATAATATTTCTATGGTTTCTAAAAGTTTTTTTGGTTTACGAACAATGCCGACGTTTTGCCACATGAGTTCTTGAATTGAATGTTTTATTTTTTTGACAGTTGTATTATTGGTATGTGTTATGTGGTATGTGTTATGTGTAGAATGTTGAATATTGAATGTAGAATATTTTTTTACATAATTCTTGGTAGAATTTATTGCCCGTGATGAAAAAACCATCGCTTCTAGTAAAGAATTTGAGGCTAGGCGATTGGCACCATGCACACCAGTGTGAGCCACTTCACCAAAAGCAAAGAGACCAGGGATATTAGTTTGGCCATTTAGATCAGTATGGACACCACCACAAATAAAATGGGCAGCTGGGGAAACAGGAATTAAATCTTTATCCATTTTGATCCCATACCACCAGAGTTCGTTATAAATATAAGGGAAGCGTTGTTTGATATATTCCGTACCTTTGTGTCTAATGTCTAAATATGTTTGTCCTTTTTTTGCTTCATTAAAAATGGCTCGACTGACAATGTCGCGGGGAGCAAGTTCTTTTAGTTTGTCATATTTGTGCATGAATTTTTGGCTTTTGGTATTTACCAATAGTGCCCCTTCACCACGTAGAGACTCGGACAATAAAAAGGCAGGTTTATTTTTTTTATCCAGAGCCGTGGGGTGAAACTGAATAAACTCCAGATCTTTAATTTCCGCACCAATTTCATAAGCCAGGGCAATGCCATCGCCAGTAGCAATTTTAGGATTAGAATTACGCAAGTAAACTTGACCAGCGCCACCGGTGGCTAAAATAGTAGCTTTACTTTGAAAAGTTTTAATTTTATTATTTTCAATGTCTAGTACAAGTGCACCAATACAGTGATCTGTGATCTGTGATCTTCTTTTTTTTGTCTTATTTTTTTGATCACTGATCACTGATTCTTGATTTTCTGTTAATAATTTAAAAGCCAAGTGAGATTCGAAGATCTTTATATTTCCGTTATGCCTTACTTGATGGATCAAAGCACGTTCAATTTCTTTACCAGTAGTATCATTGACATGGGCAATGCGTCGTTCAGAGTGTCCACCTTCGCGAGTGAGACAGAGTTTATTTTCGGCCTTGCTAAAACCCACACCAAGTTTTAGTAAACGTTTTATTTCTTTTGGTCCTTGTTTGATCATTGTCTCTACCGCTTTTTTATCGTTTAGAAAACAGCCAGCTTTGAGTGTGTCCGCAATATGTTTTTTAAAATTATCAGTTTTGCTAAGTACTGAAGCAATTCCACCTTGGGCATAATTGGTATTACTCTCAGCCAGTTCTTTTTTGGTCACAATCGCGACTTTGCCATGTTTAGCAGCTTGCAAAGCAAAATTAAGGCCTGCAATACCAGAACCGATGACTAGGAAGGAATATTCATTCCGAGGAGTGGAACGACGAGGAATCTTTTTTACCACTACACTTTTTTTTCTAACTGTTTGTTGGATTTTTTGCATATATCTTTTTTCAAAATATCCCTCACATTCGTTCGGGATGAACTAACAAATATCAAGTGAAATATCCAAAGACTTTATAGAATGTGTTAAGGCGCCAATTGAAATAATATCTACACCAGTTTTGGCATACTTAGAAATATTTGTTTCATTTATACCACCAGAAGCTTCAAGAATAAGATTTGGGTTTATAGTTTTTATTTGTGGTACAAGTTTTTTGATTTGTTCTGGTTTCATATTATCTAGCATTATCGCACCAGGTTTTAATCCTAAAAATTCCCAGACTT
This sequence comes from Candidatus Magasanikiibacteriota bacterium, assembly GCA_049287025.1. Classification (GTDB taxonomy): domain Bacteria; phylum Patescibacteriota; class Patescibacteriia; order Magasanikbacterales; family UBA922; genus UBA11710. Next base: position 4,201 of record JBAQFA010000072.1, read on the forward strand.
GTTGCTCAGTTTTACATTCGATTTCAAAAAACGAATAAGGAGTAAGGAATAAGGAGTAATTAATAAATTTAATGTGATTATCTTTGATCAATATCCAATCATGAAGTCCTAAACGATGTGTGCTACCACCACCAAGTGTGACAGCTTTTTTGTCTAATAAGCCCCATTGAGTTTTGCGTGTAGGACAGATAAGGACTTTGTTGTGAGTAAATTTAACTATTTTGTTTGTTTGTGTAGCAATACCGGACATGCGTTGGAGAATATTTAATATTGTGCGCTCTAGCTTTAGAATATCTTTTATTTTTCCTTTAATTTGCAATATTTGTTGTCCCTTTTTAATTGAATCACCGTCTTTTTTGTATTTTGTTATGTGTATTTTGTATTTTGTGAGTATCCAGGTTATTTCTTCTAATCCAGCAATAATTCCATTCTCTTTAGCCATCACAATAGCTGTGGTAGGGGAGTTGTGTTTGATAATTAGATCACTAGTAATATCGCCTCTGTCTCCAAGATCTTCAGCAAGAAACCAGTCAGTCAAAAATTTTACTTGTTTTTTATAAGTAGGATTTGAAAGTTTTAACTTTTCTTTTTGATTAAAGTATTTTTGGATAGTTTGTTTTTTAGTCATATTATTTTCACGTAACATATATTACATATCACGTATCAAGTAATAATCATTTTGTGTTATGTGTTACGTGCTATGTGTTATGTGATTTTCATCATTTTTTCTACTGCTTTTTTTGCTTTTTTAATAATGTCTTTATCAACCTCTACAATTTGTTTTTTGGTCGGTTTTTTTAGAGCTTGTAAAATATCTTCTAGTTTTATTTTTTTCATGTAAGGGCAGAGATTGCAAGTACCAACAATATTTTTGTTAGGAAATTCAGTGCGTACACGATCAGTAATACCACATTCGGTAATTAGCATTAAATTTTTTGTCTTAGTATTTTTTACATAATTTACAATATCAGTGGTAGAGCCAGCCAGGTCAGCATGGTCAACCACAGCGGGATTGCACTCAGTATGAGCCAAGACTTTGGCATCAGGGTATTGTTTACGTAGTTTTATTAGCCATTCAGCTTTGAAATCCTCGTGTACTATACAGGTTCCGTCCCAGAGAATCAATTTTTTCTTGGTCAATTTTTGCAAATTTTTCCCCATCAATTTGTCTGGAATAAAAATCACTTCTTCATTTTTTAATGAGTTTATTACTTTTAGAGCATTGGCCGAAGTGCAGACAATATCAGATTCAGCTTTTACATCAGCATAAGTATTGATATAACAAACCACTGGCACGCCAGGATGTTTTTGTTTTAGTTTTCTAACATCTTTGGCAGTAATTGATTCAGCCAGAGAACAACCTGATGTAGCCGGGACTAAGACTTGTTTTTTTGTATTTAAAATTTTGGCAGTCTCGCCCATGAAGTACACTGAACAAAAAATAATTTTTTTGGCTTTAATTTTTTGTGCGATTTTACTAAGGCCATACGAATCACCAATATAGTCAGCCACGCCATACATTATGTCCGGGGTTTGATAAGAGTGGGCGAGGATAACAGCCTTTTGCTTTTTCTTTAATTTATTTATTTCCAAAGTTAATGGCGCCATGGTTTCACATTGTTCCCACGTATAGCAAGTGTGATGAAGTTTTTCAAATAATCTCTCGGTTTCTTGTCTCAATTCAGTTGCACTTATATCAATATTTTTTTTAATATTTTTGACTTGGTGTTTTTTCGCTCTAAATAATTTAGCGACAACTTTGTTACCAGTATAAACCACGTCAAATTTACCAACAATTTTTTCTACATGCTTTACCCAATTAGTCTCGTCGTGAATATCTGGTATAGCCACGATTTTATATTTAGTTTTGTTCTTTATAATTTTTTCAATCATGGCTTTGCGTTCTGCAAAACTATAGGGATTATCTTTTGTGCCACTATATTGTGAACTGCCAATGCCAATAATAATTTTTGCTTGCCTTGAGCTAGTCGAAAGGTCTGAGGAAATTTGTTTTATAGCATCAAGATGACCTTGGTGAAAAGGTTGGAAGCGTCCGATAAATAAGGCTCTTGGCATATAATTTGTTAGATGGATACGCGGATTAAACAGATTAAACGGATAAAAACGGATCTGTTAAAATTAGTTAAATCCGTTAGATCCGTGTTTCTATCTAATCTTGCATACAGGAGACAAAGCTCGTTTGTGTTCAGATTTTTTAATTAATTCTTGTACGCGTTCGACTTCTGTAATATTAAAATCACTTAGACTTTTTTTGTTTTCAATCGCTTTCAAAATTTTATCCAAATTTTCATAAGTCATGCCAATTTCGTTTTCATCAGTTTGTCCTTCCCACAAACCAGCCGTTGGCGGGCGATCAATAATTTCTTGAGGAATATTTAAATAACTAGCTAATTCGCGAACTTCTGTTTTGTACAAATCACCAATTGGCAAAATATCCACCCCACCATCGCCATACTTGGTAAAATAACCAATCGCGATTTCGGTTTTATTTCCTGTACCCAAGACTAAACCATTTAGTTCATTGGCTTTGGAGTAGAGAAGAGTCATTCTGGTGCGGGCTTTTAGATTTCCAATTGTGGTTTTGCTTAATGCCGAGTTTAGTGTGCCAGTGTAGGATTCAATTATGGGTTGAATATTGAATATTGAATATTGAATATTGAGATATTCTGTTACACGTTTGGCAAGTTCTAAATCTTCTTCTATATTGGTATCAGATGGCATAATCAAACCATGGACTTTGTCAGCACCAAGAGCCTCTACTGCCAGGTAGGCAACTAGGGCAGAGTCTATACCACCACTTAAACCTAAGACAACTGGTTTGTCTCCGGCTTGTGTTTTGATAAATTGAATAATTGTTTGCTTTGCTCCTTCTGTGTTCATAGTGATAGTATTCTAACAAAAAAGTGGCAAAAATGCCACTTGTAGCCCGTAGGAGAATCCCCGCCCGAGGCGGGTGGGCCTTGGGTCCAGAACTCCCAAAGATAGCATTTATATAAAAAGCACCCTTAAATTAGAGTGCTGTATCAACATACACCCAGGCTCGGACATTCTTTGAGAACCAGCCACTCAGTAAACAGCCAACTCTGGAGGTAGTCTTTCCGAACCAGTTTCATAAAACTTTGCACAAATCTGTGCAAAGTTTTGACA